>CACEWA010000050.1 GCA_902563095.1 uncultured Candidatus Poseidoniales archaeon | reverse complement strand
CCGATTGGGCCGCTTCTGAAACGAAGCAAAACCGTCGCATTTTTAGCACATCAATGCAGGTTCTAGCGCAATCTTGATACACCTTCTCGTCCGCACTGAAACTCTGCGTGACAGGAGGACTAGAGATGGACGATATACAGGAACAAATCAGCCTATATGAAGCAATTATCGAAGTGAACTACGAGTACTGGATTACTGAGAATGAACTGGATGTTGAAGTCGAAGATTTCCGCCTTCAAGTTGACCTAAGATACCGCCTTAGATTCCAGACATTCCCAGTAGGGGATGAACACATAGAGGCCCGTATGGATGAAATCTGTGACGAAGTTGGTGAAGAACTGGTCACTAATGAAATTACATCACAGGAGAATGAAGAGTCTAACAAACTCAAGGAACGCTTCCTGAAGAGTGTTGAAATCTTCCTTCGACAGAAGTCTGAGGCGTATGAGCAAAGCTACCCACAAAACCGCCGCTTGAAGCGTAAGGACATCAAGATAATTCAGAAAATCGATTTTTTAACCGATGTGATCGATGATAAGAACGCATACGTGGATATCTTCGACGAGATGGTCGAGGAAGGATACTTCCGTTTAGTCGAACCAGGCGGTCATGAAAAGCACGACATCTTCCATGTGGTCGAAGTCTAATCAAAATGCTTCACATTACTGAAACTTCGGAGTTTCTGCCACCTGAATCGCTGAGTCTTTGAGTAGGCTTGTATGCCATACCTCTTCTCTGAAGGACATCCTTGAGACCTTCTTCCAAGTCGCAGGCTAGAATCTCTTCTCTATCGTTAGAAATCGCTTCAATCATTGAGGTTTGAACGACTTCACGAATCCAAGCACCAGAAAGGCCTTCTGACTTGGATGCTACCTTGTCAATCACTTTACCAGATACAATCTTGGTAGGCATATTACGCATCAAGTTCTGAATGATTTCCTTACGCTGAGCTCTGTCAGGTAGAGGAACTTCGATGATACGGTCAAAGCGACCTGGGCGGTCTGAAATCGCTGGGTCGATGTTCTCAGTGTGGTTGGTTGTAGCGAGGACAACAACTCCGTTGTTGGTCTCCATTCCATCCATTGCTTGGAGGTATTCTCCTAAGATAGGGTGGTCTGTGAACTTTCTACTGACTGTTCCTGCGGTATCGATATCTTCGATGATAATCAAAGTAGGTGAAAGGCGACGTGCTAGTTTGAATGCTGCCTTCACATCATGCCTCTGTTGAATCATTTCTGCCGAAATCAGAATGGTTGTAGTCTCTGCTTCTGCGGCAAGAGACTTGGCATACATGGTCTTACCAGTACCTGGTGCACCTGAAAGAATAATGCCACGAGAGTTAGGAAGTCCTCTCTCATTTAGGATAGGCATTAAACGTAGGAATCCAAGGACATCCTTCTCTAACTGCTTACGAATTGTTGGGTTCCATGCAAGCAACTCGTCAACCATATCACTACGCTTCATGAAGTTGTATTGCATGTCAAAGAATGCACCATTGAGTGGACCATTAGCATAGAAATCACCTTCCAATTCATCGATTAACTCAACGCCACGACCTTCCTCTGTAGAAATGATAACTAGGCGCTGATCGCCGTCTTGGTCCTTTGAAGAAATCACTACGAAACGCTCACCGTCACGCTCGTAAAAGCGGTAACCGTGTTGCATGAAACGAACTGTTCCCTTGTCACCAAGTTGCAAGTTTGCATAGGTGGCTTGAGTTTCTAACTTACCCTCAAGGTCGAACTCCTTGACCAAATCTTCCTCAGCATAGAAAGTGTCCATGTGCAACTTGATTAGAGAACCAAGGTTGTTGGACCAATATCTGAAGTCCATCTTGTCCTCTCCACCGATGAACTCTCTTGTCATCTGGCGAGCTTTGGAAAACTTAGGCGGATTCACCTTGTTCTTAGCACGAGTTTTAGCGGCTTCAAAGTCTTCCATATCAATCTTAAATGGGCCTACAGGAGTGTTTACCTCGAATACGGATGATGATTTTTCATCAACCTCGCAGTCATTCATTTCGTCTGCTTTTGTGTCCTTGTTAGGAAACGTAAATTCGTCTGACGCTGCTGCTCCAAAGTTGTCTAACTCTCCATATTCTATCATCTTGGGCAAAAGCCGAACACCCGCCGCAGATAAGCGGGAGATCTGGCGGACACAGGGCTTCGGCCCTGTGT
>CACEWA010000049.1 GCA_902563095.1 uncultured Candidatus Poseidoniales archaeon | reverse complement strand
TGGTTCACTAGATTCACTAACACTTTACCACACCTTCACTTCTACAGGCGACCATGATATGCGTCTCACTATTGATGTGGATTCAGATATCGATGAGGTAAACGATGACTCTAATGGAATTAACAATAACATCGAAGAGATGACAATTACAGTTGCTGCCTTGGGAGTTAGATTGGTTACTTTGGATTCCAATGGTGTGGAAGATACTGATATGGTTAACCAAACATTAGATCCTTCAACTGCAGAAGGATATACTTGGCCTGTGATTTTGAAACACGAGGGAACTGAGCAACAATCTGTGAAATTACATATTTCGCAAGTTCAATCGCCACATCCACTACGCGATGATGTATTATTGCCTACAGAGGATGATTGGTCACGGAGTTCTGATCTTTCAGGACCATTTACTCTCTCGGCTATGGGCCAAGGAGGCGACTCGATGTTCCTCAATATCACAATGAACGATGATGATGCGGACCTCTCTGGAAGCACTGACAGGTATGCTATGGCAGGAACCTATGTGATGGATGTAACTGCGAAGTATTCCAATAATCCAACTGTAAAACACACAATCAGGCTAAGGTTAGTTGTTGAAGAAGTCAAAGATGTCCAAGTTGCACCTGCAGGAACAAGCGGTTTAGAAGCAGTTCCAGGCGGCAGTACAGCCTTTTCGATATCAGTTAGAAATACTGGAAATTCGCCAGCGGTTTATGATTTGGATTGTTACAGCCAGAACCGTTGGCCTGTCGAATTAGGTCAATCTAATTCTTCTTCATACTCATTCGAACCCCTTGATATTCTTGAATATCTACCTATGCAAGTACGGCTTTATGTGCCACCGGTTGCAGAAGGATTACCAGCAGCAGGAAGTACAGATTCAGTGACATGTTCAGTCACTAGTGAAGCTGATCCTTCTTTGAACATTAGCGAAACAGTAACTCTAACCGTTAGGCCACTGGAATCATTCGCAACAAACCTACTCGATGATTCCGGAATTGATGTTGGCCCTGCCTCTTATGCACGTGATGTAAATGTCGATACCGGGGAGAGATTGAACCTCACCCTATTAATTGAGAACACAGGTAATGCTCCTCTAGACTTGACTGTAAGAGTGAATCCAGAACTTACTAGTTGGACAATTCAAGTTAGCCATGGTTCAACCACCGATAATCGCGAGGTGGATTTACAAATTTTGCCTGGACAATCTGACCAAGTTCGATTCGAGATTCTAGTTTCACCCGTTGCAGAAAGGAATGACGAGAACCGTTTGGTCATAAAAACAAGTCAGGACGTTTCAAATTTCATCATCAATGAAACTACTTTGGTCGTTAAGGATGAAATAGGATTGGATATTACTTCACAAGGAATATCTTCTTTGAGCGCTCTTCCTAATGGTGATTTCACCTATACTACACTGATGATTGAGAATACAGGTAATTCACAGGTAAGCGTCGATTGGTCTAACTCTCTGCCTCCAGATGGCTGGGAGGTTGGTTTCGCAGACCCTCCAACTTACCTTGGTCCAAGAGAATCTAGTGAATTGATTGTGGGAATCAAACCCCCTGCAAATGAGCCTGCGACTTCTGTAGCATTTGATTTAGGGATCTATGCTACCATCGATAATGGGTTCGAATCTTTACAGGTAACAACAACATACCCTGTGGAAGTTCAATCAGGTGCATTTTGCGCTATTGAATACGATTCAGATGCCAAACCTTTGCTGGGAGTAGATAGAAACGGAGAATCCTCTCAAATGATTACAATTTCTAATATTGGAAATATTCCTTTGACAGCCGATATAGTCAATGAAATAGATGCAGACAATTGGGATGTCTCGTTGTCTCAATCCTCAGTTTCAAACCTCGACCCTGGGCAAAGTTCGGAAGTTGAATTAACAGTGGAGACAAATGATGATACAGAAGCTGGAATTGAAGAATTGATGCTAACTTGTGGTGATTCATCTGTTTTATTGGAAGTGAGTGTAAAGAATACCAAATCACAAGGTGGCTTATTTGGAATAGTTTCTCCAGAGATTGCTTATTCGATCATTGGAGTATTGATTTTGGGAATAGCAATAGTTGCCAGGAGAATAAAGAAATCAGCACCTAAGGATTTCTCTGGGGAAGAACTAGTTGCTCCTGATGCACACTCGATACCTGATAGTGGTGAAAGAATGCAAGCAGTAATGGATTCTGTTGTTGGGC
>CACEWA010000048.1 GCA_902563095.1 uncultured Candidatus Poseidoniales archaeon | reverse complement strand
ACTAGATATAGCAAAGAAGCAACTGTCAAACAAAATAGCGAGAATAAAATCGTGCGGCCTGCACCTAATCTATCAGTAATTCTTCCTGTTTTGGGACCCAGTAAGAACAAAGGCACTGCCCACAAGGAAACCAAAGCTGTGGCTTCAGTATTTGATAGAGCGAATTCCTGTTTCCATGAAGGCAAAATTGGAACGATGAAAGCGTATCCTAAGAAATCGACGAGGAATGCACATGATAACGCCCAAAATGCCCAACGCTTCTCTGATTCATTCATTCTTCTTCATCCCCTTCGGGAAGTGATGTGATAACATCTCCTAGCATCTCAGTTACATCTTCGATTCTAGTCATTAAAGTGAGATCTTTGACATTTCCTGGTCTACCAATATCCCACATTAATTCATGTGCAGTTTCTGCAACCAATCTTGTAAATTTCAATACCGCGGGATCGATTACAACCTGCTCTCTATCAGGTAGCAGTGCAACCATTTCGGGCTTTTCATCCAAGATATTGTCCATGATGCCTTCGATGTCGTTGGCAATTCCATCGGCTTGATTCTGAAGAATTTCCTCCATCGATGAGCCGCCAACTTTCTTGGCCTTAGATTTGGAGCCTAATTTAGTACTCTTTTTTGCTGAAGGTAATGTCGAGCCTGTAACATTCTGGCTGGCGTCAGTTGAATCGATATCACTGACAATGCTATTCAGAGCGATTCTTAGCATCTCCGACATCAGTGAAGGGTCTAGGCCTTCATCAACTTCTATTCCTTCTTCACCTAATTGAGCGAGAATTTCATTGATGAAGTCGACATTTATTTTTTCAGGAGTGACTATTCCTTTCAGCATCGGCAGAGCCCATTTACCGTCACTCATTACCATTGAAACATCAAATGTACCGCCACCACCTGTTCCGGCAGCATTTGTTACATCAGCAGGAGGTGGTACGAACTGCTTTTTCGAATGCTTTTCCAATTGAGCGAGTAATTTATTCATGTCAACCGGTTTTGAAATTACTTCGCTAACCCCTGCACGTGCAGCCGAGGTCAAATAATCGCTAGATGTATTTCGAGAAAGAATTACAATTCTACATTTGAATGCGAACTCGGGATCTGACATCAACCTCTGCGATGCATCAATAGCATCACTGATTTTCCATTCACCATCGATTAGCACTACTTCGGGCATCGTTGCCAAAGCAGTTCCTTCTGCTTGGCGAAGAGTTCCAGCACGTGTAACATCGTAGCCTGCCCTATCCAAAGTATTCGCTAGAAGATTACGCCGACCTTCATTCTCGTCGGCTACGATGAGTTTCGGCACATTCTACTGTCTGACAATTAACACTTTGAAGGTTGACCCACCTTTGGTGGGTATCAGCCATATATGATTCCTTCAGGGTCGACTTCAACCCATCCGATTATTCCGCCAGAAAGATTGTACATTTTAGCTCCATCATAACCTGCTTCGATTAATTGCATTATTGCGAGTTGAGACCTCATTCCTGAGCGGCAATGGACCAAAACATCTGCATCCTTGGGGATTCTTTCTACTGCGGATATAATTTCAGTATGAGGACAGAAATCGACTGCCTTGGCAATCTTGGCTTCATCATTTTCCTGTTGAGAACGTACATCGATGAAATAAGGACTCCACCCCTCATTCATTCGCGCAATCGCTCTAGTTGAGTCTATCTCATGGAACATTATCTGTGACTGAGATGTATTTGGCTCTTCAACATGTTCATTCTTTGAATTTCCAAATTTCAATATCTTTTGATTGGCTTCTAGCGCATCATAAATCAATAAGCGTCCAGAAAGAGGTTCTCCTATTCCAGTAATTATTTTGATTGCTTCATTTACTTGTAAACATCCGATTAAACCAGGTAAAACACCCAAAACTCCTGCCTCTGAACAAGAAGGAATCAAATCATCTGGCGGTGCTTCGGGAAATAGATCACAATAGTTTGGACCACCCCTGTAATTGAATACAGAAACTTGTCCTTCAAATCTATATACCGAGCCATATACCCATGGAATTCCTAATTCCATGCACGTTTTATCGATTAGATATCTCGTAGGAATATTGTCGGTTCCATCCAGAATTATATCATGGCCATCAAACAAATCTCGTGCATTATTTCCATCCATTCGAACGTTGTGTGAAATTACTGAGACATTGGGGTCGAGGTCATTTACAAAACGTTCAGCAGAATGTGCCTT
>CACEWA010000047.1 GCA_902563095.1 uncultured Candidatus Poseidoniales archaeon | reverse complement strand
TCATTCTTACTTGCCGGTAGAGGAATTTCATCTAAGCGCAAGTCGAACATATCACTGACGGATTGCCGAAGGGCTTTGAATAATGCGTAACAAACGCCTCTTGAGAGACGATTAATGAATCAACGTCTTTCGTCCGACCATTCGTAATCAATAGTCCGAGAGGTTTGCCATTCTTCCGCATCGATAAGATGGGGTGCCATTTCTAAGCGATCTTCTCTCATAATTCCACGACGACGTAGAACCTTAATTGCAGAATGAACAGATGCTCGTGAGCGCCCAATTCTCCTTGCTAATGCTGCTTGTGAGCGTGGGATTCCATTTATTCTAATATCATCAATAATCGTTCTTTGAACCAGTGATAGTCCAATCGGCATTTTCCTAGCGGCTTCCGATTCTCCTACATCCATTCCTCGAAGAACTTCAACCTGCGAAGGTGCTCCAGCAAAATAGCATGTTCTTCCATTTACGGAGATTATGGTGATTGCTTTTCTACTGGTAAGGACATCTAGATGGTGCCTAAGTGTTCCATTGGCAGCAGATAAATTAGATTGCAATTCACGATAACAAAGTCCAGGGTTCTTTTCAAGAGTTCTTAGAATTCGTTGTCGAAGAGGATGCTCGAAGTCACTGATTCTAGCTTTCACTCCACCTCTTGTGAACATTAGAGATGACAGACTGGAACCGATTCCTAGGATTCCGCCAGTGGCTCCAGCAATTCCCGCAGCAAGCCACGGTCGTTGGGTAATCCACTGTTTCAGAAGTGCCATGTAGTGTTTTCAGCACTACTCACTTGTAATTGATTCGGTTGTATGAATCATTCATCTTGACTTGATTGAGCCGCTACGAATTTTGAGATGAGCAACTAATGGAGAGAGAAGTCTTCCACAGGTAACACCGTGTTCTGAGAGGATGTACTCGACTCTTACAGGCGGGCCATCATCGACTTTACGAATAACCAATCCTTCTTCTACTAAAAACCGCAATTTGTCGGACAGGGTTCGACTAGAAATGCCTGCAAGTAGGGTCTTTAGTTGGTTGAATCTTCTTGGGCCAGCGATGTATAGAGTGGATAAAATTTCAATCGTCCAACGACTTCCAAAAACATGCAATGCATCTACAGCAGCCTCTACTTCCCATTCAGTATTCCAAGGCCCGCCCCTGGAATTACTTGCTAAAACTTCTCGAATGTGCTTCCCATTGGAAATTGTCTCTTCGACATGGTTCTCAATATCACTCAAAACAGAACTCGGTAGTGAGAGTGGAGGCTCGGGCATAAAACTCCCATAAGGTGTCTATGATAAAACATAGTGTAAATGTAAAACCATCATGAATTTTGGTATGTAGGCTTCCTTCCTTCAATGAGTGCACTCAATCCTTCTAGGGCATCATCTGTAGAAAATATCGCTTCAAGTTTACCTAATTCTTGAGATAATCCTTCCACCAAATTGGTTTCTCCAGCAGCATCGATTAATCCACTTGCCATTCGCAATGCGATTGGTGCAGTTCGAGACAAGGATTTCATTTGTCTAGAAACCAACTTGTTTTCAGAATCAAATCCATCTGGGCAATTACCATTCAGAATTGAATCTAAGTTTTCATCGCTGTAAAACGATTCAGCAAATTGTGCAATTTTAGATTCAGGATTTTGTGGCTTAGAAGGATACTTGTTTGCAGGTTTCCCTTGTGAATCAAGCGTTGCAATCATTGAATCAACATCGCTAACATCTACTAGATTTGTAACAAGGCCAAGGTCTGTAGCGGTTTTTGCATCCATGAAATTTCCAGCTAGAACAGCCCAACGAGCGATCGGGATTCCTGCTATGCGTGCAGGACGCTGAGTCCCTCCTAGTCCAGGGAAAATTCCAATGCTAGTCTCTGGGAATCTAAACTGTGTCTTACGTGTTCCAATTCTGTAATCACAGGATAATGCTAGTTCTAATCCTCCTCCTAATGCAAGTCCAGTGGTCAATGCAATAGTTGTCTTGTTGGAGGATTCCAGTTTGTCTTGAACAGTGTGTCCATTAGCTGTGAATTCGTATATGTCAGGGAATGAATCTGCGCGGATCTTGTCGACGAAGAATTTCACATCCGCACCAGCAACGAAAGCTTTCCCGGCACCGTCCAAAACAATCGTTCTAACCGAATCATCAGCGTTTGCCTTGTCAAGGGCTTCTCCCAATTGTGAGACTACTGTTTCGTTAAGAGCATTCATCGCCTCTGGTCGATTAATAGTTACTGTAGCGATTCCATTACTAATTT
>CACEWA010000046.1 GCA_902563095.1 uncultured Candidatus Poseidoniales archaeon | reverse complement strand
CCAATTCGCTGGACGAAACTCGAATCCTGGTGCTGAAGATGTAGATCTAAACTTCTCAAACATTGGGGAATATTATGACGTGAATAAGCCTCACAAGGAAATGAGATCATTCCCTGTTCCTAGCGGTGGACTATATTTCCCGCAATACTTCAGTGATGGAACATCTGCATTCTTGGACACTTCTTTGAACTGGAATAAGCACGATGTTCAATTCCCTAGCGAATACTGTCAACTAGATTCAACAGGAGCTTTGCACTGTGTCAGCCTAGCAGGCACGACATTCACACATCACCTGTCATATGACGGTGGAACTACTTGGGAAACTCAGAACTATTCTGATGATAATTGGGCTTCGATAGAAGAATGGGAATTCCAAGCCAATGGCGCTCTAGACCTATTCGTTCTGAATGTTAGATATCAATCCTCAGACGGACCAGATGTGGATGTCCTGTATCATGTCAGAGATTATTCCGAATCGATGGCACCTGATACTCTGACCTTCATCGGACTAGGAGACCTCGACTCGACCAGCGGAGCTGGAAACGACATCCGTTTCGATTTCGCATCATTAGCGATACTGAACGATGGCGGAGTCGTGGTTGCATATCACGACTCGAGTGACCCTGACCCTCTATTCGCTGTTGAAATTGAGATGCCAGTCTATGGGCCGATCAACTAAAATTAGTCAATTTGGCAAATACAACGGTACCCATGTACACGTATACGAGCACAAGGGGACCCCTTGTACATGACATAAAAATTGGTATTGAATTCTGAGGGAATATGATTAATTACCATCTGAACTATACTTGCTTCATGAAGCGAACACACCAAGCAATCTTCCTAGCACTCATGATGGCTACAATGTCCCTTGCCGGATGTTTTGGAGGCGATGATGGAGGATCAGATGAAGATGAAACTCCTGTCGAAACCTTAGATGAATGGCAAGTCCACTTTGCCAATACAGCCTCAGATTTACCAGAATGCAGTGATGATCGAGATGGTTGGCTGTATTATGTAAGTGCAGATGAGAACTTCCGAGTATGCACACAATTCGGTTGGGAACTCGTCGACATCACTGGCCCATCTGGAGCTGATGGAACAAATGGTGTTGATGGACAAGATGGTGCTGACGGTCAAAATGGTGCTGACGGTCAAAATGGTGCTGATGGAATGGATGGTCAAGATGGTACATCAATCCTCATCAATGTGGTTAATTCAACTGCATGTTTGAACGGAGGAAATACCTTCGAAATTGGAAGCGATGATGATGCAGACGGTGTTCTCAGTATCTCAGAAGTCCATGTAACCGTTGACATTTGTGACGGAGCAGAAGGGCCGCAAGGGCCTCAGGGGCCAGCTGGTGCTGATGGAGCCGATGGTGCACAAGGACCAGCAGGTGCTGATGGACAAGACGGTGCTGATGGAGCCGATGGTGCACAAGGACCGGCAGGTGCTGATGGGTCAGATGGTCTAAATGCGATTGTTTCCATGACTCCTGAATCAGCTGGATCGAACTGTGCCAACGGTGGTACAAGAATCGATGTTGGCGTTGATGACAATTCCAATGGAGTACTCGAGGCAAGTGAGATCGATCAAACTCAATACGTCTGTGATGGAGGTTCCTCCAACAACACCATGCTAACCTCAATATCATCTCCACCATCCAACATGGGTTGTGATGCTGGTGGACGAATTGTATCACACGGACTTGACAATGGGGATGGTAGTGGAACGTATGCAAACGGCGTTCTTGAAACGGGTGAAATTGACTCGTCGACGACCTTCTGCTCTCGGTTTGCAATCGGGATGCTCAAGGATATCCGCAGCGGAAGTGGCAGCAGTTATCCCAGCGACCTTGCAGCCGTTGGTAACACCCTCTATCTCCAAGCCTACGACGGAACCAACGGATACGAATTGTGGAAGAGCGATGGAACGGCCTCAGGTACGGTGATGGTCAAGGATATCAGTAGCGGAAGTAGCAGCAGTTCTCCCTACGCCTTCGCAGCCGTTGGTAGCACCCTCTATTTCGCAGCCTACGACGATACCAACGGATACGAATTGTGGAAGAGCGATGGAACTACCTCAGGTACGGTGATGGTCAAGGATATCAGAAGCGGAAGTAGCAGCAGTTCTCCCTCCTACCTCACAGCCGTTGGCAACACCCTCTATTTCCGAGCCAACGACGGAACCAACGGTACCGAATTATGGAAGAGCGATGGAACTGCCTCAGGCACGGTGATGGTCAAGGATATCAGAAGCGGAAGTGGTAGCAGTTCTCCCTCCGTCCTCACAGCCGTTGGCAACACTCTCTATTTCCGAGCCTACGACGGAACCAACGGAACTGAATTGTGGAAGAGCAATGGAACTGCCTCAG
>CACEWA010000045.1 GCA_902563095.1 uncultured Candidatus Poseidoniales archaeon | reverse complement strand
GTTACTTTACCGAATCTCACCACGGACAATATCATTGACTCTGTGTATGGTGGTGACGAATAATGGGCAGCGTGAAACTTGACGGAAATACTCTGTCTTCGACTGAATTATCCTTGGTTTCAATGGGAGAAAAGGTCGAAGTTGCTTCTGATGCATGGATTAGAGTTGATGCATCTAGGAAAGTTGTAGAAAATATTCTCGATAGTGGTGAAACTGTTTATGGAATAAATACTGGATTTGGAGCGTTAGTTAGCGAATCCATATCTTCTGAAGATTTGGCTACTTTGCAAGTCAACCTTATTCGATCACATGCTTGCGGAATAGGAGAAAGGATGTCTATTCCAGATACAAGAGCAATGATGTGCGTTCGTGCAAATTCGCTAGTTAAAGGGCACTCTGGAATACAACGAGCAGTTATTGAGCAGATTATAACCTATCTAAATGAAGATGTCATTCCCGTTGTACCGAGAATTGGTTCTTTGGGGGCATCTGGTGATTTAGCGCCATTATCACATATGGCATTAGCATTAATTGGAGAGGGAGAAGTATGGTCTGAATCTGGACCAGCGCCAACATCTGAAGTCCTTATCGAAAAAGGGCTGATAGGAGTTCAATTGGCTGCTAAGGATGGCTTGTCCTTAATTAATGGAACCAGCCAAATGTGTTCTTTAATTTCGAATGCAGAAAATACCCTCGCTAATTTGCTACCTCTCGCTGACCTGATTGCATGTGTTTCCATAGAAGCGAGAGAATGTTCAATTCAACCAATGGACCCTCGAGTCCATAGAGCACGCCCTCACCACGGACAGTCATTAGTTGCTGAGCGAATTACTGCTATTATGAAGGACTCTGATATACTTGCATCTCATGCAGATTGTGATAGAGTTCAAGATGCTTATTCATTCAGATGTATTCCGCAAGTCCATGGTCCAGTTTTAGAAAATTTCCGTAAGTTATCTTCAACACTAGATATAGAAATAAACAGTGCAACAGACAATCCTCTTATTTTCCCTGATCCAAAGAACCCTGGAAAAAATGAAGTGATTAGCCAGGGTAATTTCCATGGTGAAATATTGGCTATATGCGCCGATAATATGTCGCATGCTTTGTTCGAATTAGCACATATTAGTGAAAGAAGAATTGACCAAATCGTAGATCCAACCCGTAGTAATCTTCCAGCGTTTTTGGCCAAGAATTCAGGTCTGGAATCTGGTATGATGATTGTTCACTATGTAGCTGCTGCTGCACTAGCCGAAATGCATGCAGGTGCAATGCCACGCTCAGCATTCTCAACTCCTACTTCTGGCGGGCAAGAAGACCATGTGTCGATGGGGTCAACAGCTGCTTGGAATTTAGTAAATTCATGCAAGCATTTATCTCAAGTTTTGGCATGTGAATTAATGATTGCTTGTGAGGCATTAGAATATAGAAAAGCAGAACCTGCTAAGCATGTTCAATCCTTGTATAATTTGGTAAGAAAAATTTCCGACCCACTGATGAATGACCGTTCAACTTCAAAAGAAATTGAAGATATTGCTCGTGAATTATCTAACGGTGGATGGTTAGCAAGGATCGAAGCCGAGTGTGGGCGCTTACCTAGATGAGTTCATCGATTCGTTTTTCGACCTCATCAAAACCCGTTAGTTGTCTAATTCTAAATCGCATTTTAGTAACTTCGGAACGCCAACCACGTTCTTCTAAAATATCCAACCTATTATCGAGTTCAACCGCCCTTCTTACCTTATCCTCTACTGATTTATAGATTTCAAAACCTTTGTCGTCTGAATCTTGGAATAGAGCCGGCTCTGCTGATGAAACATCTAATCCCATACGCCGCCACTGCAATATTCTCCTACGAACGACTTCTTTGGAATAACCTTCTTTGGGAATACGGACTAAAAATGACAATGTATTGCTACGGTCTTCTGGAACCTGATCCTCTTCTAAATCGCTTAAATCAGTCAAGACTTCTTCTTCATCTAGTTCTGAAAACTCGATTTTCTTAGGAACTTCCCAAGATGGTGCTTCTCTATGCCACTTAGCATGCTGGATTTCATCGAAAATATCTTCAGCCACTACCAATATGATCGACCATGGTTTTCTGTGAAGAGAATCTTTCAGATTCATTACTAGTTTCAAGACCTCAGAAAATCCATGTAATGATATCAACCATTCAATACCTTCTACAACGGCAATTCCCGCATGATTTTCAACTCGTTTGGTTACTAAATCTCCAATCTGGTCCAAAGAAGGTTGTATGGAACCCGTTACGTCTTGTGTAGTAACCCAATATGCCTCTACCTTATCCAAATCCAAATGCTCAACAAGGCGTCGTTGTGGCAAACGCGATAATAACAAAACATGCTCTTGGTCTCGCATTGAGATTTTATC
>CACEWA010000044.1 GCA_902563095.1 uncultured Candidatus Poseidoniales archaeon | reverse complement strand
AATAGACAGGAACTTGATGAAATCATTTCACGTGGAAGTAACGCAATGGTCGACATGGGGTTTGCATTTGATGAGGATTTGAAAAATATCGAATCTAATGGTGTTCTTGAAACCGATGAGGGAGTATCTGAAAGAGCCCTAAATCGCGGTCTAAAGGCTCTTGGCACATTAGGTTCTGGAAATCACTTTCTTGAATTACAAACTGTACAATCTGTTGAAGACAACAACCCCCACAATTTGTTTGAAGGTCAAGTCGTTTGTATGATTCATTCAGGTAGCAGAGGACTTGGTCATCAAGTTTGTACAGATCACGTAAGAGGTTTGGAAGATAAATACCGTAACAGGCAAGGTACATGGTACAATGATGAATGGGGATTCGAACTACAAGATAGGCAACTCGCAGCCGCTCCGATTCATAGTAGAGAGGGTCAATCATACCTTGACGCAATGAATGGTGCAGCAAATTTTGCATTTGCTAATCGTAGTGCTTTAACTCACCGCTTAAGGCAAACACTAGCTGCTGAGATGGATGTGGAAACTCGATTACTTTACGATGTTAGTCACAATATTGCGAAGGTTGAGGAACACCATATACATGGGGAGAAATGTACCTGTATGGTTCATCGTAAAGGAGCAACAAGAGCAATTCCTGGGCAACCGGTTCTTGTTCCAGGAGATATGGGGACCGGGTCTTGGTTACTTGAAGGAATGGCTAGTAATCGAGCATTCTCATCATCATGTCATGGTGCTGGGAGAGTATTGTCACGTTCGCAGGCTAAGAAGCAAATCGATGGAAAAGCGCTGAAAAGAGAATTAGAATCTAGAGGGATTAGAGTTCATGCAAATACTCCAAATATCATGTCAGAAGAGGCACCTGATGCTTACAAAAACGTCGATGAAGTCATCCAATTATCGAATGATGCTGGGCTAGCCAAGCCAATTGCTCGAATGATGCCCTTGGCAGTCATCAAAGGCTAATCACATACAGTAATCCATCTTTGGCTGACCATAAGATGGAGCTGCCCCGCTTGACACGCCATCTGGTTCTTCACAAATTACTGAAAGTAGGGTATTAACCAGTTCTTTCAGGTCTTCAACTTGCGTTTGTAATTCGCGGACACGTGCATCCGTGTCCCTGCTTTCGCTTTTAGTATTCATACCAATCCCATCCGGAGAGTGTTTCTCTCCAACCTTCAATCGTAAAAATAGGCTTTAATGGATTTCGGTTAAATTGATACTAGAAACGCGCGTTTCGCGACCATCATTCCTCTTCGGAATGGTCTACATCTGCCCATGGATCTGTGCTATCTGAAACAGTCGATTCCGATTCTGTAATTGATTCTTCTACTTCAGTTTGTACTGGCATTGTATCCAAGGCCTTTGTTGCTGCATCCATATCTGGACGAGATGGCGCCATTGGAGGCAGTATAGGTGTAGTCTTTTCGACATACTCATCTGACTCATCTTCCCACTCATCATCGTCGTCATAGAATATACTTTCATCAGAATTGTCTCTGCGTAAAAGAACGACTATAGCGATACCAGCGCCTAGTAACAATAGAGCTAAAATCGAAACGATGGCAGTCATCCCACTTAATCCAGATTCAGCATCTTCTTGGCTAATCACCCTAGGCATGTCAGATTCGACATTCAAATCACACGTAGCATTGGCATTGATTGAATAGCAATGTGGGAGCATTGAATTTTCAATCCACAAATCCATGCCAGAGATATTGACATACAAATTCTGGGAGCCTGCTCCATGTGTCTCGAACAGAAGTGGAATTGTTTCCAAACTTTGTCCCGGTGAAAGTGATAACTCCATTTCTCCATGAGTCAACCAAGTTCTCGATTGCCCCATATCTTCTACCAATGAAACCGTGACAGTTCCAGATTTAGTTCCTAGATTTCTTACGTGGACTACAGCACTAATTTCTGTACCTTCAACCACTTCATTACCTCTAGGAGTAGTTCCATCTGCTAGAGCAATTTCTATGTTCGTGACGGTCACATCGAATGACAGAACTGTGAAATCTGTACGCATTGGATCAATCATCGAAAGACCTGTTCCCCTCGCATTATTTCCTGCTAAGTCTATCACATCGACCCACCAAATTAACTCATCACCATCTTGAAGGCTGACATTTACACCTTGGGTGAAATCAATACTTCCAAAGTATGTCCAGGTACCTGAATTGTCAGATACGTATGGAATCATTGCGCTTGATTGTCCGGATTCCATAATCAAACTGTTTCGCATGAAGGCCCAATTAACCTGTAAATCACCAGACGGCATTCCACCATCATCTAAAATCAGAACAGAGAATTGCAGCAGTTCTAGATCTTCATCATCTAATGACAACGGAGCGGTCACAAACTGTACCACAGGAGCAATCTCATCCACAGTTACAATCGTCTGTGTCTGAGTAGCATCATCGCCAGGTGAAGGTATACCTGTTATGTGATAATTCAGAGTCAACAAAGGCTCTGAAATAGATCTTGAAGGGAGAATCATCCCCGTTTCCCATTCACCACCGGGGCTAACTTCTGCGTATTCTTGTAACAACTCATTGCCATACATTGTCTCAATACCAACCTCAAGACCTTGCTGTGGAAGAGTTGTCAATTGAGCGCCAGATTTCTCATAAACAATCGCTCCAGAAATTGTGATATCATCGCCTGGTTTAACGTAAATATGCTCATCTGAGTACATTGAAATTGGAGGGGTATTATCAGACATGTTTTCTACAACAACTGACAGATTAT
>CACEWA010000043.1 GCA_902563095.1 uncultured Candidatus Poseidoniales archaeon | reverse complement strand
CTACTGTAGAAGTCGACTGTTATGTCGGCGGTAGTTTGCTCGGTCGTGCAATGGTCCCTAGTGGCGCATCTACCGGTGCACATGAAGCGATTGAATTGCGCGATGGCAACTCAAATCGATGGCTGGGTAAAGGCGTTGATAATGCGGTAAACAATGTTGTTGAAGCGATTCAAGAAGCGCTGGTCGGCATGCCGGTCGACGACCAAAAAGCGATTGATGAGGTCATGATTGAGTTGGACGGGACTCCAAACAAAGCTAATCTGGGAGCGAATGCAATGCTAGGTGTATCAATGGCCTGCTTACACGCTGGCGCCGCTCTTCATGAACTTCCTTTGTGGAGATATGTAGGAGGTGTCGCTGGAGGATTAATGCCTGTTCCGATGTTGAATATTCTCAATGGTGGAGCACATGCGGCATCAAATGTCGATATTCAAGAATTCATGGTAATGCCTCATGGATTCGATACTTTCCCAGAAGCCCTGCGAGCAGGAGTAGAGTGTTATCATTCACAAAAGAGAGAACTTTGACCATTGGTGGCTGGTCCAAAATTTGGGCAATGACAGGCTGGAGATTGGGCTGGATAACCGGCCCGAGTCATGTCATGGAAGGGGTGAAGACGTGCCAAGCAAGTGCTGCAAGTCACGTTCCTACTTTCCTTATGGGGGCTGGCGCGGTTGCCCTAGGTATGGAAACAGATAGGATTTCATTCTTCGAATCGTTTGCTGAGAGGAGAGATGTTTTCCATTCATTATTACAAGAAATCCCTGGAATCAATGCACCTAAACCAGAAGGTGCATTCTACATTTTAGCCGACATTACAGCAACAGGAATGGATGACATTGAGTTCGCAACTAGGGCCCTCGAAGAGGCTGGCGTGCAACTTGTTCCCGGTTCACTAATGCCCGGAGGAGAAGGATTGGTTCGACTGAGTTATGGAACTAGTCTAGACCAGATTCGAGAAGGTTGCAAGCGCCTCAAGAATTGGCTTGAAGGTTAGTGCGCCAATATTGGCTAACTCCAATCGAAACCGCCTTCGAATGTTTGTGGGCTGATTACGTGTACTGCGCCGCCGTGGTCAAATGTGGCATAGTACAGATTTCCATCAGGGCCGCCTGTGATTGGTAATGGTGTTCCAACATCTGATGCGAATACTTCGACATCTCCTACCCAGCCATCATCTGTTTGAGTGAAATCGATTTTCAATATCTGGTGGCCTTTTGGTAGAATTGTTGCCCATGACCCGAAAACTGTAGCGTAGACTGTGTGTTCGCCTCCCGGCAAATTTGCTGGCCTAGTAGTCATTCCATTGACTGAAGTATGTGGCGTCCAAGTCGCTATTGGGGCTTCTGTTCCATCCGGATGCGGGTCTCCAGGCGACTCTTCTAGCCAGCCATAATCCGCACCTTCGACTAAGAGATTTACTTCCTCATCTGGGAAATCTTCGCCCATTGTGTCTTGTCCGTTATCAGTGAATAGGTAGCCGATATCGTCAACCCAAACTCCATCGAAAGAATTGCGGACGCCTGTTGCAAGAATGCCATGTTCCTTTGTTGTCAGATTGACCCATAGTAGTGCAGCATTCCTTTCATCGTCTTCATCGCAAAGATTGCAGGTGCTTCCGCTGTGCCAAACCAGAGTTCCATTCGGAAGTAGATTTACTGCATTGGTCTGGTGATTTCCAGAAGGGATACCATCTACTAGTGTTTCCGGGTTTTCAAAATTAAAATCGAATAGCGTAAGCTTTCCTTCCTCTGAAATTACTATTCCTTCTTCGACAAATACCATCCCGTGGGGATAATCGAGACCATCGAGCAATACATTGCCGTCGATTGTGACTATTCGGCCTCCGTCCCTATCACAAACATGTAGAACATCTTCATGGAACACTAAGCAAGTGGGCCCACCTAAGCCCGTTGCAATGGTTTCCTGCTCATATCTCTCATCGTGAATTTCAGCCACCATTACTCCGGCATAAGGATAAATTTCCCGAGCCAATATTAGGAATATCAAGGAGATAACAATTGGGAGAAGTTCCCGCCTTACCTTCATTTCCTCACCTCAAAATGGTGAACGGTATTCGCTAACTTCATTGCTAATCCTAAGCAATTGGTTGTACTTGGCAACACGATCTGAACGTGCTGGGGCTCCAGTCTTGATTTGTCCAGCGCGTGTGCCTACTGCCAAGTCTGCAATTGTGGTATCTTCGGTCTCTCCCGAACGGTGGCTAACGACACTGTTGAAACCGTGAGCCGATGCTAAATCCATCGTTTCCAAAGTTTCGGTAATTGTCCCAACCTGGTTTACCTTGACTAAGATTGCATTAGCTGCCTTGGAATCAATACCCATAGACAAGCGCTCGGATTGGGTTACAAACAAATCATCGCCGACCAACTGAACTCTGTCGCCAATATCTCGCATGCAGTGCGACCAACTTCTCCAATCGTCTTCTGCAAAACCATCTTCGATTGAAAGTAGAGGATATTCGTCAACCCATGTTGCGTAGATGTCTGATAGTTCTTCACCTGTTAATGCCTTACCGTCCATGTGGTAAGCCCCATCTTTGTAGAATTCTGTTGATGCAACGTCTAGGGAGATCCCGATTTCTTCAGTGCTGTAACCTGCACCCTCAATCGCTCTTACCATGTAACCTAGACCCGCTTCATTGGCTGGAAGGTTTGGTGCAAATCCTCCTTCATCGCCTACGCCTCCAAGTAAACCATCTGCCTTGAGTTCTCTCTTTAGTGAATGATAACACTCTCCAACATAGAACGATGCCTAGCACCTCTTCTAGCACGCGTATTTACATAGGAATCCATC
>CACEWA010000042.1 GCA_902563095.1 uncultured Candidatus Poseidoniales archaeon | reverse complement strand
CCGCTTCGACGATTTGCAGTGCGTCACCGTGATTGTTTGCAGTTCCGCAGAATTTGACAATATCTCCTGCACCTTGATTATCTCTGACTAGTGAAACAATTGATTCTGCGTCTGGAGTTCCATTGATATCGTGAGATGATGCGATTATTTGGCATCCGTTGGCATTTGCCGAGTCTTGAAGCGACTTTCTAGTTGAATCCTCTATTGACAATTCTAGGTCAATCCAAGATACCTTGGAATCGATTGCTTTCTGAAGTATTTCAATTCTCTCAGATTCTACACCTGGGAAAAAGCCACCTTCTGAAACGGGTCTTACGGTGAAAATTACCGGCAAAGGAAGTCCTTCCTTGAGAGCAGCAATCGATGCATCAACATCAACTTCGGACATGTCAACAGTGTCCCAATCATTCTCAGGGGGCAATACTGGTTTCTCGCCTTCTTCTTCGTCAGAAATAGTAGGGTCGGGCTTGATTAGGTACAGTCTATCAAATCTAACTTCGACCATGTCGGCGCCTGCTAAGTTTGCACGTGCAGCTTCGTCAGTCATTTCTTCGACAGTTGTGCCATCGAGAGCAACGCATACTTTTGGGTCAGCCATGCTGTCGGCGACCTTCCCTTCTTCATTAACGGTTGCGATTATTTATGTTACAAGAAGAATCGCATTTTTTTTGAAATTTGACAATATTCGGGCCATTTTTCTTTCTCAAAATCTTCACTTTTAAGGCTGGGTGTTGAGTATGTTCATATACCCCCTTTGGCACCCTTGTAATTGAGTAGAGAGGGCTCGGCGTAAATCGCCCGACTGAAGCGAAATTCTGACGGTTTTTTTGAATATTTTTTTATGTAAAAAAACGAGTGGAAATACGTAGCAAAAATGGTAATTTACGAAGATTTTTTCTAACTCAAAAAATATTGTCCGGGGTATGTCGATGACAGATGAATACAGTGCGCAGAGTATACAAGTGCTAGAAGGGCTCGAAGCGGTGCGAAAACGCCCGGGAATGTATCTCGGAGACCCTCATGACGGCTCTGCTCTACACCATTGCATTTGGGAAGTAGTGGACAACTCTGTAGATGAACACTTAGCGGGCCATACAAACTTAGTCCAAGTAGGGCTTAATCCGGACGGATCTTTGTCAGTGAGAGACTTTGGAAGAGGGATACCAGTGGGCGAGCATGAAGAATTTGGAATTTCTGCAGCCGAGGTAATCATGACTAAATTACACGCAGGTGGAAAATTCGATAATAGTTCTTACAAGGTTTCTGGAGGCTTGCACGGCGTTGGAGTTTCAGCGGTAAATGCAGTTTCCGAATGGATGGAAGTTACTATCCATCGCGGTGGTAAGGTCTACCATCAAAGATACGAAGCAGGAGTGCCAGTCAGCAAATTGGACATTACAGGCGATTGCGATGATACAGGAACTTTGATTGTTTTCAAGCCGGATTTGGGTATTTTTACAAACATCACAGAGTTTGATTTCGAACAAATTGATACCAGGCTGAAGGAAACCTCATTTTTGAATGCTGGGCTAAAAATCGAGATTACGGATTCTCGCTCCGAAGATCCGCATGTTAGCGTGCACCATTATGAGGGAGGTTTGTCAGAATATGTTTCACAAATTAATTCCTCAAGAGAAGTTTTGCATTCAGACGTCATTCAAATTTCTGGAGAGAAAGAAGTCGAAAAGGGAACTGTAACCGTAGATTTAGCTTTACAATGGTCTAATGCATTCAGCGAATCTATCCGTTGTTATACCAATATCATTCGAAATAAAGACGGTGGAACTCATATGTCGGGTCTGCGCACAGCATTGACTAGTTGCTTGAATTCTTACGCCAAAAAGCGAAATATGCTCAAAGGTGAAGCATTGTCTGGTGATGATGTAAGAGAAGGGTTAGCGGCGATAGTCAGCGTCAAACACCCCGACCCATCTTTCTCTTCTCAAACCAAAGATAAACTCGTGAGTAGCGAAGTTACCGGTGTAGTTCAGACTGTAGTATACGAGAAATTAGGTGATTTCTTTGAAGAAAACCCATCTGTAGCTAAGACAATCATCGAAAAGGCTCTATTGGCCTCCAAGGCTAGAAAAGCAGCCCAGAAAGCCAGAGAATTGACTCGTAGAAAAGGTGTTCTCGAAGGCGGAGGTTTACCTGGTAAACTTGCTGATTGTCAATCAAGAGACCCTAGCGAATGTGAAGTATATCTTGTAGAAGGTGACTCAGCAGGAGGTTCTGCAAAGACGGGCAGAGATCGCAGAATACAGGCGATTTTACCTCTGCGTGGAAAAATCCTCAATGTAGAAAGGCAAAAACACAATTTGGTCAAAGTTTTCCAAAATCAGGAAATTCAAACAATGATCAGGGCACTTGGAGCAGGTGTAGGAAACAATCCTGAAGATGAAGGTTCGTTTGATCCATCTAAGTTAAGATATTCTAAGATAATTATAATGACAGATGCAGATATTGACGGTGCGCATATTCGTACACTTATGTTGACATTCTTGTGGAGGTTTATGCGCCCAGCAATTACCGAAGGGCATGTTTACATCGCTCAACCGCCATTGTTCCAGTTATCGAAAGGCCGTGTTAGCAAATATGCATTCTCAGATGAAGAGAGGGACCAGATTATCGAGGAACTGAAAGGCGATAATCCAAATGCTAAGATTGGAGTACAGCGTTACAAGGGTCTTGGTGAAATGAACCCTGACCAACTCTGGAATACCACAATGGACCCAAAAAATCGTACAATGTTGAAAGTTACCGTCAAGGATGCTGAAGAATCAGATCGAATGTTTGAGATTTTGATGGGAGAAGATGTTCCTGATAGAAGGGCGTTTATTGAGCGCCATGCAAAGGAGGTGACCAACCTTGACATCTGATGAGATTGAAGATAAAGAAGAGGATGCAGAAATGTCAAATGCAAATCTGCTAAATCGTCCATTGAATGAAGAAATGAAGAATTCTTACATCAATTACGCTATGTCTGTAATTATCGGAAGAGCTCTTCCAG
>CACEWA010000041.1 GCA_902563095.1 uncultured Candidatus Poseidoniales archaeon | reverse complement strand
TGGAACATCATACTCCAGCCACGAGGTCGCTTTGGGATACAAAGAAGTCGAAGAGCCATCGGTTTATGTCAAATTCAAACTGGAAGATACCAACGCATCAATTCTAGCTTGGACCACAACGCCATGGACTCTACCTGGTAATGTAGGACTGGCAGTAGGCCCAGATGTCGAATATGTACGTGTCAGGGTCACCTCTAACCCAGAAAATTGGGAAGGGCACGGTGGAGCTGAGATTGGCGAAGAATTGATTTTAGCAAAAGAACTGTTCAAAGAGGTTATTCGCCACCACTGTGAGGAAGTAGAATCCTTCCCTGGTAGCGATTTAATCGGCCGTTCCTATGAACCACTATTCCCTGGTGCTGTTGATAGAAACGGTTCAGAAACCGCTTGGACGGTTATCGGAGCAGATTGGGTAACAACAACCGACGGTACCGGCGTTGTTCACACCGCAGTAATGTATGGTGAAGATGACTACAACCTAGGTATGGAAGTAGGATTGCCTGCACAGCACACAGTTGGTATAGACGGTTCATTTTTGGAAGGGACACATTCAGAACTCGATGGACGCTATGTCAAAGATTGTGATGAAACAATCATCCAGTTGATGCATGATTCTGGCTTACTTTACAGAGAAAAAATGTATCTGCACGACTATCCACATTGCTGGAGAACAGGTCATCCATTGCTATACTATGCAATGGATTCATGGTTCGTAAAAATGACTGCAGTAAAAGACAAACTTCTCGAATTCAACTCGCAAGTTGAATGGGCCCCGGATTGGGTTGGAGAGGGAAGATTTGGCGAATGGCTTCGCAATGTCAAGGACTGGGCAATCAGTCGAGAAAGGTACTGGGGAACTCCATTGCCGGTTTGGATATGTGGAGAGTGTGGATCTCAGCATTGCGTAGGTTCGACAGAAGAAATGGCTAGCATGGCCAAAGATGGTTGTCCGGTTGCAGAGGACTTGCATCGCCCATATGTCGACGACACTATTCTTGTTTGCCCAGATTGCGGTGGCGATATGAAGAGAGAACCATTCGTAATGGATTGCTGGTTCGATTCTGGCTGTGCTTCCTTCGCTCAATGGCACCACCCATTCGGTGAAGAAGGAAAATTCGAGAACAATTTCCCTATTGATTACATCTGCGAAGGTGTCGACCAGACTAGAGGTTGGTTCTACACGCTATTGGCAGTTAGCACAACCGTTTTCGATTCTATTTGTTACAAGAGATGTCTTTCACTAGGATTGATTTTGGATGCAGAAGGTAAGAAAATGTCGAAATCTAAAGGGAATATTGTCGACCCTTGGGACCACTTCAACAGAGAGGGAGCAGACGCTACTCGTTGGTACATGGTTACCGCAGGAGCACCTTGGAATCCACTAAAATTCGATTCTAATGGAGTTAGGGAGACCTATGGAAAGATGTTCCTCACTTTGTGGAATATTCACAGATTCCATTCAGATTACGCTGCACTAGATGGCTTTGACCCAGCCACCTCTCCTAAGGGCAAGAACACACCTCTGGACGATTGGGTCCTATCTCGTCTGGCTGAAGTTGTTGCAGGAACCACTAAACAATTCGAAGAATGGGATTTCCATAAAGCATGCAGAGATATCGAAGAATTTGTCGTTAATGATGTCTCGAATTGGTATGTAAGACGTTCACGCCGTCGACTTTGGGACGAAGCAGATAGCGATGATAAACTCGCATGTCAACATACTCTTCATACTGTACTGGTCACAGTTTCTCGACTGATGGCTCCGGTTTCACCATTCATGTCAGATGCAATTCACAGGAACTTGGAAGGTGAATCTGTTCACATGGCAGATTGGCCTGAAGCTGGTAATATCGATTCTGAAATTATCGATACCATGGCACTGGTAAGAGAACTTGCAGAAACCGGCCGCAGAATAAGAGTAGATGCAGACCGAAGACAGAGGCTACCATGTGCAGAAGGTTGGATTGTCAGTGGACCGGATTTGTCCGCATTCCATGAAATCCTTGCTGAAGAACTGAATGTAGAACTCATTTCCCTAGAGAAGGACTTAGACCGATTCCAAAAGATCGAAGTTGTTCCAAACCGAAGGTCGCTCGGTGCGAAATGTCGTCAGGATTTGCCTGCAGTTCTGCAAGGGATTGCAGATGGTGATAGCGAGGCAATGCTTGCAAGTATCGAAGCAGGTAATCTTGTGATTGCAGGATATGACATCGGTGAAGATGACATCGAATTACGCCGTGTAGAAAGAGAAGGATTCGCTGCTCAAACGGTGCAAATTGCCGATTCTTCTGTATCTCTTGTTCTCGACATGAGTGATAGCCCTGAACTACTGTCCAAGGGTCTTGCTAGAGATATAACTCGTAGAATCCAAGCAGCTAGAAAGGACTTGGATTTGGCAATCGAAGATACTATTTCACTACATGTTTGGATGAATAATGCCCCTGAATTATTCGAAGAAGACAGCGCTTGGATCATCAGCGAAACACGCGCTAGCAGTGCAAATTTCATTATTGGAGAAGGTGAAGGAGATTCCTTCGAAGTAGATGGCGCTTCAATATGGTACAAAGTTTCGAGGTCGTGAAATGAAGAGAGTATCACTTGCAATTTTACTTGCTCTAAGCACTATGCTTGCTGGATGTTTTGGCGGCGGAGAAACGGTAGTTGAGGAAGGCGAAGAGATTGTCCCAATTTGGACAAACTACGAGATGGTTGATACTCAGCCAGCAATCGACCCGTGGGAATTTACTACTATTGATTTGAACACGAATGAAAGCACACAAACAACTTGGGCTGTATTCAACAAAGATTACGGAGGAAATTGTTGTGAACATTACATTGCTACAACAATCGATGGAACGATTCTGAATATTGGAGGAGAATATCCAGTCTGGTCACATGACCGTGGCCATGAATGGGACACTTACATTCCAGGAGTATTCACCGACCCTACGTGCAGAACACCAGTTCCAACAAATCCTGGTCAAGAAGGTCTTGGAGAAGGTAGTATTGTGCAAGCAACCAATGGTGACATCATTTCGATGTCATGGTTCCCTTATGTTGGAGCAGATGGTAAACTAGACAAGTTCTATGCAATTCTGTATGATGAA
>CACEWA010000040.1 GCA_902563095.1 uncultured Candidatus Poseidoniales archaeon | reverse complement strand
GTAGCTAAAGCTCGTTATTTCCAGAATGACGAAGGTGCTGTATACACAAGTCTCAGGCCTGAGGAAGCAGCAGTAATTTCTCGAGAAAGTTATCGTAATTGGTTAGTTGAAGCATCGAATGGCATGCTTGAAAGAATCGATATGCATGAGAAAGCCACATCACTTGAGAAAAGTGGTGAGGCATTAGCAGCAGGCGGTATCCCTGAGAATATGCGAGAAGGTCTTCTTCTTGCTAATGAGCACTATGGAGAGATCGATTTGGAGACTTATCGACTTAACATAATGAATTCATTAGATATCGCTGAAGATAAGGTACAAAATTTGTCTGGGCCTACAAAACCTGCTTCTCAAACGAGTTTAGATACGGATACTAATTCTGATGAACCTGAAGAGACGGAAAATGATAGTGGTGAAGAAGCAGATTTGAAGAAAGTCTTGTTGGACTTAATCTCACGACTCGACCAAGGAGAAGGTGTTGATTTCGACACACTGCTATCTAATGCTGCTGCTCGAGGACACGATAGGGATGCTTCGGAATCTTCGCTGGACGAACTAACCGAAGAAGGCTCTGTTCACGAACCCAGGTTTGGCTGGTTCAAAATCACGAATTGAGTTGAATACTCCAACAGGTTCAAGTTCCATTCGCGTTCTCACTGGTTCACAGGTGAGGCTATGGCAGGAACAGATTTCTTTATTCGCCCGGCAAGTGGTACTTCAAGTTCAGACTGGTTAAGATTGCCTAATGCAGACATAAGCGTTGCAATCACTAGAAGAATAACCCGAACAGTTCTTCATGGTGGCGAAGGCGACGACTTGGTTGATGAAGGCGCTGAATCCGCAGTATATACCGTAGTTGGGGAAATGGATTATGAGGAATACAAGAAGATTCTGAATATGTTTCGAAGCGGTCAACCCTATATCCACGATCCCTTTGAAGAAAGGGACGTAAAATGTGTATTTGGAAAAATCGAGTATGATGGTTCTGAAAAAACATACAAATTCGAGTTGATTGAAGATATCCGTTGAGTTGATTGAATGCGTTCACTAGATGAGTCCAGAGAGGTTCTATACGTCATTAGGACGTTAGACGTGCTAATGGGCTCTGGCGTTGGATTAGAAGCAGCAATCCATTCTATCTCTCAAGGAGGATACGGTATAATTTCAAAGGATTTTTCTGATTTAATGGATAATATCAACAAAGGTCGACCTTTAGAAAAAGAACTCAGGGCATTACTCAAAAAAGCAGATACTGATGGTTACAAGAGAGTAATCAATACAATGCTCAATAACGTAACTCAGAATACAGACATTATCGAAACCTTGAGGAAGCAAGGGGAGAGGATGGAAGAAAGCCGAACTGAGAATGTAAAGGAGTACATCGAAGAATTAGGCGGTGTTCCGGAAACGCTGCTGTCTATTGGAATGATTGGTCCAATTATTCTCTCGATTCTTGGAATTGCTCCACAGTTGATGGAAGATGCAGAGGAGTTATTCGGTCCAATGGACCAAGGAATGATCATGAGTATAGTCAATGTAGGTCTATTGCTGACTTTGTTAGGAATGGCTATGATTGGGCTAAAAGCCCACACAAAAGACCCGGGGTTGTGATCTATGCTATTCGGTATCCTGGAGATGTTTAGAAACGACCCGTTACTTTTGTTCATCATTACTTTAGGTGTAGCATGTTCGATTGGAGGCGTGCCCCCGATTCTTGAGAGAATTAGGCGCAGAAATATCGAAAATGACCTACCTGCAATGTTAGAGGCATTATCTGATTCACTAGGTGCGGGGCTTGGTTTACAACAAGCTATGATGGCTGAAGCCGATAGAAATACAGGCACTCTTGGTAAACTTCTCAAAGAGACCCTGGCTGAGAGCCATGCCTCTTCATTTGATTCAGCACTTGCTAACTTTGCAACCAAATCGCGTTCATCACAAGTTCAAAGAGTAATGCACTTGATGTCTACCGCTATAGAACAAGATGCTCCTCTGCAAAACATCTTGGCAGACATGTCTAGAGATTATGAGAGATTAAATGATTTGATGAATAGAAGGGAATCAGATTTGATGGGAAGATCGATTCTAATTATCATGTTTGTATCAGTTGGATTACCGTTTCTAATCGCCTTTATCGTAGGTCTATTCGCACCTAGAACTCAAGGTTTCCAACTTGATTCATTTAATTCTTCATTCACTATGTTCTTTGGAGCAGCTTCCTTGGTGGCTATCGCTGTAAGTGGAAGGATGCTCGGTAGAATGCGCTCTGCATTGTGGTGGGCGCCTCTCTGGATGGCGGTATCAATGTCGATTTATCACATCGGAGTCTTAGTAATTGGAGGTTAAAAAAAATGGAAAAAATTCTCGAGCAGTATGGAAGAGTAACAGTCTACATGGAGTCAAACCACCCCTCTCCAATGTATCACGTTGATGGAGGAGTGGAGCCAAACCCTTACGGTAATCTGGCAGTTCTTCTTGAAGACGATAATTTGGAAGAAGTGATGTACAACGGAGGCGCGCAGTGTGTCAAGGTCGCCCATAGAGACCATGGCATGTGTAGAACAAATGTCTGGGTCGATGATCAACAAGGACTAGAGATTGCAAAAAATATTGCAGCATTTACTTCAGTGCCTCTTGGAGATGGTCCTGGAATGGTTCCGATTTTCGACGGTAGATTACCTGATGGAAGCCGTGTGAATGGAACAATTCCACCTGTATCACCCGATGGGCCCACTCTTACAATCCGTAAATTCCGTGAGGACCCTCTTACTATGATTGATTTAATCAAATTCGGCACAGTGAATGTTCGCTTGGCCGCAATGATGTGGGTTTGGATTGAGGGATTAGATAGCAGACCTGCAAACTTCGTAATTGCTGGTGGTACTGGTTCTGGTAAGACTACAACATTGAATTGTTTAGGTATGTACATTCCTTGGCATAAGCGTTTATTGACAGTAGAAGATACTGCTGAATTGCAGGTATACCACGACCATTGGCTTAGAATGGAAACACGCCGTGAGAGGCCAGATGGAACTCCAGAAGTCGATATGAACGATTGTCTAAAATCAAGTTTGAGAATGCGCCCAGACAGAATTATTGTTGGTGAAGTACGTTCTAGCGAAGCTGCTACATTGCTAACTGCAATGAACACAGGCCACGATGGCTCCTTCGGTTCACTTCACGCAAATACTGCAATGGAGACCATTACTAGAATGATTAATCCTCCAATGAATGTGCCTCCAATCATGCTTACAGGGCTTGATTTGATTATCATACAGGCAAGGTTGTATATTGACGGCAAGACTGCAAGAAAGATTACTGAGGTTGCTGAAGTTGCAGGAAT
>CACEWA010000039.1 GCA_902563095.1 uncultured Candidatus Poseidoniales archaeon | reverse complement strand
CACAGCAAAATTAGGAAAGCTAATTGCAGCATTATTCCATGCAAAATTGGATTTTTTATTCCAGTTCTTCCTTTCTCTGAATGAGTCAACCAGGCGGACTTATACTGGCGAGGAATTGTCATTGCAATCTGAGTCCATAGACCACGACCTGCTGGAGAAGATGCGGGATCTAATTCCGTAGCATAATTTCGATGATGCCCATGATTATGCTCAGTTGTGAAATGTGAATACAGTACAAAGAATAGATTGACTCTTGCAATCCGCCAAATCATCGAACCTTTCTTTCGGTGGCCCGCTTCATGTGCATTGATGATTCCTGAAATTCCTCCAACTATCCCTACAGACAGTCCACCTAAAACCACAGAAAGACTGAAGCCATCGAGATTTGCCCTCCAGAAAAGCACTCCGAGTGATGCATAGTAAAACAAACCATGAGCATACAACATTGCATTCCAAGGACGTGTACTCATTTCTCCTCTTACAGGAGACCTTTCAGGAGCAAAGTAATCGATGAACGGACAAATGCCGAGTGCGTATACGAATCCTGAGAATGACCACCATCCCCCTTGGTAAATCCCTAGAATGGTTACTACAGGCAATATGAAGCCCAACAAATGCGGTAGCCACGACTCTTTAGACTCCTGCATGTTTTACCCGACGCACTCATTGGTCATAAGCGTGGGTTTGAAATCAGCAGTGCTTGTCCGATAGTTGATGGACCCGCTACTAAAGGCGAAGTTGCAAAAGCAACGCTACCATATTGTCGGCGAACATGGTGGAGTCAAAGTGTGCCATTGGACTAAGGAATCTTTGCTGAGAGACCGCCAATGTTACAAGGGGCGATTCTACGGTATTGCAAGCCATAATTGCATGCAAATGTCCCCGGTTGTAGACCAATGTAATTTGGCGTGTTCTTACTGCTGGAGAGAACCTCATATGGATTCTTTAGAACTGACCGACCAAGATCCGTTGGAAATGTTGTATGACTCTGTGAAAGCTCAAAGGAGATTAATTTCAGGATTTGGTGGAAATCCAAAGGTTCCAAAAGAAAAATTCCTTGATGCTCAAAATCCAAAGCATGTAGCAATTTCACTAAATGGCGAACCTACGCTTTATTCTCGTCTCTCAGAATATATGGAATTATGTCATTCGCACGGAATGACTACTATGCTGGTTACCAATGGAACTCTACCAAAAGTAATCGAAAAATTAGACACTCTCCCTACGCAATTATATGTTTCAGTAGATGCTCCAAATAAGGAAGTATTCGATGAAATTTGTCGCCCAAAATGGAATGCTGCTGCGTGGGATAAATTCGAACAAACCATTGACTTGTTACCAAGTCTTGACACTAGAATTGTATGTAGACACACCTTGATTAAAGGACGAAATATGAATCCTGAACATATTCCTCAATATGCTGCTCTAGACAATCGTGCAGACCCTGATTGGATTGAATGCAAAGGATATGTGCATGTGGGGAATTCTAGAGAAAATCTAACTGCAGAAAATATGCCATTTCATGAAGACATACTTGATTTCTCTAGATCTTTAGCTCCATTGACTGACAGAAAATTACTGGATGATTCTCCACCGAGCAGGGTCGCTTTGGTAGGTAAAGAAATTGTACCAATTCCGATTCCAGAAGCGACAATGTACTTCCCTGATGACCTTGGAATTGCTGAGTCAGTTAAACATCTGAAAATAGTTCAATGAGGGGTTTTTTTGCGTAAAGTCACACTAGCAAGAGGAGGGGCATTATCACCCTACTCTGGCTTAGGCAGTACTCATGCGGCTCTAACTAAGAGGCTGAAATCTGGCCTAATTGAAGGGTATGAATTAGATGAAGTTCACGAATATCAGATAAAGAAAAATCCGTTCGCGAGAATCTGGAGAAGATGGTTCAGTGGCCCATCTAAAGTTGCTAAATTGTCTAAAAAATCTGATGTGATTCACATAACAGATCAAGAACAATCTGGCCTAGTACCAAAGACTGGAAAATCTATTGTAACCGTACATGACTTATTCCATCTTAATCCAAGCGAACGCAACGGTGTAGAAGTTGGTGAGCAAAATCCTTCTTTCATTCGGAAAAAGGATCTAAAGAAAATTAAACAGGGCCTTGCAAGGGCTTCGCTACTAATTTGCGTATCTAAATTTACGCAACAAGAATGTGAAATGAGATTTCCTGGAACCCCTACAGCATGGATTCCTCATGCGATAAAATTACAGGAATATGAGATTGAAACCGATAGGCCATCGTGGTTTAGTGAAGGAGTAAATCTACTGGTTATTGGCAGTGAAGAGCCAAGAAAAAGAGTCGATTTCGCGGTCAAGGTTTGTGCTGGAATGGACGTTACACTACACAAAATTGGTGCAGAATCTTCAACCGAATCTAAGCGTGATTTATGTTCTTATGCTGAAAAAATAAACTGTAATCTCAACTGGGTAGGTAGATTAGAGCAAGAGGAAATGGTCGCCGCATTACAGCATGCTGATGCCTTACTTTTCCCTTCGGTCGCCGAAGGATTTGGCTTGCCTCCGCTAGAGGCTTACGCTGCAGGAACTACAGCTTTGGTAGCAGATGCGCCAGCACACAATGAGATACCCCTGGAACATCACATCCTTCCCCCAGAAGACATAGAGGCTTGGCGTACTGCTATTTCAGAGTTGAAAGACGAAAGTTCGGCAGTCAAGGAAAGGGCCGCTGTTTTCTCTGTTGAAAATTGGGCAAAGCGTCACCAGAACGCATATGATTCACTATTTTGAGGTGAAGCCGCCTCCCGTTTAATTCATGGAGGTGTTCGATTTGGAGGGGAACATGCAACCTGTTCAGAGTGTAGCAATCATCGGTGCTGGCAACATGGGGTCCGGAATTGCTCAGAAAACTGCTCAAGAAGAATTTGATGTTCAAATGGTTGATAGAGAAGCAAAATGGGTTGAAAGAGGCCAATCGATTATTGCTGATTTTTTGTCGGAAGCCGTAGAAAGAAGAATTTTTTCCCCCGCCCAAGTTGAGCAGATACAAAGTAGAATCACTGGCGTTGTCGGAACAGAAAACACATCAGCAGATACTGACTTAGTAATCGAGGCTGTATTCGAAGATTTTGACATCAAAAGTGCTGTTTTCGACACCCTCAATGAAGTATGTGGAGAAGGCACAATCTTAGCCTCAAACACATCATCTCTGTCGGTAAATGAATTGGCCTTAGCATCGGGCAGACCGGACAGATTTGTTGGGCTACACTTCTTCTATCATCCTGCCAAAAACCGCTTGGTTGAAGTAATTCCTGGCGAAGATTCTTCACAAGATACAATTGCAAGAACTGTGCAATATTGCAGAGGATTGGGAAAGGTGGTTATTCTATGCAAAGATCGCCCCGGCTTCGTTGTTAACCGATTCTTTGTACCATGGTTTCAGAAACTCGTGAATCCGCTTCTAACTGTGAAGCAAGCGATTCTAAGTCATCACCAGTTACTCCATCCACCTTAACAATCCAAGTTGT
>CACEWA010000038.1 GCA_902563095.1 uncultured Candidatus Poseidoniales archaeon | reverse complement strand
AACCCTGCTTCAGATTCATTTGAATTCTTTAACGAGCGAAGTATCAGAACCTGAATCCCAAGTAGAACAATAAAAAGAATCCCCAAAACCAGCATTTCTTGATTTGACATGATTCGTCTTTGGGGCAGGGGTTCTTGAACCCATCCTTTGCGATTGGAACATGATTGAAGTATTACAGCCTCTAGGGCTGTTCATGCGAGTCGAGCAACTCAACGAGGATATGTGGGCGATGACCTACCTCGTGGTATGCGATTCAACCAACAAAGCAACTCTCATCGACCCGGTTTGGGATAATCTAAGTGACTACTTGTCGCTGATTGAGAATGAAGGTTTAGAGTTGGAATACGCTATGGCTACACACACCCATGCAGACCACATCACAGGATGCTTCAAGTTGGCTGAGATGACTGGCTGCGAGTATGTGATGTGGAATGATACTCCTTCACTAGGTGTTACAATCTATGTTGATGAAGAGACTTCAATCTCTATGGGTGATGTTGAGTTCCACTACCACCACGCTCCTGGTCACACTGGAGATTCTATGATTATCGAATGCGGAGATTACATCTTCACTGGAGACTTCCTATTCACAGGAGATGGGGGCGTTGGACGTGATGATTTACCTAGTGGCAGAACTCACATGCACTGGCAAGCTTTGGATGTGCTTGAGAGATTCTCTGGTGAAGTGTTAGTATGTACAGGACACGACCCTCCTGGTACTGAAATGCAGTCAATGGAATGGAACCGTGAAAACAACCCTGTTTTGAAAATGGAATCATATGAGGAATATGCAGAATGGCAAGAATCAACCTCTGCAAATCTAGGCTATGTCTCAAAAATCAAGACCGCCCTTCCTGCAAATATCTTTGCTGAGATACCGGAAGAAGTTCCTTGGATTAATTAATCCTCAAGAGGGTTTTCTGGGCTCTTTAGGACCCCTTCGTGTGCGGTGGGTAGATTGTCTAGGTCGGTGAATGTAAGATTCGTACCTGGTCTAATTCCACCTTCAAGTCTTTCCGACATTGGACATCTAACATTCAATTGGATACGCCCTCGATTCCTAGTTAGGTCGTAAGATTGTGGATTTAATTTGTCAATCGCCTGTAATTCAAACTGCTTTCGCACAGTCTTACCATGCCACCACGCATATCCCCATTGGAAGGTTACTCCGACGGCTGTTGCACAATACAGTACCATGAGTACTGTTGCGGAGAATAGGATTGTATTACCGTCATCTCTAGCCTCGGTCATTAAATCACGACCTAGTAAGAATAGAAGCCCTACTCCAACAATTGGAGTTAACATTGAATCCAACCAATCTGCAATTGGAATTATTCTTCCTCTTGCGGGATCGACCAATACGAGGTTTGATTCAAGTGCTGTAGCCACGATTCCAACAACTCCAAGCAAGAGTACATAGAATAATCCTGCAAGAATAAATTCAGCCATCAATGAATCGAGTCTTAATGTCCAGTGTATAATTAGCCAAGAAAACAATCCGAGGAATACAACACGTGGCACTTTATGGAAATGTACTGCGATATTAGAAGCATCTAGTACCTTTGAATCATTGCTACAGTGGCCGTTACCTGCATCTGGAATATGGATAATTTGCTTACCAAACCAAGTCTCAAGTAATTTGATTGCATTAATTAGTACACGTCTTCTAATCAATAAAACTTCAAGCAGGTATAGTACAGGGATTCCTAAAATGATAATTGGAAGAGTGACTATCGCAACTATTGGCAGAATGAATATCATTGGAATTAGTAAAAAGTGTGTAACGGTGAGCGGATACAACATATCGGTTTCATTCAGTTTAGCTCTACTAGCCTTGATTCCTAATCTTCTTGATTCTTCATCTAGAACTTCACGAAAATGTTCCACTTGCATTCCTGAATCAAGAATCTTCTGTACTGTGCTTCGGTAATTTCTCTCGGCTGGACCGACTCCCAAAATGACAGTTTGGTAGAGTAATTTGGCAGGTAATGCAAGTAAAACCGGGAGGGCTAAAATTCCGACGGCCCACAACAAATTCCCGACATCGAGGGTTGAGGCCATATTACCTCGTGCAGGCCTACCCCTCAAGAATGTTCATGGAGGGACTAGGGCTGAACTACCGATAATGGCACGAATTGCTGTTACAGACGGTATGGCTCCGGCTGCAGTATCAGTTCTGGAAAAGGCTGGGCATGAGGTTGTTCAAGGATACATCGAAAAATCCGATTTGTTGTCCGGGGCCTTAACAGATTTTGACGCCATTATTGTTCGTAGTGCAACGAAGTTGCCTGCGGATATTATTGAAGTGAGTAAAGGCCTTTCAGTAATAGGCCGAGCAGGAGTCGGTGTTGACAATATTGATCTCGAGGCTGCGGGTTCTGCTGGGATAATGGTAGTTAATGCCCCAAATGCTTCCACTCAATCAGTTGTTGAATTAACAATTGGCCATTTACTTGCATCTGTAAGACACATATCCAAGTCTGATAGGGGCATGCGCCAAAATAAATGGGAAAAGAAAGCGATGAAGGGTACTGAACTATCTGGTAAGTGTCTTGGTCTAATTGGATTTGGAAGAATTGCACAAGGTGTAGCAAATGTAGCCAAATCACTAGGGATGGAGATCCACACTTACGACCCATACCTGCCTCCAAAAGTAGCTAAAGCACAAGGTGCTTATCTTCACAAGAAGGTAGACTCTTTGTTCAAAACATGTACGCACATATCGATTCACTGTAATTTGACAGAGGAAACCCATCATCTAGTTAACGAGAAACGCATGAAGATGATGCCAGGTAAGAAATCTGGAATTGAGTGTGGTAATCACATAGTAAACTGTGCACGTGGCGGAATTGTTGATGAAGATGCTCTTCTCTCCGCATTAGACGATGGAACGATTACTAGTGCTGCATTGGATGTGTTTGAAGTTGAGCCAGTTCCAGAAGGATATCCACTAATTATGCACGAGAATTTCCATGGTACTCCACATATTGGTGCAGCAACATTGGAGGCTCAACATAGAGTTGGAATTGATATCGCTAAAGCAGTAATTACAGCATTGAAAGGCGACACACCTTCAACTATTGTGAATTCTAAATTCCTTTGATTATGATCTATCTAGTAGCACAAAGTAAACCAGAGCGATTTCAATAGCGAATAGAATCACAATTACTCCCCATCCTCCAGATACATCATAACTTACAGTCACATTGAAATCATCAACAAATGATAGTGGTTTTACTTCCTCATCAAAAGGCCAAGGATCATCATCATCTTCCTCTTCATCATCTTCAGCGTCTTCCAAAGAACCAATCATGATGTGAAAATCCTCTCCATCAGGTATCCATTCGAACATCGAATCAGAACCAGATGATGGGCCCCCAGCAATGAAATCAATATTCGAATCACAGGAAACAATTTGTCCATCAGAATTTCCTCCAAGTTTTTCCAATGAATCATAATCTTCTACAGATATGATTCCGATCCATACAGTATTGTCATCCCATGTGACTTCTACTTCAATGTCGATTAATGCACCAGCCCCTGGGACAGTGTCAAATGAATCCTTTGTGACTCCGCAAAGTCCAGCATCTGGTTTGGGAACATCAGGGATTAACTCCTCACCTGAATACCCAATGATTGAAGCAAGTATCAATAATCCCACAATTCCGGTGATGATTGACTTGGCTGCGCCCATGATATCTCTTAGTCAATACTTATTCTTCAAAGCATGGGTTCGCGTTCTTCAAAAACCCTCGACTTTCTTATCAGACCATGGCATCTAGGATACTGATCCATTGCGACCTCGATGCCTTTTTCGCTGCAGTAGAAACTTTACATCATAATTTAGATCCAGAAGTTCCATTGATTTTAGGTTCAGATCCTAAAGATGGGAAAGGACGAGGAATCGTTTCAACTTGCAATTATGCTGCTAGGAAATATGGCATACGCTCTGCGATGCCAATAGGTGAAGCATGGAGGAGATGTCCTGGTCCGCCGCATGGGCAAGGAAATTATCTGAAGTCCACTCGTGGACTTTACTCTCGTGCGAG
>CACEWA010000037.1 GCA_902563095.1 uncultured Candidatus Poseidoniales archaeon | reverse complement strand
ATGTGTGCTTCTTCATAGTCAAAAGAAGATTCATCTGCATCGATTAGTACCAAATCGATTCCATGGCCTGTACGCAAGTGAGCGCGTTTGGCCCATGATGAGCCCAAACCACCTACCCCCGCAATCAGGATTTGGGCTCCATCCATGTTATGCCCTTCCATTGGAGGTTATTCAATCTCTGCCCACATATCTTTGGTAGCGGCGTCTTGCATCTCGGGCCCATGCATTGTCTGGTTCCATTTGCAAAACTTTGTCATATAGTTCGACTGCTTTCTCAAAATCAGAAAAATGACGGCCATACAAATGAGCCAAATTATTGAGAACAGGTATGCATTCATCATCATCATCTAGCATTTCAAGCAGAATATCTTCAGCTTTACCAAGATTATTTTTCAGCATCTCATCTTCTGCTTCTTCTAACTTCAGAAGTTGTTCATTTGAGAGGTCGTATGTATTCTCAAAAGGGTGGTCTGACATGTACTCTCCTCATCGTGATTGAACATATGATTTGCCTTTGTATGTTTAGGGAAAAAAATACTTCAAAATGTTACACTGCATGACCCCCTATCGAAGATAGGGCAAGGAACGATTATAGGGGCAATCCGAGTGGCACAAACCGTTGGGGTTGGCTATGCTAATGTCGAGGATTTTTCGTCGAAGCATCCTGCCAATGGTCCTAGTGACTTTGATGCTTCTCCCGGGCATTACAAATGCCTATCCAGACGGTATAGGAGGAGAGCAACCTCACGGCGATTACACAATCGCTGATGTTGCTAAAGAAGGATGTCTTTGTCACGGCGAAGAACCGAGCAATTCGGTAATGGTAATCTTGGTTGATGTTCCTTACACATGGGTTGCAGGTACTGCATATGATATGCGTCTCGAAATAATTGGAGGTCCTGACACCAACATGGGTGGATTCTCAGCCAGAGTTAGTGCAGGAGAATTAGCCGGAGATGGAGAAAACTGGGAAGATGATGTGACCACTCTCACTCATCAATCGCCAAACTCTCGAATCTTCGCAATCACTTGGACTGCACCTGCAGATAGTTCGACCGGAACAACTGTTGATTTCTGGATTAGTGCAAATGCTGTGAATGGCGCTGATGGCCCTGCAGGCGATTATTGGAACCAGATCGTTTTCAATCTCATCGAAGTTGCAGAAGATGACAATAGAGGGACACGCTCACTAATCGCAGGAAGCGGGACACCTGAAGCACCTGAAAGTAGTGCAGGAGAAATTGACATCTCAACCTTAGGAGCTGGATTCAGAGCACACTGGCTAGGATTGCTAGGATTTGGAGCAGTAATTGCCGTAATCATATTCTGTGGTCTGCTACTAAGATACGGATTCTCAACATCATACAAGGGACGTAGCAACTTACTTCGTTTGAGATATAAGATTAACAGAAGAGGTGACCAATGATGGCTAAGGACACAATCACCCAATTATTGGAAAAGGTTGCATCTGGCAAAGTAAGCGTCAAGGATGCAAGAGTTGCACTAGAAGATGCATCACTCACAGAAGAGCAGATGGACGCTGCAATTAACCACGGTGTTTTCAATCCTGCAGAACCTGGAACAATAATTTCAGCATCGCTTGCACCATCTGGAAATTCTGCCCTGACAACATTCTTCTTCGCTTGGGGTATTTTCTGGTCATTGTACTGGTTTGGAACGATGCTTTATGGACTACTCAACGGCTCGGCGTGGGAGCAGCAACAGTTATCTTACCACATGGCAATGGGCCTTAGCACACTTATTTTGATGGGAATTGTGTATCTCAAGTGGGTCCTACCTGACACGATTATTGTTAAGCACAGCCAGAACAAGTACATCCCTGAACATCAGAAGGATTGGAGAGAATACAATTGGTGATATTATGGATGATAAGCGATTAAGGCCAGCACCATCTCTTGAAGATTCTGTTTTGTCTTCATTGGGAGAAGTTTCGGTGAACCGCAGGCAATTCATGAGGTATGGATTCAATGCAGCAAGTGGTGTTTTAGCCGCTACATTGGGAGCACTTGGTTTCGCATCTATTCTAATGCCTCCTTCTGGAGGAGGAGGGGGAGACTCTTCGGTATTGTACTGGGCTAAGGGTCGAGAAGAAGAAGCATGGTATGGCGCTAAACACCTTCAACCAATGATGAAATCTGATTTCGAGAGTGAAGCCGCTAGCTCTAACGTAGGGATGTCTGGTGCTCAAGGAGTTTGGAATGGACTGCCAGTTATTGTAAACTATGTGCCGCATTCTCAAAACTCTGGCAAGCCAGTTGCCGACAACTCTCCTAGGTTCCAAGAAATGGCAGGTTACGACATTGGAGGAAACTATGTTGGACACGCCACTGAATTCCTACTAGGAAATCCTGAAGTTTTCGATCCTAACAACAATTTGGTTATGAGTTTCGCTAGATGCACACATTTGTGTTGTATCCCAGGATGGCAATTAGTTTCTAACACTCAAACCGATGATAACTGGACACCTGGAGGCGGTGACGACGGTGGAAGCAAGATGTTCTGCATTTGTCACTCCAGCAGATTCGACCCTACGGCGATAGAAGTTAACAGAAACTCGAACAGGTCAACAGGTGCAGCATTCGAATATCTTGGAATTAGAAGGGCCGGTGGGCCTGCTCCACTAGGTTTGCCAATTATTCCAATTATTATGAACGGAGATACTATTGAAGCATCTTCGGATTACACGGGCTGGTTGACCTATTGCGACTGAGGTGATTAAATGAGCACAATATTCTGGGTACTTTGGTTCTTTATCGCTTTCATCATCGTTCTAATCGCATTTACACTGCGAAAAGAAAACGAAGAAATACCACGCAGAGAAATTCTGCGTGCTGTACAATCAAGTGGAAAGATGGGATTCGCTGAACGTGCATTCCTTTGGGTATTTTCATTCCTTGACACGAGATTCCGAATTCAAGATTATTGGAACATGAGCAAGGGCGCATATTACAACATGCACAGACAAATGCCACTTACTCACGCAGAGAAATACAAACTACGAATTATTTGGTATTGGTATCCTCTGTATTGTTTAGGAGGAATTTCTTTCCTTTCATTCATTATTCTTGTAATCACTGGAACCGTTCTGGGAATATACTACGTCCCGGGTGGCGAAGGTGATCCTTCTCCTGCTTACGCAAGTATGCAGTTCATCATGACTCAACTACCATTTGGCTACATTATCCGTGCAGTTCACCACTGGGGAACCCACTTCATGGTAGCATCAGTATTCTTACACATGTGTAGAGTATACTTCACCGGAGCATACAGAAATCCACGTGAGTTAAACTGGCTAATCGGAGTTGCACTGATGGCGCTGACTATTGTTTTCGGATATTCTGGATATTTACTGCCTTGGGATACATTGGCATACGGTGCTGCAGTTATTGGAATCAATTTAGCAAATGCAACACCGTTGATTGGTAAAAATATTGCAACTCTACTTTTCGGTGGTTCATCCTTGTCACACCGAACAGTAACCAGAATGTACTTCATTCACGTATTCATCTTACCAGTGATAGTTACAACACTGATTATCATACATTTGTTCATTGTATGGGTACAAGGAATAGCGGAGCCGCACTGATATTGGAGGGATAAGATTGGGATTAATCGACAACTTTGGCGCGGTGGCTTCTTCGTACATGGAGCAAAAACAGCAGTTAGAATCTGCAGAAGAAAGGCGAAAGCGCACTCGTTCCGGTCATGGTTTCTGGCCGCATGAAGTTCTACGTGACACTCTGATTTTCGGATTCATGACCTGTGTTCTACTGTTCTATGCTTGGTTGATTCCACCTCCATTACACAGTGCAGCAGATCCTTTCGCACAAGCTGGATTCGTTTTCCCTGATTGGTATGTATTGTTCTCATATGGATATCTAAGATGGGGTGAATACCTCCCTCAGTTTGACGTGCCTTTGGGCCCTGTAGGTGATTTCTTTGGTCAACCTTCATTCCCATGGAACGCTGCTTGGTGGGGAGCATTCCTAACTGGAATCCCAGTGGGAATTCTTGCACTTCCTCCGTTCTTAGGTGGCCGTGAGAAGAGGCCTGTTGAGGACCCATGGTTTGCAAGCGCTGGAGTTGTCTACCTTGCCCACATATGGTTCATTTCTGTATTCTCAATCAATATTTTCTTGGAGTTGTACGGCAAGAATCGAAGTGACTTCTGTAAATTAGATAGTCATGGAGATTTACTGTGTGGGACAAGAGATCCATGGATTGCAGAATTGTTCAACATGATACCCTGGGTGATGACGGGAATTCTTCTTTGGATAATGATTTACTTTATTGCAAAATGGCTATTCAATAATGCCTGGGGTGCAAGGTTCACTCCTGCTCACGGTAAGAAACTCATCGTAGGTGCATTCATTGTTGCTACC
>CACEWA010000036.1 GCA_902563095.1 uncultured Candidatus Poseidoniales archaeon | reverse complement strand
CGAGAAACCAAGCATATGGTGACCTCAAACAACATGTTCAGCAGATGATTACGGGCGCCGAAAAATTGGGCAAGGAAGCCAACATTATGTCAACTGCTCTGACCAAGAGCGCAAACATTAGAGGTAATTGGGGCGAGATTAGTCTGACTAACATTTTGGAAATGTCTGGCCTAAGAGAGGGAATTGATTATTTTGAACAGGACACTCAAACTGACGGAAAACGCCCAGATTTCATAGTGAATATTCCAGGGGGGGGGAAAGGTACCAATTGATGCAAAAGCCACTGGTAAGAAATTCCTAGAATCTATCGAAGAATCTGATGATGCCACCAGAGATGCACTTTTGCAAGAACATGCTAGTGCAATGAAGGACCGTGTTAGGGAATTGAAGTCCAAAGGATACCGTGATTCCGTTGATGGAGATGTGGAAGCCGTAGTAATGTTCGTACCTTCTGAAGCCCTGTTAGCAATTACTTTCGACTTTGAACGTGACCTCCACGAATTCGCAATGAAAAATGACATCCTAATCGCATCTCCTGTTTCATTACTTGCGCTATTGAGAACTATCGCATTCCAGTGGAGGCAGGTTGAACAAGCAGAAAATACACGCGAAGCGATTGAAATTTGTAGGGAACTGTACAGTCGGTTTGCAACCTGGTCTGAGCACTACCAAAAAGTGGGAGACAATCTCAAGAGCGCAATTAAGACTTACAATCAGTCAGTTGGTTCATACCAATCAAAGATCAATCCACAGGTTCGAAGGCTTAACGAAATCAGACTAAATGAGGATTTGAACAAAGAAATTCTACCACCTGGAACCGTTGATTTAGAAGTTCGCGAACTACCTGTACCTGAGGAATCTAAGCCTGAGGAAGAATGATTGGCTAATAACTGAAAGTTAAATCACAGTGACTCCACGCACGCCCATGGACCACCCCTCTGCCGTACTCTACCTTGAGCACGACGGCAAGGTCTTACTCGTCGACTCAGAAGGAAATGGGCCACAAAAACCTGTAATGAATAGTACAGGGGTAACAAAATTCCGCTTCCCTACTGAAGATGAAGTAGCCGCCATGGGCATTGAATGGGCTGCAAAAAATACGTTCAATATCCTTGGTTTTCAAGTAAAGAAGGCTCACCCCGAAATCGAATGGCCAGAGGAATGGGCTTGGAAAGATGAGTGCATTAGTGATGATGCGGTTCATCCAATAGCAAGAGAATCAATCTATCGTTCGATTCACAGGCTTGTTTCTAAAGTAATGGTTCTCAATTCACAGGGCGAGGTTTTGATGGGTAAAATTGAACGTGGACACTTTGTTGGTCACTGGACACTGCCTGGAGGATACATGGACCATGATGAGCATCCTGCAATTGGTTGTGTGCGAGAAACTCTTGAAGAAATGGGAATAGAAATCGAATTGAGTGAAGATGCACCCATTATCACTCAACGGATATTTACCAACGAAGGGATTTCCTTCGTTTCATTCACCTACCAAGCAAATTGGAACGGAGATGATTCGGAAATAAAATTGAAGGAAAATGAAATTTCTCAATTTGAATGGTTATCACCTTCAGAGGCGATATCTAGAGCAGTATCTGGATTTGATGTTGCGGCGCTTAGACACCTATGAGTTGCTTGGCAGCTTCTAGAGCGTCTGCCAATCCATCTGGATTTGAGCCACCACCTTGAGCAAAGGTTGGGCGGCCTCCTCCTCCACCGTTAATGTGGGAAGATATTCCTCTAAGGATATCAACGGCATTGTATTTCTCACTAGCAATAGTTCCTTCAGTTGTGGCAACCATCAATTTGCCACCACCTTCAGTGCTACCCAGAACAGCCAAAGTTGGCTTGGAATTATCTAATGTCAATTCTTTGAGCATCTTTGTCATTTGCTTTAGATCGCCATCGACTTCCATTATGACAACCCTCACGCCATCGACTTCAGCCATATCATCACCGCCACCTGAAGTCCTCAGACGAACAATTTCTGCTTCAAGATTTTCAATCCGTTTCCTCTGCTCTTTCCATTCAGCAAAGAATCGATTAGCAGTTGCTGGCAACTCATCTACAGGTACCTGGAAAACATCTGAAGCATTACGTAATATCGCTTCTTGGTTTCTGGCGTGCTCCATTGCAGCCTGTCCGGCAACAATGTGTAAGCGTTCTACACCATCTTGAACTGCGTTAGAGCGTACTATACGGATTTGACCTATCCTTCCTGGCTCATCGTGGTGAGTACCTCCGCATGCCTGAATATCATGGTCTGCAATTCGCAAAATTCTGATATCACTACCCTTAGGAGCACCTCCTTGATACAAATCAAAACCAAACTTACGATCTGCATCCTTCCTATCGAGGGTCAGTTTTTCTGTTCTGGAAACATTCTGAACCACTTCATTTGCCAAAGCCTCAATTTGGTCAAGGTCAGACCTTGTTAGTCTTCGGTGATGCGTAATGTCAAGGCGAGCAGACTCTACAGATTTGTTTGCACCTGCTTGATAGATATGAGGCCCTAACAGACGTCGGGCGGCACCACCAACAATATGCACAGCAGTATGATGGTCCATTAGTTGCCTCCTTCGAGACCAATCTAATTCTCCATGAACCATATCTCCAACTTCAAATGGGCCTGATGATAAATGAACAACCAACTCTCCGACCTTTTGAGTATCCAAAATTGAATGTGATGCAGAATCACATGTTAGAGACCCATAGTCTCCTTCTTGTCCGCCACCCTCTGGATAGAAGCAGGTTCTATCCAACACAATTCCATGAGTTGCACCTTCGGGTAAATCTTCACCAACCAAAGGCAAACAGGCAAGTACACTTGCCTCGAAATTTTGTGAAGAGACATCCTCATAGTATAATGCAACAGTAGCAGGGAGTTCTGGAACTTTTTCAACTAGCGGTTTGGCTGTTATTGCCTTGGCTGCGGCTTTAGCCATGGCTGCATGACGTTCAGCCATCTCTGCATTAAAGCCAGTTCGCAAGACTAAATTTTTCCAACCCAAATCATTAGCGATATTCATTACTAAATCAGGTGCTATTCCATGACTATCATTTATGGTGAAAAGTATCTCATCAGGCAGTTCAGTGGAGTCCTTTGCAATATCTTTGATCGCTGTCTTCACAACTTGCATTCCTTTGCGAAGCATCTCATCATATCTTTCCTCTTCACCCTTGAGAATAGTTACAAGACCTTCTTGAGTTTGTTTCATTCTATCCGTAGAGTAATTGACTTCTAAATGCTGTAAAGCTAAATCTGAAAGACTGACATCTAGACCTAAATCATCACGCATTCTCAGGACCCTACGGGCAATCATTCTTGCCAAATAACCAGCCTTGGCATTGGAAGGAACAAGACCATCTCCTAGCATATTTGCAAGGGCGTGCATGTGATCCGGAATTGCATAAATCTTTGACAATGGCTCAGTTATAGCAGCGAACATTTCTGAATCGATTGAATGTCCTCGCTCTCCCAAACGAGTAAGGAAAACTTCTCTCATTCTATCGCCATCGCTACCTACTTCGATATTCATAATACCAAACAAACGACTCATCTCGCCTAGAAGCGAGTCTAAATCCGATTGAGTCATATCAAACATTTCTGCAGAAAATCCTGCCTGTTCCTTTAGCCAAGCAACACTCTCTGGGTAAATTGATTCGTAAATAGTTGGAGTACCTGCAGCTGCCCAACAAAATCTCTCCAAACCGTAGCCAGTATCAATAATCTGAAGAGGCATTTCGGTATATTTCACACCCTTAATTTCGATTTCGCCGTCTTCATGTTCTTCGAGATTCATGAATACCAAAGTTGCCAATTCAAGACCACCAACAATAACTTCGACGGCAGCACCTGCATTTCCACCACCTGACCACGGATTTTCAACATAGGTGATTTCTGCTGGGTCGATTCCAAAAGTAATGCACAATAAGTCGTGGCAGTGCTTAACACACTCTTCCATCCAGTAATACATCTTACCTTCATCTGGCCTATTGAATACATGGTGAGCCATCATTTCAAAAGTGGTCAAATGGCGACCTGAACGGCCGACTGCATCGATATCATTTAGCCTAATACATGGCTGAGAAATAGTAAGAGGATTGGCAGGTGGCTCTACTGCACCAGATGTAACATGCGGCTGAAAATCAGCGATACTTGCAATTGTCAAATGGATGTCATCTCGCCACCTCGCAAGCACTGGATATGGCTCTACGCGGGTATGTTCCCTCTGTTCAAAAAATCCGATGAATTGTTCACGCATTGCATCCTTCAGATCACGACCTAACTGTGAGAATCCGTCTATTATTGGCGCACCGATGAATGTGTATTCATCTACTTCTGTATCACCACATGTGTCTCTACTAGGGTCGGAAGACCAAAACCAGAGTTCTGTGACACGACATTGGCGACGTGTATACCCATTGTCATGGAACACTTGAAGGTCGATTGGTGGAAGACCCATTCACATCACCTGCCCTACGGGCAGAAAGACGGGTGTGCCAATATACCTTCAAACCATCCCCATTTGAAACACAGAAATGAAGAGATGTAAGTGTTCGCAACAGCATGGGCGGAGTCGAATGGCGCAATCACCTCGAGGTAGAGGGTGATGGGCTAATGCGAATTCGTCAGCATGGTTCGATGAATGTAGACGCAATGATTGTTTCGAGTCCGGAGCATTTGGCTAAAAGCAGTGATGAACGATCAATTTCTCAATTGGTTAACATTGCTTCAATGCCAGGCGTAGTTGGCGAAGCATGGGCCATGGCAGATTGGCATTTCGGATATGGTTTC
>CACEWA010000035.1 GCA_902563095.1 uncultured Candidatus Poseidoniales archaeon | reverse complement strand
CCAACTATCACCTTGCATTATCACTGGAACTTTGTGACCAGGAGCTACCAGTTCAGGTTTTTCATTAGGGCTATTTCTAGGGAGGAAGAGACATGGAAGACGAATACGTCGACGAAGAAATTGTTGAAAATGTCACTGATTGTCCTAGTTGCGGAGAATTTTGTGGGCATGAAGTCCTCAAAGAAAAAAAAGCAGGCGAGGGTACTGACTATCTTCTCAAGTGTGAAGAGTGCGGACATGTGCACACTGTACAAATTCGCCCTCCTCGTCCCATTGTCATCCCATTTATTTTGAGCGAAGGTGCCTTTTCAAGAATTGCAAATATAGAAATTGATCATGATGAAGAATTGCATGTCGGTGATATTTTCGAACACGATGATGCTAGTTGGGAGATTAATCGTGTAGAAACCAAAACTGGTAATTCAAGAAGAAAATTAGTCGCTTCGAAGATTGGGAGAGCGAATGCAGTTCGCTCTGATGTAGTCATGGTAAGACTAACCCTTACTCGAGGTGAGTTTTCTGATAGCGACTCTATTTTTGTAGAAAGGGAAAAGATGTACAAAGCTGGTTCAATTATGGAACATGGTGGTTCAAAATGGAAAATTCGTGCAATCCACACTGGAGCAGGAAGGACAATGACCGGAAGAGTCCCTGCCCATGACATCAAGCGAATATACTTACACGAACCTCCAAGACCTCAAGAAAATATTCCAATGACTCCGCGTGAACGAAGACAGGCTTGGAAGGAAGGACGATTAGGAGATAATCCAAACCCGATAGTTCCTGATGCCGAAAAATCAGGGAAACCTAAGCAACAGCGACCTGGTAGACGCCAGAAAAAGAAACGTAATTGATTAAGGTCGATTTGTCCAAGGCATTAGGAACGCTTTAGCAACTTGCGTACCAATAGTTGGATTTTCTTTCAAACGACGAATTGAGTATTCATACCATTTTTCTCCATATGGGATGTAGACTCTTGTCCGATGGCCCTTTGCACGCAACTTTCGACGAAGAGGCCCGCGGACACCTAGCAGCATTTGGAACTCATACCCTGGCCCTTTCTGTCGTCTTTCTGGGCCAGCATTCTCTCTTGGGTCAACAGAATTGGGTCCCATGCTTCTTTTCTCTAAAGCAGCAAGAGTATGATTGATTACTGGATGGTCGTGACTTGCAATTCCGACATAAGAACCGGCATCCAGCATCGCATCTATACATTGGTTAGTTGCATCAATTATCGGTTGCCTATCGGTATGAGAAATCTCAGAGGGCTCCAAATAGATTCCTTTGCAGATTCGATAGTCTGCATTAGGTCCCAATTTTTGCGTAATATTTCGAATATCATCCAATGTTCGAAATAGTCTACCCTGAAGAACAACTCCTACATTCGTTAGACCCTTTTCATGCATCTCAAGCATGACCTGGATTGTATCATCCGTAACTCTATGATCTTCCATATCCAAACGTACAAACATGTCATGTCCATGAGCCATACGAACAAGATTTTCGATATTTTCCATTCCCTTTTCTCTATCTAAAAGCAATCCAAAAGCAGTGGGCTTAATCGACAAATTTGAATCAAAATCATTATCGATAATTGCAGTAACAACTCTCTTGTATTCTTCTAGGAAAAATGTTGCTTCTTCCATCGAACTGATTTCTTCACCGAGAACATCAATAGTGAAACAGGCACCTTCTTTCGAAAGCCTATGCATAACTTTGACAGCATCATCTAGTTTGGAACCTGCAACATAACGGCGGCTAACCCAACCGACAAACCACCGAGGCATCCGAATAGTCATGGCGACTACCATACGTGAGAAGCGCCCGACCATATTGGGTGCTAGGGACGGAGATTCTTGACCGTTTTCATCCGATGATTTCGGCGCTTCTTAACAAAGGAACTCCTAATTCTTCTAACAAACCTCTAATTGCTTGACGTTGCCAACCTTTGAACGCCTTTTTGTCCATACTACAGACTATCTCACCGCCTGGAAATGCTTCTTTAGTCGAAGAGATAGCTTTACGAATACTATTTTCCCACATACCTGTGACATTATCATTTTCATCTTTAGAAAATGGTAGAGCATAAGTCGCCAACATGTGACCAATCCAAACATGGTCATGAGATGCTAACAAATTACCTCGAGGAGCATAATGGCCACCCCCTAGGGTAACTACTACTTGTCCTTCTCCTTCCCATTTACCTAAACCCAAACTGCCATCGAGGCCAAGACCCCTGTATATTATTCCAGCAAGCAATTTTGCTGCCCCATGATGGCCCCATGTTTTGGCAGTCGAACCAATTTCAATAAACAATGAAGGAGTTTCAATCCAAGGGCCATGATGCGTAGTTTCCAAAGTCAAATCAAAATCGCTCATATTCTCTGCAACTCGATTTAGCTCTCTCCACCAAGCAGCTATACGCGGATTAGGTGGAGGACAATCTGCTGATCTGCCACCATATTCTGGCACCTCATTTTCTGGAACTTGCATTGTACCAATTGGATGCAAAGTGAGTGATGCATTACCACTTGCGGCAGAGTGTCTTGATGGGAAAATAACCTCCTCGGGGACCTCACCGGTGGCTTTCTGCCATCTTTTATCCAGGTCATCTTCCCACAAACATCCATCTTCAACCCACCACATCCTAGCATGCATGTAGGAATAGGCTGGCATTCCCTCTACAGATTCCAATTTTTCCCAATCACATAGTTTGAGCAATTCATCGGCTTGATTTGTAGAAGCGATGTCACCTCCGGAAACCAGAATCAGGCTGACCATGAGTCGGCGTGTAGATGATGATTATTGAAGGAATTGTTACAATCTTAGTCGACTTGGCACAATCATGCAGAGCGCACCGTGGAGAATTTTCAACCATGATGGGCGCGAAATAATCATCGATGTTGATGGTGGAATCACCATTGATGAACAAACTGCAACTCCATTTCCTGCAGATATTACACATGCCTCGTTATGTGATGGAGGATTGATTGCAACTTGGGTGGAACACGAGTTGCGTTTAGCTCGCATGGCTCTATTACCTTTAGATGAAAAATTGAACGATGGAGTTTCTAAGGCAGAATTGAGATTGAGCAGAAACACCACGATGGTGGCCGGTTCAACTTGGTGCCATATTGTGGATGCTGAGCCACTAGCTCTCAATGCAAAAGATGACAAAATTATCTTTGCACTATGGATGAGAGGGTTGTATTGCATAGACTCTAATGACAATGAAATATGGAGATTACCGCTTTTCGAATCAAATGAAAAATCTCCTCCTCGTTCAGATGAAATCGCAGCGATTTCGATTTTGGATGAATATATCATGGTCTGGACAAGAGGGGGTAAGTATCGCAAAATTACACTTGAAACTGGTGAAATTTTGAGTGAGAAAGCACTTGATATCGAATGTGATTTAGAGGAAGTATTCAACCATGGTGAGAAATTCCTTCTATCTTCAAAAGACGGTTGGACATGGGAGTTTGAAAATGACCAGATTACCGTTGCCAGAAAATTACGAGGTACCGTTCAAGACGCTGTTTTCGACGCTGATGATTGGCGAATTATTTCTTGGCGAGATGACTTGATGCTTAGAGGTGAATCCATCCGTAGAACAGACCTTGGGGTTCAACTAATCCTCAGAGATGGGATTTGGATGGTTCTGGACAATCAAGGCAACTTTAGTCGCCACATGAATGATTCAGAATGATCATTCATTTTTCACTGTATAACCACAGCGACCACAGGATTTGCGGTCTGCGTGAACTGCAAGGAATACTCCAGGGCCACATTGTGGGCAAAACTCTGCCTTACGGACTAACTTTCCGTCTTCGATACCATACTTGGACCACTTTGCACTAGCGTTTGGACTGGACATCATTCCTCACCTCCAGTAACATCGCCAGAATCAGCTGTCGCATCTTCTTTAGGCTCTGCACTTGCGGAACGCAATCCTGCATATCTCTCATGCATGTAATCTGGTTCTACTTTCATAGAATCCTTATCAGAATAAACTAGTCCTAGTCCTGTAGTGGAACCCATACCGAATCTAGTCATTACGTTCTTGATAACAATCAAGTCACGATTGGAACCAGGTTCAATTGAAGCTATTCCATTGAGCATGTCTGCACGAGAAGGAGTCGCTGCACCTTCGTGGTTCCAGCGAAATTCAATTTCTACTCTGTTCAATAGTGGGTTTTCCTTTCGGTCAATTATTTCCATTTTTATTCCTCCTTCAGCGGATGTTTACCTTGAGTGCGTAATTTCCTGGGACCTCAATATTGAGGCGATTTGCAATTTCAGAGCGAGATGGGTCCAATACCACAACATATCCTGTCCAATCTGAAGAGACGGGTGCTGATGGGCAACTAGCACATTGGTCAATACCATCTGCCAGTATAATGTGACATTCACTGCATGCGAAAGGATTCTTTACCATTCATTCCAACTCCTATTCAATTCTGGTCCTCGTGAATCCAGTCATGGCTCCCTAGACCTGTTTGTTTACAGGTCAAACCAATCTTAGAGCGACGTGGATCGCTTGTATCTGGTGAAAGTGATACGATTCTTGCACGGACTGAGCTTCCAACTCCTAATTTACGGCCGCTTTGGCGGCCTTCCAAAAGACCCATTCCTGCATTAATATCGACATGGTCTTCCATGATTTGCGACTTGTGAAGAAGTGCTTCCATTGGACCAATTCTAACGAATGCGCCGAAGTCGTTGACTTCTGAAACTGCACCTTCAACAACTTCGTAATCATCTATGCAGAATAGTACTGCATCAAAGCGAACACGCTGATAGATTGCACCATCTCCGTGAATAATTCGTCCACGGTCGATTGGTTCGTGATTGGAAGTGACCAAGACGAAACGATTGTTGTCATCGAATCGACCTTCGAATGCAGATGCTGCTAGACGGTCGATATGTTCATTCAGGGACTTATCCTTGCGAATGTATTCTGCAGGGATACGAATAGTGTCCTCTTTTGTGACAACTTTGTACATTTTTTCACCTCTTTTTTCTCGCCCAATTTATCACCAAAGGACGAGTGAGGTTCTGTACCTCATCCGTCCTTCACCGGCAATGCCTCGGGAGAGAAGTGACCGAAGTCATTCACGCCACCAGCGACCCCTATTTGAATGATACCCCCTCTAAATCGAGGGATTAATCGCATATTCATCTCAAAACCGTGAAGATAATCGATGTGATTTATCGCTTTCTAATGGGCCC
>CACEWA010000034.1 GCA_902563095.1 uncultured Candidatus Poseidoniales archaeon | reverse complement strand
ATCCTACAATGGTATCTACAATTTGTGAGAACACCTTTTTCTGGATTTCCTTATTGACTCTACCACTTGACTCTACACCCATAACTGAAGCATTTTCATCTTGCACTGAAACACCGACTTGCAAACCCATTTTTGCATCGCTAACATTGAACCAATTTGTCTTGGCAGCCAATCCTCTAGTCAATCGAAGGTGCGGGTCCTGGTCTATTCCAACCGGTACTACAATTGGTCGTAAACCACCAAACTCATCCAATTGTGGATGCAAAATATCCCCTGCCTGAACCAATGGTGCTTGAACATGAGCGAGATTAGTAGAGCCGTCAAATCCGTAAATCGCTTCAAGTTCAGATAAGTTAGTTCTCTTGCCTAATTGGAATCCCAATTTTTGAACAATGTTCCTTTGAGATTGGAAATAAACAGTGGTCTTGTCGGGGTCTAGTCCTAATGCGGCATAATACGCAACATATTCTTCACTAGCAATTTTTCTTCCTTCGGCCAAAGAGATACCTCTAGTAGCAGTGGATTCCAAATCAGCAACTGCTATTGTCACATCTCCGCCTTGTTCTTGAAACCATTTTACTTGATCAATAACCATTGAATGGCCCAGGTGCATTTTGCCAGATGGCATTAATCCAGTTAGAACTCCAAATGGACTACCTAAGCGCTTTGCTTCCAGTATCATATCCAAATCCCTGTGTGCAAAAACAATTCCTCTACGATGAAGCCTAGAAGGTGAATCTAAAGAAACTCCATCCATTGAAGAAAGACCGAATTTTTCTATGATTCTTGAATAATCCGTGGATTGTGAAGAACCCCACGGGTCGATGGTAACATCGTCATTCATCATCATCGCCGCCGTCAACAACAGGCATCAACTCTTCGGCCTTAGAATAGGCCAAAGCGTCCTTCTTGAGCAATAACCAAATTCCCGAGACGCTGGCTAAAAGGACTCCAAGTCCTGCATATGGCAACCATTCTAGCCCCTCATCCAATCCTCGTGGAGAAATTAACCATGTGAATTTCAAAAAATCTTGGTCATCAAATCTCTTCGACCATAGGAAAAGGTCGGTTGTAGAGTGCCCAGCAATGGTTAGAGCTGCACTCTTGTTGTTGAAAAATTTAGTTCTGCCAAGAATATCATATTCTGTATCTTCTGTAAGGTCAAATTCTACTTCATGCCCTGCTAATACGCTGATATATAGAATTGAACCTTCCTGCCTCCAGCCTTCTTTTGTAGTAGAATCACTAACATCCAATTCAGGTAAACTAGAATTCAGAACTTCGGCTGATTCAATATCTGCTACCCATGTAATTGGTATATTCCATGCATTGGACGCAGCACTACATGCGATAGAATCGATTGGTTCAAAATACAAAGTTGAATTTGAAAGAGAATGGTTGAAACTATTACACCTCTCTACTGTCCAATATGAGTACGCTTCACCCCATGTGGTGAACCAGACATCATCTCTCGCAGAGAGCATATCGACTACATCTCGATCATGGCGTACCGTAGCATCGTGTATTCTACCAATCCAGTACATATTGACCAAACCACCGGAGTCAAGTTCTGATTCTAAATCGGAAATTTCCGCAATCCCTTTCTCTAGAGAACCGCCTCTACGGCCTAAATCATACCAATCATATTCCCTCTCTGGTTCGTTTTCCGCTGAATGCCAAGCCGTAGATGATTGACCGGTATTATCTCCATGAATACTGAATCCTTGATTTCCAATGATAGTATGCTGAGCAGCTGTAAGGCCATCAGGAGTGAATGTTGAAATCGGACTATTTCCCCATTTGGAGGCATCAATTCTTTTCTCTATGTACTCTCTACATTCAAGAGCAACGGCACCGGGATCTGCTTTCCAAGAGAGGTTTGGCATTCCATAACATCCAAACTCATCACCCATTTCCAAACGTTCGGAACCAATGGTTGCAAGCCAACCATCTTCTTCCCATTTCACATCAGCTAGTACAGTTGGAGCGAACATTGCCGACATCAACATCGCCAATACTAGCATACGCATGTGCCAATGCTTGAGTAGGCCGCATTTCAGCATTACCACTTAGTGATGCGAGGTAATCATCAAAGGTAAGTTAGCGCTCGTAGGTTGTAATGAGTGACCTCAAAGAGGCTTGGATGGCGTTAGAGAGTCATTGGAAAATCACTCCAAAAGAGACTCGGATTACCGGTGATGCCTCCTATGGATTCATGCGCTGGACATTGGCTCCTCTATTCAGAATGCTTCTTCGGGTAAAAATCCGAGGAATCGCTAATGTCCCAAAATCAGGTCCGACTATTCTCGCTGCAAACCATCTGTCGCACGTAGACCCTCTAGTAGTGATTCTAGCATCTCGAAGACGAACACACTACCTAGCCAAAGATGGACACTTTCGAAACTTCGCACTTAGGTCTTTCATGAAAGCAACAGGGCAAATTGAAACCAATCGTGAAACAGGTGGCGCAGAGGCACTTTCGAGCGCTGCAGTAGTTCTACACGCTAGACGTGCATTGGGAATTTTCCCTGAAGGGACTAGGTCAAAGCGCACCGAGCCTCCATTCTTACTGCCTGGTAAAACAGGTTTTGCAAGATTAGCGGCTTCATATCCAGATGTCCCAGTCGTTCCAATAGCCCTCACAGGTACTCGTGAATTTATGACCCCAAGTAAACACAAATTACCACGCCTATGGAGGAGGGTTGGAATCTCATATGGCAAACCAATTACTTGGTGGGAATGGCTTGAGAAAAAAAGTTCACCATCAGAATTGCAAGCACTTACTGACAAAGACGACCACGAAGTAAAAGCGGCACTTTCATCTATGTATCGAGAGTTCACAGATGAATTCATGGATAGGATCAAAGGACAAGGTGCTCCGTGACAACCCTCAAAGGCCGCCGCATGGGCAATAGTGCTGATGCAGGAGTATCTCGATCTGATGCAACGCATTCTCGATGAGGGCGAAGAGAAGGGTGACCGAACCGGTACAGGTACTCTTTCTGTATTCGGTCATCAAATGAGATTCGACCTTTCGAAAGGATTTCCAATGGTAACTACAAAGAAATTACATCTCAAATCGATAGTTCATGAACTACTTTGGTTCTTAGCTGGAGACACAAATATTGCTTACCTTCAGGAAAATGGCGTAAGAATTTGGAATGAATGGGCTGATGAAAACGGTGACTTGGGTCCGGTTTATGGTAAACAATGGAGGAAATGGGAGACGAATGATGGCAGAGTCATCGACCAAGTCGAACAAGCGATTGACATGATTAAGAATAATCCTAATTCAAGAAGGATAATTGTCAGTGCATGGAATGTTGGTGAACTCGAAGAAATGGCATTGATGCCTTGTCATGCATTTTTCCAATTCCACGTTGCAGGAGGAAAACTGAACTGTCAACTGTACCAGCGAAGTGCCGATGTATTCCTAGGAGTACCATTCAACATTGCATCATACGCATTACTAACCCACATGATGGCTCAAGTTTGTGAATTAGAAGCAGGTACTTTCGTACACACAATAGGTGATGCACACCTTTACACAAACCATCTTGAACAAACTAAACTCCAACTTTCCCGAACACCGATTGAACCTCTACCAACTTTGAAATTAAATCCGGATATCAAGAATATCGATGACTTCACTTACGATGACATAGAAGTTGTTGGATACGAACATCACCCGCATATCAAAGCTCCAATAGCGGTGTGATATTATGCTAGGCATGATTGTTGCTTGTGACAGAAATGGTGCCATTGGCAAAGATGGTGACCTTCCATGGAGGCAATCTACTGACTTGCAGCATTTCAAGAAAATCACAATGGGTTCAAACCTAATAATGGGCAGGAAAACTTGGGATTCATTACCAGGTATGCTTCCAGGCCGAGAACACTTTGTTCTTTCAAGAGGCGAAGTCGAGGGAGTAGAAGTGATTACTTTTGAACAAGCAATAGAAATGGAAGGATGGATCATTGGTGGTGGAGAAATTTACAAATTATTTCTTCCACATGTCTCCCAACTTCATAGAACAATAATTGATGCTAGAGTTTCTGAGGCTGACACCTTTTTCCCCGACATAACTGGAATGGGTTTCGAACTTGCTGAAGAGTCCCATGTTGAAGCCGGAGAAAAAGACCAGCACGATATGGTGTTCCAATATTGGATTAAACCAGAATCTAATTAATAATTGACCTGAGAATTCTATATTTTGAAATCCAAGAAGGTTTCAAGTAGCAGTTACTCAAGGACAGAATATGGGCACAGGTATCGTAATCGGAATAATTGCCGGAGTAATTGTACTAATCGTTATGATTTGGTTTATCAGTACTTGGAACAGATTGGTCCGCTTGGAAGAAAATGTAAACAAATCATGGGCAGATATCGATGTTTTACTAAAGCAAAGGTATGACATGATTCCAAACCTAGTAAATATCGTAAAAGGCTACGCAAAGCACGAAAGAGAGATCTTCGAGCAATTTGCTCTCGCACGACAAACCGCTGCTGGATGTCTAGCACAGGGCGATGTCAAGGGAGTCGGTGCTGCAGAAGGAGCTCTTGCAGGATTGATGCCAAAAATCAACATGGTTGCAGAGCAATACCCTGAACTGAAGGCAGATACTTCATTCGTCAATATCCAAAATCAACTTGTCGCTATCGAGAACCAGGTTTCTGACCGCAGAGAATTCTACAACGCAAGTGCAACTAACTGGAACGCTGCAATACAGATGATTCCAACCAGCATCGTCGCTGGAATGAAGGGTGCAATGCGCCGTGACCTATTCGAGGTTACTGACCCTGTTCAGAGAGAAGCAGTTCAGATTAGTTTCGATTGAATCTAAATTCAGTTGAATCTAAGAAGAACCTTACCGATGTTCTTAGCATCGTGTAAGTGCTGATGTGCTTTAGCTACATCTTTAGCATCGAAAACTGAGTCAATAACGGGCTTTAGATGCCCTTGCTGCACGCCTTCCATTATTCGGTGAAGTTGTTCAGCCATCGCTTCTTCGTTTTTCCAAGTGCCCATGTGTACTCCGAATACCCCTCGATTGCGAGTCATTAGTCTAAGAGCATCGAATTTTGGAGTTTTCCTCAAAGCAAAGAAAGCCCTCAACAATGAACGCTTGGAAGATGGTGCTGCCGACGATAACCCATAAGTGTACAATCGTCCACCTTCGGCGAGGCATGAAAGGCTGCGAGTTAGATTGTCGCCACCAATGGGGTCAAGAATATGATCAACGCCTCGGCCATCAGTTGCATCTTTAATTATGGATGTGAAGTCTTCATTATGTCGATCGATAGGAATCCCATCAAATGATTTGATTATATCTGCCTTATGACCAGAA
>CACEWA010000033.1 GCA_902563095.1 uncultured Candidatus Poseidoniales archaeon | reverse complement strand
TTGTTGAGGACAAATCAAATTGGTTTCCTCTGGCATTAGATGGTGACATACCTTGCGAAACAGAAGGAATTAGAGTCATTTCAATGCGTACAACCCCTCCGTTCTCACCGATGAGATTCGAGAATACTTTCCTTCATATCCATTCAAATGATCATGATGATTTCTCGTTGATAGGACAAACGGAATTTGAAGATGCTAGATGGATGAGGCCGAGTGATTGGATTGGTGCATGGCAAAACAATGTCATCAAGATCGCTCCTCCTGTAGTTACTCTACTCATGGAGGTTGAACGTTGTCTTGGACTGATGGAACAAGATATGGAAAGAGTAGCGATAGACTTGGAAGTCAGAAAACCTGGAAGGCGCTCGATTCTATTCGCCCAAGGTGTAGAAGTCGTGCCTGTGAAAACTGCAACACTACCACCTGCCGACCATACTAATTGCTACCTAGTTGGAGACCCTGAAGGCGAATTCATCGTCGTAGACCCGGCATTCCGTCACAGAGAAGGAATGGAAGATGTTGCTGAAGCTGTTGAAAGACACAAAGGCGAACTTATCGCAGTGTTTTACACACACGGACATAGCGACCACCTAGCAGATGAAGGTTTATTGAAAGAGGCTTTCGATGTACCCATTTGGTCAGGTTCAGAAGATGCTGACAGGGTATTGAAAGATGGGGAGAAACTTCAACTCGGTTCACAAGAATGGACTGTATTACACACTCCAGGGCACCATCCTGAACACCTTTGTTTGATTTCAAATTCGGGATTGATTGCTGGAGACATGGTTGCTGGAATTGGTACAATTCTGGTTCCTCCCGGACAAGGAAACATGATGACATATATCGAACAGTTGGAAAGATTACTCGATTTAGACCCCCATCTCATCTTCCCATCTCATGGTCCAGTAATCCCGCTTCCAAGCAGAACTCTGGAACATTATATTCGGCACCGCTCAATTCGTCATGACAAGGTTTTGGCAGCGGTCGAAGAGGGCAATTCAAATCTCGAAGCAATCGCAAGAATCGCGTATCAAGATACCCCTGATGCCCACCCCGGATTGGCTGTTGACCAGACATTGTCCCATCTACTCTCTCATGAGAAGGATGGAAAAGTGATGAGGGTTAACGACGGCTGGGTGCGGGCATGAAGACTGTGATGAGCGGCCTTGACTTGCGAGCGATTGCTAGCGAGTTGTCTCAAGTAGTGGGCTCTCACTGTAAGAAGTGCTACCAGCCACATTACGAGCAAGTTGTACTGCGGCTTAGAGCAAAATCTGGAGGAAATACCGACTTGGTATTGGTTCGCGGAAAAAGAATCTACACTAGCAAGAGAGACCGCCCGATGCCGCAATATCCTGCTCCATTTGCGATGGTCCTCAGAAAAGTGCTAACCAATGCGAGACTGAAAGGTGTCGAGCAGATTGGATTTGACAGAGTATTGCGATTTGTTTTCGAGAACTCGCATGGTACATTCCATCTTTATGTCGAGGTTTTCAGAGACGGAAACATCATTCTCACAGATGGCGAGGACATGATTATCCAACCTCTGACCCATGCAACTTATGCAGACAGGACGTTGAAGAAAGGCGTACAATATTCACCACCTCCAGCCGCTCAAGATCCGTATGAGTTGGATTTTGATTCATTTTGTCAACTAATGAATTCAAGCGACAGAAGTTTAGGTCGTACACTCGGAGGTGTACTCAACTTAGGTGGAGGCCTTTCTGGTGCGATTTGCACAGAAACTGGGAATGATGCAGATACAGAAATCGAGAATGTCGACTTGAGTAAAGTGTGGGAATCTTTGCAAGGAATGCTTCATGGGGATTGGAAAGGTTACCTATTCAGCGGTAAAGATGGTTACGAACAAGCATGGCCCATGGTGCTTACAACTCTACAAGATTCAGAGTACAAAGAATTCGATACCATGTGTGAAGCTGTCGATGAATGGCTAGGACCGCATGATGCTCATGCTCTGGCAAGAAGAGAAGCAGAAGCACTGGATGTTGCTGCTCCTGGTAGAGGGCATTCTACCGATATCGAACGCTTGGAAAGGCGCTTAGCTCAGCAAGAGCGAGCACTCGAAGGGTTTGCAATCAAAGTCGAAAAGCAACAAGAAATCGGTCACCTAATCCAAAACAACTGGACCCATGTGGAGCAGTTGCTGGCTCAAGTTAATGAGGCTGTAGAATCGATGAATTGGGAAGGGGTCAAAAAAGCAATCAAAGAGATTCAATGGATCGATTCTGTCAATGCTGCTGAGAGAAGTTTCAACGCATTTCTCCCTGATGAAGAGGGCAATCCTGGAAAACAAGTAAGCCTCAATATCGATGAAACAGTTCATCAAAATGCACAACGTTATTTCCAAGCCGGACGCAAACAAAAGGACAAATCTGCAGGCGCAATACAGGCTCTTGAAGATACAAAATTAGAACTTGGAAGAGCGAAGAAAAAGCAAGCGAAAAGAGAGGCTAGTGGGCAAGTCGCTAAAGTGAAGCGTGCTAAGCGATTATGGTTTGAAAATCACAAATGGACAATGCTACCATCCGGCCACCTAATGGTTGGGGGAAAAGACGCCAAGGGTAACGATTCTATTGTCAAAAAGCATCTATCATTGGGTGACAGATACCTCCACGCTGACATGCACGGTGCCCCTTCTTGTTCTCTCAGAAACAATCAGGGATTCGAAATAGACACACAACCTCCTGCTCACATTGGAGAAGATATGCCAGCATTCAGATTAGTGGATAAAGTCGAGGCCGAAATAGATGATGAAGTCACCGAAATTGCTGCTACTATGGCATTAGCATGGAGTAGGGCATGGAATGGAGGCGGGGCTCATGGCACGGTTTTCTGGGTTAAACCGGGACAGGTTTCCAAATCTGCCGAGACTGGTGAATATGTAGGCAAAGGAGCATTCGTTATTCGAGGCCAAAGAACATGGTACAAGGATATCGACTTGCGCCTTGGAGTGGGGTTAGTTGCAATTAATGGCATACCACTACTGATGGCTTCTACTGTAGAACATATTGCTGAGATATGCAACCGTTACATCGTAGTAACACCCGGAAGAGAAAAGAAAGAAAGTATCGCAAATAAGATCTACAAATCCACAGGCTTAGCAGTTGATGACATCCTGCCAATACTACCCGGAAATTGTGAAGTTATCGAAGATGTTGGATTGATTAATTTCAAGAAAACAGATAGCGGTGAATAAAGAAGCATTCATATCATGCGCAAGTCACAAAATGGATATGAGCGAAGAAATGCCCCTCGAACCAATGCTGTATTTTGGCTATGGTTCAAATTTAGACCATGTAGACTGGACTAAATGGTGTCACAGAAAAGGAAGAAATCCCGACGGACTGAAAGAGATTAGTCCAGCATGGCTTGACGAATATTACCTCACATTCGATTACTATTCTAGCACCAGAGAAGCTGGTGCTGCTAATCTCAAATTGCTAGCATCTGGGAGAGCTGCAACCCCTGGCGCCCTATTCGAAATTGATGCAGATACTTTAGCATCCCTAGACCGTAAAGAAGGTCATCCAAATCCAAAATATTACCAGCGAAAAATAGTCACTGCTTACACACCCGACGGTAAAGCACACCAAGCCTACACTTACATTCACTATGCTAAAGAGGATAATTTCCACCCTCCTTCGCAGGAATACGAGAATCTAATCAGAAATGGCCTCGAAAGACTTGATTTAACCACTGATTGGCTAGATTCCGCACTTGATCACAGCATGAGTGCTAGATTCGAATACGTGTTTGTGTATGGAACATTGATGGAAGGAATGTCTCGCCATAGTGAAATGCAAGATGGATGTACTCTTGTTTGTGAAGGAACCGTTCAAGGTAATCTCTACCACATCTCAGATTATCCAGGACTAGTTGCTGGTAATGGTACAGTCCAAGGAGAATTATATCGCGCATCAGACATGTTCCAAATCATACAACGCTTGGATTGGATTGAAGGAGCAGGAGGGACTGAACCTCTATTCAACAGAGTTATCCAACAGGTAAACACTGAGAGGGGTAAGGTCTGGGCTTACACTTATCATTATGCAAAATCTACAGATTCCTTCGATAAAATCGTCTCTGGAAATTGGCGGAATTAATGTGGTAATTTCTTCTGAACAAAATCAGCAGCAATCGTCTTCTCTCATAGGGGCGCTAACGAAAACAACCTTGTCGACATTATGTGTGTTTTTTAGTTGCTCAAAGACTGCTCTAACATTTACAGCATCTCCTTTGACATGAATAACATCGACACATGAATGACATGAATGACCAAGACGGCTGCTGTGGTGATAAGCGGCTATTTCAACAGAATCCGTGCGAGATACCATCAGTTTCTGCTCGGCTCCATGCTGGTAATGTACTACTAAATGACCTTCTACAACTTGTTTATCATCCATATCCACTAGGTCTCCTTTCTGCTGAATTTCAGCGAAAAACATGGCGGCATCGCGAATGAATCGACTACGATTTTTGTACCCCGATTTTTGAATTAAATCATCAAAAATTGCTGCAAAATCTTTGTCTGCACTAAATGATATGATTTGGCTCATGAATATGCTATACGGTGCACGATAATAATAATTTTTGAAAGATTAATTAATAGTCTGAATTATATAGTTATTAGTAGGCGAAAAAACATGCGCACTAATTGGCATAGAGCACTGCTTGTGAGTTTCGTTTTGATAATGTCTAGTTTGGCTGGATGTATCGGAACAGATGACGACGACGAATTAGAAGAAGGACAGTATGGAACTGTAATGGTATCTACATACCACGTTGGTGAAATCGTCAAGGCGATAACTGGAGACACAGTTAACGTTGAGATGATGAGTACAAACAACATACCTGTTCACGACTACTCTCCTGCACTAGATGACATAGTTAGACTAGGAGATGCTGACCTATTCCTATACCACGGACTAGGTCTTGAACCATGGGTGGAAGGAACACTAGAGGGCCTAGGCAGCGATGCCCCTGCTTATGATATGGTACACACCATGCCAACTGGCGAGTCTTCTCTTGACTACGAAACTATGCTAGTGGACAAACTATGTGATTCATTAAACGGACCATCAGCAACTGTAATTCACATGCTTGTTGAGCATGCTGAAGATGCTGATGAACTTCATGGTGATGATGGAGCACACAACTTAGGATTCCCTGAGGGTGACCACGACGACCATGATGAAGACCATGACGAACACGACCACGATGACCATGATGAGGACCGTGAAGACCATGATGACCATTCAGATGATGACCACGATGAAGACCGTGAAGACCATGACGAACACGACCATGATGATCATGGAGACCGTGAAGACCATGATGACCATGACCATGGAGACCACGAAATGCTAATGCCTGAAGATAGGCTTCAAGCATCATCCGATTGTCCAAGTGGAACATATATCTCAATCTACCACTTTGAAGCTGGAGAATACATGCTAGAATTCGAAGGCGAAGATGTTGAAACCTTCATGATGGCAATTGCACAAATGGGTGGCGCACACCACCATCATGACCATGGCGACCATGGAGATGATGACCACGATGACCATTCAGATGATGACCACGATGACCATTCAGATGATATGGTCTGTTACGACATGAGC
>CACEWA010000032.1 GCA_902563095.1 uncultured Candidatus Poseidoniales archaeon | reverse complement strand
TTCCTTAACCATGGCTCTTTCGGGGCCTCTCCAAAGTTCATAATCGATGAACAGCGTAGGTGGCAAGAGATTCTAGAGAATGAGCCAGTTCGTTTCTTTGAGAGAATTGCTCCAGATGCAATGCTTGAAGCTCGCAGAAGTCTAGCCAAAATGTTGACATGTGATCCTGAAGATTTAGCCTTAATCGAGAATGCGACATCAGGAGTAAATACGGTTCTGCGTTCATTGAAATTTTCTCAAGGCGATGAGATTCTTGTGCCAGACCATGCTTACCAGGCCTGCAAAAACACCATCGATTATGTGAGTGAAATATGGGGCGCTAAAGTGGTTACATGCCACATCCCATTCCCTATTGATAATGCAGAAGTTGCCTATGACGCCATCATGTCTGGAGTCTCTTCAAGAACAGTTCTAGCATTGATTGATACAGTAACCAGTCCAACTGGATTGCTGATGCCTTTCGAGAGAATTGTTCAAGATTTAGAAGCGAAAGGTGTTCACGTGATGCTTGATGCAGCACATGGAATTGGAATGATTCCATTAGACTTGGAAAGCATGGGTGCCTCATTTACTACAAGCAATTGTCACAAGTGGTTATGCGCTCCAAAAGGTACAGCTTTCCTTCATGTTCGAAAGGATTTGCAATCTCAGATCCATCCGCTCACTATCAGCCATGGGATGACTTTCCCGCTAGGTGATACTACTCGCTTTAGGCATGAATTTGACTGGACAGGGACTCGTGACTTTTCGGGCCATTGTTCGCTACCTGTAGCGATAGAAGGTATGGCTGAATTAGTAGAAGGTGGCTGGGAATCAATCATGAAACAAAATCACTCCTTAGCCATAGAAGGCAGAAATATTCTCTGCCAAAAATTAGGAATTTCAAAGCCCTGTCCAGATGATATGAAAGATATTGTGACTTTGATGACGACTTGGGAAAGTATTGGAGCCATGATTTATCGTAATGAATTAGATTGGGATTTGATGTATGATTATTTTGCAGGAGCAATTGTTGTAACTTTCTTGAAAACAAAAAAACTCATCAAGGATTGGAGAGAAACGAATGACCGTCAAAGTTACTTTGAGTGGATGCAATGGCTTGCTGAACAAGTTATCGCACTAGAAGATACTGAACCTCCTGTGCCTGCACATATTTTGCACAAGGATTGGACTCCAAATCTCTAGATAGAAAATTATTAATTTTCAATGTTTCATTTCTGGCTAATATCAAGGCTCAGTTGTTGGATCCCAACCTGATACATAGTCGCATTCAAGCGCCTTTATTGCATCCATTTCAGAGGATATATCCACATCAAGTGAGGCAAAATTCTCAATAATTCTTTCGGGCCTACTGGATTTTGGAATGGTTATGCATCCACTGTCATAACAGAATTTGATTGCAACCTGAGCAGGAGTGCAACCAATTTTGTCTGCAATTGCTACTAATTCTGGGTCGTCAACTTTGTGCCCTCTTGCAAGTGGGGAGTAAGCCATTATCTTAGCGCCAGCATCTTCTGTGGCCTTGACCAAATGAGGTCTTTGCAGCCATGGGTTAAACTCGACTTGATTGACACATGGCATATAACTTGCATATTCTTTCATGACCTCAAGGTGAGCAGGTCCGTAGTTCGAGACTCCGATTGCTTTTACCCATCCTTGCTCAAGACAATATTCCATTCCTTTCCAAACCGGAGCTCGGTGTTCTGGGTCTTCTGGCGGTGCGTGTACAAGGTACAGGTCGATGTAATCTGTATCAAGTAATTCTAGAGATTTTTTACAGTGTTCTAGGACTTCTTCGTATCCAGTAGCATGACCTCTTCGTAACTTGGTGGTGATGAATAGTGACTCCCTATCAATTCCTGATTGTTTAATCGCTTCACCAACTTCGTGCTCGTTGTTGTAGGCCCTTGCAGTATCGATGTGAGTATAGCCTGCATCTAAGGCTGCTAAGACGGAATTCCTACATTCGCCTTCTTCCGACATCAAGAATACTCCTAGCCCGAATTGTGGTATTTCATGTTCGAACCTTTCAGTTCCTGAAGGAGTGCTATGGCTGATTCGCATGCCCATGCTAGAAAGTACTCGTTGAAAAAGAAACGTTCTTCATTCTTCTTCGCTCGACCAAGTTCCTCGCAGAACCTTTCCTGCCATCTGTCCTGCTTCGAACATTTCGATATCATGGTCTACGATAAGATGCTTGGTAAGTTGGTGATGCGCAACCGGAATGTTGCATACAGGGCATTGAACATATCTTTCAGGCTTGTATCCTCTAAATTCCATCCTTCCTGCAGGAGTAGATAGCATCCTAGCAGATTTACCTAAGACGTAAATCCCCATAATCACAAACAGTAGCAAACAACATGCAGAACTGAATCCAGCGCCCATGGGAGTTGAGTCTTGGCTCAGTTTGATATTCTGAGTTATCGAGCCACCTGATGCTTGTAACAATTCGAGGTTGATTGAGTGTGGAAACTGTTCTCCTCTGAGAGAAAGAAGGATTTGAGTCCCATCATCCTCTTCATTAACACTGAATACAAGGGTGAAATTACCATATCTATCTGTCTGAGTGGCAGTTCCTTGGAACTGTCTGCAACTATTTTCGCTAGGTTCGCAATCGATCGAAATATCCTGCAAAACAACTTGCGAATTATCTGCATATGTTGCTCGACCATTGATGATGTAGGTTTCTGCACTAACAGAAATCGAGAAGGAAATTACCAAGATCAACGGGATTAGTAATCTCTTCATGGAACCTACACTGTAGGCTCACTTTTAGAATGTTGATTAAATCCAATGAATATTCATTCAGATTTCAAATCTACAGGGCAGGTATTGATTCCCAACACTCGATAAATGTAGCAATTTCCTGAAATGACATTGAAAACCAATACACCAGCCACAGCTAATGCCATCATTCCAATAGTTGTATCAAATCCAGATGTGTATGAAACTATGATTAAAATTGCCGCCACAATTCCTCTGATCATTCTGTCTGTACTGCTCTGATTTGTCACCAGCAACTTGAACCCGGACTCTTCCGCCATGAATCTTGCTCAATCATTTTCCTATTGTAATTGTCTAGTGATTGAGCAATTCTAGCCGGGGTCAAACTCAAAATGGCCGAGCGAGTGGGTGTGCTCATGCGAGATACTCCCAAGGTCGTAATCATGGCCTTATTGATGGCCAGTATTTCACTTGCAGGTTGGATGGGGTGTAGTCAACATGTCAAATGTGATGCCGATTTACAACCATCTGGCTGGAATTGAGGACATTCCTAGCCGTCCTTCTGATGTCGTTGCATGTATGAATGCAAACCAGGCAATTCGTGAAGCATACTGGTCTTAATCAGAAAACCACGGGTGTTTTCCAAAGTGATTTCTGGGCACAATTTCCCCGGTCGTTGCATAATGATTGAATCCCATTAATACCGATTTTAGGTAGGAGTTTAATCTAGGTTGTACCCATAATTTGTGAGGTATAAAAGCCAAGATTTTCGGTAATTTTGCGAGCATGAAAGGATATACTGTTATTGTCAATTTCGATTTGTCTCCGACGCCCTCAATAACCCACTCAACGAATGATTGCGGGCCATTTTCTTCACCGATAAGTAGAGTGTAGCCCTTTCCTTCTTCCCAAGTTTGGAAATTTCTGATGTATGTTCTACCATTAAGATAAACCAACCTGTCACTATGTTTTTCATTCTCCCAGATGATTACTTCGTTTGTCTTACAGAATGGGTGGCTGGAGTTTAGATTTCCTCCAGCACTAATCAATTCCCAAAGTTGTTCCGTGTCGAGGTCGAATTCAATGCTTTGAGATACAGTTAATCTTCTTAGGTAATACGATTTCATTTTCAGGCCTCCGTAGGTCAACCATTTCTTGAGTTTAGAATCTCAGAAGGTATGTGATAGACATAACTCGAGTTCCCCCCAATTAGTTTGATTGATCGCTTATCGGCAGAAATCTTGACTATATCAAATTCCGTTTCTATGGAATGAAGTGGCATGTTTGCCAATATTCTTCCTTTACTATCCAGCGAAATACCTGTGGTAACGTGTGGCTGAATAGATTGAAATGAAACTAGATTTTCTGAAATCTCTACCTTTCCTAGGCCCTCAAACATCTCTTCAAACATTAAACAAATTGAATTCCAATCTGTAATTTTAATTTCAAAATCTTCACTCATAAATCATCCCAACTAAACTTCCATTGCCAATTGCCAAAGGCGACTCCAGGAGTATTCATTCTTGCTTCACTACCTAACTCCATGATGTCTTGTATTGGAATTATTGCCATACGGGCAGGACTTTCAACAGCTAATCGAATCATTGTCTGGCACACGCTTTCTTCAGTTCGAAGGTATGGCTTTAGACGCCTTCTCTTCTTCTCACCCCACCAGCCCTTGGTCGTGTTATTGTCATGTGTTCCTGTGTAAACAACTCTGTCAATAGAAATGTTTTCTGGCTTGTGAGGATTGTCTTTGTTATCATCATCGAAAGCGAATTGTAATACACTCATCCCTTCCAATTTGTGCCGTTTACGTAATTCAGTCACTTCTTTTGGAATGATGCCAAGGTCTTCTGCAATTATACATTCATGGCTTCCACAAACTTCGATTAATGCTTCGATTAACTCGTCCTTCGGTCCTTCTAACCATTTTCCTTTGCGAGCGGTTTTGTGCTTGACAGGAATTGCCCATGCCGAATGAATTCCTCTGAAGTGGTCGATTCGAACAATATCAAAAAGACGCATCATCCGAGCCATTCTCTCTTTCCACCATCGCCAGTTGTCCTTTCGATGAGCATCCCAATCATAGAGAACTGTCCCCCATCTCTGTCCCTTTTTACTAAAGTAATCGGGCGGCACACCTGCAACGACTTGAGGCATTCCTTTTCCATCCAACATGAATAATTCTCGGTGTGCCCAAACATCGGCTGAATCGTGAGAAACAAAAATTGGCAAATCTCCAATCAAACTAACCGATTTCGATCTAGCGTATTCTCTTACTTCTTTCCAACGACCCATAAATTGTGCTTGGGAGGTTGAATCCGTAACTATACTCTCTAATGCCGAGGGATGGCGGTCTCTGTACTCTTCCGGCCATTCATACCAAGGCTTACCGCCGAACATTTTTTTCAGAGCCTCAAATTGCAACCAATCTTTCAACCAATATGATTCATCGCTCATGTCTTCGGATTTAGATTTCCCAAGGTTACTCCAAGCAGCAAAAGCGGAAGGAGATGCGTATGGAGAGCCGTGTTCATCTGGCGGGGTTATTGGCAGCATTTGCCACACTGAAGCGCCATAATCAATGATATAGTCGATAAATTTCTCTGCATCACTAAGTCCGTTTGGTAGGCTCGTGATGTGACACAATACCCCTGTATACTGTGCCATCAAAATGATGTGTGAAGCCGAAAACCTTTGAGTTTACTCCCTGTGCCCGTGACATGCGTCGAAGTGCAATACTGATGGCTTTGATTTTCCTATTTGTGCCGTTTACTTCTATGGCGGCAACTGTGGATGGTTCTCTGAACGATTGGAGTTCAGAGACTCACATGGGCACTGATTCTAATGGAATCTCATTACATGTGGATTGGGATTCAAGCAACTTATATCTTGCATGGGATGGTACAGACCTAAGTTCACCAAGCGAAGGCGCAGACATATTTTTCTATCTTAACACAAGTGAAGATGGATCTGTTACTGCAAAGTCATGGAATGGTATCAAGACACTTCCATTTGCTGCAGATTATGGGGTAATTGTTGAGGACTCATCATATGCCAGAGTTGTCGGTTTCAGTTCCGGTCAATGGAATGATATTTCAACGCCAGAAATGCATGCTGGTTGGAGTGAAAACAAAGTCACTGAAATCTCAATTCCACTAACAGATATCGGTAATCCTGCCCATATGGATTTGATTGCATGGGGGCAATGGCAGGATGCCGGCAATGTCTGGGCCGCATTCCCAATGAACAATTCATTCTCGCAGCTTAGCCACTTCTACTCTGCTAGCGACCTTGTAAATCAGACGCCAGCTGATGTAACAATCGAAG
>CACEWA010000031.1 GCA_902563095.1 uncultured Candidatus Poseidoniales archaeon | reverse complement strand
TTCTTACCTATACCGATAATGTCGACGAGCGTGTATTAGCAATAGTCGAAGGCGATACTGCAAAAGTAGCGTGGGAAGTAAACTTGGGAACGGTCGACATCATTCGTTCTACACCGATTATTGTGGATGTAGATGGTGATTCTAAGCAAGAAATTGCGATTGTATATGATTCGGGTAGCGCTCTAGAAGTTGACTTGTGGGCACCGGACATCACTTGTGATGAATCCGGATGGACTGTTACTGGACATTCTAATGAGAAAGTTTGGTCCTGGTCGGATGCTGCTTTACGAATTGGAATCGATAATGCACACCTATGGACAGCACCAGAATCTGTAACTCAGCCATTATTGGCAGATTTATCCCTAGATGGAACTCCTGAATTGATTATCGCAGCCGTTGATATTACCAACGATGAACCAACAGTGATTGCATTGCCATTAGGGTTGCAAACTCCAGAAGAAGATTGGAAGGTTGCTCTAGATAGAGGGTCTCATCCTTCCGACCCAGCTTTTGCTGCTCTTGATGACAATAGTGGGTCAATTGTTTTGACAACAGTGGATGAAAATAGTGGTAATTTTTGGGTGTGGCGTATTGATGGCCCAACTGGTTCTCTAGACTGGGAGAGAGTATCTATACAGGGCACTGATAGTGATGATGACACCCCTAGAATACGACTTCCAGGACCAGTGATTACGCAATTAGATAGCGATGCTGCACCAGAGATGATCCTAACTTTGCCATCTGACAGCAATCAAGCCGAAGAAGGAATGGGAGCACAATTCGTTGGAATGGAATTGACCAGTACGGATGAAATTTGGCGATTCAGAGCCAAGAATGGTTATGCAGATGCAGAACCTTTGCCTGTCGACACAACAGGAGATGGAATTACCGACAGAGTCTGCTGGGCAACATGGTTTTCGACTGGTACTGGGACAACAGATAGAGATGGTCTAGCTGGTTGTCACGACATAACAATCGACCCGCCATATCGTGAATGGTCAAGGATTTTACAAAGTGGTAGCGGGAATGATAACGAAGGAGAAGTGGCTGTTTCCGCCCCAATTTCAATCGACCTAGATGGAGAGGATGAGCCTGAATTGCTAATCGCTTATGGTGAGAGAATTTTTGCTTTCGATGGTAATACTGGTACCTCTGCAGACATAGGAGTAGGTTGGTCATCTCCGATCGATGTCCCTCATAGAACTTGGGCTTCCCCAGCAGTTGCTGACTTAGATGGCGATGGTTACCTTGACATCTTAGTCGGTGATACACTAATCAGTGAAGCAAAATCCGACATCGCACCATTAGCGGATGATAGAGGAATTGGATTTACTCCAACAGACCCCGACCCTGGGGAAATGGTAACAATTTCTGGCCAGTATTCGAATATTGGTGTTGTAGATACCGATGAGCCAGTAGATGCAGTTTTATTGATGAATGGTGTTGAAATAAAACGACATAGAGTGAATATTGCTGAAGCCACAGCTCCTTCAGGAGAAGGTGGACCGATTACATTCAGCGTTGATGTTGAAGCCACATTTGGAGTTCATTCTGTGGAATTGATTCTAGATGTTAACAACAATCTAACTCAAACCAGAACTGATAATGATAATTACAGTACTACACTCGTAGTATTGGAACCTCATGTTGCACAAATACAGACTCCAAGTGAAGTGCCTCGCGCACTTCCTGGTGATTCACAAAGTGTGAACATCACTGTGACTAGTGTTGGAAGCCGAGACGCTGCATGGACACTGAACTACAATGATTCGGGTCTACCAGCAGGGTGGACTTTTACTCCAAAGAATAACGCTGACTTATCGCTAAATCTTGAGAGAGATACTCCTCAAATTGTCGAATTTGAATTTTATGTTCCGACAGATGCATTAGGCTCTGATGATGCACAAATACCGTTGTCATTGACACTAGATCAGGACCAAAGTATCTCTACTGAAGTCACTCTGCCTCTAGAAGTCGAAAGGACGAGAGGGCTCTCTTTGCAAGGAGCGACTGGCCTACCATCTGGAATTGGATTTGGCCGCCCTGGAGATGTTGCTCATGTTTGGCTAATGGTTGAAAACGTAGGTAATGCCCAAGAAACAACAGAGATGCAATGGTCTTCAAATTCTTGGAGTGCTAGTACTACCATTGTAGACTATTCCGGCAATACACAATGGGGTATCGAGTTAGGGCCTAACGCCAAGCAGCAATATCTTATCGAAGTCGATGTGCCTAGTTCGAGTTCAGTTGGAGATTCAACTTCAACAACTTTAACGCTGTGCATTGGTTCAGGTTCAGAAGAAATTTGTGAAGATTTCTTTGTCTCTATTTTTGCAAGTGAGGTTGCAAGTGATGTCCCTCACATCAGGACAGTACCTGCTGTAGGCCTTGCTTGGGATATTGAGTCAAATTATGACGGTACAACATTGCAGTGGGACATGTCGGCTGCTGGAATGCTGAAAGCTGGATGGAATTGGACTACTAGTGGAGATTTGATTATCAATGGAACGATGTTGGAAATGAACGGGCAAAATGGTCAATTAAACCTGGATTTACCTGTAGATTCGCCGCCAATGCGCCACTTTTTCAACCAAAGCGAAGAGAGTCAATCGAATACGGATTTAGCGATTTCACTTCATGTCTTACAAGTATTCAGAGCAGAGGCAGAAGTTGTTACTCCATCCAATGGTGCGGTGTTGAATGTTAGTGAACGTACGAAACTTATTCTCAAATTGCAGAACCCTGGAAATGGAGAAGATTCGTTTTTGCTAAGTGGAAGTACCACTGCAGGAAATCTCTCCGAGGCACCAAATGTTACGTTTGAAATCAGTAACCCATTACGAACTTTAGGCCCTGGCGGAATTAGTATGGTCCCGGTATGGGTAACTTTGCCTGAAGATGTGCCTGCAAGAGAAAGTTTCGAACTTATTTTTGATTGGACTAGCACTGGAAATCCTCTGATTTCAGACCAAGCAAACATCACGATTGAAGCAAGACCTGATCATAGATGGGACATTCAGATTGAGCAGGGAGCAAACATTATGGTAACCCCTGGTCAAGAACTTAATCTAACTCTTAATTTGACGAATATTGGTAATACAGATGACTTACTTACATTAAATCCTATTTTTGAAATCAATTATCAAGGTAATGATGTTTCAAATTGGAGTGCACCAATTCTCAACTCTTCTAGGTTAGATGTTTTCGAAAGCGAAACTCTGCACCTAGTTGTAAATATTCCAGATGACACATGGGCTGCAACAACGGCTGAACTATCTTTGTCTGCATCATCGAGTGGCTTCGAAATCGAATACAATGTAAGCACTACATTAGAAGTTGAAGCTGTTGCAGGATGGCGTATTGATTTGTCTAACACTTCACTTGAAGTTCCGCCTTCTGGAGGTGCGCTTGAATTATTGATTGAGCAAAAAGGGAACTCTCCATCTGAACCATATTTCGCTAAAGCCGGTCAAGGTTGGAATGTGACTCTACCTAACAACGCCAACATTATTTCTCCAGGTGAATCTGGGACTATTAACATCACAGTGACCCCACCTAGTGATGCAATTGCAGGCGAAGTGGGTGTAATTAGTATTAGAATTTCAAATGGTAATGGCGACGGTCAAATTGTAGAACAAGTGCCGGTTAGAGTTGGTTCAGAGCCTGGAATTGTGATTGATTCAAAGGGCCAATGGAAGGTTCGTGAAGGAGTTCTTTCTTGGCCAACTGCTTGGATTGAAAACACAGGTAACGATGTTGCAATAATGGATTTATCAATTCAGAACCTACCAAATGATTGGACCTTGAGTGGCGATCAAGTTGTGGTCGTAGCGCCTGGCGAAATCAAAGGAGTTCCACTCCAACTTGAACCTTCTAGTTCGTGGAATGGTAACAACATACAACTGGACATCGAACTAGTACACCCAGTGCTAGGGGCAATGATTCATTCAATAATTATCAATGAAAGTGATACTGTGCTAACATCGAGCCCAGTACACACTGGAAGGGCTGGAGAAAAGGTCTCGATTACCACAAATTCACAAATTAATGGAGTCGAAACTGCACTAGTACCATTACCTGAGGCGAGGGCAAACACAACTCACAATGGAATGTCTCTTCATTTGGTAGGTATCCCTTCACCAATTCATACTGCTGAATGCCAAGTGATGCATGGTGCACTAAATGAACTTGGTATTGGAACGACAACAAAGATGTGGACCTCCTGTCTGATTACAGCTAATTCAGAACATCCACTTGTCGCTAATGCGTGGCTAAGAGCAAGTAATGGTGAGGTCTTGGATAGTGCAATAATTAGATTGAGTCCTGGAGGCAATACTACAGTCAATCTATCTGTCACTTCTTGGGACCCACAACCAGGACTGATATCTGTAGAAGCACTAATTGTCGATTCAAACGGATTATCTCTTCACTCAAAGTCATCAAGTCACATTGTAAGACAAAGTGGCTGGAATGTTGAAGTCAAAACACTAACTGTGGATGAAAATTATGTTATTGTTGGAATTGATCGTAAATCATACCAAATTATGGAAGGTTCTGTTTGCAAATTAGATATTGTAGTTGTTGACGGTGATTGGCAAACATCGATTGCTCTAGACATATATGGGAGTACACACGCACCTAGTAAAACAATTGACAGACCATCAGAAATTGGTGATGGTGCTGAGGTTTCAGCTACTGTTTCGTGCCTTGCACCATGGGATGTTGATGATAATCCTGAAGATAATTCGATGACTGTTTATGCAAGTAAAATGCCTCTTGTTACGTATGATTCAAGTGACATTTACTGGAGCGCCGGAGTTGCATTAATCATGCTTTTAGTAGCATACTTTGGGGGCGTGCTAAATCTAAATCGCCCTTCGAATAAAGAAAAAGAAAAGCCTCCACCTATCAAGAAAGAGCCAAAGAAACAACCTAAATCGGAAATTGAAGTTGTCTCAGATGACATTAGTTTAGATGACATCTCATTTGGTGACGATTCGGAAGAAGTCACTGAAATCACTACTGAGTCCCAACTTGAACAGGACCCAGAGCCAGTTGTCGAGCCCGAAGAGGAAGTAATCGACATCGACGATTCTAGCGCTAGCGGTAGATTATCTGCTCTTAGAAGAGAAATGGATTCAGACACTAACGTACAAGCTAGTAAATCACGAGAAGACTTGACGAAAAGGATGGATTCGTTTCTGAAGGACCGCTGACTTCATCCATGAGCGTCCTCTCCCCATTACCATGGAGGAAGCATTGGAGTCCACAACTCCGTTCCTAACTATTGATCCAATGGTATCTGACAGACTTGAACCGGTCCATTCGGCACTCTGTGGTGGAGATTGGAAAGTTCTCATTCACAACGATGTTCAACTAAAGGAGAGATTAATTTCTCAAGGTGTTGAAAATCCAGAAGATAGAAGTTCAATCAGGTGGGATGATGCTAACATATTCTTCCTTTCTTGCGTAGACCTTTCACCAATTGGGCAACCTCTTCCACTTGAGGCAGGAATCTCCAAGGAAAGATTCGGACGTTTCCCATTTGGAAATGGCTCACCATTAGCATACTTGCGTGATTGGATTAGAGATTCTAAGAGAAACCCAGATAGTTTGGAGACACTTTCTGAACTTTTAGAAAAATTAGATTGTAGACTAATCGGTACGAGCATGGAAAGGGGAATTGGCAGACTTGACATGCGGGGATGGCTTACTCTGGATGAGACTACCGAACTGAGAAAAGTGCTTACATCAAAATGCTGGATGCCAGCTGCGGAAGAGCCGCTTGATGGAGGATGCCAAGATGCTGCAAAGCATCTTCTCGCAATGCTAAGAGCCGCAGAAAAGCGACGTTGCGGTATACTACTGAGAGTTCACAACTGATTAAAATTCAGTTCCTGTTAATCTCTCATACATTGAAGCATAAAGCGCTGCAGTGTCATCGATGACCTGTTGCGGTAGTGCAGGGATTGGAGGATCTGTTGTTCCTGCTTCCCTGGCTAGACGGAGTTCTTCTTGGTGACCAGTTCCAACATAGTGTTGTCGAACAAATTCCTTAGACAATTGAACAATGTTACCCTTTGCGTATTCATCAGCATCCCACCAACGATCTTCATCAAGAGTGCCAAACGAATCCACTAGCACTGGAACTCGACCAGGGCCTAAAGCGAACTCTTTCTTCCCGTCAACATGGATCAAACCTCTCTTGAGTGCTTCTCGCTCAATTAGTGCATCAACCTTGATTACAACTTCAATCAACGAATCTAATTCATCACCAGTAATATTTGCAATTTCAAGGGCCTCTTCACGGTCAATTAGACGGTCATAGGCTTCGAACTTTGTTGTGACTTCGACATATGGAGCAGGAAGTTTAGCACCTTGTTCCAGTTCAGTACCTGCATCAAATCCAAGTTCTTCAGCAGTCAATTCCCCTCTCTTATATCGTCTCCAACCAGAACCTGCAAGATAATGCCTACAGACTATTTCCAAAGGAACAAACACCCATTCACCATCTCGTGGAGTAGCACCTGGTTCTCGGTAAATATCTACACGACGGACTAGACAACGGTCAGGAGCGTTTCTCTCGACCACATGGGTACGACAAATTCCTTCCTTCTCGACTAATTCGAACCAATGTGTAGTAGTTCGGTTCAAGGATTCACCCTTACGAGGAATCAAAGATGGAATTATTTGGTCAAACACAGAAATTTGGTTTGTATATCTGAATTCAAGAATATCTGGGTCATCGGTTGACCAGACTTCCTTCACTTTACCGGCATAGAGACATTCTCCCATGAGTATGACGCCTGCGCATAACGCCTTTCAACATTATCACTAAGAACTCAAATCAATCCTAGCGAATCTTCGATACGATTTAGTTCAGGTCCTGTTGTTTCTCGACCTGCGATTGCACCGTTATTCGAAGCTGCTAATCCTGCGCCAACATATGGTGAGCCGAAAGCGACAGTGCCTACCATTGGAGGCACACTAAGTACCTCTTCGATAAGTAAAACCTCATCAGGTAATACGTCAGGGTGTAACAAAACACCATGGTCATTTGCAACTCCTAATGACCCGACCACATCTTCACCAGCGATTGATGAAACAGCTACGGGTATACCAAATACTTCAGAGATAATCTCAACACCTTCTTCTGGAATTGCAGGTGATGCTATTGCTCCATGTTCATTGCATAGCAATAAATTTCCAGCAGTGTTTACACCACCTTCCATAACAACTACATCACCAAATGAAGTTAGAATGTCGATGTCAGATTCAGTTGCAATGTCAGCAACTGCTAGCCCCCTTGAATTTCCAGTTACCAATGCACCAACTAGAGTTGATCCGCCAATTGTTAATGGATGACGCTCAAGTCCGAGATACTCGTCGATTCTATTCAGAGCTTCCTCATTGAGTTCATGTGGATGAAAAACAACATTTCCACAAACAGCAAGATAGATTCCAACTTGGTCAGAACCTAGGATATCGCTTGTAGTGATTGGCATGTTTCTCACCTCGGACTAATGGCTTGGGTTCATGGTTCCTTCGGAACTTATTTTCATAAAAATTGGAAAAGGCCGTATTCCGCTCATTGCGGAACACGGCCAATTCGTCGCTAGGCGACTGCGGGGATCTTCCGAGGGAAGGAAGAGGGGCACAGTGACAGACATTCCCGTGGGCTCTCGCACCACAGTACCGGAACTGACGCAGGTGGGCTTGACTTCCGGGTTCGGGATGGGACCGGGTAAACACCACCGCTATGACCGTGCACCCATCTTCCTTCGAATCGGAAGTGGATACGATCCAGCGTTTGGATCGCTTCGTAAATTGGCATGAACTTATGAATGAAGGGCACTCGCTAGTGCGGTGCATACACGAAAAGTAGTTGCTTCATTATTAGTGCTGCTGGACTGAACACGTCGCCGAAGCTTCGTGCTTACATCCGCAGTCTATCAAACTCGTCTTCTACGAGAAATGAATATGTGTCTCGTTTTTGGGGTGGCTTCGAGCTTAGATGCTTTCAGCTCTTATCCTTCAGGGCGTGGCTACCCAGCATTGCCTTGTCAGACAACTGGTAAACTAGTGGCCCCGAGCCCTCGTTCCTCTCGTACTGAAGGGCCCCTTCCATCAGACACTAAACACTTCAACCACCAAGCAACAAACCTGTCTCACGACGGTCTAAACCCATCTCACGATCCCTTTTAATGGGCGAACAACCCCACCCTTGGGTCCTGCTGCAGACCCAGGATAGGAAGAGACGACATCGAAGTAGCAAGCCACCAGGTCGATGTGAGCTCTTGCTGGTGACAACTCAATTATCCCCAAGGTAACTTTTCTGTTATCTACCGCCCCCAGAAATGAGGCTGGTAGGTTCGTTAGGCCCTGCTTTCGCATCGTCGATCCTTATTGTGCGGATCCACGTCAAGCCAGCTTTTCCCCTTACAGTTGACGGTGGAGTGCTGAACCACCTAAGCTGACCTTTGGGCACGCTTGTTAGGTTTTCGAGCGCGTGGCGCCCCACCCAAACTGCCCACCTATCGGTGTCCTGATTAACAGTAAAGCATAGTTACTCTCCAAGGGTGGTGTCTCTTTTTTCGACTACTCCAAGGACTAGCGTCCTCGGGATCAACGTCTCCCACCTACACAGTACATGGAAAGCGACTATGCAACGACAGGCTGCAGTAAAGCTCTATGGGGTCTTCGCTTGCGGGTTGAAGGTACTGGACTGTGCGCCAGTAAAGTCAATTTCGCCGGACATATCGCGGGGACAGTGGAGCCCTCGTTGGACCATTCATGCAAGTCGCCAATTAAGCGACAAGGTATTACGCTACCTTAAGAGGGTCATAGTTACCCCCGCTGTTTACTGGTCCTTCGCCAGGTTGAAACCCGGTTTCAGATACCAGCACTGAGCAGGATTCAGGGACTATACACAACCTTTCGATCTGGCAGTCCCCTATGTTTTTATTAAACAGTCGGAGCTCCCTGGTCACTGCGACCAGATTATTCCTAATCTGGCACTCCTTCTCCCGAAGTTACGGAGCTATTTTGCCGAGTTCCCTCGCGATATTTGTATCCGATACACCTTAGGCTACTCACCCAGGGGCACCTGTGTCAGTTCTCGGTACGGTCACCCCCTGTGGCTTTTCATGGGACCCAGGACTTCGCTTCCTTCTCACTATAACAGTTCTCCAGAAGCTTGGTATCATGAGACCTGACATATGATCTCATGACTTTGCCCGAGCCGTCACCATAGATTACAGGGGGGGCTGATGAATATTAACATCATTCCCTTTCGACAATTTCGGTTAAGAATTGCCTTAGGACCGGCTAACCCTCGGCTGATAAACAGTGCCGAGGAACCCTGGCCCCTCCGGTGGTGCGGATTCTCACCACACTGTGCTGCTACTCTTCCCAAGACTCTCATTAGTATCCGGTCCACAAGACCTCAAAGCCTTGCTTCCACCCAAACACTACGCCGCGTTACCACATCATCTTTCGATGGTCTGAAGTATCGGTATCCAATTTTAGCCCCGTCCCTTTTCCCGGCCCGCAAGCTAGACCAGTGATCTGTTACGAACTCTTTCAAGGATGGCTGCCTCTAAGCCCACCTTCTGGTTGTTTTCGACCACGGACACGGTTTGTCTGTGACACTTAATTGGAATTTAGGGA
>CACEWA010000030.1 GCA_902563095.1 uncultured Candidatus Poseidoniales archaeon | reverse complement strand
CGCACCCATTCTGTGCAGGATTGTGGCCCGATGATACTAGATTCACAACACGGTTCGATGAGAAAGACCCATTTTCTTGTTTGTATGCAGTAATGCACGAGTCAGGACATGGATTGTATGAACAAGGACTTCCTCGAAACTACAGTTTCTCTCCAGTTGGAACAGCTATCTCATTGGGAGTTCATGAGTCGCAGAGCAGATTTTGGGAAAACCAAATTGGTCGAACAGCCGCTTTCTGGCACATTGCTATGCCTTGGTTCAGAGAGCAGTTCCCGGATTGCCCAGATTGGAGCAATGAGACTCTTGATTTGGTTGCGAATGAGGTTAAGCCAGATTTCATTAGAGTTGAAGCGGATGAAGTGACCTACAATTTGCACATCATGATTAGATATGAAATTGAAAAGATGATTTTCAATGATGGATTAAAGGTAGAAGATATTCCTGCGACCTGGAACAAAATGATGCAAGATTGGTTTGGAATTGAAGTTCCAAATGATTCTCTAGGATGCTTACAAGATATTCATTGGTCAATGGGGGCGTTTGGATATTTCCCAACATATACTCTTGGCAATCTATACGCAGCACAATTGCTACAAACAATGTCACATGAATTAGGTGATATCGATGAAATTATCAAATCTGGTGATTGGTCAAGCATGCTTGTATGGTTACGTGAAAAAATTCACGCTAAAGGCTCAGTGATGACACCATCTGAACTAATTGAAGCTGCTACTGGCAGTCCGCCTAGCCCAGAGCCTTTCCTCAGTTATGTTGAGGCTAAATATTCCAAGTTGTACAACTTGTGATTATTCGTCTTCGCCTTCACTACCGCCAGTAACTTTGGCTTGTAGTGTGTTTAGCATACCGGTTAATTCGGTGATTGCATCTTGTAAATCGTTAGTTCTATCATCTTCATTATCAGTTCCAAATGATATTCCAAGCATCGTTATCATAGCACCTGAAAGCATGATTACTGCTGAGATGAAAAGATCTTGTAAATTGATTTCATCTCCACTCGCAATCATAATTCCCCAAAGAGCACCGGCTGCGAAAATTAGCAATCCAAGTACGATTTGTTGATGTCCAGGCCCAAGTTTTTCTTCAAGTCCACTCATTAGTTTCCCCGCTTGGAAGATTTCTACTTTAGTAAAAAACTTAGCGGATAATTTTTCTATTTGGAATCTATATTTAATTCCAAGGAAGCATTACCAGAGGTTTTCCGACCTGTCCTGGCTCAACCAAACATCGTCCCTTAGGGCCAGTTTCATCATTTCTCTCGAATACAGGTATTCCATCAACAACAGTTAGTACTGGCCACCCGATTAGCGTTTTTCCAATGAATGGACTCCATCCAACGGTAGCCCACATGTTTTCATCTTCGACAGTAATCGACTTGTTCATGTCTACCAATACGATATCTCCATCATATCCTTCCTCAAGTTTGCCTTTACCGACCATTTGGTAGCATTCTGCAACATTAGCTGCCATCCATTCTACAACTTGTTCGATGGTGCATCTGCCTTGTGATGCATGTGTAAGCATAACAGGAAGCGATGTTTCTACTCCTGGCATTCCACTTGGTGCGCTGGGGAATCCCTCCTTTTTGGATTCCATAGTGTGTGGTGCGTGGTCGGTTGCGATACAATTGACAGTTCCATCGTGCAATCTTTTCCACAGCGTTTCTTTGTCTATTTCATAACGAACTGGAGGATTCATTTTCAATCTTGTTCCTAGAGTTTCAACATCTTTTTCATTGAATGTAAGGTGTTGAGGAAGAACTTCAGTAGTAATGTGTGCTTTACCCTCTTCTCCATGAAGCGAAGTTATTCCATGCAACCAATCAGCTTCAACTCCAGAAGTCAAGTGCAGAACGTGTAATCTATGCCCACTGTCTTTTGCATAACCTACTGCCCTCTTAGTTGCAATCAATGCAGTCTCATCGTCCCTCCACTCCGCATGCGCGGCCATGTCAGTTCGCCCTTCAATCAACTTCTTTCTCTCAATCATTCTAGTTTCATCTTCAGCGTGAACTGCAATTAATCCTGCAGTATTATCGAAGATTGTTTTGAGAGCATTAGATTCGTTCACCAACAGATCGCCTGTCGATGACCCCATGAATATCTTGATTCCACAAATTCCGGGAATGGCAATCGGAGAGTCTGGTGTTCCTACCGCTTTTTTCAATTCTTCAACATTTGATTCAGTAGCTCCAATAAAGAATCCATAATTTGTTACACATCGGTTAGACGCAGTTTCCAATTTATTGTACATCGATTCAAGAGTAGTTTGGCTAGGGACATTGTTTGGCATGTCTAGGAATGAGGTCACTCCACCGCTTGCTGCTGCTCTTGAGCCTGTGTGTAAGTCTTCTTTTTCTGGTTGCCCTGGGTCTCTGAAGTGCACCTGTGGGTCAATGATTCCTGGAAGTAGGTGTAATCCGTCTGCATCGTGAACCAATTCATCATCTTGAGGCTCTAAATTGCCATTGGTAGAAATTTCAGAAATTGTTCCATTTGTGATTCTCAAATCTCCGGTCACAATCCCATTAGGAAGAACCATTTTTGCGCCTGTTATCAGAATATTTCCGTCCATCTTTTCACCTTCTTCTAGCATTTTTGGGTCTGAATGCATTACATACTTCATCGTTCATATCGATGTAGGGTCCCCCTAATAGGTCCACGCAATATGGAACTGCTTTCCAGAGTTCGTCTATAGTTTCTCTTATCGCTTTAGGTCGGCCCGGTAAGTTGAAAATCAAACTCTTTCCACGAGTTCCACCGAGTTGTCGAGACAAAATTGCAGTTGGTACATACTGCAGTGAAATCATTCTCATCTGTTCCCCAAAGCCTGGCAGTATTCTATCGCAAACGGCCATTGTGGCTTCTGGTGTAACGTCTCTTTCAGCAGGTCCGGTGCCACCAGTAGTAACTACGACATCGCAGCCCAATTCATCAACCATCTCGATTAGTGCTTCAGATATAATCGCTGATTCATCAGGAACAATTCTGTAGTGGTGGCTCCAATCCGAAGCCACTGCTTCGTTAAGGAATCCTAGAATTGCAGGCCCTCCTTCATCTTCATATTCGCCAGAGTTGGCTCTATCTGAAACCGTTAGAATTCCGAAAGTAGCAGGATCTCCAACCATTCGCATACCTCACTGATTGCCGTACTTGTCACGGATATCGGCATGGAATGAGTCTAGTAGCGTATCTTCAAACAATTCTGCTTGTCTTCTAATCTTGGTCGACCTCATGTGCAAGAATGCCATTCCAATGAAAGCAATAATTGCAATAGGAATTGCAGCTTCCAATTTGTATTTGTGCATCACAGTGATGATTCCTTCAGCCGTATAAGCCCAAGTTAGAGATGCAGCGGCTCCTCCTACGAATGTAGCCCACAACACGCGCATGAACTTCATTCTAGACAATAGGCCTAGCATTGCTCCAACTAATACACCGGATGCCATGAACGGAATCCAAACGAATACGATTAGTCCCCAGAACCCCCATTTGTTGATCATTTCGCGCTTTTCGTTTGCAGTATATTCTACTGTGGATAGAATGTCACCGAATAGTTTCGTCTGTAGTACTCTTCCGCCTAAACCATCCTGCTTGGCAACGGCTGCGACCCTTGCGTCTTTACTGTCCTTGGAAGAGAGTGTCTCTACTCTTCCAGCACCTGACCTATCTGCTAATGTAGATACCAGATTTCGGCCTTTGACAATCAATTCCTGAGTTCCTACCAATTCAGGATTTTCTCTTGAGATGTACTTCCTCAGTTTCTTTTCTATGTCCGAATTAGAATCTTTGAATCTAAAGAAAGCAAATTTCTGATTTGGCTTGTATGCCACTCTGACGAAAATTATCGAGTCTTCACTAGTAACAGTAGCCATTTGTAAATCTAGGTCACTCTTTGACCTGAAGTATCCATTAATTGACTCTTTAACATCATCTTCTACCTTGGATAACATGTGTAAGTCGCGGAAGAAAGTAGTGTAATCTTGGTCTTCATGATCTTCGTCATCAATCATTCCGCTTCCTACGCCAACTCCGGTTTCAAAGTCGATTGCTTGATTGTCGCCTATAGAGCGAACAGTCAATTGTACTGGCTTGAACACACGGAAAAGTGCGAATTCCTCTAAAATTTCTTTGAGAATTTCAGACCTGACATCTGCGGAATCTGAGAAAGTACCTTCTGTGTTAGAATAAGGCACCATTATGTCGATAGATAGGTCACGGACTTCGATTTTATACAGGTCCCAATCTATTTGGATATGCATTCTGGATTCTGAATTCCGCAGAACATCGACAACGACCTTTTTGATGTGTGTTCTTGATAGCATATCGTCAGTATCTTGGTGATACAATTTGTACATCACTGGATATGCCAAGAATAGTGAAATTACGGAAAGTGAAAGCGAAATAAATGCCATCCACCACGCAGGAATTCCAGCAGCACCGCCTGTCAGCATAGCGGTTTCACGACCGCCACCCAATTCAGCCCCCATCAGAACGAATCCCCAGTTTCCTAAATCGGTTACAGACCAACATGAACGAGGGCCGTCTTCCAATATGTGGGCTTCTCTCTTGACTTCAGAATCGATGAAAGGAAGGAAAGAGAGTGCGTTCTTTGAGGTACTGATTTCAAATTCCAAGGTCTTGTCTATTCTTTCAGTACCGTTCAACCTGTCTTCTTCAGTTTTATTATCCATATCAGTTCCAGGCTCATAGATATCGATAATTATGATTAATTCATATGTTCCGGTTTCCCATTCTGCATAGTCAATTGTTGCAGATTTTTTGTTGACCTCTCCTTGATGGGGCAAGGGGTCACTAGCACCCTCGCTAGCGTCAACAGTCCAATTCAATACGACTATGCCTTGAGCTAAATTTCGGCCTGAAATTTTGACCGATTCAACATCGTTATCGGGGTAAGCGTGTATCCAAGGGGTGTCTAAGACTTCTTCACACTGTTCTCCACTATCAAGGAAGGTATCGCTTGCCCAGTGGTCCAAAGATGTCGATTCACCGAATAACCCACTCGACATTCCGAATAGAAGCATTGCATATAGGGCGCCATATCCTAATCCGGCTAGTAATGTCCAATCTTCGATTGCAGAGGGAAAGCGATTTTTTGAGTCTGTATTCCTCCTCTTCCGGATTCCCGCCAATTCTTTGGATACCTTGTCAATTGGTTTGATATCTTCAGAATCTTCAGGAGTTGAGTCGATATCTGTTGTGATATCATTGGACCCCATGCATGCCCCTACGGGGCATCAGCACATGAATACTATGCAGGATTAGAGTGCAGAAATACGAAAATAGCATATTTTCGTTTCAAGGGCCGAACTAATAATTGCTTAGGAGAAAATTATTATTTTCAAAATACAATCTACTTGTTTTCAAAGTGGTGGGTTAGGCCGGACTTGAACCAGCGACCTCGGCATCTTCAGTGCCGCGCTCTCCCAACTAAGCTACTAACCCGGGGTATTATTGCCACATGCATCTGTATTTCAAGTGTTACGGCTAATCACTCGATGTCATCAAGTACAGCCGCTTGAACTTCTGCAAGTTGTGCAAGGCCATTTCTTGCCATGTCGATAAGCGACTGCAATTCATCGTATGAGAAAGTTGATTCTTCACCAGTTCCTTGAACTTCGACAAACTTTCCATCGGCAGTTCCTACAACATTCATGTCTACATCAGCATTAGAATCTAGAATGTAATCCAGATCAAGGTAAACATCTTCACCGATTAGTCCGACTGAAATTGCAGATAAATCGTGAGGGATGACTTTGTTCTCATGATTTCTTGCTTCAGTTGGTGTTAACTCTGGCGGAGTCCAACCGTTTTCCCTGTCTTCTCGACTAGGTCTCAAATCTATAGGAAGGCAGTCTCCGCTTGCAATTAGTCTGCGAACAGCCAATCTAAGTGCGATGTTTGCAGCAGTGATAGAAGCACAGCGTGTACCGCCATCCGCATTCAAAACGTCACAATCTACAGTTAGAGCAATTGGCCCAAGTGCCTCTAAGTCGATCGCACCTCTTAGAGAGCGAGCAACCAATCTTTCAATCTCTTGAGTGCGGCCCTTTGCTCCTCTTCTCTCTCTGCGGAATCTAGAATCAGTAGATCCTGGAAGTAGAGAGTACTCTGCATGCACCCATCCTTTGGATGCATCACGTGGGAACCAGCCAGGTAAGCGTGCTTCCTTGGTTACGCAGCAAAGAATGTGCGTATTTCCTTGGCGGTATAGGATGCTTGCTAGAGCGTTAGGAGTGAAATCGATTTCAACCTCGATATTTCTCATTTCATTCTTAGCACGGTCGGTCTCGATGTCGGTCTTGAACTTGGCCATGTTACGGCGAGTAACCACTACTCAAGAACACTTCTGTTCACGCGCAGTTTGAATAATCAAAGCCTTGTCGCCTATCTATGGCACGAGTTGTGATTTGTGGTGTAGCACGAACTCCAATTGGTAAATTCAGAGGTAGTCTTTCGAATTTGAGTGCTGTTGAATTGGGAATTAGGTCGGTTAAGGAATTGCTGAATCGATGCAATATTGATGCCTCAAGCGGAATCATCGACGAGGTTCTATTTGGTCAAGTCCTTCAAGCGGGCGCCGGTCAAGCACCTGCTCGTCAGGTTGCACTAGGGGCAGGTTTGCCGAATACAATTGCAGCAACCACAATCAACAAGGTATGCGGTTCTTCTCTAAAAGCGGTCATGATGGCTGCAAATAGCATCAAGGCTGGAGAGTACAAGGCGATTATCGCTGGAGGAATGGAGAGCATGACAAATGCTCCTAAGTTTGAGAAGCGTAATGGTGATGAGAAAGAAATGGTTCCAACAATGGTCCATGATGGCTTGTGGGATGTTTACAATGATGTCCACATGGGTAACACTGGAGAAATTGTCGCCAATGAATGCAAAATCTCTCGCGAAAAGATGGACGCTTTCGCAGCACGTTCGCAAAACAACGCAGCTCAGGCTGAAGCAAATGGCTGGTTTGATTGGGAAAGATTCGACATGCCCGAACTTTCGATTGATGAAGGAGTTAGAGCGGGAACAACAACCGAAACACTTGCAGGATTGAGGCCAGTATTCCAAGAAGATGGAATGGTGACCGCTGGAAATGCGTCAACTCTGAATGATGGTGCATCTGCTGTTCTAGTTGCAGATGAAGACTTTGCCAAGGCAAACGGTTGGGAAATCATCGCTGTTGTAGAAGACTATTGTACAGCAGGTGTAGAGCCAAGCCGTGTAATGTATGCTCCAGTTCCAGCAATCCAGATGTTGCTTGATAGAGCCGGAATGGATGTTATGGACATTGATGTGTATGAACACAATGAAGCGTTTGCTAGCGCATCATGTGCAGTCGCTCAAGAAGTTGGAATTCCAGAGGATAGATTCAATCTTCACGGTGGCGCAGTTGCTCTTGGACATCCTTTAGGAAGCAGTGGGACTCGATGCCTAATGACCATGATCGGTGTAATGCGTAGGCTAGAAGCAAAGAGTGGAATTGTATCTCTTTGCCTAGGTGGTGGAAACGCTGTTGCAATGCGAATTTCATTGGAATGATTAGTTATCATTACTTTGAGAAAATACATTGATTGTGGATTTAGATATTGCAACAAATGCAAACAAAACTGCCGCAAATAGAGCAATCGCAGATCCGCTACCTGCTCCCATTTCGGCCGTCATATACAGGCCACCTAGCAATGATGTAATTCCAAAAAATTGAGTCCACAATATGCAAGATCGGAAACTATTCCCCACTAGTTGGGCCGTAGCCGCAGGAGTAACTAATAGTGCAGTAACCAATAGTGCTCCCACCACTTTGACCATAGTTACTACTACGCCTGCAGTAATTATGCTGAAAAGAAGACCGATTCCTTTGACTGGTAGGCCCTGTACTTTTGCAGCTAAAGGATCAACAATACAAGCTAGCAGACTAGGGCCAATAAAGGCCATGAATATCAAGGCGAAAATACAGGTTGTGGCAATCCAGTTTAGGTTTTCCTCGTCAATCAGTAGTTGACTTCCAAACAGATAGCCGTGGATATCTGCTGTTACACCGCCACCCCAAACTCTCAGAGAAATCAGTCCAATTGATAGCACTCCAGTCAGGAATATGGCGATGGAAGCATCTCCCGTAAGGATATCTCTTGATTGCAATTCGTGAATCAGAATAGCGGCAATTACGCTGAATAATAATGCATACCAAAGTGGATTTGTTGCACTCAATACGATAGCAACAGCAACCCCACCAAAAGATACGTGTGCAAGGCCATCGCCAATTAATGAAAGGTTTTGGATGATAAGAAATACTCCGAGAATCCCAGCGACAATTGTTACCATTAACGAGGCGATTAACGACCTTTGCATCATCTCCATCTTGAAGAATCTCGGGAAGGTATCTCCTGGCATAATAGGTGCTAAATTCTCCAAGTGAGGCCCCACCAGTTCGAGAATTACTAAGCCTAAGCCTTCGAACGTCATCCCTCATCCTCCTTGTAATCGACATGCTCGTGGACATGCTGTATTCCCCTTAGGTTAGCGAGTTCGTTTAGGTCTGGAAAATCTTCGGAACTACCATCAAACCAAATTCCTTGTTCAAGGAAAATCATCCGGTGGGCTGTTTGACGAATAGCGGCTAAATCGTGAGAAACCATGAGAATGGTTTTTCCTTCATCGTGGCAAAGATTGTCCAACAATTTCAACAATGAATTTCTTGCATCTCTATCGATTCCCACCAATGGCTCATCAAGTAGGATGAAATCCGCATTTGATGCCAGTGCTCTAGCAATAACTGCTCGCTGCCTTTGGCCGCCTGATAATTTTGAAACGTCAGTATTTCTCAACTCTTCCATGCCAACCATTCGAATTGCATTTTCTACGGCAGAGTTTTGCTCTTTTCTCGAACGGAAAAACATGTTTTTAGCATTTATAGTCCCAAGTTTGACAAGTTCTTCCACTGTTATACGAATCTCTTTTTTCAGATTGGCTGCGGCTTGTGAAACCCAACCAATTTTCCCTATTTGATTCCTAGACATTGGTGGTGAACCATAAATCATAACAGAGCCTTTCTGGGCTTTTAGAACCCCTAGGATCGAAAGCATCAGAGTGGATTTTCCACTGCCATTTGGCCCTACTAATCCAACAAATTCGCCAGTCTTGATCTCGAGGTTAATGTCTTTCAGGACCAATTTTCCAGAGCGCGTAACGGATAAATCCTTGACTTCCAATACAGTTTCTCCTTCTAAGGGGGAACTTTCGACTGTAATCTGGAGTTGTTCCATTTTATCACCGCTGATATCTAGTCTGCGGCCAAGACTCATTTCTCAGCCTTGCGCGCTCTGATGAACTCTAAAACTAGATATCCTGCAGAAACGAAAATTGCAAGCCCTACTGCCACAATCGGAATTAGGTCAACGATATTCATCGTATCACTCCTAATTTCGATTTAGTTTCAAGCGGAACAGCTCATTCCTGCTTCTAGACTATCAAAGTTCTTGTTCATCAAGGACAGGTAATCATCAGTGTCATCGATAGGTGCCATTTCCATTGTGTACAGAGTCTCGATGCTCACACCGGTTTCGTCTACAATGCTTTGAACAGATGACGGGTCAGTGTATTCTTCAACGAATAGAACTGTAATTCCTTCTTCCTTGATGTGGTCAACAACCTCGACAACGTCTTCAGCTGATGGTTCTCCTTCTGGATCCAATCCGTGAACAGTTACGAACTCGATGTCATACCTGTAAGCCAGGTAAGAGTAAGCGTTGTGGTTTGCTGCCACAGTTCTATCACTGCAATTGGAAGTTAGCGTTTCGTACTTAGCATCTAATGCCGCTAGTTCAGCCTTGAATGCATTAGCGTTCTCAGTGAACAAATCTTCTCCTTCAGGGAAGACTTCGATTAGGTTCTCTAGTACGATATCAACTTGAGCCATCATTGCAACAGGGTCTAGCCAGCTGTGAGGGTCATAAGCCAATTCTTCCTCTGCGTGGTCGTCATGACCATCTTCAGCGTGGTCGTCATGGTCATCGTGGTCGTCATGGTCATCGTGGTCGTCATGGCTACCGTGGTCATGGCCATCGTCTTCTCCAGCCATCAAGACATGTAATCTAACATCTTCAGGAAGTGCGATTCCGTATTCGCCTTCTTCTTCAATGTGTAGTCCGATGAAAGCGACGCCTTCTTCATGCTCTTCTCCCATGCCTTCAAACATAGCGACTAGTTCTGATTCGCTTAGAGAATCGTCTCCGTCAGCGTCAAACATCATCATTA
>CACEWA010000029.1 GCA_902563095.1 uncultured Candidatus Poseidoniales archaeon | reverse complement strand
TGGATTGGGAACACATTTCATACAAATTCAACATATCAACGGTAGTGATTCACTCAATGGTGATGGAGACTCTCTCGATTGGAGGATTAGAGTCTCAACCGCCGTTCTAGACGAAGGTGATGAGCCGTGGTTCCCACCTTCTGATGCGGTCAAAGAGGCTGCTGATGTATTTTATTGGATAATCGGTCTAATTCTAATTACACCATTCATTATTTTCTACATTAGTGTAAAGAAAACAAAAGCATTCGCAGAAGAATTCGCTCGGAAAAAGAATCGATTACAGTGGTTATCTACTAAATTGGATGAGGGAAGTTTCTCACCGTCTGATTTATCCAGAGCATTGAGATCAGTTTCAACTCTAGAATGGGAAGAAGCATTGGAAGTTTGGGGCCAGGAAGAAGTGCGTCATTTCACCACAGGCATAGATATGGCTGTGTGGACTTTGGATCATCGTTTGTCTGAAGATGGAGCGTGGCCATTACTGATTGGTTTAAGGCCTCAAGATTGTGAATGGAGCGTAGCTGCACTAAAATTCGAATCGCCTGAAGGTGAACCATGGACTGTTTCCAGAGTAGAACCTAAATTGCTATCCAGAGCCCACGAGATTTTCTTGGACACGATTCATGATAATACGCGTGTTTTTATCAGAGTTGACCTGCAAGGTAGTGCTGAATCATTAGACATACATCTCTCTGGAATGGTGAATAGCAAACCACTGGCTGCGAAACCTGCAAGCACAATATATCGAACTTTATCTGATTCTGAAGAATAATCAATTGCGTCTTTCTTCTGCATCATCGATTACTCTATCGATTATGTCTCCACTTCCACTCAATGAATTCCTCAAAGCATCCAGCGATTTTTTGGTAGATTTATCAAATTTCTTTGGCATATGTAGTTTACACAAAACTACGATATCGCCTCTACCTATACCGCGGCTAGATGGAACGCCTCTAGATGAAATTGTAATCGTGTCTCCGGAATTAGTCCCTGCTGGTACTTTGATTACCAAGTCCTTGTCGTCTATATGAGGCAATGTGACTGTTGTACCTAATGCTAGATCACTAAATCCAAGTGGCAAAGACATGATTAAGTCCATACCATTTCTTTCAAACCAAGGATGTTCTTCCACAACTAACTCAATGAATAGGTCCCCTGGAACACCCTTTCCGAATGGGGCAGGTTGGCCTTTACCCCTGATTCGTAATCTGGTACCATCTTGGGCGCCAGGAGGGACATTGAATCTCAGGACTTGGGATTCGTTTTTCTTACCATCACCAGCGCATGCCTTACACTTTGAAGTGAATTCCCTTCCAGACCCTCCACATCTAGCACATGGTCTAATCGAATCTTGAACAAACGGTCCAATCTGCTGACGTATCCTAACCTGACCTGCACCATCACATTCAGAACATTCTGTAGTAATTCCATCTTTAGCGCCGGTTCCATTACACTCTTCACAAGTGCTTGGCAAATCAATCTCGATTTCGTCTTTACCACCCTCTAGAACTGACTTTAGTGTAATTTCATGACGTACAAGAATATCGTTTCCTTGACTTTGAGTAGAACGTCTTCGACCTCCTCCAAAAATATTTGAAAAGAAATCCCCTCCAAGAATGTCATCTAAATTTATGTTAAAACCTTGGAATCCACCCGGCCCGAATGGTGACCCTCCCGGTGCATTGTGGCCAAATCGGTCATAGTTCCTGCGCTTATCAGAATCTGAAAGAACCGCATAAGCTTCTTGAATTTCTTTGAACTTCTCATCAGCATCAGGTGAATCATTTTTGTCGGGATGATACTTTCTAGCGAGAGACCTGAACGCCTTCTTGAGTTCCTTATCATCAGCATCCTTGGAAACACCTAGGACCTCATAATAATCTCTCTTCTCAGACATGAAAACACCTCAGATATTGCAGGGGGAGTGGTTGGGGTTATTCAGTACAACGCTAGAGATTACTACCACAATTGGCACAAAATCTCTCGCCAACTGGATTTGGCGTAGAACATACACGACATGTTGGCTGCGGTGCAAAACCAGATTGTGATGGGGTCGAGGAAGTCCTTCGTGCTGCTGTACCAAAGGCCATTTCTTCAATTGACAACTCCCTATTTACTGGAGTGCTAACCTCATTCGTCTCTTCATCGATAATTACTGATTCTGCACCTGTATCTGTGACGGAAACCATTTCCATAGGCACATATCGCTTTTCTTCGGATTTAATTGGTTCAATAGGAGCGATTGGGCGTTGAGCAATAACTGGAGATTCGCTGCTGCGAGCAGTTAATGCTGCATTTTTCTTAGAATCTCGTTCTAATTTACGATCTCTACCTCTAAGTGATGCAATCCAATCAAGGAAACTATCCATCGGAGATGGCTTTCTCACAGCACCGATTGTAGAGTTGGCGCCAGTTTCATCGAATTGCTCATCGCCTGAAACTCTGGCTTGAGCCCTACGAACATGCTCTGCATCAACGAGCATTTCAACTTGGACTTCTGTCTCAACTTCCGAATTTTCTGGGGTGCTAACCACACCTACTGCTCCCGCAACTTGCCCTTTGAGATTAGCTTGCCCTTCAGCAGAAAGTTGCGTGTCCATGACAATGTCTTTCTCCCAAACTCCACTATCCTCTGCTTTGAAATGTCCACTCACGGATTTAACAGCACGGCTTCTTCTCCATTCGTGGTCTCTAACTATACGTGTTCTACGGAATAGTATGAATCCAACTCCAAAAGCACAAACATGGAGGCCAATATCGAGCATAGGTGAAACTGACATCATATTGCCGAGTGGAGTAACAATAAATCGCAAAGCATTCAGCACCAAAGCGGGTGTGAAGAACAACACCGTCGAGGTTAATTGCCTTGCCATCAAACTGCTGCTTTACTTTTCACCAATGAAGGTTTGCGCCTTATGTACGGTCACTAGGAGGTCTTCCACTCCTCGTGAGTCCATCGAACAGGCCGATTGTAAATGCAGTATGTAAGATGACCAAGCATACTGGAATCCCAATAATTGGTGTCAAACCGGATTTCTTTGGTCGATATACAAGGCCCACCAATAGTAGCGTGGCGAGATATACTGCAGGAGCAAACCACCATTGTGGCAAGGTGAATACGAGAATTAGTCCAAGGATGGGTAAGAATTCTCGTAAATCTGTCCTAGCAGGATGGCGCAATATGACTTTGGTTCTCCAAAAACCATAGCGATGGCACATTTTCCACCATTTACCTAGCGAGGACCTCTTGTGCATGTATACGCATGAAACATCTGAACGCCACAACTGCCATCCATTACCTAATAATCTCATAGATAGGTCACTATCTTGACTGGTAATGAATCTCTCATCCCAGCCTGAAACAGATCTCAGAGCCTCCACATTATGTAGGCAGAATGCAGGAACTTTAGTCTGTTCACGACCAGTAAATTGTTTGAATTGACCTCCTCCTGAACCGATTGGTGAAGCAAGTGCGCCTTCAATCCAATTGGACACTGTTCCTACTGAACCTCCTGATTTTGTAAGACAACCTATTGCGCCAATTCTAATACCCAATTTGGATTCTAAATCTAGTAAATCAATCACACGCTTTTCGACATGGTCCTCGTCTATCCAAGAGTGACCAATGATTTCTAAACAGTGAGTAATATCTTCACCTATGTGCTCCAATGCTAGATTTCTGGCGTTTGAAACACGCTTACCTGGATTATCAACCACTTTGATAGAATCACCAAAACTTGCCAAAATTTCCTTAGTTGAATCAGTTGAACCTCCTTCCATAACTAGGATTTCCACAGGCATGGTTTGTGCAAGTAAACTTTCAATGCATTTTCCAATGAATTGCTCCTCGTTTAGTACGGGGATAACTGCACATACCCGTACTTCCATAATAGGTCCTGTACTGTTTACAAATGTCAAGGTTGGCCTATCATCTTCATTGACTATGGCGTTATGGGCTGTTCATGCCAAGACTGAGGCTAACTGCAATCGATGAAGGATATTCAGTTGTGGTTTCTACAAAACTAACTGGAGCTGACAACCCAGAAATCGTCTTAGATGCAATTTTGAAATTGTTCCCGGATTTTACTTGCGGCTTACCTTCACCTCCAAGTTTCCCTTCTGAGCAGGATGATGTTTTGGCAGCAGATGGAGTTAGTTTATCCACATTCCTAGATTTGATACATAACCAAGCCATATTGGACACTTCACTCGATTTTATGTCTGCAAATTTAGATGCCAGTGGCACTATTTTTCACATTTCAAGACAAGCTGCCATGGCTGGTAAAGTTGCATTTCCACTACCAGACGACAACCCCCTAGGGGGAGTAATTACTGTAGAAATCGGTGGAGAAAACCTCGATGATTGGTTAGAAGCAGCCACATGGCATAGTGGCCGAGAAAATATACCTAGAAGAATCGGTGATGAATTTACTATGGATTCTAAAGGTGATGCTGTAACCTGGCACTGATGGCTGTTGCAATGTCACGGTCAGGCCCTAGCCAATCCACTTCATCTGGGCCTTTGCACCATTTAATTTCATCATGAACATGTAGTTTGATTATTCCTCCTAAGACGAAACATTCCATCACATGTAATCTTACTACGGCGTCTCCATGATCAAAAATCCACTCTCCGATAGAATCTCCTGTAGAAACATCCAATTCTAATTCCTCATTAATCTCTCGAATCAAACACTGAGATGCATCTTCGCCTTCTTCGAATTTACCTCCAGGGAATTCCCACCACCCTGCATGTTTCTCGCTAGGGGCACGTCTAGCCGCTAGAAATTTACCATCCTGAATAATTGCCCCTGCACCAACATCGATACAGGGTGGTCTAAGCATTCTATCTATACATTGCAAAACTAATCCCTTAGCATCATTTTGATGTAAAGGAAGATGTAAGAAAAAACAAGGTGTTTGATCATCAATTTTCATTAATGTGCGATACAAAGTCTCATTGCAAAGGTATTCTCCAGCATCTTGACTGATTATCGGTGAATCAATCATTGTACCTATATCCCAATCTTCAGGCTTAATCGTTGAGAATAAATCCCCGTCTCCACTAATGGGAGTATTTCTGATTTGACGTCCAGAATTATCTGGAATTCTAAAGTCAAGAATATCCTTGGCTCTGGTCTCGATTCGAGGATTGCGCGAATTTTCTGCTATTCCTAAATGAATAATGGCTGTAAAATTAGTTTCATCGAGTAAATTAGAAGTTAGCATTGAGCCTTCGTAATCAACGGATAGGACATGGGATTGAATCTTATGTCCTCTGACTTCATATCCGTGCAATTCTGAAGCAATTAGGCCAGACACATTGACCAAATGTTCCCCGAACGGCTCGAAGCCAGTAACTAGAATCGGCTTGGCCATGTATTGCTTGAGGAATAACACTTCCATGAGCATTTGCGTCGCCACATTGACAAATGACGCCGTTTTGGTCATCATATGCAGGATGAGGATTCGGAGATCGAATTAGTCGTCCCTGTCGAAGAAAACGATATTGATTCTATCGCACTCGGTAAGACCATTTGGAACGAAATTACCGCCGGAGTAGGCATTTGGGGTGCGTTTCGCCCGGTTTTCGCAGTTGTACTATCACTGATTCCGTTCCTATATTTGGGCCAACATTTCAATCGAAATCATCAGCGAGGATTTGATTGGTTCCTATTGCAAATACCTTTGGCATTTACTTTGGTACTGTGGGTGCTGCTGTACGTTTGGTCGATATTTGACGCATGGAGAGATGCTAGCATTCTAGTTGCTCAATCTCACGACCAAAGTTGATTGCTACACTTCAACTCTCCACTTGCCATTCCGGCCAAATCTGATTTATCTGCATTATCGAATTCATCAGGTATACTTCCTGAGAAGATATTTCCAATGCTGCTACTTTCTATAGCCCAATACATTACTGAATCTTCATTGTTTGAATGGCCTGGGTGCTCTGAGTCTTCATGGTCGATTGGAGATTGATATACTAAATTGACCAAACCTAGTAAATGTCCAGCCTCATGAACTGTGACTGCCCTTTCAATCTCATCTGCAGACGGGCGACCAAGGAAATTTACAGATTCTGAAATCGAATCTTTGAACACAGCTACTGTAGATGCATCTACTGCTACACCTAGGACTGAATCATCATTATGTGTCCCTTGCGGGAATAAGAAATACCAATGTAGAGTATCTGAACCCATTGCATCTCCACCATGTTTCCATCTTGCATCCCTCACGTCATCAGAACTCCAACTATTGTCTTCGGAAAAATCGATTGCGTTAGCAACAATTTGAATTCCTTTAGGTTTATCACAGACTTGCTGTAATCTTGTTTTGACTAAATCCATTGCTATTGGGTCATAACCTTCCTCATACAAAAAATGGATTTTCATTTTTTCAAATTTGTCGTCCTGAAGGCAAGCAAGAGCAAGTCCACCAGGTATACCCCGCTTTTCTTCGAATAACTCATCGGTTCCGAAACAACCTGCAAAGCCTGCAGATAATATAACCGTGACAACAAAAATTACTCGCATATTTTCACCTAGAAATCCTCGGGTATTTGCGTAGGACTAAACAATTGTCCAGGGCCTGCAACTTGTGACAACTGGCTGCGAGCAAGATGCTCCCATGACCGTAAAACTCCTAATGCATCGCTTACCAACATTTGCTCTTCTTCTAGAGTGACACGAATCAGTGTATCTAGGATATCCATGCGATCTCGATCAACTAAAGACAGAGCTTTTTCCAACTCAAATGTTGAATCACTCTCTACAGGCTGAACCTCCAATGGCCATGGTTTACCAAGATTTTCTGGAATTTCTTCCATGTGATTTTTCAACTGAATTAACAATCTGTTAGTCCACCTTGAAACAACCAAACTTGTTTCCAAAATTGGCATGTTCAATTGATTGACCAGATTAACTAACCTCTCTTGTAAGGTAACCATCGAATTTGTGCCACTCATGTGGTTACCTCCTATCTACTTACTATTCTGCAAGTATTGATGTCCATAATGTGACCATTGCTCCATAGTCCAACCTTCGGGTAACCCTGTTGGAGGCAGCGGAGGAACTGGTGCTACTGGTGCTTGGGGCACAGTTGGTGCAACTGCTTGCTGCTGCACTTGGGGCATCTCCTGCAAATTAGAGTCAATCTCTGGAACTGTCTTGGATTGCATGTTTTCCATTACTTCAGCGGTTTGGTCTGATTCATCAACTTCATCGCCACGCTTTATTCTACGCATCTGAACCATTGTCCATACCGCATAGGACATTGAACCTAATGCTATGAGGTACATTATGACCGATAACTGAGAATCCGCAACTTGATTTGCCAATGCTGCACCGTCTCTGTCAACTTCTTCTTTAACCAATAGAGGTGAAATCGAAAGACGCTCCTTCTCAACTCCCGAATCTAGCAACAAAATCCTGTGCTCTAATGTATCACCTGGAATTCCGTCTGCCGTTGCATGCAAATCAATTTGTGCATTCTTACCGCTTGAAATTTCAATGGAAGAAGAAGACAATGTTTGCCAGTCATCACCAGAAACCAATCGTTGTAGAACAAAAGTAACGCTTCCTGATGCTCCACTATTTCTTACCTCGAGAGATACCGATACCGCTTCTCCAGGGTTAGGTGTTGGATTAGACCACTTCGGAGGAGCGGCATCTTGTAAACTAACATCTGGTCCAGTGAGTGCTAAAGGCCATGAAGCCAAAGGTTCAGAAATCGTATTTCCTTGGCTGTCGTATGGATTTCCAGATTCATCAGAACCAGTAACCCATACATCAATCGTGTAAGATGGTAGAAGCATTGTTGCCCCTCCATCTGTCAAATCAAGGTAACCTGTCCAGAAGAACTGATCTTCGAATGGAGTTGTATCTGGGAGCGGTGAAGAGCCTCTGCTAATCTCTGCTTCTCCAGCCCTAACTAGGTAATGCAAAACCGCAGGGTTATCGATAGAGAAGCCTTGGTCATCTCTTGTCTCAAGCATAACTTGCAGATTATCTGCAAGAGAAATTGGAATTTCTTCACCCGGCTCGATTCCAGCCAAATGGATGTCGTGAATAGTTGGGCGCTCACTGTCAACTGCTAATCTCAATCTTGGCATGAATTCTGATTGGTCTTCAGCAATACCTGGTAAATCAACTAACTTAGCACGTAAATCTAAATGGCCACTTCGTACATCTGGAACTAACATATCGATGCTAAAGTAACCACCTTCCCTGCTAGTAGTAGTCCATTCACTATCGTAATCTCCTAAAGAAATAGTGAAGGTACCTGCAGGAGCAGGAGTTTCATCTTCAGCGAACAAGACTCTTCCACTAAATCTCAGCGCCTGCCCTGCACCAATCAAAGTTTCATCGAATTCAGGATTGTAATGGTTGGTACCGTCTCTCAATTCAATCGCCAAAATATGTCCCGGTTGTGTATCGAATCTCAAATCATTATCCAAACTCCACAAATCATTACCCAATCCGGCTTTGTGAATGTTACATGGAACATCATCTTCCAATCCACACGGTTTGTCTTCAATCCAAACCTTTGGTATGAAGTGAGAAGCGCCATCAGTATCCCATACTTCAGGGAAGTTCCAAGTTAGTTGGAATTTAATCGATACAACCATTCTCGAGTTGTTTTCAGGATCTAAGATAATTGAAGAATAAAGGTTTGAAACTGCTAAACCGGAGCCGCCACTTTCTAGATACATTTCAGGCATACCATTCTCATCTTTTGAAATATGAGCATAAATCGAGGTTTCGTCATCATCAAAATCACCAGCGAGTGCAAGATGGACGTATTCTACATCCCACCATCCGTTGATATCTGAGACCATGAATGTCGCTGTGTAAGATATTCCCGGATGTAATGGGGCTAAATCATCGTGACCTGTAATCGTTGAATTATCAATATCCATCTCAGGTTCAAACTCTTCTCGAATAACATACCATGACAAGGACTCATCCCATTCCGGAGCTATTTCCCCTGGTCTATCACCACAGATTTGTCCAGGCCCAATGTCACAAACCGGAGACCCTCCCATTGCAATAACGTTACCTTGACCGTCTTGACCAGTAACATAGAATGCTACGTTGTCCCCATGGACAAGCATTGAATCATCTATCAATCCATTGAATACATTAAGACCTCCAGGTAAAACTTCTGGAGTGGTCAAGGTTTTCGAACGATATTCAATTGGCTCTGGAAGTCCATTGAAGTTAGAATCGTCACATCGCTCGTGCTCACCAGCTTCACAGCCAACCCAATAATGCAAATCTACGATTTGAGGAGGGTCTACAGAATCTTGAATCACTACTTCGATAGATTGACCACCAGGAGAAGGTGGTCCTTTGTGCATTTCAGAAGACATCTCTGGACTTGCGAACAACACTAGTGGAGCATTTCCGTCGAATATCAATTTGATTGTATTGTAACCGGGATTAACATATGTCGAGCCATTGGCTAAATCGATTGCTTCAACATACAATACCATTCCACCTGCTTCAGATTCAATGGGTGATGTGAATGTCATGTTATATTGGCCAAAGCCCGGATTTCCTTCCATGTGCAAAACTGTTGGTTCGCCGATTGGGTCACCATCATAGGTTACATTTTGACCCAATACCCGTAGATTGAATTCTCCAGCCATAGGTGAAAATGCTGAACCTTCAAAATTGATTCCACCACTAATCGACAGGTTAAATCCTCCACGAACCCAATCTCCTGGATATAATTCACGACCTGTCTCTTCCCAAACTCGCATTCCATCGAGCTGTATATCATTCTCAACATTTAGTGAGAGTGTATCTGTTGTCCAAGCATTAATTTGAGGACCCAAATCGTCGCTCATAGAAACTATGGCTTCCATCTTTCTCTCGTCATCCCAAGTCCAGTTTACCTTCATTGGCATGGTTACAGAAACTACTCCTTCACTATCGAGTGAAGAAGTACAATTTCCAACATCGAAATGTATGATTCCACCGGCATCGTCCATAACACTGCATGAATCACCTCTTATCCATTTGAATGCAGGATTGCCTCCATGAGAATTGTTTAGACCGATTGTGGCTTCTGTAACTTTGTCAACTAAATCTCCATGGGCCATTCTAACCACAAGGTTACGGTAAGCACCGTCAGGGACTATCAATCCACCTTCGATGCTTGCATCTAGAACTCTAGTGTTCAATCTATACTCAATATCTAAGTCCGTCAATTTGACTCGTCCGGGTGTATTCGCCTTGACAGCGATTGGGATTTCTACAGTTCCAACTCCATTGGCGGGAATATGTTCATTGAAGGCATCGACTAAACTTGGTGCTTCTGATACCACGCTACCAACAGGTGAATCATCGGAAGCGACAACAGAACTCTCATTCAAGAATAGAATTGATCTCCAATCCCACTCACCGTCATCGCCGACGTCTAATTGAGGTGCATCAGGATACCCTTCCTCATACCACAATATGAATGAGTCAATTTTAGCGGTGGTTGAGTCGTCACTAGTTGACATAATTATCGAGTATAACAACTCATTACCAGCACCTTGGGTAGAGAAGGAAACCTCTGCATTATTTTCCGCACTTTCCCAAGATGAACCATTATCGTTGGAAACCATTACTTCAATCGAGGTAGAACTTGGAACATCACCATTCCAAACCGCTCTAACTTTACCAACATTTGTACCAGTAGAAACCTTTTGACTCGTCCAATCTCCAGAACTTTGGTATGAAGTTGCATATTCTAAAGAAATCCACCAAGATACTGCTGAGGAACCAATAAGTTGCATTTTCCAAACCAACTCATTTCCAGGATGTGTAAAGTGAATCGTCTGATTCTTTTCTACAGCTTCCCAATGAGTCCCATTATCGGCACTGACCCAATAATCAACTCGATCTCCCTGACTAGGAGCGGACCAATGATTCTGAACATTTACTGCCAATACGTCATCCTCAGTAACTATGGTTTCCCCAATCCAAGTTGTAGTTCCAGGAGCAGGAGTTGTTGCATAGGAGATACCCATTCCAAACTCACGATAATACAATGTCTTGGCATTCCAAGTTGAGTAACCAGTATCTACAGTAATCAGTCTCTCACCATCATAGAATAATCCTAATCCTTTAGCCGTAATGTCTCGAGTTCCGGTTTGTGGAATAAGCGAAGAAGAGGAACCTGAAACTGCCCAAACGCTCAATTGATCGGTGTCCTGATAGTAATAGCCCTTCATACAGCGCATGTAGAAGAATCCTGCATGAACAACTAGACCATGCACATTGCTGTTCGATTTACCACATTCAGTACTCGACGATGCACCAGATGTGAATGAGTACTGTCCCTCGCCACGAGTGAACTGCCCATTTGCTCCGAAATCATAAGGCACTATTCTTCTCTGTTGTGAGTGTGTAACCCAAATTTGGTCGGTTTCTCGATCGTATGAAATTCCGCTATATTCACCAAATTGTGGAGAGATATCATATGAATCAACACATTTCCAAATCCAGTCATCCGATACATCAATTGCTAGTACTCTGAGATACTGAGTAGGGTTGGAAGATGAATAAGGATACTTGTATGTTGAGAATATTCCGTACAACATTTCATCGTCAGTTATAGTCCAATCTTTGAATCCATAAGCCTTGTAGTAAGTTGAAGTTGGATCTTGAGGCAAAGTACATGCCGATTCTCTTTGCAAATCAACCACGATATCTCTCGTTACATTGTTAGGATGCATTCTTGTGACAACCTTGTCAAAAGAAGTCCCAGTGAAAGTTGACATGAATAGCCAATCGTGATTTCGAAGTATTGCACCTTGTCCTTGAGCCATGAAATTAGCACTGGTAACCTTGATCTGGTTGCTAAATCTCAATTCTGTTGAGTTCGAAGTGTGAGGTTGACGAACTGCAAAACTACCATTATCGAGCCAAGCATCTGAACCTGGAAGTTCTTCTTCAGTAGAATCGTGTGCTGAGAACTCAGTGTCACCAGATGCGAATCCCAAACTTAGTTCTTCACTGCGAGCATCCATTTGGCTAGGGATTCCATCCATCCATTCGTCATATGTGTCAGTCGTAACTTGCGACCAACCTGTAGATGAAGCGCCAGAAAGAGTCACATGAACATCAAGAACTTCTGCACCCTTAGGCATGGAGACAACTGTTGTCTTGTCTGCTCCTCCTTGATACAGAGCAATATTCTCGACACTTCCGTCTGAGAAAGTGTAGATGTGCCTAGATGCCCCATTAGCTTCGGCCTTACCAATGAAGGTTTCAGAAAGCGGACTCATCGGGGTAAGTACGAGTATGAAAACCATTAGCAATAGAGCGGCTCGAGACGAAATTTTCTGCGACACCCACTATTCACCCACATAACGGTGCAAACCATAGGCCTTGAATTAACCGGCGAACCGTCACAAACAGAAATCCCCCTTTAGGGGGAATTCTGACTCAAATCAAGAGGTGTTTCTGCTGTCATATCTGATAGGTGAAGAATCTCCACGAATTCCATCTTCTTCATCATCCTTAACTTCGAACCAATCAACCAACCAGTCGCCATCTGTATCCCAGTTGAGAGGGTCACTTCCCTCTGCGATGTGGTCGTCATCCAAATCGAGTAAGTACCAACCATATTCGTGTTCTCCCAAATCTACCGCAGGTGCACGGTTAGTGTTTCCAACGTAATACAAATCCCAATCATCAGTAACGTCTCCGGAACAGAGCAATACATCATCACCAGCATCAAGAACCAAGAAATCAGTATCTTGATCATCGATAATCAGCACATAACTCAAATCATCGATATTCTTCTTGTTCATTCCAAGATAATTTGTTGAATCTTCTGTAACTTCTCCTAGACCAAGTGTGAATTCCCTAAACTGCCACCATTCAGTGATTGCTGAACCTTGCCAAGTCTCACCTGATAGCCGAACAGAAT
>CACEWA010000028.1 GCA_902563095.1 uncultured Candidatus Poseidoniales archaeon | reverse complement strand
ATCTGAACCCATGGGAACAGTGGAGATTTGAAAGTAGGTTTGTACCAATCATGTTTTGGATTTTCACTTCGCAAAATAATCACACTGATATTCAATGCAACTATGACCATTATTTGGAAGCCGGATGCTAATTTGGCTACATCCTTTACAGGGAGTGTAATTATGGAAATTGCCATAGTAATACCTGTAATAATTATCGCCCAGTGAGGAGTTGCAAATTTCTTGTTTGTTTCTCCTAAGGTTCCTGGCAACAAAGTGTCCTTTGCCATTCCAAACAGGAAACGAGATGCTGCCAATAGCCCAGATAAAGCACCAGAGACCATAGTTAGAACAGCCAATAATGCCATTGCTAACCCAATATTAGTAGATGCTACTGCATCGACAAAAGCAAAAATCGGATCTTCCCTTGCTGAACCATCAGAATTTAGCATAGTATCAACATCAACCGATGCCATCATGATGAAAGTAACAATCACATAGAGAAGGGTAATCAGTAAGAGAGAGATTAACATGCCCTTAGGTAGATTCTTTTCTGGTTCCTTAACCTCTCCACCAATTGCTCCAGCCTTGTATATGCCTGCGTATGCAACAAATACTAATGCCGCAGATTCAACTACCAAAACCGGGTCATTTCTCGATACATCGAATGCACCATCAATAGGACGAGAAAAATCGATGTTCGCATCGAATAATTGAATCAAACAAATGATTAGGATTACAGCGGTTGTAAGCGCTAGAATTGGTGTTTGAAATGCCTTCACTTTTTTGATTCCAAAAATGTTCAGAACAGTAATTAGAACTAGCGCTGCCATAATTACAAGAGTTGTATTGGTTGAAATGTCGAGATAATTTGTTACCGCGTACATATATGCTGAAAAACCAATCAATGCGAAAGCAGATTTTAGCAAAAATGAGGCCCATAGACCCAACCCACTAATCGTTCCAACCAATGGACCAAATGAACGCTCAACATAGACATAAGCGCCGCCATTTACCGGCATAGCAGAGGATAATTCTGATTTGGAAAGCGCACCGGGCAAGAAAACAATTCCTGCAATCAAGAAGGCTAACCAAATACCTGGCCCCATTATTGCTACAGCAAATGATGGCAACACAAACAGTCCAGCACCAATGCTTGCTGCAACTGTAACGATGATAACTCCAATTAGACTCAAAGAGCGTTTAATTTGAGATTTTACATCAGATACAACCCCAGAAATGTCGCCTTTTAGCAACTTGCCAGTTGTAGATTTGATGTCCATTGAAAACTCTCCTGTGGCGAACAAATTTCCGTTTTACGACCGGTACTACACCGTTATTGCTAATCAAGCGCAATTGGTAGTTATTGTTTACTACATATTGACGCCGAAAATCTCCGGATAGCGGAAATCAAACTTTAGCGATTACTTTCATCTCTACAGCAATAGGTGTTGGCAATGCTCTAATTGCAAGAGTTGTACGAGTAGGCCCTACTTTACCGAGTGTTTCGGCCCAAACTTCATTGTATCCTGAAAAATCACGATCCATATCTACCAAAAAGGAGGTTACGTCAATGACTTTCTCTAGTGAAGAACCGGCCTCTTCTAATATTCTAGCGATATTATCTACCACTGCTCTTGTTTGAGCTTTAATGTCATAATTCAAAGGATTGCCATTTGAGTCTTTGATAGGCCCACCTGGTATCGAATTATCTCCTGGCTGCCTTGGACCAACCCCTGAAAGATAAATCAGGTCCCCTTCTCTTCTTGCATGAGGGTAGGCCCCAACTGGTTTAGGCGCTTTACTGGTGTTAACCGCATTAGCACCTTCAACGGGGTCATACAATGCTGGACCCGAGTTGACATTTCCATTCGGTTCTTCTAGGTCTGATTCCAAAACATTTCTGTCGCCGCCATAGAATTCGACATCGTCCTCGTCGTATTCCTTATCGCCGGTTCCATTAGACTCCGGGTCTAATACAACAACTGCCGCTCCTGCTCCATGAATTGGCTCATAGGCCAGTACCTGTCCTGTCAAATCATTACGATTATCATTCATGGCAGAAAGCCACCACATTGGTTTGAATGCTACAACTTTCTTAACTCGAATTTGGTCATGGATTGTTCGGCTAAGTTGTCCGACATCTTCCAAGCGGCCTTCAGATAGGAATTCCAAAATTTTACGATTCCACTCGTCATCTTTCAGCGAATGAATCCTGTCTTCGTGGGGCTCAATAGGTTCTGTGAACATCCTGTTTGATAGTGACATTACGGAAACTGCAACCGCCTTTTTGCCTTGAGCCTTTACTACATCCATACATGCTTTGGCGAGTACTGTAGTCTCGGCTCTGTTAGAGTAGACATTCGTAGAACAGATTACTGCTGGAATTCTATTACTAGGATTTAGTAGTTCTAAAGCAACAACTGAACCGACATCAACTGGGAATCCATGATAAGCAACTGTCCTAGACTCTAGACCACGTTTGATGTTGGCCTGATTCCATGCTTCTGCAAATTCTGTATCAATTTTCAATGAATAGTGAATACTTCCCAAATCGTGGAAGTCCGCATCGACCATCACCCATTCTGGATTCGGATCTGCTTGAATTTGGTGCCCTATCACACTAGGCCACAGGGTTGAGTAAACAATAATCAAGTCTGCATCGCTCTCTTCGATTTGTTTTCGAGCATCATCATAAGCATCCCGAACTCTCTGCCAACCTTCATTTTTTTCTGGACATAAAACAGGATGAGGATGAGCGGGCACAATTAGAGATTTGATTACCTCGCCCGTCATTCAAGCACCCCAGTTTCGACATGGCCATTCCATAATGGCATTACCAGTTCCAATAATTGTTCCATAGCCATGCAGGATTGCAGGCTCGCTAGGAACACCCATCGCAGATAACAGCCAAGTGAGTGCACCTCCATCTGTTTCTGCAATTGCTTGTTCACAGAATTCAGGCATCTCATTGATAATTTGCTGAGATTTACCTTGGCGCATCATCTCAATCATTCGCATATCCCACAAATGCATTGCATGACTTGTAATGTGTTCTTTACTCATATCTTCGGGAGGATTGGTTTCTGTTACGAAATGACGATGTGAGAGTGAATTACTTGCAATCAAGAGACACTTCTTACCACTCTCTTCTATCGCTCTAGCAGTTGATTTTCCGAGTTCAATCATCATTTCCTGCATTACCTCTACCGAATAGTAGGACAGACTACGATTAGAAGAAATAGATACTATCGGTTTATCCCATTCAGGCCTGACCATATGACAAGAAACAATTGTTCCATAATCAACTCTGAAATCGGGATTGGTCATCATCTTGACTGACATTCCTTCAGATTTAGCTTGGTCGTGGATTGCCTCTGCTAATTCAACATCGATTGTCAAATCATAATTAAAACGGAATAGATTTGGAAAAACCGGGTCTACACTCTTGGAAGAACACTTCTCTACACCGATGAAGTGTGTACCAACATATGTTTGCCAATGAGGAGAAAGAATTACAATAACGTCATAATCAACATCTTTCAGAGATTCTCGCAACCGCTCATAACCCCATCTAAGCTGCTCCCAGCCCCCTTCTGAGACCGGTTCATTTTGCTCAGGGTTATCTGCATAAACCAAATGTGGTGGATGCGGTGCAAGGCAGCCAGCAACAATACTCCCCTTCGCCATATCACGACCAAAAGGTTCCGCATCTTCTATTCATCGGCTACTCTTGGCCCAGAATATGGGAGAGAGACCTGACTTGAAGTTGCGCCACGTGGTGTGGCCTTCGATATTCGCTATTTCTCTAGTTGCTGTTAGTGTACTAACTCTGAATGAAAATAAATTCCCTCCGATGATGATCGCATTAGTTGCATCGGTGGTTTTCGCTCCATTGCTCGCTATAATTACTGATTCAGGAGACAAAAGAGAGCATGCATTTGGAGTTGCAGTAGTTTGTATTCCAATGGCTGGATTTTGGGGATTAGGCCCTAATTATTTCAACATTGCAATTCCATTTCTAATCTGGATTTGGCAGTGCGCTTCTTGGTCAAAACAAAACCATCCGCCATTCCGCTACGGGATATGGCACGGCTTCGGAATTGCATCCTGTATTCTACCTGGCGCAATGTTAATTGCAACGCTTACTCAGTAAGATTCTTCTTCGTTAGGGAAGTCTCCAGTTCTAACATCTTCACAATACTGTTCTACAGCTCCAGTAATTTTACTCTCCAAGTCAAGATATCTGCGCAGGAATCTCGGGCTGAAATCAGTAGTGATTCCTAGCATATCGTGCAGTACCAAAACCTGACCGTCACAATTCTGTCCAGCACCGATTCCAATAGTTGGTATCGACAAGGCTTCACTTACCTGTTTAGCCAAATGAGCAGGTATTTTCTCTAGAACTACTGCGAAACAACCTGCTTCTTCCAGTAACTTAGCATCAGCAATCAATTTGGATGCCTCTTCTTCCTCTTTAGCGCGAACAGTGTAAGTTCCAAATTTGTAAATCGATTGTGGAGTTAGTCCCAAGTGTCCCATAACTGGGATACCGGCTGTCAAAATTCTCTGAATACTTTCAACAATTTCAGCACCACCTTCTAACTTGACTGCGTGCCCACCCGATTCTTTCATGATTCGAATAGCGCTCTCTAATGCAATTGCGGAGTTTCCTTGGTAAGTACCGAATGGCATATCGACTACAATCAATGCTCTATCGACCGCACGCTCAACACATTGAGCATGGTAGATCATGTGCTCTAGACTCATTGGCACAGTTGTATCTCTACCAGCCATGACGTTTGATGCGGAATCGCCAACCAAAATTACATCAACGCCGCCTCTATCTACCAACTTAGCTAAACTGAAGTCATAGGCGGTTAGCATTGTGATTTTTTCACCCGCCCTCTTCATTTCTTGAAGAGTGTGGGTTGTCACTTTGCGAGCGTTTGCATGGACTGACATGAGTTTGCCTCCAACACTCCGACAGGTATCTCAGCCTTCAATCTTCCATGACGCAAATATTGACTGCTTCTGAGAAGAAACCGAGTGACCACATTCCACCTTCACGCCCTACGCCGCTATCTTTGACTCCTCCGAATGGGACGCGTAAATCTCTATGCAGCCATGTGTTAACCCAAACCATGCCTGAATCAATCTTCTCTGCAACTTCCCGTCCTTTTCGCTTCGACCAAACACTTCCTGCCAAACCATATTGGGTACTGTTTGCCATTTCAATCGCTTCTTCATCTGAATCGAATGGGTGAACAGTAACGACTGGTCCAAAGATTTCTTCTGTGGCTGTTCTAGAGGTGTGAGAAAGTCCAGAGATCACTGTTGGCTCAATCCAAGCACCCACTTTGTCGGGAATATTTCCACCTGCCAAGATATTACCTCCTTCTTGCTTGGCCAAATCGATGTACGATACGACCTTTGAGCGGTGTTCGTCACTAATCACTGGACCTATTTCGAAACTCTTCAATTCTTGGAGATACCTTTCCATGAATTCATCGTAGATTGATGAATGTAGCAAAACACGAGAACCACACAAGCAAATTTGCCCTGAGTTGAGAAATGATGCTCGCAATACACCCGGTACCGCGACATCTAAATCAGCATCTTCCAGTACAATTGATGCATTCTTTCCACCAAGTTCAAGACTTAATTTCTTGAACATAGGAGCGGCGGTTGCAGCCACTATCTTACCGGTTGAAGTACCGCCTGTGAAGGAAATCGCTTTGATTTCAGGATGTTCAACGATGGCTTGCCCAACTTCTGGGCCATAACCGTGAACAATGTTCAAAACACCAGCAGGTAGGCCAACTTGGGAACAAATATTTGCTAGGAAGTGTGCTGTTAGTGGCGTGATTTCGCTTGGCTTAGCAACTATTGAATTGCCCATTAACAAGGCAGGTGCTATCTTCCAAGATAGCAGGTACAATGGGAGATTCCAAGGTGAAATTAATCCAACAATTCCAATCGGTTTTCTTACGACATAATTTGTTGCATCTGACATTTCGAAAGTTTGTGATTCCATGTTGCGTCCAAAATCTGCAAAAAATCTGAAATTATTTACAGACCTAGATGCATCTACATTCAATGCAACATGATGTGGCTTTCCAGTGTCCATTGATTCCAAACGAGCAATTTCTTCGATTTGATTCTCAAGTTCATTTGCAATTTTGTCCAACCAATCACATCTCTGTTCGATACTAAGTGCACCCCACATAGGTTGAGCCTTCTTAGCAGCATCAACCGCATCATCGACATTTCTAGTTCGAGGAACTTTGGCAATAACCGAGAAATCTAGCGGTGAGATGTCGTCAAAATCTTCACTCAAAGTAACGAATTCACCACCGATGTAATTCTTGACTTGGATCATGCATCCACCTCGTAATGCCAGCGATCTTGGTCTGGGTCCCACTCATCCCAAGTCGGAATGGTTTCTAGTACACCACGTAGAGAATCTGGAACTATTCCTGGGACAATGAACGCTTTTTGTTTATTCAGCGGATATGGGTTTCGTAATTCAATTCCTAAGCATCCTAAAATTGCTCTAGCAACATACCAAGTAGCCTGTGAATTCCAGCCGTGTGCAATTTTAACAACAATTCCTAATCCATTCGGATAATCAGGATGCTCGATAGCCATTCCAAGTAGGCCATCCGCACCCTCTTTTGCGATAACTTTGCCATTTCCAATTTTCAGAATTGTCGAGTCTAATCTATTGAATCCACCAACTAAATCAGGATTCTTGCACATGGCTTCCCAAATCCAATCTGAATCTTTGTCCTGAACTAATCCTGCGTAAATTTTGGCTAATTCTGCAACAGTGTTCGAAACTGTTGGCAGGCCGCACCCATCCTTAGCTATCCTTTGTGGATTCCAATCCTTGCCTAGAAATCTTCTGAGTTGCTCCATATATGCGTGGAACACTTTGTGTGTGGGAAGAGTATACCCTGCTCGATTCCAACCTTTGGCCCTACATCCTGCAAGTATTGCAGCATGCTCACCACTGCAGGTATGATACCAGCGCCTAGGCCTTCTAACCTGCCTACCGAATTGAATGAGTGGTACATCCACGGGAGTAAGCATCAGTGGCCATTCTGCCTCAGAGAGCATAGATTGAGCAGCAGCAACGTGTTCTGTATCACCGTTATGACTAGCGACAGAAATTGCTTTTTGCTCCCAAGAATGGTTTTCCAACTCTTTAGTGAACGCCTTCAGCATGAATGGTTTCATCATTGACCTTCCATAACATAGAACATTTCCACCGAATGAATGTATTACCTCATCGCCATGACACCATGCTACTGCACCATGAATGGTGGTTTCAGAAACTCCATTTCTACGATAATCTACCAATGGCTCCCACTCTACATCTCTGCCAGTTGGTATGCCTTCAATATCCTCTCCAAGTGGAGAATCTGGATAAATTGCAGAACCTGGTTTACCGGGTGCAACTGCAGAATTTTTGTCGTGCCTTAAATCCAAAATTTCACCCCAGCAGTGGTACGACTTCGCTCCACCAAGCTTCCATATTTCGAATCACTCGTTCACTATCGTGATTGAAGAAATCGAACCAACACATCAGACGGTCTTCAGGGTGGAACCTTTCCAATACTTGCTGTGCAACTTCCTCGGGATTACCAATCAATGCATTGTCTGCTGCTCTTTCAACCTTCGAAGGGTCCAGAGTTCCTTCAAGTGCTTTCCAATATTCACCCAAAGCAAGACGTGCTTCTTCGTGAGCCGCCAGAGATTGCTCTTCAGGGGAAAGCCCTTCCTCCGCATTTAGGAATACGAATGTTGTTCGAGGCATATCTCTTCTCTGCCATTCTCCACCATCCTTGTGGAATAATTTGCTCATCCTTTCATGAGTCGAATCAATCACTTCGGGCGAAGTTATGGATAGATTGAAAACCTTTACTGGCATGAATTTGTTGACGAATTCTTGGGCTCTAGGATCATGTGTCCCAGCGACTAATTCCAATTGATATCTGGGCCATGTTTTTGGAACGATTGAGATTTCCTCGAACTGGTACCGTCTGTCAATTTCGATTTCATCAGGTAAGCCACCCGCTGCATTTTGAACAGCATTCCAATCTTCATCGGAACGGAAATTATCTCTTGTCAATACTGTTGAGCGAATATCGTTGGAACTAATGGTGTCTCCCCGCAATAATCGCAGGAATATTTCACTTGCTTCCATGAAAATTTGAGCACGCAGTGCCGGCCAAGCGGCTTCTTCCACTGCGTTTCTAGGAGTTATTCCATACGGTCGAGCCATGAACTCGAATCTTCCTGCGCTGAATCCAACGTGTAATTTACGATTGGAATCCATATGAGACAGGAATTGAACTGTATTGGCCATTCTTTCCGCCTGCGCAATAGGGCCGCCACTGGCAAGAATGCTAACTACTGCAGATCCTACATCGATTCGTTCCGTCCTCCTAAACGATTCGAGAGCTAATTGTGGGAAATCTGTGCAAAGACCAACTTCGCCCTTCCAATGAGGGACAACTGGGCTTGAGTTCTCTTGTTGAGTTTGAGTGGACAAATGTGCTTGAGCAATCCAAGCAACACCAAATCCTAAACGGTCTGCTGCTTCTAATTGAGCATAATAATTAGCGAACATTTCGGACTCACTAGGAGTGAATCCATTGTGGTCTGGAGTCTGCGATATTGAGAAGAATATGTCGAACTCCACCTAATCCCTCTCCCTTAGGGAGAGGGGCTCGATGTATCAACATCACTGTTGCGCGGTTAATTTCGAAACACGTTCACGTACAAGCTCGGGTACTAATGCACCAGCTTCCATGAATGCTGTCATGATATCAGATAATTGGACCATCGCTTCATCTGGTTGATTAGAAATTTCGGCAAGGTCTGCAAGACCCCATCTAGCAACTAAAATTCCAGATAACTCTTGTAATTCAATTGCAATTTCTAATGAATCGATTAAGAATGCTTGCGCTTGTTCTAATTCCCCCAAGGAAGAATGTGAATGGGCTAAATCTGCTAAAGCTTCCATCCTCTCAAACTTCTCAGGTTCAGGAATAATTTCCAATCTTTTTTGGAGGTGGAGTTGACTTTTCTCAAAATCTCCTTCTGATTTGGCAATATGAGCCAAAAGCGCATGGCCGTAAATCATACCCTCCAAATCATCGGCTTCTTCACGCAGCCTCATCGAGCGATTAGCGAATAGGCTCGCTTCTTCACTACCCAAAGACATTAGTGAAACATGATGGAAAATACCCGCTGCAAGACCTGGAAGTTTTTCTTTCTCGGATTGAACTCCCAATCCAATCAACTCATCTTTACTAGCGCCTTGGTGTTTCAGTAACTCAAATTGGCACCAACCCTGGTCTTCAGGATTGTCAGAAACTTTCGCAGCATGATCTAACAGTCTGCCCACTAATGCATCTCTACCTAACTCGCGAGCAAGATCTACCAAATGTAAGGCTAGACTCGTGTTTATCGATTCAATCAATTTGCCGTCGGCAAACATATCCATGAGTTCCTCTGCTTGTGCTTGATTCATTTCCGCCAAAACATCACCTCAAATTGAGCGCATACGGCCGCCATCTACTGCCAGTGAAACGCCACGTATGCCGCCAGAAATAGGCATGCAAAGGTATGCGACTGCGGCTCCGGTTTCAAGTGGGTCAATCAGCCTATCAATCGGAACTTGTGACATCCAACCGGCGTGAATATCCTCAACGCTTTTTCCTGTTTTGGAATTAATAGAGGACGCCAATGACCCTAAGCGGTCGGTATCAGTAAATCCAGGAAGCACATTATTGATTGTAATGCAAGTAGGGAGTTCGCGTGAAAGGGACTTAGCCCAAGATGCCATAGCCCCCCTCAATGTGTTTGAAAGTCCAATGTTTGGGATTGGCTCTCTAACCGATGTCGAGATGATGTTCACGATTCTGCCCATACCCGCTTTCTCCATGAGAGGCACTACGCCTTTGACTAGAGTGTGTGAAGCGTGCAAGTGTCGCTTAAACGGCGCATCGAAATCTTCGATGTCATTTTCGAGCAAAGGTCCGCCAGGAGGGCCTGCAGCATTATTGATTAGAATATGACATTCTTCAATTGAAGAAATGAATTTACCAATTGCTTCTTGATTCTCCAAATCAAGGCTAATTCCGGTGTGACCTTCCCCCTCGAGAGTAGCAACTAAATCGTGTGGATTCCTACTGACTGCAGTAACTTTTGCCCCTGCTTTAGCAAGCATTTTTGCAGTTGCAGCCCCAATTCCTTTGGAAGCCCCACATACAATTGCGTGCTTTCCAGAGAGAGCTGAAGTTGAGAAAGGGAAGTCGCCTCCTAGCCAGTCCATACCAACGCCAAGCAGCGCAAGGTATTGAACCTTACAACCAATCTCTAATTGTTTCAACTTGAGTTAGCCAATCGTCACTGGCAACATCAATGATGGAATAATGGTCGCCAGGTAACCACACTTTTTGGATTTCAACACCCTTTGCTTTCATTGCCCTAGCGTAGGATTCTGATTGAATCCAGGGTACATCTTCGTCTGCCTTGCCATGCATTAGAACTACTGAGGTTTTGGGAGGATTATCAACAGGATTTACTCGCCGCCAAATCTCTTCGTTTCCTTCAGGAGCACAACCCATCCAGCGGCGGACTGCATCACCACCGTCAGATAATTTAGCGTGATCTGCCGCTACAATATCTGCAATAGGAGCCTGTGCAATTGTTAGCCACGGTTTTCTTTCTGCAACCGCCGCCATCATTAGGGCTAAATGCCCTCCTGCGGAGTGCCCTAAAATCATCGAGCGCACAATGTCGATACCCGGCAATAATGCTAATTGGCCCCAGGCCCTCATCACATCGGAAAAAGTATCCATCCATACTCCTTCATCGCCAGACTCCCATCCTTTGAACTCAATATTCCATGCAGCAATTCCTTGTTCAGCTAAATCTTCAGCAATTGGGGCCATCAGATCTAGAGTGAATTTCTTCTTCCAAAAGCCACCATGAATCAGCATCACACAAGGGATACCCTCGTCTTTCTGATACGGGGATGGTTCATCTGGCATATACAAATCAGCGAACTGCCAATCTTCAGCACCCCATTGCATGCGGTCAACTGGCAACTTTACCAACTCAAGGTGTGACTCTACTACGGTCTCTTGGGAATAGAACAGTTTCACGGACATTTCTAGAACCGGTCAAAACCATTAGCAATCGTGCTACACCGAGACCCCATCCTGCGTGAGGAGGTGCTCCATATCGGAAACCGTCTGTGTAAAATGTGAAATCTGCTGGATTTAATTCCATATTGCGTAGATTCTGTTCGAGGACATCTACATTGTGTTCTCTTTGTCCGCCACTTGTCATTTCATCACGGCCATAATTCAAATCAAAACCTCGCGATAGTTGTTCTCCTGTAGAACCAAGTTCCCCAGGAATATGATGGATGTAGAAGGGTTTCATCGACATAGGCCAGCGAGGAAGGAAATGGAATCCAGGATACTTTTCAGCAATAATATCACAGTGAGATGATTCGATATCATCGCCCCAAGTGATTTCTACCCCTGCATCTTGTATCATCTTAATTGCATCGCAGTACTCGATTCTAGGGAACGGCAGGCTAGGAACTTCAACTGTAATTGGTTCATCGCCTTGGCTCTCTCTGTATTCGTTGATAATCTCGATTTGGTCTTGATCGTTTTCAGCAACCATTTTCCAGATGTGATGAATCATTCTTTCTTGAACACACATGACGTCGTCGTCATTCATCCATGCACCTTCGATATCGAAAGAAATGAATTCGTTCAAATGTCGATAAGTGTCATGCTTTTCGGCGCGGAAAGCAGGTCCGATTTCAAAGACCCTCTCCATTCCGCCCAGAACAGTTAACTGTTTGTACAACTGTGGACTTTGTGAAAGGAAAGCAGGGGTATCAAAATACATCATTGGGAACAAATTTGTTCCGCCTTCTGATGCTGAAGCAATGATTTTTGGAGAATTGATTTCTTTGAATCCCTCTGTAATCAAATGCTGTCTTCCATACTCAAGAACTCTAGCCCTAAGGGTAAACATGGCATTGACATGCGCTCTTCGAAGATCTAGAAACCGGTTGTCTAAACGAGTATCAAGCCCAATTGTAACCGTATCAGTAACACCTAATGGGAGAGGAGTATCTGCTTGTGCAAGGACTGTGAATTTTGATGCAACCACTTCGTATGTAGGTGCAGGCAATGGTTCTCCTTCAGCAACTTTAGGCGGACGCTTTTGTGCAACTTCTCCAATAATCTGAACGGTTGATTCACGCGAAAGTCCTTGTGCAATAGCCAATTCTTCATCGCTAATTCCACCTTGCTTCAAGAAAACTTGAACTTTACCAGTTCCATCTCTTACATCCATGAAACAAATCTTGCCTTTCCCGCGGTTGGCTTCCATGTAACCACAAACCGTGACTTCACTACCTACAAGGTCTCCACCATCACTCTGAATCTGCCCTAGAGTGTGTGTTCGAAATGCGGTTGGATGCCAAACTATGTCTCGCGCCATGAACAGGGGCGTGACACTTTCGAACATGAAGTCATCGCTGCCACAAACACAGAATTGATAGGTGACAATATTGGCCGTTTGGGTATGTCAGAGGACCTTTTCACTTCGGAAAGCGTTGCCTCGGGGCATCCTGACAAGTTGTGCGATGCAATTAGTGATGCTATTGTGGATGCCTGTATTAGGGTAGACCGAAATGCGCGAGTTGCGGTAGAAACTAGCGTTAAGGGTGGAAATGAAAAGGGTATAATTCTGTTAGCAGGAGAAGTAACTCTGTCCGGTGAACACCCCGATTATGAATCCATTGCGCGTAGAAGTGCTGCTGAAATTGGTTATGATTCTCATGACATAGGATTTGATTCGACTTCCGAAGAAAGATGTGAGGTAATCCAAAAAATCACGGCTCAGGCTGCAAATATCAGCCAAGGAGTAAATACTTCTGAACAAGGTGCTGGGGATCAAGGAATCATGTTCGGATATGCTTGTTTAGAGACCGAAGATTTTGGCGAACTTAAAGGAAGATATTTTCCTCTAGCTGCCGCACTATCACAACGATTGACTCGTAGAATGACAAATGCTCGCAAGAACGGAACTTTGCCTTGGGCAAGACCTGATGCCAAAAGCCAAGTTACAATCGAATACGAAAATGGTAAACCAAAGCGAGTCCATACGATTATTATTGCAATTCAACATGATAAAAACCTGAAGCAACAATTTGGAGGTTCAGAAGATGATGAACTATCCTTTGTCAGGCAGGAAATCAGAAAGCATGTTGTTGAACACGCAATCCCGCCAGAACTAATTCAAGAACCATATCATTTGGTAGTCAATGGAACTGGAAGATTCGCAGACCCTGGAGGCCCATACGCGGATGCTGGATTGACGGGTAGAAAGATCATTGTCGACACATATGGGGGAATGGGCAGACATGGAGGGGGTGCATTCTCTGGAAAGGACCCATCAAAGGTAGATAGATCGGCTGCGTATGCGGCTAGATGGGCTGCCAAACATGTTGTTGCTGCAGGTTTGGCTAGCAAATGTGAAATCCAATTATCATATGTTATCGGTGTTGCAAAACCAGTCAGTGTTCGTGTAGAATCATTCGGCACATCTTCCATCTCAGATTCAGAACTCACTGCAAAGGTGAAAGAAGTTTTCGACTTCACTCCAAAAGCCATCGCTAACGAACTAGATCTGTTGCGTCCAATTTACTCTAGTACCGCTGCAGGAGGTCACTTCGGTAGAACTCCGGGAGTAGATGGAGAATTCCCTTGGGAAATTTTGGACCAGGCGAAAATCGATTCCCTTCAGAACTGATTTTCATCGGCCCTTAGGGCCGATTGGATGAAAAGTCAGTATTGATTCGCAATAACCATGTCGCGCAGAGTAGATGCACTCATTTTGGTCATGATTATGGCTATTGCACCATTGGTTCCAATGGCCAGTGCACATCCTAGCATCGGACTTTCTACCGATGTTAATCACGTTATTTTGTCACCAGGTGAAGCGACAAACATTACTCTTACAATAAATAACAATGGATCTACTATCGAAACCTATTCGATTGCTGTTTCCGGTTTTGACTCTGTTTGGGAAGTGATACCATCGGATAGCAATGTCAGTGGAGTAATTCCAACATTCAGTGCAACGACAAATATTGCTGTCAGACTATCGACAACTGCTCTCCCTAATGACTCAGGGACTCTTACAATCACGGTAACTGAACCTGATGCCAACGTCTCGAGTACTATCGACGTACAGCTTTCCGTTTTACCACAATATCTACCAGCAATAGATGCATCTAGTGCAGGAGACAACGGCTTAGTAGAAATGGCTCCTGGTGACGAGGTTAACCTCTCGATAATGGTGGCGAATAACGGTAATGTTAACGATACAATCCTTCTTTCCGTGGACCAAACTCCAGACTTAGTTGCATTCTGGTCTAACTGGACAACTGGAGGGGGTTCAAACAACACCGGCG
>CACEWA010000027.1 GCA_902563095.1 uncultured Candidatus Poseidoniales archaeon | reverse complement strand
AAGAGGATAAATTGGGTCGGTGAATACTATTGGGCACATGATTAGCGGTACGCCACCCGCTACCATGTGAGCTACCTTACGATTATAGTAGACTGCAACCATGTTTTCGCAGCCCTTGGACATCAGATATCCGTGGAATGGTTTTATCGCCATCACGGTGGCAAATGCCCACGCTCCAAGTCCAATAAACCACATCAACTGGTCGTCGACCATGACATGCTGTCAACAATGTAGTGCATAATTATGACTAATTTTCATATCGACCTGGCAAACAAAAGCCAACCGACATTCATCAATATGGCAGGTGATGCCAATATGATCAAGGTAGGTGCTATCGGAAATACCGTTACAATGAATGTCGCCATAAATATCAAGGCCATCATTACTGCGAAGGTCGCCGTAGTCTTTGCGTTGTTTTCTTTCAAGGTCTCTGCAATTTTTACCTGTTCCATGCACTATCCATCGTCGGTGCAGATATTAATGCCTGTTTCAAACTATGGCACTAACTGGAACATGATAGCATAGAACATCCTACTCTATGTCTAGCCCATTCCGGGCGCTTCTGGTACCATTCTTTTTCAAACTCAGTTTGCTCTTCATATGGCGATTTCAGCAAATTGTAAAGGGATTCACAAACCGAGTAATCTTCTTTTTCTGCAGCATCGATTGCAAGTTGTGCCATCCAGTTTCTTAGAACATACTTTGGATTGGTTTTCATCATCATTTCTCTGTTAGGATTGGATTCAACTCTCTCCCACCATTTTGCCAACCAAGCATTCCATTCATCGGCAGGAATTGATTCTTCATCATAGAAGGCGAATTTCATATTCTCGATATTAGGCTCCTGGACTTTGCCTAGTTCCCTAAAGAATATTGTCATATCAGTCTCTACTTTTTGTAGTAATTCATTCAACTCGCTAATCAAAATCGCATCATCCTCTTCGAATTCAGAAAATCCCAATTTGTCAGCCCAAATCTGATTAATTGAATCTTCGTAACTTGATATATAGAATTCAACGATTTCGGTTAGCCTATCTGTATTTTCTACTAATGGCGATATTGCTTCGAGAAATCTTGCTATATTCCATGCGCCAATTTGTGGCTGGCTACCATAGCGATACCTTCTGCGGCCTGCATCTGTAGTATTAGGAGTCCAGCCAGGGTTGTAATCTTCGAGCCAGCCATAAGGGCCATAATCGATTGTCAATCCATGAATCGACATATTGTCAGTATTCATTACCCCATGTACGAATCCGACTCTCATCCAGTGAGCAATCATATCCGCTGTTGTTTTAGCAACAATCCTAGCCCATTTTATGATTCCATCTTCATCAAAATTACAATCGGGGAAATGATGCTTTAGCGTATGTTCAACTATTGACTCCAAGGTGTTCTTATCTCCCATCATTGCATGAATTTGGAAACTACCTAATCTGATGAAACTAGGCGCAACTCTGCAAACAACAGCTCCTGGCTCAAGTTGCTTATTGCCATCATACAGCATGTCACGCATTACTTTCTCACCAGTCGTAACAAGCGAGAGGGCTCTAGTTGTAGGGACTCCAAGATGATACATTGCTTCACTACAAAGGAATTCACGAATAGAAGATCGAAGAACAGCCTTGCCATCAGAATGTCGTGAATATGGAGTCTGTCCAGAACCTTTGAGTTGTAATTCCCAGACATTTGTTCCGGTATCTACTTCACCCAGTGTAATTGCACGGCCATCTCCTAATTGGCCTGCCCAATTACCGAATTGATGGCCTCCATATCTTTGCGCATAGGTGTCCATGCCTACGGCTGGTGAACCTCCGCCGAGGACATCCGCTTCGCCTCTATCAAGTTCAAGAAGAGTACCCATTTCTTCGGACCACAATCGAAGTTTTGGATTTGGAGCAGGAGTTGGCAGAACACGTGACCAGCATACACCAGGGACCTGTCGACTTACTCCACCGACTTCTTCATCACCGGGTGTTTCGGACAAGAATCGGTTGAGCCAATTCAGTTCTGCCAGTTGGCCCATGACAGTTTCTCAGGCTTCTCACATTTCAATTTGTGTTAGCAGAACGTTCATGAAATCTATCGTCATCGAGTTGTTATGGGCGTCGATATGTGGATTGTCAAGACAACCTTGCCGAGTTCCTGGAGGGAGTTCGAAGTCACTTCATTTGCTCAGATATTAGTTGAGTCTGGAGCTGCATGTGTACAACACCACAAGGTTTCCTCTACATACAAGTGGGAAGGTAAAATCCAATCAGATACTGAATGGGCTCTGCAAATCAAGGTCTCCGAATCCAATAAGCAATCAGTCATTTCCAAGATTGAAGAAGAACATCCTTACGATGTACCTCAAATTGTAATTCATGAGTGCGATGCCTCACCAAATTACACTGAGTGGGTCAATTCACAATGAGTGGAACGAGCGTGTACAAACGGGCGACCCCTCGCCCACCCCGGAAAACGCTCGCTCCGTTACCGGAGCAATTTGTCGGCTGAACCGTTTCTTATTAACCCGATTACAATATCAGTGTTCGTGACTGATGGGGAAACATTTTTTTTCTAGTAAAAAGATTCAAAATCTGGCCAAATCTTATGATTAATGAATCTGAAATTGTACCATGGTAGAGATCGAATGTCCACATTGTGAATTGGAAGTCGAACTCGAAGATGGTGTATATGGCCTATTTACTTGCCCACATTGTCAGAAAGATTTTGATTGGTCAGTGCAAACAAAATGGACAATCGAATACTTTTCTAGACTCACATTGCGCATAGGGTTAGGATTGCTAGCAATCGGATTTCTAAGTACAGTATTCTTGTGGTTGACAGAAGGTCCTAGGAACTGTGAGGATCCAGGGTTTTTGGATTTCTCACCCTGGGCATGCGGTAATTCCATTATTGCCTTTATCCTATTTGCTGTTCTTGCATTATGTGTACTTCTTATCTCCGCATTTGCAAGTCTTTCCAATAAGATTAGGAAGCGTTTGGGATATGATTTTTGATTATTGAATCTTAGGGCACAACCTTAATTATTTTAATAACAATCATTTCGAATCTATTAATGGGAACTATACAAGTTGACGAAGAAGCCGTTTTGGATGCCGAAGATATAGTCGAATTATCTCCTGTTAATGGTACCTATGATACTGTGATAGTTGGGGCAGGTGCCGCAGGGATTGGCATGGCAATTTCTTTGTTGCACATCGGTGTGGAGAGCATGCTCATTATTGAGAGAAACACTGTAGGGTCATCGTTCGCTAACTGGCCAGCTGAAACCCGCTTCATTACTCCGTCATTTCCAAGCAATTCCATCGGTATGTTGGATTTGAATTCAATTGCCATTGGAGTATCACCCGCATACAACATGCGTGTTGAGCACCCGACTGGGCAAGATTTCGCTGACCATTTGAAGTTCCTAGCCGAAGAATTCGAATTGCCGATTTGGGATCACACAAATGTTACTGCCATTGAGAAAGGCAGTGAAGAATTCAACATCGAGACAGACAAGGGAAGCCTTCAAGCAAAAAATGTAATTTGGGCTGCTGGTGAATACCAATACCCTACAACAAATTTGTTTGAAGGAAGCGAATTGTGCCGCCACACTTCAACGGTTTCATCTTATGCAGAGATGAGCGGTGATGATTACCTGATTATTGGTGGTTATGAGAGCGGTATTGATGCTGCGTATCACCTTTCAAGAAACGGGAAGCAGGTCAAGGTGTTTGATTCATCCTGTCCTTGGGGAGCGAAAACCTCTGATCCGAGTGTTGCTCTTTCTACGTATTCATTTGAACGAATGAGAGCAGAGAGTTTTCAAACACAGGTCGAATTGTTTGCTGAAACCAAGATTAGTAAGGTCGAATTAAATTCAGGAATTTATACAGTCACCACTTCGGATGGAGATGTTTACACCTCAAAAAATAAGCCACTCCTGGCAAGTGGATTCGATGGTAGCCATAAGTTTGTATCGCATCTGTTTGAACAGCGTAAAGATGGTTTCCCAAAACTCGATGATAACGACTGTTCTACTACGACGGAAGGAATGTATCTGTGTGGCCCCTCAATTCGTCATGACGGTCACATATTCTGTTTTATCTTCAAATATCGACAGCGATTTGGAATTGTCGCAAGATCTATTGCAGAGTCATTGGGTCTTCCTACTGAAGACTTCGTATCCATCTATCGTTCTTGGGGGATGTTTTTGGATGACCTTTCATGCTGTGGCCAGGAGTGTTTGACTTGTTAACGCAACCAGAATCAACATCTACAATGCAAACCACAGAATCGATGGAAAGCCAAAATGGTCTGCTCAAAAAAATTACACGAGTGGACTGGCTAGGACAAACAATAGCAAGTTCGTGTTGGATAATCAGTGTGTTCGTATACGAAAGCGATACCAGTCTCTGGGCAACTGGTGATTGGTTGCAGTTAGCTGCAGCATCGTCTTGGTTTATCGCCAATGTTGCAAGTTTGTTTACTTCGGAATAATTAGTGCCCGTGCCGGGATTAATGTTCTTCTTCTAGAGTAGACTCGTATGCAGATAGATAGTGTCATAGATTGTCTGGGATTGGTCATCTCTTAATGAGTGAGAGAATCAATATTTCTTCAGGTGCACCATGGGAGCCTATTGCTGGATATTCCCGTGCGGTCAGAGTCGGCCAATTCATAGAGGTCGCTGGAACTACTGCTGTGGATGAGCAGGGAAATTTCTTTGGCGAAGGAGATGTAGGTGCTCAAACCCATTATGTCCTCGAGAAAATTCAGCGTGCAATAGAACAGGCAGGTGGTTCTATGTCTGATGTAGTTCGTACTCGGATTTTTGTTACCGACAGAGAGTACATGATGGAGGTTGCAAAGGTGCACGGGAAATTCTTCGGCGAAATAAGGCCAGTCTCTACTGGCGTAGAGGTTGGCGCACTGGTAGATGATAGGCTACTGGTGGAAATCGAGGCAAGTGCGATAATTTGCTCGAACATCACCTCTTTTGAGTGAATAGTGTTTGAAGGTGCTCGTACCATTGCTCAGTTGTAAGTGATAGTATGTCCCTAGCAGGCCTAGCGAAATTAATGGATAGAAGTTAGATTCTACCTCTGGAGCCTCTGTATATGGTGCCCGCCATGTAGGCCTGGCCTATTGGTGCAGAATTTCTTGCTTTTTTCATAAGAAAAATTCCAAAAATAATGAGAACAATAGGAATAATCAAACTCCATAATTTCAAAGATTCTCCATTAAACAAATCGATGAATGAAAATCCAATAATTGCCATACCAAACCACAGGAATAGATTTCCAAATACCCACCTTAGGTCAATATCCCGGCCCTTTGGATTTGTAGGATCATCTGAACTGGACACATCACCGCTAGAAAGGTGAACCGCATATTAGTTTTGGAAGATGCTCGTACCGGGGTGCGGAGTATCATTACTCAGTTGTAAGTTAGACTATGTTCAATTGTCATTGCCCACAACTCAGCACCTAGACTATTTCTAGCATCGAAATAAATTGTATCGCCTACTATTATTCCAAAACGCGCCCCGGGTCTACCTCCGGCATCTCCAATGTTGATTTCTTCAACTTGCCAAGTCAATCCATTTGATGTATCATGTGCCCATAGTTCAATATCGCCGTTTCTCGTTCCACCATTTGCACCAAAGAAAAGTACGTCTCCGAATAAAATGTCCAATCCATAACCTGCGCTTGATCCATGCAATGGGTGGCCGAAATAAGTAACTTGCCAAGTCAATCCATTGGAGGTATTATGCGCAAATAGTTCCGATTTAGAGCCCTGGTAACTACAAGTAAAGTAGATTGTGTCATCGACTAGTATGGACATTTCTTGTCCGGGAAAACTGCTATATGATCCGCTGTTGAGATCATCTACTTGCCATGTGGAATGATTAGAGGTATCATGAGCCCACAATTCATGTCCAGTGCTTCCATCATTGGCTGAGAAATAGAGGGTGTCTCCGATGAGGAGATTCATGTGCAAGCCAGGATAACTGCTATCACTACCAATGTTGATATCAGTAACTTGCCAAGTTGAATGGTTTGAGGTATTATGCGCCCAAAGTTCACTGCCGTCACTTCCATCATTCGCATCGAAGTATATTGTATCACCGATTAAAATCTCCATGGTCATTCCGAGAGTGCTGGAAGTTAGCCCGCTATAGATGTCAGCAACTAGCCAGGTTGAGTGATTTGAGGTATCATGCGCCCATAGTTCATATCCGTTGATTCCATCAGTTGCAATGAAATAGATTGTGTCGCCCACCAATATATACATACTATTTTGATATCCGGGGTTACTTCCACCGGCACCATTGATATTAGCAACTAGCCAGGTTGAGTGATTTGATGTATCATGTGCCCATAGTTCAGTTCCTCTAAATAGAGTGGTTGCATCGAAGTAGATTGTGTCGCCGACTAAAATCTCCATGTTAGTTCCAGGAAAACTACTTCCAGAAAGGTGTAGATCAAAAACTTGCCATCTAGACCCGTTTTTGAGATTTTTAGCCCATAGTTCTCGGCCGTCAGTTCCATCGTCTGCATCGAAGTATATTGTATCACCAACTAAAATTTCCATGTACTTACCAGGATAACTGCTATTACTGCCAATATTGATATCAGAATCTTGCCAAGTTGTACCTGTGGAGGTATCGTGCACCCACAGTTCTGTGCCATCACTTCCATCGTCTGCATCGAAGTAGATTCTATCCCCAACTAATATCGACATGTAACCACCAGCGTCACTGCTACCACTACCACTATTGATATCAGAGACCTGCGTTACAATATATTCACTACAATAGGCCGTTGTATAGTCAACTTCACCAGCTTCAAGAATTCCATTTTGAGCGGTTCCGCTACCATCTCCATTGTCAAGACCTTGTTGTATTACTCGTCCACCAGCAGTGCATCCCGTCATGACAGGAGGTGAGGAAATACTGGTTAGCATTGTATTTGGAGATGCGCTTCCATTGTTTCCATCTACTCCGTCTGCACCATCACAGATGTAAGTGGTCTGAGCAATCTCGACGGCATCAAGGACTGCATTATCGTTGTAGTCTATGCCGACATCGATTTGTACTCCTCCATCTGGACAATTAGAATTAATTTCACTTAGAGTAGTAGTTACTGCTAGTGCGCTGAGACCATCGGTTCCATTAGTGCCATCCGCACCATCTTCTCCATTTGCACCATCAGTTCCGTTTACACCATCAGTTCCGTTTGTGCCATCTGATCCAGCAGGACCGGAAAGATCTACAATAGCCCATCCAGTGGTCGAACAAACTTGGAAAGCACCTTCTCCGGATACAAAGAAAATCTGACCTAGTAGTGTTGTATTACAATCTGGTAATTCATCTGCTGTAACTACAAGATGTAGTGAAGAACCTGCTTCTCCAACTGCTCCCGTTTCACCTATGCCGCCATCATCTCCACTAAGACATCCAGCTAGGGACATAGTCATCATTAGAAACGCAAATAGTACTGCATGTACTTTCTTCATAGGCAGTCTAAACTACATACGGTTCTTGAATAAAGTGGTCTGTAACCACTACGCTTTACCCTCAACATTGGGGGTGAAATTGGGGTTAGAGTGCTCGTACCGGGATTTGAACCCGGGTCGAAGGCTCGAGAGGCCTTCATGATGGGCCACTACACTATACGAGCGACAGGCCACCGACTTGTCACCCGTATTTATTCTGAACGGGTCTTAGTAATGTTCACATTCACCAAAAAGTGAAAGTGAAAAACAGTCTTCAGTGGGCCTTTTAGATTACTTTTACTTTCATGCACCTGTCTACATTTTTCCTTGATATACTCGGGCTAGATACTTCGGTACATGAACAGCAAACTGCGATTCTCGGACCTAGTACCGAGTGGAGAAGCCAAAAGTATGAACACACGAACTGGTACACACATTGTATCATCAGATGGAAAGTGGGACTGGCAACCATTGAAGGTTGAAATCCCTGCTACATGGCAAAACCTTGCCCGCAGAACCAGAGGTGAGGCATGATGGGTAGAACAGGTCGCCTACGTAATGAGATCGCTGAATATTTAGAAAATAATGGACAGTCTAACACAAGTCAAATTCTCGAACATATCAACAAGCGTTTCCGCTGGGGAGCTACAATGAACCAGGTTGGAAATCTACTTGCTCGTGATAGTCGTTTCGAGAAACTCGGAATCACTGAGGGCACAACCATGGCTGGTTTCCGCGAAAGAGTCTGTATTTGGGCTTTGGTAGCGAACTGACCATGTACCCCTGTCATCCCCCCTAGGTCTGATGTGGCGCGAGATTGTTGAGTTATCCCGTCCGAAAAATGTCGTGTTAGCGGCAATTACGGTTCCTCTAGGTGCTCATCTCGCTCTCAGTGGTGTTTGGACAATCCAAGCACTCGGTCTCGTAGCCCTTCAGACCACCTCTGCAATATGTTTCATGGCTGCAGGAAACACCTTCAATGATATATCTGATATATCTATAGACAAGGTCTCCAAGTCATATCGGCCCATACCTTCTGAAAGAATATCAATAGAATCAGCTTACAAGGTCGCATATTCTTTCACTCTCCTTAGTTCACTATTCATGGCTGTAGGTGCATATTACACCGAAGAGCCTTATCCATTGATTGCAATATGGACATTTGCGGCTTTACTAATGTACACTTACGATGCAGGTCCACAAACCAAGAGACTTGGACTTATTGGAAACATTGCGATATCCTTGATGGTAGGTGCAGTTATCGTTTACGGGGCTGCATCAGTATCTTTGGCAGAGACAGAGATTGTAATATATGCAGCAATAGTTGCATTCTTTGCTAACTTGGCACGTGAAATAATCAAAGATTGCGAAGACATGGAATCTGATGAAGGCAGAAAAACACTCCCTATGAGGATAGGATTGATGAATGCAAGATCTGTTGCATATGTTTTCATTCTAGCATCCATGGTTACTCTTGGACTCGCACATTACATTGGTCCCCTGGAATATCATCACATCATTTTCCATGCGCCTGCAATATTCATTCTATTCTCATTAAATGGTCCTCTATTTCATGGTGATGACCACAAGGCACAACAGAATGTTAGAGTTGGAATGTTACTGGGACTAATCGCCTTCGCAGTGCAAGTAAGTGTCCTCTAACTTAGAGGCCTACGCCCATCATTTCGCCCATTGCAGTCCATGCGCCATGGTCAACAAGATAGGCTAGTAGACTCATTTGTGCCCACATTCGATTTTCTGCTTGGTCGAAGACTATGCTATTCTGGTGATCCATGACAGCATCGGTTACTTCGTCTCCTCTGTGTGCTGGTAGACAGTGCATGAATGCCCACTTATCGGCAGCATTAGAAACAAGGTCCATATTTACCTGGAACCCGTCAAAGTCGGACATTTTGTCTTTCAGTCCTTCTTCTCCCATAGAAACGAATACATCAGTGTAAATCACATTTGCATCCTTAACGGCTTCAACAGGGTCGTTAGTTCCAACCATCTCTGAACCATTCTCATTTGCAAAGTCCTCGGCACGAGCAACAACATCTTTTGCAGGTTCGTATCCCTTTGGATATGCATAGTGGAAATCAATCCCTAGCATTGCACAAGCCAACATTAGGTCGTGTAGTACATTGTTTCCATCACCCACCCAGGAAACTTTCAGGTTCTTCCTTTCAGAGAAATGTTCCATTATCGTCATTAAGTCTGCAGCCGCTTGACAAGGGTGATGCTTGTCAGAAAGAGCATTCAATACAGGTACACTGGAATTTGCAGCAAGTTCTGCAACATCAGCATGACCGAAGCATCGGTATGTAATTGCTCCCAAGAATCGTGATAGAACATTTGCAGTGTCAGCTACAGTTTCCGACTTTCCAAGTTGAATATCGTTCTTCAGAAGTGTAAGAGGGTAACCTCCAAGACGGTTTATTCCAACCTCAAAGGAAACTCTGGTTCTAGTACTTGGTTTCTCGTAAATGCTTCCAACAGCCATGTCTGCTAGAGGGAAAAAGTTCAGAGCAATGTCATCATCTGCTTTCCACATTCGCTTGAATTCAATAGCCCATGTTAGTATGTCTTCAAAATCTTCAGCAACGTCATCAATTGCCAATAAGTGCTCAGCCATACAACTCGCCCTTGGTGGACGGTTGAAAGATACATCGGTCAAGATTAGTTCTTTTCGTGCTCAATATCAGCAGCGAATCCGTCTCTAGCATCACTCATTCCACCGAATAATGCCTGTGCGAATGTTAGTACATCTGCCATTCCATCTTCAGTTTCGCTAGATAGAGGGGTTAGGCCCGGAGTCTGAGAGAATTGTTGCATCATTCTGAGTTGGTTAATTGCAAACTCTGTTCTTTGACCACCTGCTTCGTCATATAGAGCCATTTCAAGAATCTCTAATCTCTCGGACCATTCCAATATTTTCTCTAATTCTTCTTCTTCCAATAAATCGGATTTTGATAAGAAATTCTTAGTTGGGAGTCCCAATCTAAACTCTACGATACTCGAGAGGAGCATTTGTGATACAAAACCAGAGGGGCTGCGAGATAGCATAGGGTCGAAAAGATAGATTATTGCGGCTTGATCTTGTCCAAGAACTTCAATCAAATGTGATGAAGCCTCTCTAAATGCGAACAATTCGACTTGTCCCGGAGTGTCAACAATAATCAGTTCACCTGATAGTGCATGCAGTTCGTCTGCAACATCCAATGCTTGAGCTGCAACCAAATCTGCGGCTAAAATTTGTGCACCATTTGGACCCAAATCGTATTCATTCATGACCTCAGTCAAAGATATGATGTCACGAACATCGAATTCAGCATCATAGTGAACTCGTTCTGCACCAGGGTCTAAATTTACAGCAATTGCTTCAGTCTCAATGAACCGACTCCAGCGTTGGAATGATGTGACCAACGAAGACTTACCTGCACCAGCAGTTCCTACGACAAAGATTACAGGGGGTGATGAACTATCTAGACCTACCATGATTCGCGGTCATGACTACCCCTCATCAACCTACCGTTTTTTCATCCTAACCGGCATGGTTTGATTGAGAATGTTCGCACAATGGTTATACGCTGTGCATTGATGGAGAGGATGCCGCCCTATGGCAAATTGGAGGCCAAATTATGACAGAAGAAGAAACTAATCAACCACCACCACCACCAGGAATGCCACCTGCACCGCCAGGAATGCCACCTGCACCGCCAGGTATGCCGCCTGCACCGCCAGCTATGCCTCCTGCACCACCAGCAATGCCACCTGCACCACCAGGAATGCCACCTGCACCACCAGGTATGCCACCTGCACCGCCAGGTATGCCACCTGCACCGCCAGGTATGCCGCCTGCTCCACCTGCTCCACCAGAGATGCCTCCAGCACCTCCTGAGATGCCTCCAGCACCTCCTGAGATGCCTCCAGCTCCACCTGAGATGCCTCCTGCTCCACCAGAGATGCCTCCAGCACCTCCAGAGATGCCTCCGGCTCCACCTGAGATGCCTCCAGCACCGCCAGAGATGCCTCCAGCACCACCAGAGATGCCTCCAGCACCGCCAGAGATGCCTCCAGCACCACCAGAGATGCCACCTGCTCCACCTGAGATGCCACCTGCTCCTCCAGAGATGCCTCCAGCACCTCCGGATATGCCACCTGCTCCTCCAGAGATGCCTCCAGCACCTCCGGATATGCCAGCAGCACCAGCAGACTTGCTTGCTCCAGCAGAACCTGAACCTGCGACTTCAGCCGCTGATGCACTATTGGCACCACCTGCCCCTCCTGCAGACCCGCTATTAGCTCCGGCTGCTGAAGTAACCGTTGAGGAAGCAGACATTCCAGTTATTGACCCGCTAGCACCTGTTGCTCCAGTCGATGAAGACTTCGTTGCTGCAGGCGCAAAGATTCGAAAATCGTCTGAAGTTGATGATGTTCCAGGCGACAAACTTGAGGGTTCATTACATGAAGTTGAGACTTCGAAACTAACTTCTGACGGTGAGATAATCAAGCAAGATGTTAAGGGAGTACTAAAGGTTAGAAATCCTTCAGAATCTGACAGAATTTATGACATCGATGTAATGTTAAACAATACTGTTAACACAGATTTAGCAGGAGATCACGTACAAGTTGATGAATTGGAATCCCGCAAGGAGTTCTCAACTAAATACAAGGTCAAGAACAGTAGAATGCTTGTTCTAAAAGAGAGACTAGACACCAATCCTGATCGAGAACAAGAGCGTTCTTTGTCCGTTTCCAAGGGTGGAGACGGAGGTCCATTGATGATGGAACTTGAAGTCGAGAATGTTTCAGGTGTATCACTAAACAATGTTGTTGTTACTAGAGAAGTACCTTCTCAGTTAAATTTGATTGCAACAGGTGGAGCAACTATCGATGATGCTACTCTAACTTGGGATGTGGGTCATCTATCCGCTGGTGAATCAAACACATTGAGCCTTTCTGGAACAATTCATGTTGAAGGTATCAAACCAATCAACGCCGGTGTAGCAAGAGCAACATACAATGCAGATGCAACACTTTCAACATTATCGTTTAGAGAACTTGATGCATTCTGTCGTGGATTTGCATACATCAATTCTGTAGAATCTGAGAGACCAGATAACTGGGAATGTAAGACCATCTTCGAGAACCGTTCATCATTCACGGTTGACTTGGTCAAATTACAGGTTAGCATGAAAGGAAGCGATGATTTACTTCTCGACATTACCGATGTACGTGAAGACGTTCTTCCTGATTCCCGATGGGAATCTGACATAGTTACTGTTGAAAGCAATGGCAAGCCAGATTTCACATGGGACTTGGGATACACAGTATTGCCAAGAGCTTCCCACAGTGCGGAAGGTTCTCTGGAATTGGAAGCATCAACCTTTGAAGTTCTAGATTCTAGCATTGCAAAGAAATACAGTAAGACAGTATTGCCTTCATACCGCAGGCATGAATTGTCTGCTTCTGTTACAATCAAGAACAAGGGGTCATCTCCAATCAATCTAATCCGTTTGACCGATGACATTCCGGGACTATTCGATGCTCCAGCAGTTGAAGACATTGCTGTCAAGATCGGAAACAGTAACATGTCCGAAGAGCAATTCAAAGCGGAAATCGCTCATGGAATCTCAATTGAGAAGGAAATGCGAAGTCCAGATGGTGAAGGTCACACATTGTCTATGACAATCGGAACAAAAGAGCCGATTGGTCTAGCACCGGGCAAGAGTCTGACAATCACATATCCATTGGTGGCTCCTGATCCTAGCCCTGGCAACGAAGCGGTTGCAGGTCCTGTAAGATGTGAATTTAGTGCAGAAAGGTTTGGTCCAGTTTGCACTAGAGATGTCGATGAAGTACCAGTGGTTAGAGTAAGACACCACCGCAGAAACTTCTCTGCTGGTAAGTCAGTTATGCCTATGGGAGGCAAGGGACGCTACGAGGTTCTAATTATCTTTGAAAACAATGGAGATACTGCATTGCAGGATGTATGCATTAACGACATACTACCTTCCAACTTTGAGTTGAAGGACTGGACTGTTCGCGGTGAAGGAAGAAAGGAGAGAGATGATGTCTCCCTCGAAACCTCCGATGCAGAAAACGGTTCACAGAATGTTTGGTCTATCCCTGTTGTCGAAAAGGGAGAGCGCCTCGAAGTTTCATTCGAAATCAAGGGAGATGGAGAAGTTGATGCTGAAGTTCTAAACCAATTCCACGGAGTTACTTTCGGTGATGAAGTAGAAGATGATATGCCAGCATCAACTGTTTCCAGTGCGGAATCTGATGATTCAGGTGACGATGGAGATGAGCCTGGCGCTGGTTTCAAGTGGAGAGAAGATGTCCTATTACGAGTCATGGCTGCAAATGGAATTGATGAATCTCACAGAGATGATTTCGTGCGCCATGCTGTAAACTTTGACGACGATGACAATCAATACTTGAAGAAGGCAGAGATCGAAGCGGCAGCAGCAGCTTGGGGTTCCGATGATTCTGAAGAAGAAGAAGCACCTGCTGAAGAAGAAGCACCTGCTGAAGAAGAAGCACCTGCTGAAGAGGAAGCACCTGCTGAAGAAGAATCAACAGGCAAGGCTTGTTTGACTTGTGATGAGGTAAGCCCTGCAGATGCACTAAGTTGTGCAACCTGTGGATTCATCTACTGATTAAAGTGGAAATTCCCATCGTGGCCAAGGATGGTCACGGGTGTCATCAGACACTATTACGATAACAATTCTAGGAAATGTGCGGAGCATTTCTTCTAGGTCGGGGACTGCTGGCGGGATTACTCCAACTCGCATGTCTACTGCAAGCCAAGCATCTGGATACTGACGAAGCCACGCATCTACTTCAGACAGAATACCTTCTGGAGGGACTCCTGGTCGTACACTCGCTAGATAATCCCAATTTCCAGGAACAGCTCTGTCTGAGTCTGAAAACAGGAAAATTCGGTTATCAGAAGACATCTTTGATGTGAATGCTAGAGCATTTGCCTCGCTGACCACACAAGGAGAGCCACGCATAGGCATTGGCTGGGAATGTTGCCATGTCATACCATCCTCGCCCATGACTCCCGAGTATACCTCGCATGTTTGAGTTCTTCGCAATCTTGTCCAAATGTGTGACAACGTTCAAGCGATGGGATATGCCCCGTAGGGGCATGAGCGGACAATCTGCACCTCCACCTACCCCTCCTGGTGGTTCAATGATGTTCATGCTTCTATTCATGGTTGTAATGACTTTCATGCTTATGTCTGAAGGTATTCGGACTAGCATGGGGTCTTATGCCGATCCATTCTTGACTGGCTGGTTACCCGATGAGAAATGGTTTGTAATTACGGTTCTAATCTTAGGTTCGATTTCGATGTTCATCAATACAGCCCTGCGTAATGTGTTCATGGACCCAATCGCTCAAGCCCACATTGGACACAGACAGGGCCAAGTTCGAAAAATGATGAATGAGGCTAGAGTTGGTCGAGACCCAATCTTGATGGAAAAAGCGCAAACGCTACAGCAACATATGATGCCTGAGCAGATGAGTGTACAGATGGGCGCAATGAAGCCGATGATGTTCACAATGATTTTCATCATTGCAATTTTCTCTTGGATGGGTAATACAGTAAATGATTTCAGAGTAAGTTATGTTTCTCTTCCATGGTCGCCCGAATGGGGTCTGGAGACTGGCAAGTTCTTGTTCTTCCCAGCTTGGATTGCAGTTTACATTTGCATGTCGGCACCTTTTGGAAGAGTTGTAGATCGCCATATCAAGTTGATTCGATACAAGTCACATCCAATCGTTGCTGAAGGACAGCGACTCAAAGAACCACTTTTGCATTTAGTTAGCGCCCCAAAGAGCTCTAGAAACTCCCAAGCAAGTTCACGCAGACGACGTAGTGAGCAAAGACGAAGCGGGCCAAGGAAAAAGGCTGAACAGCCAAAACCTGCAGAAACTAGTGCCAAGAGCATCAATTCAAAGGCTTGTCCTACATGTGGAAGCACTATGATAGAAAGAGATGGACCGAATACCAATGTCTGCAAAATCTGTCGTCATGAATGGCGGTGAAATTTTGCCTCAAATAACCATCTCTGGACACCCTGGGAGCGGTACAAGTTCTCTAGTGGATGGTATATGCAAAGCCAAAGGGTGGACTTCTCTAAACGGGGGGCAAATTTTTCGAGACGAAGCCAATAATAGAGGGCTGAGTCTTGCAGAGTTTGGAGACTTATGCGCCAGTGATTTTTCTGTCGACAAATCACTAGATGAAATTCTGAAATCAAATATGTTGGACCCCGAGGGTCCTGATGTAATGGAAAGTAGACTGAGCGGTTGGTGGGCGCATTTACTTGAATTAGATTGCAAAAGAATCTGGTTA
>CACEWA010000026.1 GCA_902563095.1 uncultured Candidatus Poseidoniales archaeon | reverse complement strand
GTCACAATAGTCATTTTTTACATTGAAATTATAGGCGATGGAAATAAGTCCCAGTTTGGTCTAGGGCCGGATAATGGAACTCACATCTTGGCTAATGGTTGGGTTCCTTGGGGGAGCATTTCTCTTTGGTATTTGGTTCATGTTGGTCAGAGAAGATGACCGCAGTTCACGGACTATGACCATTCAGAGACAGGATTTAACCCGTCGCGGTGCACCTGATTTTTCCCAAGCACACAATGAATTTGACCGCAAATTAGCTGAAGTAGAAAGGCACCTTTCCTCCAAGAGGAGAGATGAACGAGCAATCTTGCTTGCGGAAGAAGAAGTTCGTAAGAAATTGGCAGAAGAAGCCGCTGCTAAATTGATGCAAGAAGAAAAGGAGAAACTTGCCGAATTGGAAGCCGAGGAAGCTCGCAAGAAAGCTGAATACGAGGCAGCCAGAGAGGCTGAATTGGAAGAGGCCAGAAAACTCGCTGCTGAGAGAGAAGCAGAACGTCTTGCTGAGGAAGAACGTCTTGCCGCAGAGAGGGAAGAGCAAAGACAGCAAGAGTTGGAAGAAGCCGAAGAGGAGCGCCAAGCAGAAATTGAGGCTCAAGAAGAATCCGATGCGCTTGAGGCTCAAATGGCATCCGAACAAGCTGAAAGAGAATTAGTCAAGCGCTTAGACAGAGAAGGCGCAAAGACCTCAGAAGTTCAAGTATCATTAATGTGGGATAATTACAATGACTTAGATTTGCATGTTTTGTGCCCATCTGGAGAAAGAATCCATGGCGGCAACAAAGCTTCAGAATGTGGTGGAGAATTAGATGTCGATGCCAATGTGCGTCCTGAAACTAAGAAGCCTGTAGAGAATATCGTCTGGCCTAATTTCCATGCACCACCTGGTGAATACAAGGTATATGTTCACCATTACAAGAAGCATAAGAAGCGACGCTCAAAAGATCCAACCAAATTCCGAGTTGTCGTTAATGCAGGTGGCGATGTGAATCACTATGAGGGCGAGTTGTCGGCTGGAGACCCGATTATGCTAGTATGTGAGTTCAATCTCGAAGCACCAGAGGAAAGAGGAACTGAAGACGAGATTGAAGAAGCATTAGTCGCTCAAGAAACAGAGAGAATCGCTGAAGAGGAGCGCCTTGCAATCGAACTTGAAGAACAAAGGCAAATCGAATTAGCCGAGGCAGAAGAGCAGCGTCTTGCAGAAATTGTTGAAAACGAAGCCGCAGAGTTGGAGTCAATCAAGGCCACTGAAGTTGCGCTCAAGGAACTCAGAGAGAGATTAGAAAGAGAAGGTGCAAAATCCTCTGATGTTCAGATTTCACTAATGTGGAACAATTACAACGACTTAGACCTACACGTTGTATGTCCTTCTGGAGAAAGGATTCACGGTGGTAACAGAGAATCAGCTTGTGGTGGAGAGTTAGACGTCGATGCCAATGTGAGACCGGAAACAAAGAAGCCTGTAGAGAATGTTGTTTGGCCTGAAGGAAAGGCACCAGGCGGCACTTACAAGGCATATGTGCACCACTACAAGAAACACAAGAAGCGCCGCTCAAAAGATCCAACCAGTTTCAAGGTCGTTTGCAACGCAGGTGGAGATATACTAGAGTTCGAGGGAGAGATTACCAATGGTGACCCGATTATGCTAATTTGCGAATTTACTATCGAAGACCCTGAAGCTAGGGCTGCTAAGGCTAAGGATGCTAAGGACAAACTTGCAGCACTTGAAAGCGGTGAATGGGATGGTTCAGAAGAACAGTCTGATGATGAAACAGTCGTGGAATCTCCAGATATACTTGGAGACCTACTCGAAGATGATTGATCACGATAGAATCATTTCAAGACAATCGTTTTTGATAGCCTTCTTGATTGAGCGAGCAATTCTACGTCCTGTAGACATGAAAGGCTCATTGATATCGCTGTAAGGCGAACCTCCGACAAAGGGATTCGAACCAGCAACTATTCTCGCACTAATCTCGAATACTCTAAATTCTAATTTATCTGTAACAATTGTTTCTAGGCAGAATGAACCAATCATTCCCCTGGAACCTTCTTCCAATTCGAACGAAGCAGCAACTGTGCCCTCTGCCATTTCAAAAGCCCTAGGGAGTAAACTTTCACGAATAACTACAGGTTGATTCCCAGTTACAACAAATGAAGGTTCAAGACTCATTTCACGTAGGTCTCTTAGACTTCCCAGTTTGTAGAATTCATCTACATTGGATTCATCTCTTCTGTCCATGCTCATCAACTCTAGCCTTCCTAGGTTCTTTCCTGCATTCGAGCCGTGCCCTTGAACTTGGAATCCATCATCTGCAGTAGGGTCGAAGAAAAAGTGGAGATAATATCTACAACCTAGGACATATTCTTGGATAGTATACTCTTCTTCCAACTTCACATTTCTTCTGAAGTCTCGATAATCTCTAGCGATGAAATATCCTTCTCCACCTTTGGCACCAGCGTATTTGACAATTACAGGTCCGTTGATTTCGTGAGGGTCATCTATCACCTTAGGCATCGAACAGCCACCTTTTTCCAGCCACTGTCTCTGTCTTTCTCTACTGCTTTCCCAGTGTAGGATTCCACGATTTCCAAATGTTGGAACGCGCAAATTTTTGAAATTTTCACTCCCTAGATATTCGACCAAAGAGCCGTGTGGTACAATGATTACGTTGTTTTCTCTGAACCAATCAGCATGGTCAAGCATTTCTTGATAGTTGTCTAGCATTAACCATTCATCTGGATCAGCACCAGGGAACGCTGAATAGAATCTTCTTCGGTTTTCTCCAACTGCAATTCCTAAAGTTCTGAAGCCTTCCTGTCTTGCTCCATGCAGAATTTGGAGCGATGAATGAGATGCAACAACACCGATTGTGATGTTGTCAGGGTCGTAGGATTCGAGCCAATTCCGCAACAGTCCAGTGTCTACGCCCATGTCGACGGCTTCAGTGTCTTACTAATATCCGTTACGCAAATAGAATACTTTTTGCTCAAAAAAAACCATGAAAAATCGATACCGGAGCACCCAAATTCATCCGTCAAGGTTTCAAGCCCTGCCTTCTCTGCATTGAATATGAGCGGGAAAACTCCCAACAGTCGGATGACCTATGGAAACTATCTACAATTGGATGAGTTACTGTCTTTGCAATCCGGGCCTGAAGGCCATACGCCTGCCCCTTCTAATCATGAAATGCATTTTATCGTGACTCACCAGGCTTTCGAGTTGTGGTTCAAGCAGATTAACAGAGAATTAGAGGATGTGTTAACGCTGATGGATGTTTCAGAAGTAGATGAAAAACAGATACCAGTAATTGTAAGCCACCTTGAACGCTGCTCGGAAATTTTCCGTCTGCTAGCATCTCAGTGGAAAGTCATGGAAACCCTAGCTCCTCAAGATTTCTTGGCTTTCAGAGATCGGCTAGGTACCTCATCTGGGTTTGAAAGTTGGCAGATGCGGATGCTAGAAATGCTTCTCGGGCTTGAATCGGAGCAAAGAATTGGGGGCATGGACCCAATGGAACATAACCGTAAGTTACACTCTGAAGGAAAATTGAGTGATTCGGTTATGGAAGATATGAATCGTGTAGACAATATGCCTTCTTTGAACGATGTATTGCAGAGGTGGCTTTCAAGAACGCCAGTTAATGGAGTATCTGGTGATGTAAATGTATTGCGAGATTTCGTCGAAGGACATCTAAGTTCAATGGAGGAGCACGGCGAGTCAGTAATTGCTCACATGGTAAAGATAGGACATGGGTCTGAAGAAACAATTCGTCCAAGAATACAATCTGGAATTGAAGGCGCTAGGAATTTCTTGTTACCAGATGGTGAAGTTTCAGCAGCTCGCGCTGGATTACTTTTCATAGAATCATATCGTGAACTTCCATTGCTTTCGTGGCCTAGAAGAATGATTGATACTGTTGTTGATTTAGAAGAATCGATGTTACTCTTCCGCTCCCACCATGCCAGAATGGTCGAGAGAATGATAGGAAGGAGAATGGGTACTGGAGGATCTAGTGGTGTTGATTACCTCGATATGACCCTAAAATATAGAATTTTTACAGACCTATGGGCTGTAAGAACAATGCTGGTTAAGCGAGACGCTCTTCCAAATCCAGAAAATCCTGAATTCTACGGATATGCCGCAGAAAACTGAATAATTATTCATGTGGGTCGGTATCGATTGGAATTAGTTCGTTATCGTACTCGTACATCGCAATCTTTAGCGGGTCAAGGACGAATCTAACAGATGCTTCTTCCATTCCATATAGTGATACTAATTCATCTTTAAACGCTTCACGTAGAACCTCTTCAGGAGCGTTTAGTGGTGCGCCCATTCCAATTTGAAGAGCACGTGCTCCAATGATTCTAGCGCGCTCAAAGCGGGTGTGGGGATTCTTTGGTTTGACCATTGTTGACACCTCATGCACAGTTCGTGCGAAGTTTGCGACCATCGTCCTGTTCTTGAACCCTACGCAACAAGTTACCCACTTATTCTTCCTCAATAGGGGATGTTGGAGTTCTCATTACTTGGAATAGTTGGTAGGTCGCTGGAAGAGATATCATCAATAGCAATATTGTGATAATTATTACAGTTGAACCGCTGATAGAGTCGATCTCAGTTTCTATTGAATCAACCCCTCCATCTGGAATGTAGTCGTTTGCCGGCATAGATGAACCGGAAATCAGGGCAATGTATCCCGGTTTGGAGAGCACAATGACCAACTTGTCTCCACTGGTGTCTACTGAATTAGATTGAGAATAATTTGTGTGATTTGTTACGAGATAGGTTAGGTTGTCATCAGCATGTAATGTCCAAATGTCGATTGACATATTGGTGAAGTTGCCTTCCAAGGTTATGTTTCCATCTGACAAAGTAAGATTTGAAATTCCAGAATAATTTGATTCAGATTCAGATAACAATGAATTCAATTCCTGGGATTGAGTTGGTCCAGCTAAAATGTAATGTCCATCTACTGCAATTGTTGGATAGCCCCATAACCCGTATACATCAAGGAATCTTTCCTTGGATTCTTGTAACCAGAAATCATCACTTGATGATGGCCTGTGGCTCAAAATGATTGAGGAATTTCCTGTGACATTTCGTAGTTGGTCTTCTACTGCTGGGCATTCTTCACACCAATCTGCGCCGTAATACTCGACAATATTACTCGGGCGGGAAACACAAGTGTGATTTTCTTCACAATTTAAGTCGACTACTAATACATCAGCAATATATCCTTCAGAGTGCGCTCCAGGAATGCCGTGAGCATCACTAAAACCAGGCAAAAATGCAACTGTCGCAAATAGGCAGGCGACTAAGATTGCCCTCATGTCACAGCGCATGAAGTCCGGTTTGTTAAAAGGGAGCCTCTAGCCCCCTATATTCAATGGAATCCAAATGGTTCCGCCGCCCCTCCACCTTGCCTCTCGCGATTGCGATAATGGCAATGATGATCATCGTAGTAGGAGGTACGATTAGAATCTATGATGCGGGTGAATCTTGTCCTGATTGGCCCCAGTGTTTTGGAACATGGGGATTTGATGTTTCTCAGGAAGATCAAGGAATCTGGTATGATGAAACCGAGGAGTACGACAGCCGAGGTCCAGACCATCGATACACTACTTTTGAGATATTCATAGAATGGATTCACCGTTTGCTAGCAAGTTTGATGGCGATTCCTGTGTTGGCTAATTTCTTGATAATTTTAAAACGCAAAGAACAGTATGGACCATCATTGGTAAAAATATCGTTCTTTACTGGAATTTTGCTTACGATCCAAGGTATTGCAGGTGCTGTCACTGTCAGGTTTGACAATGCAGATTGGTCCGTAGCATTGCATTTAGGGCTGGCTTGTATTTTCGTTTACATTTTGATATGGCAATATTTGGCCATGAGGAAAATCGAAGGAGCAAACTGGAAAGTTTTCTCAGTACCTACCGAGTTTAAGCAGAATCAATTCAAACGATATTCAATACTTACCGCTTCGATATTCTTGTTATTGATTTTGGGGGCTTGGGTCTCCTCCTCTCCAAATGCGAACCAAGGTTGTTCAATCGGTTTCCCTGACGGTTGGCCTAAGTGCCAAGGAGATGTTTTACCAAGCATGGACAATAGTGGTATTTTGGTTCAGATGGTACACAGATTAGGAGCGGGCATTGTAGGAATCGCTCTAATCTTCGGAGTAATGAAATTCAAAGAAAATGCTAGAGAGCAAGGAGTCCACAAGGCTTACTCTCATTGTTTAGATACCGCTGGTGCATTCTGGTTAGCAAATGTTTTCGTTGGCGGCATGTATGTCGTTTATGCAAAGATGGGAGATTTCCCAGAAGGTTTGTCTTTACTTCATCTAGTACTAGGTGTTGCAAGTTTCTTGAGTGCATCAATCGGTTTGATGTTGCTGCGGTTAAGTGAAGAAGGTGCCGAAGATGAATGATAGGCCCGGTCTGTTCACAATTTACTTGCAATTGATGAAATTGCGAGTAGTTGTATTGTTGCAGATTACTGCGATATGTGCAATAGTTGCTCATGACTTGATGGTCAGAAGTGATGCCATTTCTGGTGACAGAACGTGGCTAGATACACTACAAGCCTGTCTTATCACCCTGGTAGGGGGCACATTAGCTGCAGGTGGTTCAAATGCAATCAATATGGTGTATGACAGGGATATCGATCCAGGCATGTCAAGAACTAGAACAAGGCCAATTCCGAATGGCTGGATTTCACCTAATCACTCACTGATCTTTGGAATTTGTATGGCTATTTTGGGCTCAGCAGTATTCATTCCATTCCATTGGAAAGCGGCTTTTTGGTCGATGTTTTCAGTTTTATTCTATGTATTTGTATACACAATATGGCTGAAGAGAAGAACACCTCAAAATATTGTAATTGGCGGTATTGCAGGTTCAACTCCTCCCGTTATTGGCTGGATTGTAGCAGCACGAGAAACAATTCCAGATAACATCAATCCTTTTGATTTGGCATCACCGATTCCATGGATGTTATTCATGTTGATTTTCTTATGGACGCCCCCTCACTTCTGGGCTTTAGCGTTATACAGAAGTGGAGAATATGGTAAAGTCGGTGTGCCAATGCTGCCTGATGTAAAGGGTGCAGAGCGTACTCTATTAGAGTCCAAAATCTATTGTTTTCTTCTATTGTTATTGGGCGCAGTGCCTTTGTATTGGACCGATTCTGGACTTCCAGTTGCATGGGCGGTACTTGCGACAGTGACTACAATTTGGTATTCAATTTCTGTTTGGAGAATCGATCCAAACGAAAATCTAGACTCAAATGAAAGAATGCCACTGGCCTTTGCTTCATTTATGCGCTCACTTGGTTATCTTGCATGGATGTTCATTGCATTTGTATACATTGTAGCCGTTCCTAATGATTTTGTTTGGCATTTCACAGTTGCATTCATCATTGTAGCCCCAATAATCAATAAGTTGGCGATGGACTGGAAAAATTCCAATAAGGACCGTAAAGTGTTCAATGCGGAGTAACTCAAACAAGATATTGTGTATCTAGATTTGAACTCATAGTAAGCGCGGCGAGGGGGATTCGAACCCCCGTGGGAAGACCCATCGGATTAGCAATCCGACGCAATGGCCAGGCTATGCGATCGCCGCAAGCATTCGCCCCACTTTGCTATTTGAGATAAAACAGACGGTCAACAAAATTCAGTTGAAGAAATCTTGGAATTCGTCATCCAAATTTGCAGGATTGTTTGCAGCACGCTTTGCAACAACTCGCTTCATGCGTTTCCTCTTCTTCAAAATCAGTGGCAGTCCGATGAAATTGATAATTATTGTAAGCAGCATTACCATGCCTGCAATTTGGAAATTCTCGATTCCCATGTAGTCCTGTAAATCACCCAACCACTCTACTCCGTATGGCGGTTCAGGTTCAGGTTCAGGTTCGGGGATTCTATATTCGTTGTATTGCCAATATTGGTCTTCGATGTATACTCTTTCAACATTTTGCGAAGGGTAATCCACAAGTGTGAATTCATTTCCTACGCTATCTAATGGAGTTAGGATGTAGTAGTATGTACGATAAGGCGCTATACCATCATATTCTGTTCCATATTGGGTGAATGAACCTTCTTCACCGGGGATATTTACCAGGCCGGTTGCAATAGGTTCAATATATCTCAAATCAACATCGTTAGGCTTCTGTTCGATTCGGTACATATTCCATGTAATTTCGCCTTCAGGTTCATTATCTGGCCATGTCCATTTTAGTGTCAATTCATAACAGCGATACCAATCATTGTACAAATCAAAGCAAGCTGTGTCGTTATTATAGGCAATTGATGCGCTTAGTCCAGAAACTTCCGAATTAGGGTCAATAGCATCGCCACATGTTAGACCAGGTACTCCGTTGGCAAGTGTAACCTTGGCTTCCAAGAAGTCTGGCTCTCCAGTTCGATCGGTTGGAATAATGGCATAAGATGAACAGATTCCCGTTTCCAAACCTCTTTCGTCAATCCATGAGGTAGTAGTTGCTTCTAATGTAGCGGACAGAGCACCTTGCATCAAACCGTTCCATATGAACTCGCTATCAGTTACTGCAGGGTCTGGGAAGTAAGTCGATGCCGTAATCGGACTGGTTACTCTGTATATTTTCCATCCTCCAAAGTAAGGATTTTCAATATCACCAGTTGCATTCCAGTCCAGTTGCATTTGCCCATCGGGTAGTAAGGTAAGTTCTGGATTTGATAGATTGATTTCTGGTGAAGGTAATTCCCCTACTAGGAGTAAATCCATATTTTGATTGATATGTACTCTTAATGTGTCATTGTCGATTAATTGGTAATAGTTACCCGAATCGAGAGGGTCCCAATCTAATTGATTGTAACCTAGCAATTGATGCATAGCAATGCTCTCTCTTGGAACGTTATCTGGAATTATTTTTGTCAAGTTGATATCGAATTCCATCCAATCCATTCCAGCACTAGGCTCTTCAGTAGTTGAAACTACATCGATTGACATTCGAATTAGAGCTTCTAGGCCTACTCCAGGGCCGTAATTCACACCAGCCAGAGGGTAGTCATACTCTACTACTCCCTTTGCATGAGTCCGTGTTACAGCAGATCCATTCATCCAGTCGCCTTGACTGATATCTGTGCTGTTGAATACTGTGATTAAAGTGGTTGCAGATTCTAAGTTGTTAAGCGAATCGTATGCTCTGATCTGTATGTAGTGGTCTCCAAGGCCAAGTTGGCTAGCCGGAACAGTCACTTCTTGGCCCTCCGCAATTAATTGTATTCCAGCTCTATACCACTTGTAGGTTAGTGGACCAGCGGCAGTCGGTAGAGTTCTTGCAGTGAAAGTAATATTGTCAGCAGTGTTGTAGGTTCCATAGAAATTGCTTTGTTCGATAATCGGGTTAATTTCACCGACGATTACTTCAGCTTGCACATTTAGAATGTTGTCGGACGGTTTAGCATCTAATCCCTCATTGAGGGCTTCACTAACGAAAACTTTCAACTTCTTGTCTCCTAATTCATTCAAATCGAAAATGCATGTTTCAACTTCTCCAGGGAAGATTTCAGACGGGTAGCAATCTTCTTCAGATTCGATTTGATCATCTAAATCCATAATTGTGAATCTTACCAAAGGTCCGACTACAGAATGATTTCCTAGGTTGGAAATTGTAACTGCTACACTATCATTTCCATAGTAGTAGTCGGCAGAACTAGGTGAGTTGAGTGGGAACATTGATGATATTTGTAAATCAACTGTATCATCAAAAACAACTTCAACACTTTGCAAGTCATTGAATGAATTCATGTCGCCAGAAGGAGTTCCAATCGAATCAAGGATGCCAAAATGCATAGTGTATATGCCTTCACTATCGAAGTTTAAGGCTGGTAAATCTCTAGTGAAAGCAACGGTTCCCCAATTTGGCAGGCTTGTGTAAGTCGTACTAGAATTGGCACGCTCTACGCCGAAAGAATCAACCAATTTCCATCCAAGGTCGGCTTCTAGTCCACATGATCCGCAAGAACTCACTATTCCGTCCATGCTCATCACATAATCAGTGTCGGTGTTTAGAATAAATTTACCATTATATTCGGCTAAATTTTCCAACTGAGAGATTGGGTCCTGTTCATCTAAGCTTACATCAACTAATTTTTGTGCTAGATTAAAGTTGAAAATAGCAACATCGTTTGAGGTCACTGTATCGGAATCTATGAATCTATAAACAAGAGTATAGGGGCCTTCATCTCCAAAAGAATTGAACGGTTGATTGAAAGAATAATTTAGCGAAGCACCGATTGCGAGAGGTTCTATTGAGCCGATCCCGTAATCTTCTCTGTCATTGTAGCAATCCGTCTCAGTTTGGAACCCTTCACAAACGAACCATTCGATTGAACGGCTTTCTGAATTGTAGAAGAAACCAGAATTTTTCACTTCTACCTCTATGTATACAGGGTCCCATGCTGACATGTAGATGTCTGGCCTTGGCGAAATCGAGGTTGTAATCTCATAGTCTCCACTCACCGATGCAGACGCTGTAGGTGCTAACAAAATACTACCTAAAGATGACAAAATCATCAACGCAACTAAGCCAATACTCTTCTTTGAAGAGTGCCTTTTGGATACAGCATGCGCGCTGGACATCATGTTGTCCTACCATCCGCCCCTCAAATATCAATCGGTGACAAGGGTATGTTTGGCTGCAATTGGAGAGATTGACTTTTTTTCGGGCGACACCCTCATGACTCTTGAGCGCCTCCCTTGTATTATGCAGAGGACTCAGCACCTGCGCAAATCTCCTAAACAAGGAGAAGAAGCGGTTGTTGCAGTAGTAGAATTCCTTTCTGCATTCACATTATTCTTGATGATTTTGACTGCATTTATGTCATTAGCACAACTAGAATTGGGGAGTAATGACCCATATTCCGATTTGATTGACCGTTCTGCAGTAGATGGCTTGGATAGATTGACTAATGGCGAAGGATGGTATGTTCCCTACGTTGACGGAGTCAGAGACCAGGCAAATGCTACAGAGGAATGGCACTTAGTTCCGGTTACAAAATTGTATGAAGGCGTTCTACAACCGGGAATAATTAGTAATGGATTATTAGATTTAGATCGTATTGAAGCTCTGTCAAATGTCAGCATAGAGGCTATAACTAGCGGATTAGGCCTTTCAGATGAACTGCAAGTGAGATTACTAATACAAGTAGAATCATCTTCGAATTCATCTAGAGTCGGCCAAGTATTGTTTGATGGAGGTGCCGATAGATCTACTGCAAGTACTTCATCTGTTGCCAGTAGAACTTTCATTAGTGGCCAAGATGTAATTTCAGTAAGTCTTGAGGTTCATGATGGAGGTAAAGCTCCGAAGGTTCTCAGGATTACAGAAATCTCTCCACGACCTGCAAGTGGTGCTCCAGAATGGATAGAAGTTCAAAATTACAACGGATTCGCCTTATCATTGAAAGGTTGGTCATTCGAGCGCAGCGGGACTGCTGGTTCTAGCGAATATCTCTACAAAGAAGGCGTAATTCCTGGTGGGGGAATTGCTCTATTCAGTGGAGACCCAACTTCACAGAATGTTGGTAATGCTAGCGTAGTCTATGATTTGGGCTCAACAGGATTCCTTGGAGTAGGCTCAGTTAGCGGCCTGGATGATAATTCTGGTAGGTTGAGAATGCTATTCGCTCAAGAGGACGAAGGCCAAGGGACTCAAGTCTGTAAAATAGAGTGGGGTGCATCTTCTGGAATTCTTGTTGGCAACACAATTGTTTGGAATGGAGGTTCTCCTACTCAAGATAGTTCATGGAATGTCTCAGATTCTCCAACTCCGGGCGAAGTCTGAGCGTTTTTGGCGTATCGTTCATTTAGTGTGATTGATTGGGTTGTGCGTTAGCCATGCAACCTGCAACTGTTTACACCCGCGACCGTTGTATCACGGGCATCCACGGAATGGATGAAATCCTGCGTGGTGGAATTCCTTACGGTTCTACAGTTTTGGCTGCAGGAACTTGTGGTTCTGGAAAGACTACTCTAGGAATGGAATTTCTGGTTCGTGGTGCTTTAGCAGGAGAGGCTTGTGCGCACTTTACAGCAACAGAACCGAGTGTTAAATTGCTGGAAAATATTCGTCAATATGCTTTCTTTGACATGAATATGATCGATAGCGGACTGATTAACGTATTCGATATGGACGTATTGTATTCTTGGCTAGGTCTAGACAAAGCATCATTTGATTTGGATGACGTTCACGCTTTGATTAAAGCAATTGTAGACATAGTCAATACGATTGGTGTCACAAGATTGGTCATCGATTCTGTAACTACTCTTTGTTACAAGATTAAGAGTGAGCAATTGATTAGAGATTTCTTGTTTACTCTAGGAAAGAAGTTGGCAACTCTTGGATGTACTACGATTTTAATTTCAGAGATTACTTCAGCTTCTGAAAATGCGCACTGGTCATCATTCGGTGTAGAAGAGGCTATTGCTGACGGAATCATCGTTATGGGCGATGTAGAAAGGATGGGTCACTTGTTGAGATTTTTACAAGTGGTCAAAATGCGAGGTACATCTCACAGTCGTGCAAAGCACGCTATTGAATTGACGCCGCTTGGAGTAATGCTAACCCCAATGCTGAAATGGGGAGCAGTTAGTGACAAAACTAACAGATGGGGGTCCTGAAAATGTTTGAATTAGATCAAAGAATTGCTGAGCAATTGACCGAGGTCAGTTTGAATTCTTCAATTCAAGTTAGGTGTGGCAACTCAAATGCGTTTATGGTAACTGCATCCACAATGATTCCACTCATGCAAATGTTCGAAATGGGCGGAGTTTACATTTGCGCTACTCGTGGCGCAGTCGAGATTATCGAAGCATTCGAGGCAATTGGTGTTGATGTTTCCAACATTCAATTCGTCGACTTGGTTTCCTCAGGGATTTTGGGAGGCACGGAAGTACCTTACAGCAATATTACATTCGTTGACAGCCCAATTATGCTCGAAAGCGTATTGCTGAGAACTCTTTACATCTTGAGAATCTCAAACAATGAGAGAAATTTCGTTCTTATTGATTCAGTCAATGCATTAGCGATTTACAATGAAGAGAGAATGCTAGCAGAATACCTTCACACCTTCATCAACACTTTCAGACAAAGAGAGGTTCTGTCTGTTATTCTAAACATACCTGACCAGGTGCCGCCAACAGTTCTTTCCAATCTTGACCTATACTGTACAGACTTGATCGACCGTGGACAGGTAGTAATTCATTAGGAGCGTGATTAGATGAGTAAACAAATCAAATTCAGTCCTGATGATGAGGAATTCTTTGGTAGCGTTGGAAGCTTTGGTGTTCCGAAGTTCGATAATGCGATGAATGGAGGCGTTCCGAGAGGATTTTTGGTGGTCGGTTTTACCGAAACTGGTGCAGGTTCAGAATTGTTTGCAAAGCAACTGACATCTCCTGCTGAAGAACCTGATAATACAATCTTGATTTCCACAAACGAGAGCCAATTGGAAATTGCCAGGGTTTTCAACAAGTACAAGTGGCCAACAGATATCGCGGTCAGGACTCTTGGTGAAGAATACAACGCTAAGGTTCTGGAGAAGGAATTGCTTGCCAGCCGTTACCGCCTTGAAGGTTTCAAGTTACCAGATATCCAGCGTTTAGCTCAAACTAGGTTTGTAGATGATGACACTCAGGATTTCTTGACAGAGATGACTAATGAGATTATGGCAATGGGTCCTTATTTCAGAGCGGTTATTGATTCTCTTGATTTCTTCATGCAAAGAGAAGATCAGAGCAGAGTAGTTGCGATGTTGCGTATGATGCAAGCACACACTCAAATCCACCGTGGAATTTTGTTCGTCACTGTTTCAAAGGACACTATCACTCCTGCAATCAAGCAAGAAATGGCTGCTATTGCAGATATGGTTTGTGACTTCAAGGTTAGAACAATTGGTTCCGATTTCGAAACTTCGATGACCGTCTCTAAGTTTAGAAACGCACCTGAGAATCTCTCAATTATGGTTTTCAGAGTTACTCCAGAAGAAGGAATCACTCCAGAGACGGTCGAGCGTATCGCTTGATGCTTGTTTGTGGATTGGTGTGTAATTGAATGTCAACCTTCGTCAGCAATGAAGCCAAACAAAGATTCCGAGGTTTTTGGTTTGGATTAGGGATTCCAATTCTTGGAGGGTGGGGAATTTCTTTACTTTCATTGATTATTTTGGTAAATGGAAATTTGGGTGGACCTTACAGACCAGTGACACATATTTTCATTATACTTTGGTTTTTGGGGCATCTAATATTGTGGCCATTATTGTCAGGGTTGATGATTCGTCGAGCGATAAAATCAGGGAATTCACATTGTGAGAAAGGGTCTCGATTGTCGCTGAAGTTGGCCCTAATATGGATTGCTTTCATTATTTGCATTTTTACCATCAACACTCTCTCAGGGGGCGCTTAAGTGTCATCTGATTTGCCCGAAATTATAGAAGATAAAGTGATGGTAACATGCCCTTCTTGCGACAAAAGTTTAGCATCTCCATTGAATTATTCTGGAAAAGTACTTTGCCCCATCTGTGAACAAGAGTTCCAAGTTGGTGATGAAGATAATTTCGAGATTGAAATCAAAGACCAGAATTTCTGGATTGGTTTACTTGTCCCCGTAAGTATTCCAATCTTAATTTCCATATTGGTATCTACTGGGATTCTTTCAGGCAACTCTTCTCCAGATCTAATGGGTTTAGTGTACTTCATGTGTTCACTTATACTATGGCCTGTAATCGGTTTTGGTATTGCAAAAAGTAGTGGGACTTTTGTAAAAAGTTTCCGTGCAGGGGCACGTATTTCTGCGATAATAGCTTTGGTTATTGGAGGATTGATGTGGTTTTGGTTCTTCGGTTTCATAGCCGGTGGAGTTACTAACTGAGTTACTTGCGGATTTGTATCATAAAATGCAAAGATGTAGCTCATTAAGCCTCTTTATATCCACTTTCGGTCTAAATTTCGTTTTTGCTTGCTATTTCTTTCTCATAATCAGTTTTTCCAAATCCGTCTGGAAATCCCCATTTTTTGATATAGAACTCAATTGGAATGGCGCCATCTCCTCTGTCTACACCGTAATTTTTCTCATAGATTCCCTCTACTATAGGTGCTGGGCCATCGTATGACAAGTACCAGTTATCAGAGACACTTGGGCCACTCTCTGTATTATCTGGGCCGATCCAATTTTCATCTTTCTCCATATTTATTTTAGCAGTATTGCCAAAAATTTTGGAAAACAAATTCATTAGCCACGCGTACATAATTCTCCCAGATGTACTCGATTTATAGGCAATCTGCAACCAAAATAAGAAGGGTAGCGTCTGTATCGACCGACTGAATCCCCTTTGTATCGGAAAATAAAATGCAAAGGGATTTGGGATAACCCCTTGCAACTTATCGAATCAATTTGTCGATTGACGGTGTAGTAGTTATACATCCATTGTCACTAGGGGGGCTGTGAGCAAAGTCCCTGCATTTGTTATTGGCATCATTTTGTCAATTTTTGGATTGATAATATTTGTACCAAATTCAAATGCTTCTGGTCCAGAAGCCTATGAAGAATTATATTGGGCATTTGGAGGCTGTTTGTTGTCATTAACAGGAATACTAGTCATTATTGTTGCATCGCTTTGGCCACGTAAATCCATTGACTTGAATTCCAGTGAAACTGGAAATGATGTATCAATTCCACCGCCAGTTCATTCAGACGGAGATTGAAATTTTCTTCAAAATTGCAAGGGCCCCCTCTGTATCGACGGGTGTTGGAAGGGTACCCGTTGAATTTTGATTATCACTCAGGTTTACTAGCTTTGAATCGACTTGACAT
>CACEWA010000025.1 GCA_902563095.1 uncultured Candidatus Poseidoniales archaeon | reverse complement strand
GATTTCTCTCAGCGAAGAACTCCATTTGGAGAATCCATCGACATAAGCGTTGAAAATCTTAAACCAAGTGCTACATTTTATTTTGAAGCCATGCCAAGTGGAGATTATCTAAATGCTCCTATGACTTTGAGTACAATCACATTTGCTCTAATCGCTGGTGGCATAATGTTCTCTATGAGACTAACTCGTAACAAGAGGCGAGGTGCACTTTGGATTGAGATGTCATTAATACCTGCAGTCTTACTTGCATTGTTCTTAGGTTACCCTCCATTTACAGTGGGGGCTATTGCTGGAATTTCCATATCAATATGGATAATTACAGCGGTTGCCAGTCCAAGGAGAAAAGGAAACGCCGCTACTGGTTACAATAGGATCGCCGGAAACAACTGCTCCATTTACTCGTAATTCCAAGGTATTTGCGTGTGCTGCAGTCATCTGTCCAAATGGTGATGCAACAATCATCGATAGGTAGACTTCCATACCGTCACTAACTGGTTCTTCGAGTCGTAAACTCACAATCGGTATATCTGCAGTCATGGATGACTCATCACCAATTCCTCCCCAAGAAAATGTTAGTCCTGCATCAGTTCCTGGAACGCTGAATACGACAGTTTGTGCAGATAGTGTAACTGTAATTGCACTGGAAGAAGAAATAGAACCAGCGTCCACATTCACATCGATTGTTAGTTGCCCTGAACCTGCTGCTAAGAATGAATTTGTTTGGTCTGTTGTTCCCGTGAAAGTATCGCCACCAATGGCGACTTCAACAGAGGCGTTAATTTGTGCACCACCTGCATTAGCAACTTCATAATCAATTGAGAATTCCCATGTAGATGAAGGATAAGCACCAGGCCATGATGGGTCGATTTCCCAACTAGCAATCTCTTCTTGCTGAGCGATAGCATCTGAAATTTTCTTTTCCTCAGATTCTTCAGCTAGGTCGGCTTCGAAAGGTGACATCTCGCCGGAAGAAGCAGGTCCTAAGAGGAACAATTCTACAGTTGTGGAATCACAACAAACTTCTTCAGAATCAGCAGTCACATTAGTCAGTGGAAGGCAAGATGCTAGTAGGATTGCGCACAGAATTAGCGGTTTTATTGTGCGCATTCCGAAACCACCGGACTGTTCTACAAACATTCACCTATTGAACACTATGGCATTATGAGCCCCTAAGGGGCTCAAAGTGCCTTCTCTAGCAGATTACCGAGTTCCTTCTCAAATAATCCAACCAATGCTTCTCCAACTTCACCTTGAAGTTCGTCGGGTAGAATACGAAGTCCAAGTCTTGCTGCAGCACGACTTGCTTTCAGCTCAGCATAAACTGAGCGGGCTTTTGCGTTGAAGTAATATGAAATTGCTTCTTTCAATTCTTCTTTGAGTTCTTCATCAGCATCCACCTTTTGTCGGATGTAGGTTTTGATTTCGTCCTTGACTAAATCTCGGACTGCTTCAAGAAGGATATCTTCTGTAGCCATCAATTCTTTTACTTGGGAGCCGAGGTTTCCGGTGAGTAAACGTTCGATTGCCATGTTCGGTCCTGTGGGTCAACCATTTTGAATCCACCTATCGCATAATTGAATAACCTGACCTGCAAGTTTAGTTCATGGAATTCTCCACGATTGGCGCTGAAGATTCATTGGATGAGGCTAAGTTACGACTAGAATCAGTAGATGCGTTAATCGTTTGGGGCTCGGATATTATACTAGGGGTGTTGATTGAAAAGCACCTTTCTCGAGGCGGTAATTGTGGTAGTGCATGTGAATTGGACGTACTTGTTGATCCTTCAGTCGAACAAAATCAAGTCTGGCGACCTAAATACATCATAACGACTGATGATGGAGAGCCAGTAATGCTCAGTCATGGACCATGAGTAAACCATTCTCTTCAATGATTGCATATCCAATTCTCTCAAGTTGAACAATAGTTCCAACAGAGTATTCATTGTCTTCTAGAATTCCTTCAATGGTCTCTATATTCTGACCATTGACAATCGTCAATGTTGATGGTTTTCCGCCTGCTACCCAATGCACAACACTTCTCTTGTCGCTACGATCTATGCTCTCAACATTACCATCAGCATCGATGTCACACAGGTCTTTCAAGCGAATTGGTCTGCCTGAATCATCTTCTTCAATCCATACTCCTTCATCTATTGAGTAATTCCGAGGTTTCATTTCGGTATCTGAGTGTGATGAAATCGAACCTGTTTTGGGGAAATTACCCTTTAGGACAACAGGAAAAGCATCCCTGACGAATGCTAGTCTTGGAGCATTTGGGTCAATCACTTTTGTATTGTGAGAATACAATGTTGATAGAGGTACAGCTATATCTTTCTGAGTTAGTCCTAACTCTATCCAGAATGCCCTAAGTGACTCTGGTCTGATTCCCCTCCTAGAAAGTGCAGATAATGTTGGCAATCTTGGGTCATCCCATCCGTCAAAATTACCTTCTGCAATGTCTTTTTTCATCTGAGAAGTCGAGAATGCCCCGAATTCGTGAACTTTTACTCTACCCCAGTAAATTGTTTCAGGATATTCCCATCCAAAGTGTTCGTACAACAGTGTTTGCTTTCGAGTAGAATCCATCAAATCCTTACCTCTAATGATGTGTGTAACTTTCTGAAGGTAATCTTCAACTGCCGATTGAAAATCAAGTAGCGGCCAAACTCTCCACTTGTTGCCAACTCTTGGATGAGGATTAGTTTGTATTCTCGCAGCGGGCCAATCACGAAGTGCAGGATTTTTCAGTGTCATATCTGTTTTTACTCTTAGTACAGCATCACCTGATTGATATCCCGCCGGATCGTTCATCATCTTCCAACCTTCCAGATTTTTAGCGACATCATTGCCTCTACATGGGCACTCGGTTTTTGAGACTCTGAATTCCCTAAATTCATCAGCTGAACAAGTACAAACATATCCAAATTCTCCCTTGATCATCAACTCTGCATAATCATGGTATTCTTGCATTCTTTCACTAGCAATCACAATTCTATGTGCTGAGAATCCACACAACCACTCTTGCTGAACAGGAATGGATTCGTAAGCCTCTAACATTGGAGGCTTGACCGTGGTGTCTGTATCGTCGAATCTTAGAATCAATTCTCCCCCGAGATCCTTTGCATATTGCCCGTTAATTACGAGACCTCGAGAATGACCGAATGAAAGTGGGCCGTTTGGATTTGGAGCAAAACGCAATACAGGTTTCCTGCCATTCAGATTAGGTAATTCAGGCAAACCTTCTCTACGTGTTTGCACTTTTCTTTCTAGCAAGTCAGGAGCCTCGATTTCGAGAATTTGGCGTATAGATTCGATTCCATCTGATTCTGCCATGGCATTTGCCTTGGCAACTTCTTGTGCTACTAAGGGTGCTACATGCTTACCATGAGGTCTCAAGTCGGCACGGCTACCCATTATTCTGCTGATTACAGAACCTGCCTGTCCTTTGCCGTCATATTGGTAGCTATTTTGCAATGCAAGGTGGCGAATTAAGTCCAATGTTGCCTGGTCCGGCTGCCACTCCATGTGAGGGCGTGGGGCTTTTAGTTCTTCAAAACAAGGTTCGTTGGAGTGCATTTGGGCGTGGTGGAGGAGTTCCTCCCCATGCATCACTAACAGTTTTCCAAGACCACCTCAAGCATTCATGTGGCCTCTCACCCTTGACTAATTCCTTCACAGCAGTTTTTGTTTTTGGGTCTGAGGGATAACCACTTCCTAAATCGATACCCATTTCTTCGGATAATTGTTCAACAGCACGATCTCTAGTTACTTTGGCGATGATACTAGCAGCACTTACTTCCGGATGATTTTCATCAGCCTTGTGTTCTGCTATACAATTAAGATTTGATTTGCTAGAAACATTTCTTGCGAATCTGTCAGCATTTACATCGCAGGCATCTAACATAATTTCGCCTTCAGGCATTATTGCCAATGCTTCGGCAAACAAATCAACCTCTAAGTCATTAAGATTCAATGAATTATCTATTCTTTCAGGGGAACAAATCACTACATTATGAGGCATCTCACTCAAAATATCAAAGAGTTCATCTCGCTTTTTTTTGCTTAAATCCTTCGAGTCCTTAACGCCTAATTCTTTGAGATGTGTTTGTGATATCGATGCAAAAGCACAAACTACGAGAGGGCCAATAACCGACCCTCTGCCTGCTTCATCTACTCCAATCTTCATCCTATCACTCACAAGTCTAGGTCGTCTAAATCTAACATGTCGCGAACATCTGGCTCATTTTTTGGAGTTGGTACAGTTCTGGCAGTAACAGGAACTATGTCATCAGGCAATGCAACATTAGCGCTGTGAGGCTTGCTAATTTCACCCTCGGCAATATCGCTTGCTAAGTCATCTAGTTTTGTCTTTACAGCCATTGTATCATGATGGTCGAGTACAGTACTAGCAGCGCCAACTAGTTGTGAATCAACTGGTTGTGCACTTGGTTTTCGTTCTCCTCCGACCGCTTGGAACATTCCTGTGAAGACTTCTGATGGAATCTGAGGAGATTCTGTAATCTCTGGAATTGACTGTTTTTTGTTTGCAAATTCAGCCATCCAATCTTCTGGCTGTTCTTGAGCATCTGTAGGCGGTTTGTTCAGAGCCGCATATTCCAATCTAGATTGTCTGTCACGAAGCGATTTGTTAATCATTAAAGCACTAACCAAAGTGGCAAAAATAATCCATTTCCATGCCCAAATTATTGCAAAAAAAGTAGCCACGAAATCCGTCAAAGAGTTAACCACAGAATTTTCCTCATCAGCAGTTTTTGCAGCAGCATCGAAACTTGTATTAGCTGAATAATAAAACGGATTTTCCTCAGCAAGACGGCTGTGAGCGGTTATGTTTAGATAGAATTCATCGTTTGAATTTTGGTCATCTGGTATCTCAGCCCAAGCGCGGAATGTGAAGTTTGAACCCTTTTCTATATCGATTACTTCGAATGATCGAATGTTGGTAGTTCCATCCTCAATAATTGCGTTATTTGGTGGTATGAAACTCATTTCGGTAAAGTATGATGATGACATCCTAACGATTAAACCGTCAGCAGTATTACCTTCATTGCGCATTGTTACTACGACCTCTAGTCTGTTAGAGGTTACAGAACTCGCTGCATTCTCCCACAGCCAATTTACCCTAGGAGCAGTTGAGGAACTTATTGAAATCGAATCAACTAATTCACCACTTTCTAATTTCAATTGTACTGTAGCTGAAGCAGGAAGTAATCCTTCAGCACCGTCAAAGGTTGTCATGTTTAATGGAATTGATGCACTAGAATCTTTGGATAGACCAATTGGTTCAGAAGTAATTTCGAATTCCATCCCCGAGTCGTCAATAACAAAGAGCATGAAATTTTCAAAGAAGTTCCCAGTATTTTCTATCTCAATACTTTGTTGACAAGTTTGATTCCATTGTACTGTACTGCAATTGTCATTATTAGTTGATACTGTTCCAGAGCGCTGCCAATCAATCACGGAAGAAATCATGACAGAACTTGCTCGTTGTGGAAAAGATTGTGGCATTACGATTAACTCTACATCAAAGGTGCCAGCATTGGTATTTGGTGCATCAAATCCGATTTCGATAACTCTTGACTCATTAGGTTCAAGAGATTGAAATTCAAATGCATTGAATATAGCAACAGTCCAGTTTTCTGCTTCGATTCTATCGTCATTTAGGTTTCCTAATTTCAGAGAAGCATCGAGATAAGTGTCCACGTTTCCGTTGTTACGAATAGTAACTTCAAGTCGTCCATCATCTCCAGGTTCTATACTCAAATTGTCATCTACAATGTCTACAGTCATGTTGTGAAATGTTTGCATTTCTAATGAAAACGTCCAACTTTCTACACGTTTGTCCAAATTCGATTCCGCTTCGAGAGTGAATGTAGGACCTGTTCCTGCGAGAGGCGCACCGTCAACTATTGAAGGCGTAATTATCCAGAAATTAATGAAAATATATTCACCATCATCGAGGTCTATGTGAACTTCATCGTCGTTATTTTCATCACCAACGAATCCATATTGCCAATTTGAATTGGTATTCATTCGCACTTTAATCAAATCATCAAAACCTGCATTATTCGAAATATTAACTGCAAGACTGGTGTTTACATTTTGTTGAACATAGAACGAAGAACCATCATTTGCTCCAAAATTTAGATTGGACCATCTAGATACAATCACGTCAACATCGTGGATAATACTCCAATCTGGAACTTCTTGACAGGTGATATTCAGGCCGAATGAAATTGTTTCGTAATTCGAATTAGGGAGCACAGTGACATTAATCATCATCTCCCCTAGTCTTCCCGAACCCACTCTAGTCCAATCAATTGGTAAATCTTCGACGGATATGTTACTGTCAGAATTGTTCAAAGATATTGCAAAATGGCGCTCGTCACCCACGATATTATGCCATGCAATTCTGAATTGAACAGTTTCATCAGGATGTATTACAACCTCTTCATCAATGAAAAAATCGAATGGTGTGTCACTAGCACTGACGGAAATAGATGGTAGCACCAGAGTTGCAATTAGTATCGCAATTATTCGGCGCATATTCTCTCCAACACATCATACATAAGAAAAGTACGGAGTATATGTTCAGTGATACGGTTTTAGGATGTGTAATGAAACAAAATGGTATATACTAATTGTTGTCGTTGCGGCGCAATGCACAGAAAAATCTTAACCGCATTTGTAGCCTTGTTGATGCTGACAGCGATCCCGCTCTCAGTATCTGCTGACGAAAACGAAGACATACCGACCAATGCGGCCGCTACAGGAGTTCACGAATCCTTAGTCGCAGCATTAGCACATGCCGACTTAGTTGCCGCATTGCAAGGAAGTGGCCCGTTCACTGTCTTTGCCCCAACTGACCAAGCATTTACTGATGCAGGAATTGATTTAGCCAACTTCAATACTCCTGAATTGAATGCTACATTGAGAGACATTCTACTCTACCACGTTTTAGCAGATAGCAGTGTTATGTCAGGCGATGTTACAGACGGACTGACCGTTGAAATGATGAATGGAGATAATGCGAGTTTCACAGTTGCAAATGGTGTGGTATCTATCGAAGATGCGAATGTAACCACAGCAGATGTAATTGCCAGCAATGGAGTAATTCACATCATTGATAAAGTGTTGATGCCATCAGATGATACTCCAGAAGAGCCTGCAAATGATATACCTGCAGTGGCAACTGGAACTGGTGTACACACAGTCCTAGTCGACGCAATCGTACAAGCTGGACTGCTTCAAACACTGCAAGCTGAAGGTCCATACACGATATTTGCTCCAACAGATCAAGCATTTGCTGACGCTGGAATTAGTCTAACTGATTTTGACGGAGAAGAAGGTACAGCTGCACTTGCAAATGTACTAGCATATCACGTTACAATGGGCGCAGTTACATCTGATGCATTGAGTGACGGAATGTTTGTGACTATGTTGAATCAAGAGCAAGTTAGAATCGGAGTAACTCCTGGTGGCGTTATTGTAAACGACGCAAATGTGACAGCTGCCGATGTAACTGCAAGTAATGGTGTTATCCATGTAATCGATAAGGTATTGATGCCTCCAACAGCTCCCGAAGGTGAGATTTGTTACAACATGATTACCCACACAATTTCACCAGGAGTTGGTGAAGAAGAGTGTGAAGGGCACATGTACGTCACTGATTATGAAATGAACGGCCAAAACATTACTGGTTGTTACAATATGGTGACTCACCAAGTTACCAATGTCTCAGAAGCGGAGTGTGACGGTTACATGTGGACTGCTGCAGTAAGCCTACCAACTACTGCTGCGGCTACATCCATTCACACATCATTGGTTGCGGCATTAGGTGCAGCGGGCCTAGTAGACACGTTGTCTGGTGAAGATGAGTACACAGTATTCGCACCAACAGATGAAGCGTTTGCTGCGGCAGGAATAGATCTGAGCGACTTCACCACAGATGAAGAAATTGCAGCTCTTGCAGATATTCTACTGTATCATGTTGTTGCTGGAACCATTCTTTCCTCAGACCTGTCAGAGGGTACTAACACCGTTACTGCAGCCAATGGAGATGAACTAACTGTTGAGGTATCCACCTCAGGTGTTGTGGTTGGTGCTGAGATGGCCAATGTCATCATTGCAGATGTACCAGCAAGCAATGGAGTAATTCACGTGATCGACAAGGTCATAATGCCGCCTGTCGATGCTGTTGAAGAGAATCAAACTGATGAAGTCGTCTGCGATGTAACCATAGGACTTTCTTCGGACGGATATGGTTTCTCTCCGGCTGCAGTTACCATTGATGTTGGACAAACTGTCTGTTGGCAATGGGCTGATTCCAGCATGGGTCATAACGTCAAAGAAGTTAACGGAATGAAGTCTACAACTTATGTTGAAGGTGGAATTTACTCTGGTGCAGCAGCAACTACTGTTGACTTCCACCACACCTTCACCGAAGACACGATTTTCTATTACGCATGTGAACCACACATTTCCATGGAAATGTTTGGTAAGGTGACCGTTGGAGATGGTGGTGTAGAGCCAACGAGTTCTGACAATGATGACAAGGAAGACAATAATACTCCTGGCTTCTTAGGAGTCACAGTCATCCTTGCTACATTGGGAGCAATTCTCTTTGCAAGAATGCGTCAAGAAGACGATCTGTGATTAGCAATGAATTGGAAAAAGTTGGCTGCTGCAGTTGCGATACTAGTCGTGATTGCGGCAGCCTTCTGGTCCTACCTAGTTGTGACATATGAGTCTGAATTAGGAACCTCAAATGTAGTCCAAGTAGACTTGACTGAATCTGTTTCTGACTCTGGAGGCGAAAACCAACTTGTAAGCCTGGACTTTAGCAGTGGAGGCGAGGATCTCTTGTGGTCCTCTTTGGAGATTAATCTCTTAATCGACGAAGAAACGCATGGATGTTCCTTTGGTTCACAGTCAAATTCAGAAATGGAAGTGAGTAAGGTTTCACCTAAACTTGGAGCAGACGGTCAATCCTTCACTACGGAAGTTGATGCTACAGACGCAGAGTCATACACATTCTTCGATGTAGCCCAGCAATTGGAAGCAAATGCTTCCACATTCTGGATGAAGTTTTCTTCAACTGATATTTACCTAGATAGTGGCGTAACTTGGGCCTTTGTTGAAGGCGCTGATTTTGCTGATGTGCAGTCAATTCCTGATGATATGTCTAATGAAACAGAAGATCGTCTAGAATGGTATGAGTACGACATGGCAGTTCACAGAGTTAATCCAAATGATGGTGTCTATGTGTTCGCTAAGGAAGAAATGTCATTCAAGGTCAAATTCCTGACTTACTACAACGAAGCAGATGAGAGTAGACATCCTACAATGCAGATTGCTTCTGTTGGAAACTCTTCTTTCCCAGCTCTAGATAATCCAGACCTTGTTATTCCTTCCCCGTGCAAAATAGTCACAGATGACCTAGACGAGGATTTCTGGAATGCTAATGAAACCATTCATCTGATTGAAAATGGAGAAAATCTCTGTGATGGTGTCTGTATAATCGAGTTGGAGATTAAGTATGAAACTGTGAATGTCGAAATTGATTTATCAAATTTCGAGATTGGTCAGTGAACAGGGTCCTCAAGAACTCCTGCTAAGGCTGAAACATCGAATTGTGCGCCACTCATTGGTACATTTAATTCGAATATCTCAGAAACATGTGGGTCAATTTCTCCACATTCTCCAACTACAGTTCCATCGACTACGATATTTGCTGCTCTTCCGGTTAGCCAAGGGCCATTTTCGATTGCCTCAAGTGACCAATCAGTACAACCAAGGTCTCGCATTAGTGCCTGAATACGGCCACGTAATGAAGCAAAACCGCCCGAGTTTTCTGCCACTAAGAATGCGAATCTATCTCGATTAGCATGGTCGATAACTACACTGCCTAACTCATAGACTCCTTGTGGTAAATCGTGGTGACGATTTGCGGCTAGAAGTCGCAGTAATCCGGGGAGAATATTCTGGCGCAGAATCGTGTGGTCGATTGTAATTGGATTGGTCATTCGAGTTACTGAACCGTCAGGACTCCACCTCACTGAGTTGAATTGGTCATCATCATTTGAGAGTGTCAACGATTGAATCTGAATCAGGCCCAGTCCTTGCAAGGCCTCTCTGATTCTTCGGCGTAGATGCCCGTCTTGTCTAGGAATTGCAGTCAATGGAGCCTTAGGTACATCGTGCGCAAGGTCATCATATCCATGGCCTATTGCAACCTCTTCGACTAGATCGATTGGGTGAAGAATATCAAATCTCCATCTAGGCATCGAAATTGAAAGGACACCAGTGTAATCTCCTTTGTATATGCCTCCCATTCTCCTTATTGCGTTCTCAATTTCATCATCAGTGAATGAGTTTCCAAGAATTCCTTCAACTAAGGAGCGCTCTACTTTGTGCTCGATAGGTGAGCCGTCAAGATTCCATTCTCTTCCTTCACATGTAGTGACGCGGACGGACTCAATCTTTCCACCCAACACTGAAAGTTGTAGGCAAACCAGCATCAATGCGGACTCACATGCACGAATGTCAAGACCAGTAACGTCAATGAATAAATCACGGGTTTTTGTGGTTACAGTAGTATGGTCTCCATTGATAATTGGCGGGAAGGATAGAACTGCATCATTGGAGTCAAAGATGATTGGAACCTTTTCCATGCCCTGCAATAGATGTGCATAATCTACACCCTTGGGATGTTCTTGCAGAATTTCATCAATTGTCATTTCTTCTTCCATTGCAAGAGGAATGAATGAATGCTGGCGGTCTACTGCTTCTACTCTAAACGGTGGAGCAATTGTTGCTAGGTCATGAACACCAATCGATGCTCGCTTTCTTCCTCTTCCGAGAGCGAAGTGTAACTTTTCTTGGTGTTCCATGAGACGCTTGATGATCTCTTCGTCGATGTCAACACCTCTAACAACAGCTCCTAAAATAACGGGACGGATGTTTGCTAGTTCTGGAGAAACCTTCATTGAAATAGTACCAGGATGAACTAGCAATCTTGGATTCGGAGGCGAGTCATGCAAGAAGGGCATCATTCCATGAAACAATGTTTCGGGAGATAACAAGTCAGGCCTGTCAGGAAAAATTTCGATGTCCAAAACCTGTTCATCACATGTGTCGATGTCAGTTCCCATCAACGGTAGTCGGAATGCTAAATCTTCAACATCGTGTTTTCTACCCTTAGATTCGACTAATTGTCGAAGTAAAGATTGTTCAACACTGATAGTTGGCATCTAATCACCTTGCAAACCAGTGAGGCATTGGGCGGTCATAACCTGCCAAGCGCAAACCACTGACTGCTGCGGTATCTTGGTCACAAGCTCTGAGGTTTGCTCTCGCAAGAGAATCGATAGATGCTAGGCCCAACCTGTTTAGTTGTGCTGACAGACCTGCAGTAACTTGAGCAATCCAACCTGCAATATTTTCGTCTGGAGCTGGGCAAATTGTGAATGCCACATTAGATGCACACAGGATTGCTAAATCTTCACTTGTTGCTGACCATGGTAGCCACATTGAAGCAAGACAGTTTTCTTCCAAACTAGCAGATGCGGATCTTCCTACCGTGGGTAATGATGCAGCAGCACTAATGCCACTGCCATCGTTTAGCACACTAATTGCTGCATCTACACTGTGGTGCTGCGCATCTGAATGAAGTGATGCTGATTGTCCTACACCGCGAATTAACATCGACTTTGAAAGAGGCCCGGCAATACACCTCAATGCCACTAGAATTCCATCAAGGGCCGCACCATCCAATCGAGGCATGGAGTCAAGATCAATTGCAAATCCAGCCGCAGATTGTACCAATGTTGCTGCATCAGCAATATTTTGTGAATCAATGATTACAATATCACAATCTCGCGGTTTTTGTTTTACAATACATGGATGGAATAAGTCGTCTTGGACGCCCTTTTCAACATAAGGCAGTAGGGGAATAGGTAGGGCAAGCGAATCTTCTTCACCCACCAAAACAACAGTGTCGCAAGTAGAGTAACTTGGATTGTGGTTTGTAGTCATAGGCATAAGTGAAATTCCGGAAAGGTCTTCTCGACAATCTGCCATAATCCCTTCAATCAAATCACCCTCTGGCGCTAAGCAAACTGCATCAGCAGGAATGTGAAGGTCATCCTCTCCGAGTAAACCGTTTATTTCTTTGACCTCTGATTTTTCTAAAGTTCGCAATGTAACACCAGGAGGTGGAGAGGGGCATCTGCCATTGATAATTATTCGACCACCAGTCATTCCAGCGCCTGGGTCTCCAGCAACATCGCCGTGAACGACAATATCCCCTCCCGACATACCTCCGCCGATTCTGATTCCAGCATCTCCTCTGATTACTAGGAGTCCTCCGCTCATCTTTGCACCAGCATCATCGCCAGCGCCATCTAGAATGGTGATTCTTCCGCTTTTTTGTCCAAAACCGGCACAAGGTCCAGCAGACCTTTCACAAGTAATTTTGTTGCCATTATTACCCGCTCCTAAGAATGAACCAACATCGCCTTGATGCGTGAATGTTCCTCCTTGGCCAAATGCTGCTGTAAACGGACCTAGATTTCCGAGACTCCTCACCTTGGAACCTTTGGGTAGATTAGGGCATAATCCTAGTTCCCCATCTTTAGGAACAGGGTCGCCATTTGTCGTCCAACCAATGCGCAATACGATGTTTCTCTCAAGTGCTTTTTCAAGTTGAGCAGGCAATCTTGAGTTGATACTCATCGAACTTGCAACGACCTCTTCGATACTTGGCATCAACCGTCCGTGAGCGTTCTCTTTCATCAACAGTTTGTATGTTAGATGACCAAATTACGCGAAGCAAGGTTCATTTGAGGGGCGCGAAGGCACCTACAACAGGGAGAGTTATGACCATCAAGGTTGCAATCAATGGATACGGAACAATTGGTAAGAGAGTTGCTGACGCAGTAGCATGCCAAGACGATATGGAAATTATTGGAGTAACCAAAACTAGACCAGCATTTGGTTGTGACTTGGCGGTGAGAAAAGGTTACCCACTTTACTGTACATTTGACAATCCTGAAAAAATTGCTGCTTTTGCACCTGCAGGTTACGAATGCCATGGTGGTTTGAGTGATTTATTGGCAGTCGCAGATATCGTCATTGACTGTTCACCTGGGAAACTTGGAGCAGAAAACAAAGCAAAGTATCAGGCTGCTGGGGTAAAGTGGATTTTCCAAGGTGGGGAAAAGCATGAAATGACAGGAATGTCTTATACCTCTTGTGCAAACCATGCAGCAAATTTGAATGTTGAAGGTACACGAGTTGTATCATGTAACACAACCGGTTTATCCCGAACATTGGTTCCATTGTACGAGCATTGTGGTGAGTTATCGGTGGAGTGCACAATGATACGTAGAGCAGCAGATCCTGGAGATTCAAAGAAAGGACCAATTAACGCGATAAAGCCAGTTTTGAAGGTTCCAAGCCATCACGGACCTGATGTAATGACTGTGAAGCCTGAAATCAACATTAATTCGTTAGCTGTAGCGGTTCCAACCACCATTATGCACGTTCATTCAATTGTAGCTACATTACCTGAAGGGCATGGGCTTACTACTGAGAGCGTTTTGAAAATGTGGTCGAATAGTCCACGAGTGGTCATAATGAACGGTGCTGAAACCGGCATTACCACTACGGCAGAAGTAATGGAATTCGCAAGAGACATGGGGCGAACATGGGGAGATTTGCATGAAATTTTTGTTTGGGAAGATGGAGTGAAATTAGTCGGTAATAACCTCTATTATTTCCAAGCAATTCATCAAGAATCAGATGTCATACCAGAGAACATTGATGCGATTAGAGCATTGATGGGCACTGAGTCAGATTGGCAAGTATCGGTAGCAAAGACCGATGCTGCAATTGCATCACTTTTCGAGTGAGCCCTATAGGGCTCATCTGAGGCTTGTATTCAAGTATGGTTGTGTAGTCCGAACAGTTATGTTGGCGCAGCAAAAGACACTAATCATTCTCGCAGTGTTGCTTCTTGCTCCGATTTCCGGGGCTGTCGACAACCACTCGGACAAACAACCCGATTTTCGTGATATCGCTGCATCAAATTGGCATTCAATCGAGCCATCGCAAACGATTACTTCAGCATTGAAATCTTTGGACAATCAGATTCATTTGTCAATAGGCTCTTTCGACCCGCTCAATGATGAACTTCCAAAATCCAGACTTGACGATTCTCAAGATTATCGTAGCACTGGAATGGCAATTGTGCAACTGAAGCATCATACAGGTAGCGCTCTATATGATTTGGTTGAAAACCATGGTGTGTTTGTGTTGGATAATCTTGGCTCCTCCTCATGGTTGGTCAGGTTATCGCACCCAAGTGATTTGCAAATTATCCAGAATGATGAATCGGTCAGATGGGCTGGGCCAATGATGCCTGGGTGGAGAGTCTCAACAAATGTTGATTTGTATACTAACTACATCGCTGCAATTCCTGCAGTTGACCTCAAACCGGAAGCACTCGAGGGCCTTGCCCATGACTTGGTAATAATGGGTGCAGATGAGGCATGGTGTGGTTTACACCTTTGTGAAATTAAGGGTCAGGTCAACTTAGAATCCCTTGCTAGGGATGGTAGAATTATTTGGTCTGAACAAGCACATGAATTGAGAATTACAAATGCTGTTGCTGGTGCAATTGTAGGACTTCCCGAAGTAGCAAATAATTCTCTTGGGCTAGATGGGTCTGGTGAAAAGATTTCATTCACCGATACGGGAATAGACCAAGATCATCCCGACATAGTCGGAAGAATTGCAGGAGTCTACACTCAATTCGGATTGGACCCTAGTCCTGCAGATTCGAATGGAGGGCATGGTACACACGTGGCTTTGACAATCGCAGGAGACGGAAGCGGCGATTCTTCAGCAACTGGAATTGCACCTGAGTCGTATATTGTAGCCTATGCTCTTGAGCACGATCCTACAGGAATCTTCGGAAGGATTGGTTCGATTTACGATATGCTAAATCATGCTGAGCAAGAAGGTTCTCGAGTTGCAGTTAATGCGTGGGGTCTGAATGGCAATTACGGTGCATACACTGCAGATTCACGTTCTGTAGACATTTTTGTTCATGACAATCCTGAATTTTTACCAATATTTTCAGCTGGCGATGACCCTGGTCAAAATACTTCCAAAGTTATGGCACCTTCAACAGGAAAGAATGTACTATCCATAGGGGCATCTACGACAAATCCTAGCGGTTCAGTTGCTAATTTTTCTTCTTTGGGACCTTCATTGGATAGTAGAGTCAAGCCCGATTTAGTGGCTCCTGGTGTTTCCATATGTTCGGGAAGAGCACAAGAGGCTGCAATTCCAGTCGGTTGGACTTGTGCAACAGGCACGCATGCTAATGGCAATAACATGTATATGTCGCTGTCAGGTTCTAGTCAAGCTACTGCCGTTGCAGGAGGATCTGTTTCCTTGATTAGAGAATTTATTCGTGAAGATGTTGGTATCTCATCACCATCGTCTGCTTTACTAAAAGCTGCTGCAATCAATGGAGCTGTGGATTTAGGGACTCCTGATATTCCTAATGCGCAAGAGGGCTGGGGCCAAATTTCAGTTTCCAATTCTGTAATGCCACAGTTCAATGGGGGCGACTTGTCTACTTTCCATGAAAACTCAAGAACCCTATCTGCAGGATTTTCAACTTTGTACCAATTTGACTTGGACCCCTCTTCGGGAATCGATATTACTCTGGCTTGGACAGATGTAGCAGGTAGTGCAAATGCACAACAGAATGAATCTCGTTTAGTCAATGACTTAGATCTCAAACTTACGGCACCAGATGGCACAATTTACAAAGGAAATGTAATTGTTAACGGTGTATCAGTTCCTAATGGGGTGCATGATTCAGTAAACAATGTAGAGAGAATCAAAATCGCCCCAAGCGCAGTCCTCCCTTCAGGGAAATGGCAGTTAACTGTTAGCCATGCAGGTGGACTTGACCAAGCATATGCCTTGATTTTGACAGCAGATGCTACA
>CACEWA010000024.1 GCA_902563095.1 uncultured Candidatus Poseidoniales archaeon | reverse complement strand
AATGTGATTAAGATTGGTGCAGAAGAAATGCCTTTGAAAGCAATATCAAAGTGGTCGAAGGAACTCAAAACAATTGTTCACAACATGTACACACGCGACGTTGGTTTAATCCACTCTGCAAAGCTAAAATTGGCCGAATTAAGAGACGATGTTGAGTCTGCAGAAAGTGACATTTGGACAGGAAGGGGTTCGGCGGAAAGACTACTATGTGAGTTCAGGATTTCAGAATCAGTCCGAAGGCTGTGTGCTTACAGTGTCAACTTCTCCGAGGCTTTGTTGAATATGCTAATGCACGATAGGCTAGAAAAATTTGAGAGATGAATTCCATGTCGCTAATCTCGAAAATCAAAGGTGACAAAGCAGGTACTGTTTTGTTTTTGATGAGTTTTTCAGTGATTCTGATCACTTTAGGAATAATTCAGACTTTATTGTTTGAGAGTCTAACATTCTTCCAAGAGGTAGCATCGGAAAGAGGGTGGTTTTCACTCGAATTTAATGCTGAAGGCATCTTCTCAACATCTAGTCTTGCGGCTTTGGTTTTGATTGTGTGTCTTGTTTTTGAGATTGCAAGTTGGAAGGATGAAAGTTTCATTTCTAAAATACCAAACTCTATGTGGTTCCCAAACAAGTATGTGGTAAACACAATTCTCGTAATTTCGGTTTTACAATTCATTTTTATCAAAGGATTCTTGCTAAATATTGCAATTCTGTTTGCGGTGTTGATTTGGCGAAAGATTTCCGGCGTTGAGATGAAAAGACAATTTGGTGGCCATCTAGAGTTCACAAATACCTGGAGAAATCTCCTTGGATTGTTTGTATTCATCTCACTATTTGATGCATTTACGATGAATTACGGAGGAGCGATTGGAGAATTTTTCCTACAGACTACTTGGAATCCAACAGGATCCAATCTATCATTCGGAGTGAACAGTCTTCTACTCACAACCTTGCAGGTAGCATTTGGTGCTCTGATTATAGCAGTTCCACTAGGTGTTGGAACCGCCATTTACCTCTCAGAATATGCTCACCCTCGTTTGGTAGCAATCGTAAAACCAACATTGGAAATTCTAGCAGGAATCCCCTCGGTTGTTTACGGATTTTTTGCATTCATATACATCGGACCATTGGTGGTTGAGTTAGGAGAATATGCATTTGCCAATGGGTGGATTGATGAGCCACCCAACGTTATGAATCCGATTAACGGAGCAATTGTAGTTGGAGTGATGATTTTACCATTAATTGCTTCAATGTCTGAAGATGCTCTAAGAGCAGTTCCAAATGAATTACGAGAAGGTTCACTAGCCTTGGGTGCAACAAAGATTGAGACCACATTTAGGGTAATGATTCAGGCGTCGCTTTCTGGCATAGTTGCGAGTATTATTCTTGCATTATCTCGAGCAGTAGGCGAGACGATGGCTGTAACATTAGCAGTCGGTACTATTGCAGTATTCACATCAAATATGTTCGTTCCCGCACAAACCATGACTGCATACATTGCTCAGAGGGTTGGTGGGGACTTACCGTTTGGTGAAATTGGATACTTGACCATATTCGCTGTTGGTCTTTATCTGTTTGTCATCACTTTGTGTCTTAATCTACTTGGCAACAAGGTTCTATCTGCGTACAGGGAGGCTTACTGATGAAGGACATCGATAAGCTTCAGAAGAGAAATCGCACTTATCGTGATTTGACTGAACGCCTTGGCTCCACAGGATTGGCTGTATCCGGTCTAATCGGTTTGCTATTCCTTGGAGTGTTGGTCTGGCAAATCGCAGAGCCGACATTCATTAGTGGCGAAGAAGGAGAAATACCTGCAGCAAGTGAGTCTATACCCGTAACTGACTATATCCTGAAATGGGATTTTGCAAATGTCGATTCTGAGACTGGTGAACTCACCACTGAACCAATTATACTTCGCTTGACATGGGAAGATGGGGGCGGTGAACAATCTCATGACCTACAGGTAAACATCATCGAAGAGAAGGGTGTTACTAAAGACGTAAACATAACCTCGGATGGCTTAGATTCTGAAATAGTAGAGATCGGTAGAAAGACGAAATTCTACCTGTATTCGAATCTTGAGGTTATTGTAGAAGTTGAACAGATTTCTGGCCCAGTTCCTAGTGCAGATTCTAACGGTTATCCCGTAGTTGATTCATTTGTTGTCTCAGGCGATATTCACATTTTGTCAGACGATGATGGAGAATTGGTTTTCCAACCTCTTGAATTAGTTGGATATGCCGTGTTGTTCCTTCTTATCATAGTAATGACATGGCCGAAGGTGGGGGCATTGAATGCTCTAAGCAGTCTTCAACCATATCGGCGCTTCATCCGACCTGTTTTCTACACAATTTCTGGTATGACGCTAGCAATAAGCCAAGGAATGTTTGTTGCTGCAGCATTAGGTGCAGTGTGCTGGGCTTTGTCCGGTGTTATGTTGAATAGGATACTCGAAGGGATGGAAAGACTACAGAATATCGGGAGAGAACTCTCTGAAACATCTAGACTCAAACATTCAATCTCAAACCGAGATGGACTTTTGATGTGGTCTAGGATGCTCTTTGTAACGTCGACGATTTTTATTCCACTTTTGATTGACATACCTTTCTTGACAGAAAGATATCAAGACATATTCGTGCCGTATGCATCAGGTATTAGGGCAGCATTTTTTGGTACTATTTGGGTAATGCTCATCGCAATGATTGTATCAATACCAATCTCGGTTGGAGCTGCGATATACCTTGAAGAATATGCTAAACCGAATCAAATGACTAAGTTAATTCAGGCTCTGGTAACAAATCTTGCCGGAGTCCCCTCAATTGTTTTCGGAATGTTTGGATTGGCAATCTTCGTCAAACAAGGTGGAATAGGTTGGGGTCTAGGCCCATCGGTTCTAGCAGCAGGTTTGACAATGGGTGTAATGGCTATGCCAATCATTGTGTTAGCAGGCCAAGAAGCACTGAGAAGTGTTCCAAGGTCTCTTAGGGAATCTGCATACGGTGTCGGCTGTACTAGATGGCAAGTTACCAAGGACCACGTATTGCCTTCAGCGATGCCCGGTATTATGACAGGAAGTATTCTTGCGATGAGCAGAATCATGGGTGAGGCTGCGCCTTTGGTTGTTGTTGGAGCAACAGCAATGATTCTGTTTGACCCTGAACCATTAGCAGCATTGAGTGGCGGAAACGCGGAGTTTACTGTCATTCCAATTCAAATTTACTTCTGGACACAAGAAGCAGATCCTGCATGGCATTCAATGGCAGCAGCAGCAAGTATTGCGCTGATTTGTCTATTAGTTGCAATGAATAGTATTGCGATAGTGTTGAGACAACATTTCAGAAGGAGGCTAAACTCATGAGCGAAAAAATCGGTGGAGAAGAAGTACCAGATTCGACAAGAGAACTTGATGTAGACGGAGAAATCGACCTGATGATCGAAGATTTGGATTTGTGGTATGGTGACAAGCAAGCATTGTATGGAGTGTCGTTGCCAATTGCCAAAAATTCCGTCACTGCCCTGATTGGACCGTCTGGTTGTGGAAAGAGTACCTTACTTCGTATGATGAACCGAATGAACGATCTCATTCCGATTTGCCACTATGATGGTAAAATTTCAATGGGTGAAGTCGAGATTACTGCTAAAGATGCCGACCTTGTTGAAATTAGGAAGAACATAGGAATGGTTTTCCAAAGGCCAAATCCGTTTCCAAAATCAATTTATGATAACGTTGGGTATGGAGTGAGATTGCACACAAAACCATCACGTGAAGAGTTGGATGCGATTGTTGAAAAGAGTCTCAAGCGTGCAGCGATTTGGGATGAGGTATCAGATAGAATGCATGACTTGGGAACATCCCTCTCAGGCGGGCAACAACAGAGACTGTGCATTGCACGAACGATTGCAGTTGAGCCTGATATCATCTTGATGGATGAGCCTTGTAGCGCTCTTGACCCAATTGCAACTGCGGCAATTGAAGAGTTGATTCTTGAATTGAAGAAGGATTTCACAGTAGTTATCGTTACACACTCCATGTCTCAAGCAGCACGTGTTAGCGATTACACCGGGTTTATGTATCTTGGAAGGCTAGTTGAGTTTGGAGAAACTGACAAGATATTTTCAGACCCAGATTTGGAATTAACCAAGAGATACATTACTGGAAGATTCGGTTGAGGTGAAAAAATGCCAATTAGAACAGGATTAGATGATAGATTAAAAGTCGTACGTGATGAGTTGAAACTTTATTTTGCTGAAGCTAGGGAAGCCTATTCTGATGCGATTGAAGCATTCACTAAACTAGATTCACAGGTTTATTCAGAAGTCAAAAAAATACGCCAACACGCTAGGGAAGTGAATTGGGATTTGACAAATGACCTCCTTTTGATTCTCGCACTAAATCAACCATTGATGGGTGATTTGCGTGTAGTAGCAGCATACCTACGTGCTGTCGACACTGTAGAGAGATTAATTCGACATGCAAGAGATATTGCAAGGTCTGACCGCTCAATTGACGAGAATGCAGATGAATTGCCTCAAGTTATTGTGGATGCGGTATTGGGAATGCACATGAATATGGATGATATGGTCAAAATTGTTGCAAATTGCTTGACAGAGATGGAAGAGATTCCAGCTGATGATGTGAGGTCAATTTGGACCTCAATCAAAGAATCTCACAAGAAAGCAGTAGGTGCATTGAGCAGCCTGGATTCAGAAACAATGGGTGGAAAGGCTTCACGTCTCGAAGTTGTAAATATCGTGAGCAGAGTCGAGCGCTCTGCATATAACGTAGTCAGACTTGCAAGTCTGTGGCACCACGCTCTGAATAATGAGAATATTATTCTCGATGCCTAATCACAAGAATCCGAATGCGTCGTACTTCTGTGCGAATGTGTAAATCATAATTGGCACAATGATAATTCCCATTGCGTGAGAACGTCTGATTCCTATTCTCGGTGGCATCAATCCAAGGATTGTTCCAATGATTAGAACTCCAATTCCAACCCAGCCACAAGATAGCCATACCAAGGCTGTAATGAATATGATTACACCCATAACCATCGATTGCAAAGGTACTGCCTCGTGAAGTTGAAGAATACCTTTTCCAACATGGCGCATCAAAGGTACAGCGATTAATCCTGCAGCAATTGTTAGAGCTAGCAGGCGAATGAAGTCTGTAGTTGGGTGTAGGCCACTCCATGTGTCAACAGGGTACATCTGCTTTAGAGCGAGGGTTGCACCAGAACGAGATCTTCCAATGATGTATAGGAATCCAAGAACCATTACTGTAACCGCAGTGTTGGTTGCAGATAGCAATGCGATAACTTCCAAGTCTTGCTTTTGGTGAGGGCTTTCTCCTTCACCAGCCGCCTCGGCACGTGCTAGAGCAAGCAATTCTTCATCACTCAATTGTGTTAGTTGACGAGTCTCCCAATCAAGACCAACGCCCTCTTTTCCTTGCATTTTTGCAGCGACATTTCGACCACCCATTACCAGAACTGTAGCCTGTGCTGCGGTCATTCCGGGAAGAACTCCCATAGCAGCTCCAGCGCATGAAGATAGGAAGCACGGAACAATTAGTGGTCCGCTAGGTGGTAATTCCCAGTCCTCTTTTTGTGGTGGCAATTCAGAGGTTGTCGCATATATATCTAGTAGGTTTGCAATTCCGAACAGGCCGCCTAGTGCAGGTAGTAGTAGACCAGCACCTGGCATTCCGACAGGTGATGTAACTGGTAGGTTGAACACTCCCCATCCATACAATCCAGCAAGCAGGAAGAAACTGGTTGCAGCAATGTATCCGGCGAATCGTGAATCATCACCCAATAATCCCCCACTGATTTTTTGCATCCATTGCGGGAAATCAAGTCTAGTTGTTTCGGTCGCAATTAGTAGGGCGGAAATAGTCAGAAGCACCCATGGTAGTGCGCCTCTAAGGGAATCATACCACCCCAACTCCGGGCCGAATGCGATTCTTGCTGCCACGATTAATGGTAGAGAAAGGAACAATCCCAATTGACTACCACGTGCAGAATATGCAACCCCTTTTGGAGCATTTCCTGAGAGTAGCATTCTGTGACCCGGTAACAGTGCTAGAGCTGTATCGGCACCAGGCGCACCTATCAGTGCTGAGGGGATATATCCAAGGAAAGTGTGTACTACTCCGGTAGCAACGATAATTCCAGCAGCGGCAGAAAGAGGTATTCCAATCGCTAGTAATGCTGGTGATACGCCCAGTAGAATTAGTGCAACGTTGTTTACGTGGAAACCTGGAATCAAACCAGTAAGTGAACCAATGCATACGCCGATGAATAACGCGGCGAGCATCCAGCCCATTTCTAGAAAGAATCCTTCCATCAAATCACCTAAACATCTTCAGCATCATCGGCAATTCCATTGCCATTTTCGTCAGTAACATCTGCCTCGTCCAAGACATAGTAGTGAGCCAATGTGATATCGTCAGCCATCTCGATTAGGCGTCCAGTCCACTTCAGTGTCTTTCCTTGGTTTTCTGAATTACTCTCAAAGATTGAATCAGAAACTACATTGATTCTGATTTTCTGTTCTCCACCTTCCTTTTGCAGGTATGTCTCATTGTCGATTGTCACAAGATTTCCAGTAATGCTTGTAATTTTGTTGAGATCGTAAAATTCTGGAGGGCCATCAGTAAGATCGTACGGATTTGGACTGGGTTGATCTCCAATAAAGTTTAGATTGACAACATTGAGTTGAAGTTCAGGTGGATTTTCATTCCACTGCAATGTAACAGTTGCCGCTATCTCTTGGCCATCCTCAAGCCATCCTGAGTACATCCCTAGAGGGATATATGCATCGAACTTAGACAACGTGTTTGGATAAGGTGCGTTTGCGATAATTACCTTGGTGTCACCGTCGTTCTCCATCAAAGTCGAGCCTGAAATAACTCCTGTGATGTTGAACTGAGTTCCGTTTGCTATGTGCTCAAGTGAATCTGCTGGGTTGCTTGCTAATTGATTCAGCATATCTTCTGCACCCAATACGTCTCCTAGACCGGAATCAGTATTGCTTCCAACATCGATACACCACATTCCTTTGGAATCAGACCAAGAAAGTCTACCAGTGATCGATTTAGTTTGACCTTCTAATCCTGAAATATCTCCAGTATTCAGTAGACAAACTGCAAGCGTTCCATCTTCTGAAACAACATTGCTCTGGTTAATGTCTCCAACTAATTTGACTAAGTTATTTGATGAATATGACCATGATGTATAACTGGACCAAGCAATTGTTGTTGGCACAGGTTCGTGTGTTCTTACGATTCTTACTTCTGGGCCCTGAGTGTGCAATGACCAACGCAAATACTTCTGTTCATACTGTACTACTGCTGTAATCTCTACCTTTTGTCCAGATTCTAACCATTGTCCTGGAGCAGAATGAATTACTAATCTCATTTGGTGTTCACTATTTCCATAATAAGGGTGATCACCCAAATACAGTTGAGTCCATGTTGAATCTGGGTTTACGGACTTAGATAAGTAACCAGTTAGGGTAAATGTCTGGCCGAGAAAATCTTCGGGATTTGATGCAATAGTTGACATTCCGATAAGAGGTGCTTCAGGAACATCTGAACTATCCCATGACAATGCTCCTCCACCTAATGCCTGCAACCAAATCTTACCATTGTATTCAACCACATCTCCCGTGGCAACAACTGTTGTACCTATCATTGGAATTTCACTAAATCTGTACCAACGCAATTGAGCAACACCTGTGTCATCCTCAATGATTATGTTAACTCGGTCTTCTCCTGAAGAATAAGGGTCTTCTACCCAAGAAACAACTGTCCCCTCTACTGAAACAACCTCATTGTGATGCTCAACAAGATCCTCGATTAAAACCAATTCAGGTTCACGAACCATTGCATAAGCATTCATTGCTGCAACAAGTAAAACGGATAGTGCGAACATTACCCATAATCGCTGTCCACGAAGTTCAGGGCTATCATCGAGTAATCTGTCTATTACAGCGGAAATTCCTCCACCTTCGACCTCGGCCTTGTGTTTCTCAACATACTCGCTGTGCTCAATTTTACCATCGGCATTAACATCGTATGTTTCGAAGACAGCATCCACGTCCATTTCCATGTTCGCTTCATCAACAAGTTCTTCGATTTCTTCAGTTTTTGAGTCACTGTCTTCTAACTGTGCACTCTCGCTCATACTCCGTCCAATCCATCTAATGTCATATCCCTTGCGCAGGGAAAGGACTTGATATTAGATGCGAAAGCGGCCAACATGAGGGACCGAGTGATTCGAGATGAGATTCATCGCGACATCTTTGTTCCCGCACATGTTGCTAGGTTGATTGACACTAGAGAATTCCAGCGACTGCGTAATATTCAGCAACTCGCAACCTGTCACTATGTTTTCCCTGCGGCTACTCATAATCGCTTCTCTCACAGTCTTGGTGCATACCACTTGGCTAGAGTTTTGTGTGAACATCTTTCTGAAGTACAACCAGGGATTATTTCCGAAGAGGATGCTGACCTTGTCTCAATTGCAGCACTACTGCATGACATCGGCCATCCTCCTTTCTCTCATCTGTTAGAAACCGACAAGGTGTTTGCGACATTCCATGACCACGAAGTTTGGGGCAAAATGATGCTTGAATCAGAAGAAACCGAAATTGGAATTGCCATTCGTGAAGTTCTAGGAGAAAAAAGAACAGCGAGACTGTTCGCACTTTATTCTGGTCGTGCAGAGTATGATGGTGAGCCTATTGCACCATTCCTCAAAGAGATTGTAAGCAGCCAATTAGATGTTGATAGAATGGATTACATGATTAGAGACCAGGCTAACTCCGGTGCTCAAATCGGTGGGTTTGATTCAGCTCGTGTAATTCGTGCTTTGAGGGTTGGCGACAACGGCCACTTGTATGCAATGCAGTGGGGCTTGCCAGCGATTGAGGCATACTTGGTAACTAGATATCATTTGTACAATCAAGTCTATTTCCACAAAGTTAACCAACTCACTCAAGAGTATTTGGTAAGAGTGCTTTCCCGAGCAAGGGAATTAGCAACTAATGGGAAATTATCACTCAGTGAATCCCTGCATAACATGTTGTGCAATGAGAAATTATCTGTCAAGGAATACGTCAGACTAACCGATGCTGACATCAATGGAGTGCTGATGGATTGGGCAGATCACGACGATGCCACACTTTCTGGGTATGCTCGCCGCTTAGTCTCCAGGCGTGATTATCACAAGTCAATCCGTATCGGTGAATTAACCGCAGAAATGAGTTCTGTGGTAATTCCAAAATTACTGCCAATTGTAGAAGAGGCAGGTTTCTCTGATGCAGATATTATTACTGCATCTATCCGCAAGAAAGGATACATGCCTTACAGCCAAGGTATTGTGCTCGAAGATGGCAGAGATGTTGTCGAATCATCCCCTCTAATTCAAAGCCTAACTTTGTCTTCAGAGCAGGCTTTGATATTCATCCCTGAGGAAGTTAGAGACAAATGTGAGAGAGTTGCACGTGAAGTGATTAAACCATCACAATCAAGACTACCAACCTCATGAGGGTGATTGCTACGGACCTGTAGCTTAGTTGGTGGAGCACCCGGCTCATAACCGGGCGGTCGTGGGTTCAAGTCCCTCCGGGTCCACTTTTCCTAACTTGAGGTATGAATGGCAATCATTGCATTATACGATACCAGTCCATAATTGTGAGAGTCTTCGCTTGCTAATGGGTCTGGATTGTCTCCTTCTACGAACAAGCCATTCTCACTGACAGATTTAACGCGCTTGACACAGGTTATATCCGGCTTGTATGGGTGGTGGAAAACTATCACATCACCTTCAGAGATACTTTGGCCTGAATATGTAGAACACTGTATGTGTTCACCTTCTTTGAATGTAGGCCACATTGAGTCGCCTTTGATTTTCACATTCAAGATGCGCGGATCCATGGAACTTCACGGCCCTTGACCGACCAGAACATGTTGTGAATTGCTTCGATAGCATCCATCAATTCTTGTGCGTGGTCTGCAGAGACTTCGACTTTGCATGCAGAGCAAAGTTTTGCTGCATTCCAGAAAGTGTCGTGTAGGTCTGGATTTGCCTCTAGGTGCTGTGGCTTGAAGAAGTCTGTCCAAAGTACGAGTAATTCGTCTTTACACTTCTGTGCTTCTTCTTCCTTGATGGCTGCATAGCGGCTCATGGTGTTAATGTAAGTTGCAGTTCCACAATCGCTTCCGTGGTTTTCAGCAAGTGCAATCATTTTCTTAGTCATTGACTGTACTGCTTCACCAGCAACTCTAGCACTTGCTGGGTCGTAAACACCACATGGTCCATCACAATGTGCTTCTGCTTCAATCATATTTTCGTCACTCATCAAATCCCTCTGATATTACGCTCTAACCGGCTAAAGCATATCAACATGTGCCCGTATCCAAAAGCAGCCCTGTTAACCCTTTTAATGAAGGCAAGTTCCCAAAATGGTTATGAGGGTCGAGAAGTTGGGTCGGAACACAGGTGATTTTATGAAGGCACTACGACGTTCTTTGTTCCTACTTGCGGTATACCTAGCAAGCACCCTAGTAATAGCAACACCGGCTGCGGCTCAGTTATCTGTTCCGGCGGTGGATTTGCAGTGTTTATCTCCAAATCCTAGCGGTGCTGTAGACGTACCTGTATACCCTGGTGCTACATTGACTGGTTTCGCAAATTGTAAGGTTTCAAACCCTAACTCCTATGTTGAGAGAATTCAAATTCAAGTCTCTGCAGACGGATTAGTAGTAGCGGCCCCTGGTACGATTACATTAGCCCCTAATGGTGAGTCTGAATTCCAGACCACAGTTAGAGCCGACCAGAGAATGACAATGTCCGGTCGCAACTTAATCGTTACAGCAACAGTCGTTGAAGCAAACGGTGCACCACCTCCAAACATTGCTGAATCACAAGTTCAGATGATTATCAACATTCTACAATTTAGCCGATTGCAAGTTGAAGCAACTGAGCCTTTCCTACAATTGTCTCCTAAGACCGATCACAACTTTGAGTTCAAAGTATACAATCAAGGAAACTGGGCTGACAAGTTCAAGGTTGGAGTGACCGATGATTCCAGAGATAAACTGGAAGGTAAAGGGTTCCAGATTTCCATCCCTCTTGTTTCCGTTGAAATTGAAGGTATGGCAGCCCCAATGAAGGTTCGAATCATGGTACGTACTCCTAAGAACCAAGGATGGACTGACGAATACCACACTCTAGAATTCGAAGCAATTTCTGAATTCTCATGCAGATACGAAACAAGTGGATGTAACTCAATGTCTCAGATGATTACTATCTATGTCCGTGGTGTCTATCTGCCAGGTTTCGAGTTGATTCCTTCCCTTGCTATGCTTGGTATGGCAGCAGCAGTGATTGCTAGAAGAAGCATGGAAGACGATGATGATGACGATGAAGCAGAATGGCGCGAAGCAGCTCCCGGCCTGTAAATCGAACACATTAATTCCATACTTTATCTACCCATATAGGGGTTGTATTGATAACGAAGTACATTCCGTAGACTACATTGTAAGCACACATTGGTGATTGAAATGAGTGGACTTCTAGACAAAGCAAACAAGACTGCAGGCGAATCTGATGCCCCAAAAGAGGCAACCATAGATGCTACTATGGATACAGAAGAACCTCTACAACTTGATTCAAAGATAACCGTCGGTCTGCAAGTTGCAGGAGTTTTGGCACTTCTAATCAGCATGTTCTTGTTAATACAAAATGGCTGGCTATATGCTACATTAACAGACTACATTCTTGCGATTTTCTTGATGCTTATTGGATGGACTTTATTCAACAGTTCAGATTACCTTCAACAAGAACTTTCGAAGGCCAAAATTGCCCTTACTGCAATTGGTTTCGCAGGCTTATTCATTGCAACAATAGTGGGAACGATTTTCATGAATGCAGGCGGAGCTGTTACAATTTCATCAATAGATTTAGACGGAGTTGAAAATGAAATCGATTTGAAGTTCTTCGGTCCAAGTGGTATGTCTTACACTGTAGAAGTACTAGTGGATGGTGAAGTCCAATACTCACATGATTCAGAGATAGAAATCGACAGAGGCAAGCACTCAATACCCCTTGATGAATTCTGGGCAGGGAATTCATACAATATGAATGAACAAACACTAGTTGATTATGAAATCAAAGTAGTTTCGGAAGGGGGGAATGATAGTGTGAGTTTCAATAACATTATGATTCGTGAGGCTGACACAGGATTTGTTAAAGTTACAGAGCTTTATGATACTGATGGAAACAAAGAATATACTGGGATATGGGTTGCAATGATTATTGGAATTGGCACACCTTCAGCCTCATTTGACTTCAACAATAATTTCTTCACAGGGACAACCCCTATGCCAATAGCAACAGATTGGAGTGCTACTCTGACTGTGAAGAAAGGAACTAGTGTGGCATATCAATATGATACTCTTGTTGCAAATGAAGGTGAAGTATTTGATATGAAGCATGACGGTGCTCAATTTCCATATGTGGGGGAGTTTTTCTTTGATTGGGCACCTATGCCTGGAACTAATGGAGATCAACTAGACAGAGATGATTTTTACATGGGAGATGGTTGTTACACCTTTGAAGTTGAAATTGTAAATGTATTGGGTGAAACATTTGTAGATTCCAGTTCCCAGATTGAATTCTTTTGGGAATCAAATGAGGGCGGTGGCGGAGACGAATCCGCAACAGCTTGCTGAGAGTCACTATTGCATCAGTTTGATAGAAACAACGGTTTATACCTACATGGTCAAGGAAAGGGCATGGTCAATTGGTCATTAGACACTACGCAAGCAGAGATTAGCCGTGCCCCACCTAGAAGAAGAAGATCTTCTCTAAAGGTAAAGCGAAGAGGTGCTAGTGCAGACACTGTTTCTAACAGAACACCAGAAGGTCGTGTACCCAAGGTGATCAATGGTCAAGTAGTGTACTTGCGCGTACGCAGGGTCAAGGCGTAATTATTCAATTTCGCCAATATCTTCATCCGAATCATCGATTTGCTCGATGCTTTGAGAATATTCTTTCATAGCCTCGTTTTGCATGTTCTTGCGGAACATGAAAGCGAACACTCCTACCGCTAGAACTAATCCAATGGCGATTGGAAGAAGCAGGTTGGTTGAGTTATCATCTTCGATTGACCAAGTAACTGGGTTAGTTGTTGCAGTTCCGCTAGACACTACATCGAATCCATCGAAGTGATAAGGCACGAAAATAGTACATTCTAGAGTAAGTTCACCTTCTACAGCGGAATCCCAATTCATTGGAATTTCTATTGTTTCTCCAGCACCGGCAGAGTAAGGGACATTCACTCCTACATTTGCATCTGTTCCATTCGATATGCAATCAATTAGGAAATTTGCAGATGCATCTCCATTGTTGGTTACGGTGGCCATTATGCCAAGTCTTGAGTTTACATTGTTTTCATCATCACTTTCTACCAGTGAATCAAATGATAGGGAAGGTAAATCCAGTGAAACATCAAAGTGGTTAACCTTTGGCAAATCAGGAATTTGGTGCTCATAATCACCCCATGGTGTTGAAAGAACAACTAGTCCACTCGCACTCTCTTCATGCACTACTCCATCACCATCTTGCCATCTAATCATCCTGTCTCTTTCATCCAGGGCGATTTCAATTACATTGTCACCCATGTTGGCAGGCTCAAATGTATTATTGTCACCTAATGGCGATGTGCTAATCGAATCATATCCCATGTCATAACCATAGAATACCACATATCCATTTTCGATACCAATCGTCCGTGTTGTTAGGATGTTAACCCAGTTGTCAGTAACTCCTCCTGTGCCTGTTGAGTTAGTCCATGTCACGCTTGCATCATCCCAGACAATTATGTCTTCATCACTAATTCCTCCAGACAATGTTGAATCTGTAACACTGATTGAGCCCATTACTTCAATCGGGCCTGTGCTGGTCATTTGTGCGCCATTTAGTGTGCATGTTCCAGAGCATGATATTCCTGCTCCAAAAATAGATCCGGTAACAATAAGTGAACCTTGGACATCGATACTCCATGCATTGTTTCTATCTGGAATTACCAAAGATGTTCCATTTCCAGACATTTGTTCTGCTTCCAATAAGACAGGTGTAGTTCCTTGAGCAGAGAGCGTAATCGAGCTAATCGACGTGATTTGGAATGGGTGGGTTGTAATATTCACTGTAATGTTTTCAACATCTAAGTCACCGTTCCAATCGAATTGAGTCCCAGTCCAGTTTACTGAGGTTTCATTGTTGATTTCAATATCAATTCCGTAAAGAATTTCGTCAGCGAAATCGATTCTTAGGACCCCGCTATCTCCTAGATTACCAACAGGTACTAGCACATTTGCAGTTCCTGCCAAATTCAGTTTTGGAGGCGCCACTGCATCCATGGAACCAGATACGACCATAGTCGCTCCTTCTTCGATGACTATTGCAGTATTCTCTGCGATCTCATAATCTCCAGAAACCGTCCATGTGGCTCCGTTTGTAACGGTATAGTTTCCAGAAAGTGTTCCGCTGCTCGCCTCTTCAGAATCATCCGAGATATCTGTTGCAGAAACAAAAGGCTGGCTTAGTAAAATGATTAGAGACAGTAGCAATGCTCTTCGCATGTACCACGCTCTACTGAACTAGCAAATGAATCATGCCCCGGAATTCTCATCAGTAAGGCACATCTTTCCATCCAATCTTGTAACCGATGAGGTTGAATGAACGGTGCAAAATCGGAGTGATTACTACAAGCAAAACCATTGGTAAAATCAAATCCCTATCTCCATGAGCAGAACCCGTCAGGAATATTTGTCCGAAGGCGAATACAGAAATTGCGAATGGAAGAGTATCAAGTAGCGGTGCTTTGCTAGAAACCTCTCCTTCTCTTTTCATACCCTTGCGACGCTTGAAATAAGATCCAGTTGAATCGCCCACTAAACTTGTGAATCCTAAGAATGTACCAAGGACAAATGCACTTGCAGCCCATCCAGTTGCTGCTTCAGTCGGAGAGATGAATACCCAATTTTCAGGAACCATTGTCATTAGGTAGCACAATAATCCACTAGTTAGCGAACCACCAATCAAACCATTCCAAGTCTTGCCGTCACCAAGTAGTCGATTGCCATCTTTATGCATCTTCCCACCATCGATTGGCCACGGACCATAACCTGTCTTTGGTAGCCACTTGCCCCACATCATAGCGAAGGTGTTGACAAGGAATCCCGGGAGATAAATCCAAAGTGTAAACAACATCATTTCAAAGACATTGAAATCTGCCATGAAACTATGGTGTGACATCAAGCCTTTGAACTCAATGGCGTTTTTTCACTTCACGATGGCCTTATGTGCCTATCAATGATGGAGCGGCCATGGCAGGAATGTCGGTCTTGGTAGTAGGGGGCGGAGGCCGTGAACATGCACTATGTTTAGGATTAGCAAGAAGCCCTTCTGTTGGTGAAATCCACTGTGCTCCAGGTAATGCGGGAACTTCAGAGATTGCAACCAATCACCCTTTCAGTGAAGTTTCCGACTTAATTCATTTAGCGTTTCAATTAGATGTTGATTTCGTCGTAACTGGGCCTGAAGCACCACTATGTGAAGGATTAGCAGACCAACTTGCAAAGATGGATATTCCGTGTTTTGGACCTGTAGCTGCATTGGCCAGATTGGAAGGTAGCAAGTTACATGCTAAGCAGGTCATGAAGCAGAATGAAGTTCCTACTGCTTCCTTCCATGTATTGGGAGAAGGAAGTGATATTGATGCGGCATTGGATGACTTTGCTGGCAATCCGTGGGTGGTTAAACGGGATGTTTTAGCAGGCGGAAAGGGTGTAGTCGTTACCTCAGATCGCTCTGAGGCCAAACAATTTATTCAAGATTCAATAAACAGTGATGGCCAAGTATTGCTCGAAGATTTTCTTCCTGGTGAAGAGGCAAGCATGCTTGTTGTTATGGATGGTAGCGGCTATGTTTGTCTACCTGCAAGCCAAGACCACAAAAGAGAATTCGAAGGCGATAAAGGAAGGAATACCGGGGGGATGGGCGCATATGCACCAGCTCCAGTTTACACTGATGAAGTAAAACTGAAAACGATTGAGAGAATTGTTGAACCGATGCACAAGGACCTCTCTAGTCGTAGAGTTCCTTACCGAGGAGTGCTTTATGTTGGATTGATGATAGACCAACACGGTGATCCATATGTTGTTGAATTCAATGTGAGATTTGGTGACCCTGAATGTCAAATCACAATTCCACTAATCTCATCTGATTTGGGCGAGTTGTTGAGTGCTGCATCGAAGGATGAATTATCCTCAATCGAAGTTCAGTTTCACGATAAACACGCCCTGACAGTCGTGCTTGCTGCAGAAAATTATCCTGGTTCGGTAGAGAAGGGTAGACCTATCACAAATTTGCCTATACCAACCTCTGATTCTTGGGTTAATCATGCTGCAACA
>CACEWA010000023.1 GCA_902563095.1 uncultured Candidatus Poseidoniales archaeon | reverse complement strand
ACCAGCAACATCATGATGATCTCTTCCAAGAACTACCGGCGCAGAGATTTCACCACTTTCAATAGCATCATTGAACGCTTTCGCAATAGCCTTTCGACCTTCAGTATCAGCATATAGAATTCTAGCTTGACTACCTACGACCATCTTATTTTCACCAGCTTGCTCTATCCAAGTGATGTTATCCAACAGTTGTTGTTGGATTTCTTTCGGTGAATCAGCAGCCATTTGTTTCAGAACATTAAGAGCGATATTATCGGTTTTCTCTAAATCCTTAGAATCACCAGAAGTACAAACCCACCTGAATGGCCCAAATCCATAATCGAAACACATTGGTCCCATGATGTCTTCAACATAACTAGGATAACGGAATCCAGTCTCATCTGAATTCATCACATCAGCTCCCGCTCTAGACGCTTCTAGAAGGAATGCATTGCCATAGTCCCAAAAATATGCACCCCTTTCTACTAAAGAATTGACTGCAGAGGCATGCCTTCTCAGGGATTCTTGTACTTGTAACCGGAAGTTTTCTGGATCTGATGACATCATGGTTTTTGATTTCTCAAATGTCAAATTGACTGGGTAATATCCTCCCTGCCAAGGGTTGTGTAGACTAGTTTGGTCAGATAACAAATCAATTTTCACATCTCGCTCAACCATACGCTCTAGCAATTCAACAATATTGCCGATATGTCCAATTGATTTTGCTTCACCATTAGCCTTAGCTTCTAGCATGCGGTCAATTGCATCATCAGTAGAATCTGCAATTTCCGACAACCAGCCTTGAGAATGTCTTTTCTCAGCAGCATGAGGATTAACCTCGCTCACGATACAAGCAGCACCAGCAATGACTGCAGCTTTTGCTTGTGCTCCACTCATTCCTCCTAAACCAGATGTAACAAATGTGATGCCTGCTAAGGAATTACCTGCACCACAGAATTTCCTAGCTGCATTCAAAATGGTAATTGTGGTTCCATGAACTATGCCTTGAGGGCCAATATACATGTAAGATCCAGCAGTCATTTGTCCATATTGACTAACTCCTAGAGCATTCATTCTATCATAATCATCTTGGCTAGAATAGTTTGGAATTACCATACCATTTGTTACGACAACACGTGGCGCCTCAGTACTAGATGGGAATAAACCGAGTGGATGGCCAGAATACATGACTAGAGTTTGGTCATCTTCCATTTCACACAAGTACTTCATTACAATTCTATACTGAGCCCAGTTTTGGAATACTGAACCGTTGCCTCCATATGTGATTAATTGATGAGGGAATTGTGCAACAGCATTGTCTAAATTATTGTGAATCATTAACATAATCGATGCTGCTTGTAATGATTTTGTAGGATAAGATTGTATTGGATATGCCTTCATATCATACTCAATTGGCCGATAACGCATCATCCAGATTCTCCCATATTCTTCTAATTCTTTAGCGAATTCTGATGCTAATGATTCATGTAAATGCGATGGGAAGTAGCGCAGTGCATTTTTTAATGCTAATTTTTTCTCTCTTACCGTTAGAATTTGTCTCCGTTTTGGAGCGTTGTCAACATCCTCAGAAATACCCGGGTGGTTTGGCAAAAAATCCGGTATTCCTTCACCCACATGGGCGCGCATCGCATCAATACCAGTTGCCATGAATTAACGCAAGTATGGACGCCTTATTGAATATTGTAATAATCGTCATTTCTATGAGGGAAAACTCGCACGGCAGCACATGGAGGAGGAGGTATATGATGCTGAATTGGCAAACACTAGCCGCGATACCAATATCCTCAATGGATTAGCAGCTGCAACCGTTGCTGTCGCGATTGTATTTCTTTTCCTTGGAATAAGTTATGCTGAGGTCATTAAATCTGACCTAAATTCTGATTCTGAAGATAGAGGAATTAGAGTTCCTGTTTGGGAGCGAGGTAATTTAGAATACATAACAAATCAAGATAATGGATCCGTCATGGAATTCGGAAAATTCGAATTAGTTGAAACTGCAAATGAATGGAATTCAACTCATGTTTTTGTCGAATATGAGTTGCCACTAGAGGAAGGTGGTGCAGCACCTAATGGAATCATTTCACTAGCATATTGGTTACCAAATGTTCCCGAAGGAACGAAAGTACCAGTTATCGCTGAATTTGGACCTTACTTCCAAGAGCCTAGCGTACAAACTCCAACGATTGAAGTACCGGGTTCTTGGCTAGGTGAGATGATTATCGACCAAATTTTGCCACATGGTTTCGCATTTGCCCAGGTTTCTGTTACGGGTACTGGAAGGTCAAATCACTGCATGGATTTAATGGGTACAGCAGAACAATTGGGTAATGATGCTGCTGTATCTTGGCTAGGAAGCCAAGATTGGTCAAATGGCAATGTTGCAATGATTGGAAAATCATATGATGGTTCTACTCCATGGCAAGCAGCTATGTTTGGCAATGAGCACCTCAAAACTATCGTGCCAATTTCAGGTTTGATTGGAGTCAAGGAATTGATGTGGAAAAATGGTTCAGCAGAAGCACGAGCCCCAATAATGCACAATGGAGTCTACGGCTCTTATGGATTCGATGGTGATGAAGAAGACTATGGGAATTTATGTCCCGACTACCTTATTGGCCCAGGTACTGGAGTATCTGCATGGATGTTTGGTTCAGAAATTGCAGGAGATTATTGGGCAGAGAGATATTTCTTGGACAGAGTACTAGACAATTATGGAGGTTCAGTTTATCTAATTCAAGGAATGCATGATTGGAATGTAGACCCTCACATGGCGGTACCTACAATTAACATGCTAAAGGATAGGGGTATAGAGGCAAAGGGGCTATTTGGCCAATGGGATCACGATTATCCGGATAGACCTATCCAACTCTTTGAACGTTCAGACATGGGTGGAAGAGGAGGAGAGGCATTCCCTGAAATGATTAGATTCGATTGGATGCAAGACCTTCTTGAATGGTTTGATTGGTATCTAAAGGGCGAAGGTTGGCAGCCAGAATTACATGTTGAAATTCAATCCAATCAGGGTTCCTGGCGTATTGAAGATAGATATCCTGCCGATGATACAACCGAGGTAGTTATGGCTCTTGGAAGTGATTTAACACGTATTTCTGGTGGTTCAAATGTATTACCGGATGGCTCAACTGGGCCCGTTTATGAAAGTGCTCCACTTGAATCAGATATGTACATCCAAGGATTGCCAAGATTACATGTTGAAGTATCTACATCAACGGTTGGTGGTCAATTGTATGCATTACTCGAAGATTGTAACGGTAGCGATTGTATACACATTGGTCATGCAATTATGGACTTACGATACCACGAAGGTGGAGAAGAATTGTCATCTACATGGACACCGGTGTTGGGTACAATTACCGCTATGATGGAATTCATTGCATTGGATGCTGAGATTGCTGCTGGTAATACAATCAGATTGACTCTATTATCAACAGGTGAAGATTATCTTCCTGCATCTACCTCGTCGATTGTAACTATACAAGATGGAGAAGGTAGCACCCTTCAACTTGACACATACGAAAATTCTGATAATCCTAACGTAAACAGAAGATATTTTACTCCGCCAGCATGCACTCATGACATCTGTGAATGATTATCAGGGCGCCAAAGTGTGAATATTATTCCACATAGTATCATTACTATGGAAAATGAAATGAATCCTGTTTGTAAACTTAGATTATGGTATTCTACAAGATAGCCTGCTGTTGTCGTCGATAGAGCTGCAGAAGTACCTAGAATTAGCATGTCCATAGAGAATACACGGCCTCTAACTTCGTCTTCAACCCAACTTTGAGTTAGAACAGTTGATAGAACCCAATTTCCTCCACTCGCTGAATGTGATATAATAATCAATAATACTGTAAGAGGTAAGTAATAATCTAGAGTTAATCCAACAAATAGGTAGAATATTCCGCTCACTGAAACCAATATTCCGATTAATGATGGCCATTTATTCTTGTCTTTGAAAACAGATCTTGCAATTAATGGACCGATTCCTGTACCAATACCTCTCGCAAAGAAGAATAATCCGAAACCGAATGCTGCACCATATCCAGTTATATCTGCACCAGCAAGAACTAGGAATACACCTGCTAGGCCAGCACCTCCCAGATTCCAAGAGGATTTAGCAAATACAATTCTCAGCAGTCTTTTGTCATTGTAAATTCTATTCCAACCGATTTTAATATTCTTGATGGCCGTTCCAAACAACGGCCCTTTCATACTCTCATCGACTTTCTGTTCAATGGTCAATGGAATGAGTATTATTGCAGATAGCAAGAATGTAAGTGAATCAATAATGAATGCTGCATCCGTACCCCATTCACTAACTACTATTCCACCAAGCATTGCCCCCATACAAAGAGCTGTAGACCATGATGCACTGCCTATCGCGTTTGCTGTAATCAAATCCTCTTCCTCAACAATATTGGGCACTGCTGCTCGCTCTGCAGTAACATAAACACCATGCAGCAACATCATGAGGCCTGAAATAGATATTAGCCACCACATGTCTTCCTCGCCATCAACTAAAAGGAAAGATAATGCTAATCCAATTTGTAATACATTTGACCAAAACATCAAACTTTTACGATTCAACCTATCAGCCAATAAACCATTAATTGGTTGTGAAATACCGAACAAAAACATTCGTACTGCGAACAATATCCCTAGCAAAAACTGAGAACCAGAATACTGAAGAATTAGCAAGAAAAGTGCGATGGTGTTGAACCATTCACCCAATAGTGAAATTACGCTGGCTGCCCATAATCTGCGATATTTGGGATTACTAGAAAAAAATTCTATGTATCCTTTAGACAAAATCACTCCTCCTCGGAACTTGGCATTCCTGGTTCGAGGAGGCTACATAATATCCATTTAGAAGTGGGTGTGTTTGATTTATCGGCTGTAGAATTAAGAGGAACTAGAATATTAGCTTCAGGGAAATAGGTTGCAATATTTCCCTTAGGAATGTCATATGCAACTACCTGCCACCCATTACTTCTCCTTTCTTCAGAGTCAAAGTGAGAGACTATGTCAACAAAATGACGAGATTTCCAACCTCTTTCAATCATGTCCGTAGCATTCATTAGAACTATTCTTCTATTGCCATGAATGCCGCGATATCTGTCATGAAGGTCATAAATTGTAGTGTTATATTGGTCATGAGATCTGATTGTCATCATGACAAACTTATCATCATCAATTGAAACATCAGGCAATTGATGAGTGATAAAATGGGCTTTGTTATCTGGTGTATTGAATGTCCTACTATCTCTAGGAGGATTTGGTAGATAAAAGCCATTAGGCACTCGAACACGCTCATTGTAATCCTCAAAGCCAGCAAGTGCTTCACTCATCAAATCACGAATCAGATCGTAATTACTCGCCATTGACATCCAATCTCTTTCATCATCGAGTACTTTCGTAGCCAAACTGGCAACTATCCAAGGCTCGCTACGTAGATGCTTGCTAGAAGGTCTCAAGCCTCCTTTGGATGTATGAACAACTCCCATTGAATTTTCAACGGTGACAAATTGTTCACCAGAATCTTGGATATCGATTTCAGTCCGCCCTAAGCATGGCAAAATTAGAGCAGTATCACCTGTAACTAAATGAGATCTATTCAACTTTGTAGATACTTGAACAGTGAGTTTAACATTATTTATTCCTAAAGCGGTTGTTTCAGTATCTGGAGTTGCAGAAATGAAATTACCGCCCATACAGAAGAATAAATCGACATCACCTTTTCTCATTTGCTTTATCGCTTCTACAACGTCAACGCCATGTTCGCGAGGACTGGTTATACCACATGCAGCATCCAACTTTTCTAGGAATGATTCTGAGGGTCGCTCCCATATTCCAACAGTCCTATCTCCTTGAACATTGGAATGTCCACGTACAGGACACAATCCTGCACCTGGCTTACCTACATGGCCACCCATTAGCATCAAATTGGTAACTTCTTGAATTACAGCGACACCGTTCCTATGTTGAGTCAAGCCCATGGCCCAGCAAGCAATCGAGGCATTGGACTTAGCCAACATTCTACCAGCGGTTTCAATTTGGAATCGTGTGAGTCCGGAATCAGTTTCGATTTGTTCCCACGAAGTAGAAGTTACATTCTCGATTAATGCTTGGAATCCAGTAGTTGAATTTTTGATAAATTCGTGGTCTAGTGCATCTAATTCCAATTGAACCTTCATCAATCCATGAATTAAGGCAGCATCCCCTCCAATTTTCACTTGCATGTGGATGTCTGCTAAAGCCTCGCTTCCAAATGATAATTTCATGTAATCCTGAGGATGCTTAAAGCGCACCAAACCTGTTTCAGGAAGGGGGTTAACATGAATAATTTGAGCACCTTTTCGTTTAGCATCCCTAAGAGCAGTAAGCATTCTTGGATGATTGGTTCCGGGATTTTGGCCAATCACCATAATGACTTCAGCATGGTCAAAATCTTCCAAAGTAACAGTTCCCTTTCCAATCCCTATCGCCTCCCCAAGGCCTCTACCACTTGATTCATGACACATGTTTGAACAATCTGGCATGTTATTTGTGCCTAATGTCCTAGCAAATAATTGGTACAGAAATGCAGCTTCGTTCGACGTACGACCTGATGTGTAAAATACTGAGCGATTAGGATCTTTAGAATCAGAAATAGTATTAGAAATCAATTCAAAGGCATCATCCCAAGATATCTTTTCATAATTATTACTCCCTGGTTTTAACACCATAGGATGCTCAATTCTACCCTGTTTATTTAGCCAATAATCACTTTTCTGTGATAATTCTTGAACAGTATATTTTTTGAAAAATTCGGGGTTGACTGCTGCCTTCATCGCTTCATCTGCAACTGCTTTTGCACCATTTTCGCAGAACTCAAACGATGTAGAATGTTCGGGGTCTGGCCATGCACAACCTGGGCAATCAAAACCCTCGGGTTGATTTACAGTAGTTAGCGTCTTAATGGTCTTAGTTAAGCCCATTTTCTTAAGTCCATGAACCATTGAAGAGGTTGCAGCAGGTATACCGGCTGCTATTGATTTTACACTCTTGATTTTCAGATTATTTTGGTCGGGAGGAGTGATGGCAGAAACACCCTTACGACCTGACATTGCACTAACCGGTTGACGAAGGCTTGTCAATGATGCGGCTCAAATCACCTATTACAGCCGGACTTTTGTTCGTTGCAAAACCAACCAATGTCATCCCACTGGCTCGTGCTAATGCCTCTGCTGCTGAACTTATTGCCCCTACTGCGATTATCAATTCGACTCCCGAACGAACCCCTTTAGCAACTAATTCCCAACCTAATCTTCCTGATAGTCCTACAATCTTTGGCTGGATCTTATTTCGAATACATGCACCTACTACCTTGTCGAATGCGTTATGCCTACCAATGTCTTCTCTTAGAAGCAATATATTTCCTGATTGATCAAATACTGCAGCAGCATGAACGCCTCCAGTAGCTGCAAATCTTGGTTGGTTCTTCTTCATTTGATTCATCAATTCTCCGAGTTCTGCATCTAAAGATATGGTTCTGTTAATCAAATCTAGTGGAATTTCAATATCACCTGTTGTACAAGCACCACAAGCCGCAGTGAGTAAATCTTCAGCAGGGCGTTTTCTGATTGTTCCGGTTAGATGTACATCGTTATCGGTTACTGAAATCGAAGAAATTTCGCCTCTATTTTCACAATAAATATGGCCATACGCTAAATCTTCTAAGTCGTATGGCGATGCAAGTAATCTAACCACTATTTCTTCTTGGCAATGAATTGTAACAATAGTTTCCTCTGCCAATTCATCGCTTTCAAGTCTAGCGCAACCATCAACCAATCGGTGTATTGGGCGTTCGACCATGTGTGCTCGTATAGTTTCTAGCCAATAGAAATTACGAGTTATTCAGGCCTTTCAATATCAAAGAATTCAAACTGTAAATCAACTAGTTCAGCAGATGATTTAGCGTTTCTGTATGCTTCTAATGGCTCCTTGTTCAATACAAAGAATTGCTCACCCCAGCGAAACGCAGAAAGTAATTGTCGTGCTTGGTCTTCTCTTCCAATCAAGTATAATGAGGCTGCTAATGCTTCAGCGGTGGTCATTTTGCTGGGTTTGCCCCAATTAACTGGATTTGCTGCAAGGAGAAGCGGTAACATGCGTCCTTTCAATTTCGTACGATTCATTACCTGTTCTACCGAATCTTCAATTTGAGCCCATGAACAATCCAGTCCAACTAAAGCTCCTCCTTCTTCGAGCAATAATGAATGGTCTTCTGGTCCAAGCACCTTGCCGCATAAAGGTTCTAGAATTATCCCTCTACGTGGTAGACGGTTAAATTTCTCATGAAGTTCTATATCGCCTCGCCGAGATAATCTTACGGCTGTATTCTTCTTAGGATCATCTTGTGCAAGCCATATAGCATGAACTTGTACGCGATTAAAACTACTCATTCCTTGCCACCTAGTAAGAAATCCCCAAGGGTGAATCCTCTTGATTGGCCGGTGTTTACATGTCGATTTTCATCAGGAGAGGCATCAACCATCAGTACAATATCCAGAGCCCGCTCTAATTTACGAATCACAGCATCAGTAGGTCTCTTTCCTGATTCTACATTGTTGATGACATTAATCTTCTCTGCCATCTTACGCGCTAATTCGCGTTTATCCCAACCTTTGGATGTTCTTGCTTCTACAACTCTTTTGGAAAAATCAGAAGCCAATTCCTTCTCTCCTCTCAACATAATGTCCTTGCCCTTTTTGCCAATTCCACCATAGCCACCTGAAGTAGCGTTTGAATTATTGACTCTAGCAAGACCAGGAGCGACCTTTTTCTCTTCTAGGCCCATTTTCTCAGTACATCGTTTGCATGCTTGGATTTCTGCCCTTCCCATGATTACAGGCCTAGTACCAACCTTCATCGCACCGCATAGTTCGCAATCTGGCATAGGTCCACCTGTATGGTTGTTGAGTCGGTTGTTCATCAAGGCTTCGTAAGTACACATGTATTAGCATAATACACACATAGTTGAATAAGGGTGGCCGCTGTAGTAATTACATGGGAACCGACATTGATAAGGGTTCAAGCGAACCTTTAGCAAAGGATGATAAGGACCTAAAAGCGCTTGAGGCTGATTACGCTCGCTTGAGTGATGATGCTCAAAGGCTAATTTCAGAGAGAATACAATTGGAAAGTGATTTGGCCAATGTTAAGAAGAGAGCGAGCCGCCTTGATGAGGAGGTTAGAATACTCAAAAACCCGCCACTAATTGTTGGACATCTCCAAGATATCTTGGACGATGAGCGTGCAATTGTACGTTCTTCAAATGGTACAGTATTCCAGGTTTCCATTAATCAGAGACTGAGTAAAGAGAAGTTACGCCCAGGAGCTAGAGTTGCATTGAATCAAGATACTCTTTCCGTAATTGAAATTTTACATGATGCATGGGATCCTATGGTCTCTGGTGCTGAGATGATTGAGAAACCAAATGTTGACTATGGAACTGTAGGTGGTCTGGATGAGCAAATCCTTCAAGTCCGAGAGTCCATAGAATTACCTCTAGAAAAGCCACACTTATTCAGGAAAGTTGGAATTGAGCCTCCCAAAGGCATACTATTAGTCGGACCACCTGGCTGTGGAAAAACAATGTTGGCTAAGGCTGTTGCTAGCCAAACTAAAGCCTCCTTTATTCGGATGGTTGGGTCAGAACTTGCCCAGAAATATATCGGAGAAGGTGGCCGAATGGTAAGGGAGTTGTTCTCTCTAGCCAAGGACAAATCTCCGGCAATAATTTTCTTAGACGAAATTGATGCTATAGGTGCAAAAAGACTTGATTCGGCAACTAGTGGTGATAGAGAAGTTCAACGCACATTAATGCAATTATTAGCTGAACTAGATGGATTTGATGCTCTAGAGGATGTTAAAATAATTGCAGCAACAAATCGTCCAGATATATTGGATGATGCATTATTACGCCCTGGTCGATTTGACCGGGTGATCGAAATCCCACTACCAGATGATAATGGAAGAAAGACCATTCTCGGCATCCACCTCAGCAAGATGTCTACTACGAGAGTAAATATTGCGAAAGTAGTAGAACAAACTGAAGGTTTCAGTGGTGCTGAATTGAAAGCGACAACTGTAGAATCTGGAATGATTGCAATTCGTGATGGACGTTCTAAGGTCAAGCAAGAGGATCTTCAATTAGCAGTTGATAGGATAAAGAAGAAGCGTGAAACAAACGGAATTTCTTCTTCTCCAGATGCACTATATGGTTGAATATTCGGTAATGTTCATCAGTCGTCGTCTTAGGCGATTACTCTATGTCGGTCAGGATAGTTGAATGCGTACCTAATTTTTCTGAAGGTCGGAATCAGCAAATTATCGATGCGATAAGTAGTGCTGGTAGAGGAATAGATGGTGCTAGAGTTTTGGGGATTGAGCCCGATGCAGACTATAATCGAACAGTCCTAACAATTGCAGGCGAGCCTGATGCTGTTTCTAATGCAGCATTCGAAGTAATCAAAGCCTCACTCGAACATATTGACATGACAACTCACGAAGGTGAACATCCTCGTATAGGTGCAGTAGATGTATGTCCATTTGTTCCTTTAGAGGGGGTCACGATGGATGAGTGCGCGGATTTATCCCGTGAATTAGCGATTAGAGTATCTAGCGAACTTGGAATTCCAACATTTCTGTATGGTGCAGCCGCAACATCACCCGATAGGGAGTTACTTTCGGATCTAAGAAAGGGACAATATGAAGGATTCAAACAGCGCCTTGAAAATGGTGGGCCGCATTTACCAGACTTTGGGCCTAAACAGTGGAATAGTACTGTTGAAAAATTTGGAGCAGTTGTAATTGGGGCGAGGCAGATACTCGTAGCATACAATGTAAATGTCGATGAAGAAGATGCAAAAACAGCTAGGATTGCTGGTTCTTTGGTACGTACAACAGGTCGTTTACTCAAACAAGAAGATGGTAGAAGAACTCGTATCCCCGGTATGTTACCTATGGTTCAAGGAATGGGATTACCACTTGAAGCCCATGGTATATCACAGGTCTCAATGAATTTGCGTGATGTATCGATAACTCCGATGCATATTGCCTTCGAGGCTGTCAAATCTATTGTTAATGACCACGGGGTAGATACTTGCGGTTCAGAATTGGTTGGTTTAGTACCTCTTTCTGCGATGATAGAATCTGGAAAGTGGTACGCAATGGATGGTTGTGATGATGAACAGGAATTAGTTAATGCAGCCATTCAAGGACTTGGTTTGGATAAATTGGGACCATTCAATGCAAATGAGAGAATAATTGAATGGGCATTAAGAGGAGGTAATGAATAATGAAAACGCCATGGATGGAGATGACAGTAAGAGATTTTCAAGCAGCATTGGCATCATCTTCACCTACTCCTGGGGGCGGAACTGCTGCTGCAATAGCACTTGGTCAAGCATCAGCATTGACTGTTATGGTGTGTGATTTGACAATTGGTAAAGATAAATGGCAGGAAGGGTGGGATATTGCTGAAAAAGCAATGTTAACATCTGTGAAAACCATGAGTAGAGCAGGGGAATTGGCAGATGAAGATAGTGATGCCTTCGATGAAGTTATGGCTGCATTCAAGATGCCTAAGAGTAACGATGATGAAATCTCGGTCAGAAGAACTGCGATTAGATCAGCAACATTGAAAGCAACCGAAAAGCCATATGAAACTGCAGAATTAGCACTTATGTTGTTGAAATTATTACCTGATTTGGCATCCAAGGGTAATGCTAATGCTGTATCTGATGTAGGTGTTGCTGGCTTGTTGGCTAGTGCTGCATGCAAGGGTGCTTTGTTCAATGTTGACATTAATCTAGGTAGTTTGCCTGAGGATTATGCTTCCGATATTCGAAAGAATGCTCCAGTTATTCAAGACGAATGCCGATTATTATCGCGCAAAGTAATGGATGCAGTCAGAGAGAGATTGTGATTATCTCACCTGCGAGCCGGTTGCTATATCGCCATCAATAGTGACTAATTTGACCCCGCCATTACCATCATCAGCAGCTAGCATCATTCCTTCACTCATCACTCCTCGGAGTTTCCGAGGCTTCAAGTTAGCTACGAAAACCACCGATTTACCAGTCATTTCCTCAGCAGTATAGTATTCTTTTAGTCCTGCACATATTGTGCGACCTTCTTGTGTACCGTCATCAATAGATACAACGTATAGTTTGTCAGCATTTTCATGATCGCTGACCGATACAATCCTGCCAACGCGCAATTCAACTTCCATAAAAGTCTCAAAATCGAGATGTGTTGTTCCTTCTGGCATTTCCTTCACTTCCTTTTTCTTCTTTTTACCGCCCTTGACACTATGGTTAGGGTCTTCATCCTTGGATGGTTCATCCTCTGCAAGAGATTTTTCTTGTTCTAGAATCTCATCTAAATCTAATCTCTGGAAAAGGGGTTTTGCTTCTGCATCACTCCACTTATATTCAATATCCCAGTCGATTGCTGAGTTCCATTCTACTTGTGAAACTTCACCACTCTCCCCCAAAGCATCCCACAACCGCTGTGCACTAAATGGTAAGAACGGTTGTGTCAAAATAGCAAGGTATCTCGAAAGGCGCCAACCAAAAGAGAGTTTGGACATAGATTCTTCAGCACCATCGCCATCTAAATCTTTCAAGAATTTCCATGGTGTAGCTGATTGAAGCATCTGGTTGCCAAGTTGTGCAGCAGTCATGATGCTGCGCAGTGCTTCTTTGAAACGGTGGCGTTCTAAACTTGAAGTAACTTCAGAATGAATTTTCTCTAATTTAGCCATTTCATCACGACAGAAATCAAGATTTTCGAATGTTGGTAATTTTCTATCTTCAGGTAAACGTGCTCCAAGTGTCAAAACACGGTGGACAAAATTACCGTAAGCGGCTATTAATTCCGAATTTATCTTCTCAACAAAGTCTGGCCAATTAAAATCAGTATCATGATTTTCTGGCATATTTATTGATAGGTAGTACCTCAGTGTATCTGGATCAAATCTATCCAAAAATGAAGGTAACCACACTGCATGTTTGCGAGATTTAGAGAATTGTCCACCTGCAAGCATCAAATATTCCATGGCAGGAACGTTATCCTCTAAATTTAATTCTCCAGGTCCGGGTAATGTAGGCTTAGATTCAGAATCTAATCCTTTAGCTGCATGATTTAATCCCATGATTAATGCAGGCCAAATAACTGTATGGAAGGGGATGTTGTCCTTTCCTAAGAAATACAAGTGCCTAGGTCTAGTTCCATCATCAGAGATTTTCCACCATTTTTCCCAATCATTTTCATTAGCAAAGCGCTGTGACCATAATTTCGCACACGAATAGTAACCCTGTACTGCTTCAAACCATACATAGATGCACTTTCCATCCCATTCTTCGCCTTCTAATGGCAATGGTATTCCCCAATCAAGGTCTCTAGTAACCGCTCTTGGTCTCAACCCCATGTCCAGCCACTGCTTTGTCATGGCGCGGACATTTGACTTCCAAACCGATTGTTGTTGATTTGCATGTTCTTCTAATGCTTCTTGAAATAGATCGAGTCGGTAAAATAGATGTTCAGTATCACGAATTACAATTTCAGCACCAGGGTTCATTTTGGACCTAGGATTCTTCAATTCATGCGCTTCGTAAGTAACTCCACATTCATCACATTGGTCCCCACGAGCTCCATCGTATCCACAAGTAGGACATTCCCCTTCGACATATCTGTCTGGAAGAAATCTACCACCGTCATCACGAATTTCATAATACTGCTGCATTACCTTACGTTCGAATAAACCAGCTTCCATCAAAGATTGAAAATTTTCAGAAACGATTTGATAATGCTCCTTATCGCTTGTTCTGTTGAATAAAGAACCACCAAATTCAACTCCCCTAGGGTCTATATTTGGTTCCCATGAACAACCTAAATCAAGTAATGCCTTGGTATTGATGGCATGATATTTGTCAACAATATCTTGAGGCGAAACTCCTTGTGTCTCTGCGGCTACTGTAATTGGTGTGCCATGTTCATCTGAGCCCGAAACCATTAGCACACGATTACCTCGTGCTCTTTCGAATCTTGCCTGTATATCAGGTGGCAAATAGCATCCTGCAACATGCCCTAAGTGAAGTGGGCCATTAGCATATGGCCAAGCAACACAAACAAGAACATGCTCTCCAGACATAGGTGTCACCTATCCTGTCGGATGCAATAAACTACATGAGTCCTGTGTATGTTGAAGTGGAGAAAACTCAAGAACTATACTCTCGACAGACACTATGGGCCGATTGCCCGAGGAGTTCGTTGAACCCCATGGCAGACTACACAATGCTAATCATTTATGGTTCCCTAGCACTGGGTGTTTCATTCCTTTGTTCAATGCTTGAAGCAGTGCTATTGTCGATGTCGATGTCGCATGTGAGCATCATGAATAAGTCAGGTGACAAAAATGGTGCAAGATGGGCTAGGTTGAAGGAAGATGATTCAGTGAAACCTCTGACTGCAATACTTACTCTAAACACAATAGCACACACTATGGGTGCTGCTGGAGTTGGAGCAGAAGTGGCAAGGATATGGGGAGACGATAGACTAACTGTAGCATCGATCATCCTTACATTAGCAGTACTATTCTTTTCAGAAATAATTCCGAAGACAATAGGTGCGGCCTATTGGAAAAAACTGACTTTACCATCTGGATTCATTTTATCAGGAATGACAAAAATGCTTACACCATTCTTTGTTCCATTACTAATGTTCAAGCGCTTGCTACCAAAAGAAGAGTCTGCTTCAATCACTCGTGACGAGTTACATGCTCTGGCAGATATTAGCGAAGAAGAGGGTGAATTAGAGGAAGATGAAGAGACTGTGATTCACAACCTATTGGCATTACGTGAGATGCCTGTTAAGGATATCATGACTCCTAGAACCGTGACTCTAGCATTCAAACACGATTGGACAATAAGGCAAGTACTTGATGATACTAAGATCCTGAGGTTTGGAAGAATGCCCGTTTACGAAGAATCCATTGACAAATTGTCTGGATTTGTTTTGCGTTCGGATATTTTGATGGCTGCATCTATGGATGAATGGGACAAGGTTTTGTTTGATATGAAGAAACCTCTACTAACAATTGGCGTTGAGGACAGTGTTGATTTAGCCTTGGAGACATTCCTCAAATCAAAAGTGCAAATTCTAGCGGTTGTTGATGAATTTGGAGGAACAGCTGGACTCGTAACAATGGAAGACGCAATTGAAACACTACTTGGTGAAGAGATTGTGGATGAGTTAGACGAGCACGAAGATATGAGGGAACTTGCTCGTGAGCAAGCAAGTACGTTAGAAGAAGAGTGATTAATTCATCATCTTATCAATCCAAGACTCAATAATTGTGTCTCTCTCTTGATTAACTCGATTTTTTGAGTGGGTTAGAGATTCGATTAAATGTGCTTGAATATCTAGTTCCTTCGACATTAACAAATCATAATGGTATCGCCCTAATCGGTTATCTTTCATTGCTTGCATTAACAATATTGGAACTTGTGGACAACCCCATTCTGGGAAATCAATATCTTTCCATTCTAAATGATCAACTTCCGGATGTATCTTTTTGAAACCCTTCACAGCCCATTTTTTTAGTAATGGTAACATAAATGAGATTCTGCCTGACATTTGTTCAAGTATGGGTGAATATGCAGCCATCGGCGATTCTAGCATCAATGTCCCATAGTCTTCTTTCCACCAACCGTTGTGTCTATCATTATGCATACCTATGCAAATGAAACCACCAAGGCTATGACCGTAAAAATGAATTTTTCTTATTTTATCACGCTCTATCTTATCAAGCATTACCTTGACATCCTGGATGACTTTTCCTGCGGTCCATTCTTTAGTAGATGGAGCCATTCCATGACCTCTCATGTCAATGGAAAGTGTGTGTAAGCCCTTATTGCGAAAAAGATGCATCCTTTCTGTAAATTTCTCGGAGGACGATTGCCAACCATGGATTAATACAACCATGTCGGATTTTTCATCCTGATAGTTTACGAATCCATAAACATCTACATTGCCATTTACGGCTTTGATTATATCCCAATTTTCATCAGAAAATGGTAAACTACGCTTTTCAGGTCCTCGGAATATAATTCGTAGTAACAGTTGATGTATCATAATTAGAATAACAATGACTAGAATCAGTATTGCGTATGGAGTTAGTATTGAAAGAATAACTGAAGATGTAAGCAAAAGAAGTATGGCATAGCCATCCCATGTCGCCCTTCGGCGATCCATATTCAGTCCTCAGAAGTTTCTTCTTCGGAATCTGAATCTTTGGCTTCTTTCATTTCTGCAGCTTTAGCTGCTTTCTTCTCTGCCTTTTCTTTCTGTTTAACCTGGCGCGTTGCGGACCTTTCAGCCCACTTGTCACCGAAGTCACCTAGAGATTCGAAGCGCGCCAACCATCCTGATTCTTCTCCAGTTGCTACGTGCTTAACAAGATAGGAACTAAATGCCAAATCGAATGCTCCCTGTGAGAAGTCTGAGTTCTTCTTTAGGAAGAAGTTGA
>CACEWA010000022.1 GCA_902563095.1 uncultured Candidatus Poseidoniales archaeon | reverse complement strand
GTAGATGGGCAAGGAAATTTTGGTTCAATCGATGGTGACCCGCCTGCTGCTATGCGATATACAGAGAGTAGATTAGATAGAATTGCTAAGCATATGCTAGAAGATATCGACAAGGATACGGTTGATTTCCAACCAAATTTCGACGATTCCGAGCAAGAACCAACAGTTCTACCTTCGAGGTTACCTAATCTGTTGCTAAATGGTAGTGATGGAATAGCGGTAGGAATGGCAACCCGTATCCCTCCTCACAATTTGACAGAGGTTTCAGGCGCAATTAGACTTCATGTCGAAACAATTCTAGAAGAGGGAGAAGGCAATCAGGGAATGCCTGATTTATCTATAGAAAATTACATGGAGCATGTGAAAGGCCCCGATTTCCCTACCGGTGCTTCAATCCATGGCATCGATGGAATATACGATATGTATGCCAATGGAAAGGGCAGATTTCACGTCCGTTCAAAGTGTGATGTTCATGACGATAGTAATGGTAAAAAAATTGTTATTCATGAGATTCCTTACCAGGTTAAGAAAGCCGACATGTTGGTACAAATTGCAGATCTAGTAACCAAAGGAACAGTCGTAGGTATCAGAGATATTCGTGACGAATCTTCCAAAGAAGGAATCCGCGTTGTAATCGAAGTGAAGAATAATGCAGACCCTCATGCTGTACTAAATCAATTATACAAATCGAGTAGGTTGCAAGAATCATATTCTGCAAATATGATGGGAATCCTTGACGGTAGGCCAGTTCTATTGACACTTCCCGTAATGTTACACACCTATGTAGAGCACCGTGAATCAGTAATTGAGCGCAGAGCAAATTTCGATTTAGTTAAAGCTGAGGCTAGGGCTCATATTCTAGAAGGATTAGTCAAGGCACAAGACCGCATTGATGATGTAATCACTGTTGGTAAAGGCAGTTCAAGTCGTGAGCAGTTTGAATCTGTACTTCAAGGAAATGAAACATTCCCTGGCGTTGCACCGTTTAGTTTCACTGAGGCTCAATCCAAGGCTATTGCTGAGCGAAGATTGTATCAGTTGAGCCGTTTAGATGTTGAAAAAGTTCAGAACGAATATGATGATTTACAAATTAAGATTACAGATTTGAAAGATATCATTGCTTCAAAAGCACGCCGTTTAGACATCTTACTTTCAGAACTGGATGAAGTAGTTGAGAAGCATGGAGATGAACGCCGTTCTCATATTGATCCAATGCCACTATCGATGGATAGAGAAGATTTGATTGAAGAAAGAGCGATTGTTATTACACTAACTAATGACAATTACATCAGGCATTTGCCTGCTGAAGCATTCAGAATGCAAAATAGAGGCGGAAAGGGAATGAAAGGCGTTCAAACCAAGAACGAAGACTTCCCTACTACGTTGATTACTTGTTTCAGTAAAGACAGGTTACTTGTATTCACGAATCGTGCTGCTACAAAGAAGGATAAAGATGGAAATGAAGTTCCTTATATTGAGGGAAGAGTGTATGGTCTCAAAGCATGGGAAACTCCACAAGGTTCTCGAACCAGTAGAGGCAGTCACATCCGAAATGTTTTGGGATTGAAAGATGATGAGACCGTGGTATCGATTATTCCTCTGAATAAAGAATTAATCGAGGAACCAGAAGGCCATTTCTTGGCATTCGCTACAAAGAAAGGCGTTATCAAGAAGAGCCGTTTATCAGATTATGTCAAGATTAATCGCAACGGTAAGAAAGCGATTAATTTAGCTGCTGATGATGAATTGATAACTGTCAGAAGCGGGACAGATGAACACAATGTTGTGATGGTTTCCAACCTTGGAAGAGCATGTAGATTCGACCTTTCAAGCGTTCGAACCCAAGGTAGAGTTTCTAGTGGAGTTAGGGGAATTCGGCTAGAAGGTGAAGGTTCTCTTGCAGGAATGATACTTACAAATGACATTGAAACAAGCGTTCTTACTCTTTCAAAGCAAGGAATGGGTAAGAGAACACGCCTTGGTAAAGGCGAGAAGATTTTGTCTATTCGTGACGGCGAGCAACTATACGACGATGAAGGAAATCCAAAGACAGAGATGGATGGTTACCGTGTCACTAAGCGTGGAGGCAAGGGTGTAATCACAATGAATCTCAATGAAGGAGATGTAATTTCTAGAGTGCATCAAGTTCCAGATTTGAATGATCAATTATTCCTGCTATCTGGAAAGGGCATTGTAATCAGAATTTCTGCAGAGCAAACAAAGGTAACTTCTGGGCGCTCTTCTAAGGGTACCCGTGTCATGGAACTCAGATCTAAGGATAAGGATTCATTCTTGGATGAACTGATTTTTAGTGCAAGAATGCCTGCTGAACTTGCTGAGGAAATACTCACTGAGAAACCATCTTCAGATGAAGAAGAGGAATGATTCGTCTATCCGACGCATTCAAACACTGAAAGCCCGTCTCAAAGACAAGACCGAGTGTCTAAGTGGTGATTCCATGGACGAGCAGAATCTGATATACGACTGGAATGTTGTCGATTATGAATATTCAAGAGATTCTGCAAACCACCCTCACGGTGTTTGGTTTGATGATGAGACATTGCGCGATGGTCTACAAAGCCCAAGTGCGCTAAATCCATCCATCGACCAAAAGATTGAGTTGCTAACTTACATGGAAAAGTTGGGTGTTCAAAAGGTCGATTTGGGCCTTCCAGGTGCTGGACCATTCCATCTAGAGCATATCGATGCAATGCTTTCTCATATCAGAGAAAATGATTTCCAAATCCGCCCCGGTGCTGCAGTAAGAACTCTGATGAATGATATTGAACCATTGGTAGATTTACAATCCAAGCATGAAATGCAAATTCAAGCAAGTGCTTTCCTTGGGACAAGCCCAATTCGTCAATTTACAGAAGGTTGGACAATGGATAAACTGGTTTCGACCATGGAAAAAGCCGTTTCATATGCTGTAGACAATGACATTCCTGTAATGTTCGTTACAGAGGATACAACTCGTTCTAAGCCCGAAGATGTGAAATTAATCTATCAAAGAGCGATGGAATTAGGGGTCAGGAGACTGTGTGTTTGCGATACATGCGGGCACGTCACTCCAAATGGAGTTAAGCAATTGCTTTCATTCATCGATGAGGAAGTAATCAAAGATGGAGGATACAAGCGTAGTGATATCGAAGTTAATTGGCACGGACACCAAGACCGTGGCCTCGGTGTTGCAAATAATCTAGCAGCGGTTGAAGCCGGTGCCGATGTAATCCACGGTACAGCCCTTGGAGTTGGAGAGAGAGCAGGAAATGCTCCTTTAGATCAAACTCTAGTTAATCTCTCACTGATGGGAATAATCAACAATGATCTATCTCTTTTGAGCGAATACGTTCAGAAAGCCAATGAATACATCAAGGTTCCACTGCCTAGAAACTACCCTGTTTTCGGGCAAGATGCTTTTGAAACAGGCACGGGAGTTCATGCCAGTGCTGTAATCAAAGCTATTCGTAAGGGAGACATGTGGTTGGCAGATAGGGTATACAGTGGAGTACCTGCAGGAGATTTCGGTTTAGAACAAGTGATTAGAATTGGACACATGTCTGGACGTTCAAACATCATTCACTGGTTAGAAAGTAATGGTATGGAGGCTACTGATGAATTAGTAGCTCACCTGTTTGAAGTTGCAAAGAGCCAACCCAGAAATATGGAAGAGCATGAAGTTAAGGCAGCGATTGCAGAATTCCAATCATAATCAGGAATCTGCTTCTTCCTGTTCGGTATCTTCCGCATTAATTTGGTTCCATTCGGCGTCAACAGAACCTCCGGACCAATCGCCTTCGACCTTGATTTCGACCATTTCCTCTTCCTCACGCCAAATTGCATCGCCTTGGCTACCATTTACAATCAAAATTCCTCTATCATCCATTTGAGTTTTCAGCAGTTCAATATGCTTGGTTACTGGAAGGAAATGGCCAACAGGCGTTCCAGCAGTGACGAATGGATTTGTAGCGGTACAGATCATCAATCCATTTTCAGGGGCTACGATATCTACTGACAATCCAGGTGCACCAGGGTCTGATATTGTTGCAACAACATCCCCTTTGGTGACGATACTTCCCGGCCCCACAAACATATCCAGAAGCCCACCTTCACCTGCTCTAAGCCATGTTGAGCCTCCTGCGTTCAATCTAAATCTTGGACGACTCGGATTCTTTGGAATAACTTTCAGAGCCTTTAGTACATTTAGGCAGCCATGCACTGCCACTTTAACAGCGGTCTGTTCAAGTCTATTTGCTCCTCCTCCTTCATAGGTTACAGCAGCAATATCCATTTGGTTTGCAACTCGACGTAAACTGCCTTTTGGAGGCTTACTATCTAGAACGACTTCAATTCCAAACGCTTTAGCAAGTAGATAGGATTCCGGATGGGATAGGTCGCCTCGAATTTGAGGCATATTCGACCTTCCTGTAGCAGCGCTATGTAAATCGATAATCACATCGGAATCATCGATGAGATTTTTCTTTACCATGCTAGCAACTCTGGATGTTGTACTTCCCTTTGCTAGCCCGGGAAATGCTCTATTCAGGTCTCTGCCATCAGGGAAGTATCGCGTTTTTGATCTGTAACCGGGTAGGTTTAGAACTGGAACAATTCTTACTGTACCTGCCATTGATTGCGGGTCCAATGCTCCTCCAGGTTCTGTAAATTTTGAAGATAAAAGGTTTGTACATGCGCTCGGTCCAGTTAACTCGTCTCCATGAGTTGCTCCAATGATTGTTACAACAGGGCCAGGTCTTTTTCCATGGAATACGATAATTGGAATTGGCCATGAATCTCCCATGTCTACATCTAGTAGAGGCATGTGTACTGTACGCATTTCGCCAGTTTTGATTCGTTTTCTCAAAAATCGAATGTCTTTCCAATCTGAAGAACGGTCCCAATCAGGTCTTCCTCCAGATTCATGTTCGTCTAGCGCCTTTTTGATTGCTAGACGCCTTGTTTTAGGAAGTTCGTTAGCGACGCGGACCCGTCGCTTCTTCCCGGCCATGTTTGCCCATAATCAAACAGGAAATAAGGTGATGGATGCGAATAGCAAATCAACCCCCTCTCTCAGTCACGTCTCATGGGACACGGAGTTCAGAGACAATACGCCCCAACTTCGATTTGCTTCGGCTGTGGGCCTGCGAATGAAAAGGGTCTACAAATTGATTCACACAGATGCAAGGAAGGGCTGGAAATGCGCTTTATGCCATCCGAAGAGCATCAAGCATTTCCAGGTATGATCAATGGAGGGATTATTGGAAGTTTGTTAGATTGCCACGGCAACTGGGCTGCTGCGATAGCCCTTATGGATGCATCAGGGCTGGATGAACCTCCATGTACTGTAACTGCAACATACTCGATATCTTTGAGAAGACCAACTCCAGCAGGAGTTGAGTTGCATGTTCTTGCCGAAGTCGAAGATTTACAAGAGGATAGAGCTAGCATCAAAATGACACTGTCTGCAGAAGGAAAAGTATGTGCGACTGGAAAGGGATTGTTTGTAGCGGTTAAGGAAGGACATCCTGCATATCACCGGTGGTCATGAATGGTCAAGCCGTCACAGATTCAGTTAGAAGAATTAAATCATTTACGCGATTTCGTTCTCGAAGTTATGATGGCTATGGAAGTTTGGAGTGAGCATGAACTCACTACACTTACTGAAATCGATTTAGGCGTTCTTAGAAAGAATGCGACTCAGCGCCACGGAGTAACAAGATGGAAGAGAGGTGTTCTTAATCCTTCAAACCCTGAACAGGTTGAAGTTATCGATTTACATCCACGTTTGCTAACAACAGAATGGATGCCATATGCAGCTTGGGTTTTACATCACGAATTCGTTCATGCTTTGGGTTATACTGCTCACGATTCGACATTCCGTTCTCTAGAAAATTTGTGGCCAAGTCAAGAATCATCAAAAATGGGATCTGGATTCACAGAAATGTTGCGTAAAGAAAGAGCAAGTTGGTTATGGGTTTGTACGACTTGTGAAAAGGAATATCCTCGCCAAAAACCTGGCAAAGGACGTTATCTTTGTCGAACATGTAGAACTGTGTTGAAAGATGTGCCCATTAATCCGGCACAGTGATTAGTGCTAATTCGAACAGCAACTTATGCGCAGAGCGGTTGCTATCTTGCTGCTCTGCATCATTTCATCACCTATCGCAATGGCTGCAATTGATTCTGAAGAAGGCGGAGGAGAACTATGGTTCTCTTGTGATGATGTCAACGATTGTTCACTGACTGAATTCCACACAGGTGAAGCTAGTATTAGCGGAACAGTCAATTCTGCAACTCCTTTAACTCCTGAAACTATTTTCTTAGAATTGCCTATGACGCCTCAGCAAAGTGAAATTGCATTAATTCCAGATAATATAGATGAATTGAAAATAGATTTGAGATATCAAGACGATGTTATCGGATTATCAAGACCAGATTTGAAAGTCACAATAATAATTGCACAATCCACCACCGTGATTGAATTTGAAGGGGATTCCAATCCTGCAGATGGCATGCAAGGCCCTTATTCTGTAGAAAATGAACCTCTAAACCATGGTGGAGATAGGTTGCTTTGGCCTGAAGAAGAAATCAGGATATTACTGCAATTCGAGGTTGAAAGGCCCGGTAATTGGCAATTAAATCTAAGAGGCGCTTCATACATGCTGTTGGACATAATATGGTCTGAAGATGTTGATTCTAGAGACGTTGATGAACCATCATCATATGCTTCTCCAAGAGCGACCGATTTGGAGACCATTCATTACGGAGCCTTGGTAGAAGATGATTGGGACTGTTGGACTTTTGAAGTAGATAATCACGAGATATTGCGAATTACAGTGGAATGGGAAGAAGTTCCATCGGAGATTGAACAAACGCATGGACGACCTGATTTGATTATGCCTGACAATCGAATGGCTCCAATCCCTGATTTAGAAACAGAGGTTACCAATGGAAAAACAAAGATGACTTGGCAATGGCGTGCCTTGCCAGTAGGCGAATATGATTTCTGTATAGGCGGTCGGTTGAACGCTTTCCAACCCTATCAGTGGGCAGGTCTAATCGCATTCGAAGGAATAGGTCCAACCTCTCCTGAAGAGTTCGATTATTCTACTTGGCAATGGCAAGGATATGGGATGAAGGCCGATAATTATGGGTCACAAGATTTGGGTGCAACCTCCGACTTGATGGCTCTTATTCTTTCATTGGCAATTTTAGTTGGATTAGTAATTGAATTTAGAAATAATACTACGTCTAAATCAGTACGTTATGGAATATTTGTACCTGGTGTACTGATACTAATTTTAGGAGGAGTAGTTTCTCCACTTTGGGCAATTAGTGGCGAGGTACAATCAACGGAAGAGAAAAATCTAGATGAGTTAATTGATTCGAGATTAGACCAATTATGGCACGCTTCTCATCCAAATACGCCAGCATCTTCACGTGCGTTACACGTTGGCTCCACATTTGGTATGCTTGATGGAGAGACACTTTCCTTACGATTGGTTGCAGATTCGGCTTGGCCGCTTGATGACGGTAGGTGGCAATTACACATACCGGCATTTTATGAGCTTGACTTTGAAGCACTAATATTCAATAAAGTAGCTGAAAAGTCTGCTGTGAATCCTGTTGATGATTTATTAGATTCACATTCAAGATCTTTCATACTACTAGCAGCAAGAACCCTAATGCTTGATTTATTGATGTTAGAGGCTTTACTAGTAGTCGATGAGGTCCCAGATTCAAATGTAATTCATTTCGAAACAGAGATGGTTAGTTCTGGAAGTCTTGGTTTGATTAAAGACCCAACTTGGGGAACTAGGCCAATAGACATACCAGAGGGAAGATGGAGGCTGATGCAAGAAAATCTGTACCCCAATCTAATTTCAATCACAATGCTGGATGGTATCAAGGATGATTTAGAATTTAGAATTCTAATCGATAATGAAATTGATCACAATTTGCTTTATTCTTCGGAATCAGTGCAGCCGTCTTCTCCATTACTGGAATCTCAATACCTTTGGGTTATTGCTGGAATATCTTTAGTGGCTTTAGGTATAATTATTGAAACTAAACGGCGAACTAGAGCCAAGAGTATTTTGCAGCAATTCGCTGCAGATAACAAGTGGAATTAATCTTCTAGAGATTGTAGAATCTTTTCCACTTCTTCTGTGATTTCTCCACTGTCCAATGCCTTTGCTAGCTTGTTCTTCTTCGCCTTTGAAAGCCCTTTAGCAGCGTTGTCAATCATCTCTCTTTCCTCATCGCTGACCTTACCATCAGCCAATGCGGATTTAACGGCACTTCTAACCGCCATCTTTGCAGCATCTTCGTCACTGATTCCTAGTGCAGTTTGAATCGCCTTTAATTCCTCGAGTTCTTTATCGGTGATTACGCCATCAGCATATGCATTCTCGTATTCCTTGACTAGGAATTCAGTATATGCTTCTGAGTTTAGAATAACATCGCGAATTAAACCGTAATCTACGCTTCCTTGCTTGGAACCCATTTCTAAAATCACGATCGATTTCCTAACTTCCTTGATAGCCATGTCCTTCAATCCATGAGCAGCCCACATAAAGCCAGAAACGGCTACTGCAGCAGCAAACCATCGCATTACATCTGGGTCTACTAGATTGCCAGGAGAGATTAATTGGAATATTCCGATAACGGCCATCAATGAACCACATATGACTTCGAACCAGTCGTTCAAATCAGGCTCATCATCAAACACCGAAAGTCGCTCATCGACCGTCGCATCGTCACTGCTCATATTACCTCCACACACAAGATAGGACTTGAGGGTGTCGGCTGTTCAATCGCTTACCTTTTGGACTATTGACTATCACTTCACCTCATGGGTGAGCCGGAACGTGCAGTATCACGACTCGGTTTGCCCCAAGTTTTCGTTGATTTCATAGAGAATGATTGGGGAATAAAGACGCTTCATCCCCCACAAGCAGACGCTATGCCCGCAGTGCTATCGGGGCGAAATACCATGATTTGTATCCCTACTGCTAGTGGGAAAAGTTTGGTTGCATTCATGGGTTTAGTCAATCAGTTGATGGTCAAAAATGTAGGTTCACGAGGCATTTACATTGTCCCATTGAAAGCTTTAGCATCAGAGAAACTTGGAGAACTCAAACAGATTGGAGAAAGCCTAGGTTTGAAAATAGGTCTTGGGATAGGTGATGCTCCAAATGAAGCCAGGCAGATTGACGATTGTGACATCTTGGTATGTACTAGCGAGAAGTTAGACTCATTGATGAGATCAAAATCTGAAGTGCTCAGAAGAGTTTCAGTGGTTGTTGCTGATGAATTCCATTTGGTAAACGATAGCCACAGGGGTCCAACAATGGAGATAAATCTAGCCAGAATTAGACACTTGTTGCCTGAGGCACAAATCATCACACTTTCCGCTACAGTTGGAAATTCACAAGACTTAGCAGATTGGTTAGAAAGCGAACTTATTGTTTCAAACTGGAGGCCTGTAAGTCTAGAATATGCGACTCTTGCTGAATTAGATTTGGAACCTAGAGCGATACAACAGAGCGAGTTAAGCACGTCAGCAAACCTTAGTCCACCACGCACTCTTGAAGGTCCCAAAAGTCACGTCGCTTGGGCAGCATTAAGTGACGTGTATGAGCGAGAAGGCCAATTACTTGTTTTCGTTGCTGCACGACGCTCAGCGCAATCTGAAGCAAAGAAATTAGGACAAAGAATGCATAAGTATCTCTCCAAACACGACCCAGGGGCTCTTAATGCACTCAAGGAATTGTCTGAGAAGTTGTCAAGAAACTCAAATTCTGCAATGGGCGACACCTTGGCTGAGTGTGTCAAAGGCGGTGTAGCATTTCATCACGCAGGATTAAGGCACGCTCAGAGAACTGAGATAGAGAACGCATTCAAGAATCGGATTTTGTATTGTTTGTGTGCAACACCTACGCTCGCTGCGGGTGTGAATCTGCCTGCAAGGAGGGTGCTGGTTCGAGATTTGAAAAGATTCGAAGACGGAATGAGTAGGCTTCTCCCTGTAATGGAAGTCAGACAAATGTTGGGCAGAGCCGGTAGGCCAAGGTATGACCCGTTAGGTGAAGCTTGGCTTGCTTGCAAAGGTGGTGATCCTAGACAAGTTGCTGACGAAATTGCTGACAGATATATTCACGGGCCTGTTGAGGATATTTCTTCAAAATTGGCTGCTGAACCCGCCATGCGATTTCATCTTCTTTCATCTATAGCCACAGGGGGACTCAACACTAGAAAGAAGATTGGAGATTTCTTTGCAGGGACCTATTTGGGTCATTCACAAACTAATTCATATTTACAAGAAAACATTGATACTATGCTAAAATGGTTAGTTGAAAAGAGATTTGTTCGCAGAACAAATGTCGGAACTCTAGAAGAAAATTGGGATGATGAAACTCCTTCTTGGGTAGATGCCGCACAGTCCGCATCAGGAGTTAGTTTTTCGAAATCAAAGTCACGAGAACCTACTGAAGCAACATTTGGTTTTCAACGTGCTTCGAGTATATCTGTTGGTGATTCATTATCATTCGATGTAGAAGCACTTGACAATGAGTACGAAGCTACTCCGATGGGAGAACGAGTTGCTCAACTATACATTGACCCATTATCCGCAGACATTCTTTTGGATGGTTTGAGAAGAGCGGTTAGAAGAATCGTTAGAAATAGTCTACCAGTTACAAGTTTCAGCCTGTGCCACCTTGTCGCTGCAACCCCTGATTTTATCTCTTTGTGGCCCAAATCTAGTGAACTAGATTTTGGAAGTAAGTTAAGGCAAAAAGCAGCACTAGTTGAAGATGAATTATTAATCGAAAGTCCGATTGATGAAAGAGCAATGGGGTTAGTCAAAAGCGCTTGGTGTACTGAATTTTGGTATGAAGAGAGAGACCTAAGAGATATTGAGAAAGAATTGGGGGTCACCCCTGGTGATGTTTATTCAAGAACAGATTTGATGGGCTGGTTATTGCTTGCTGCAAGGGAAGTTTTGCTTAGAGACGATGTGTTTGCTGAAGAGCATCTTGGCTACGTAGCAGAATTAGCAGGAATGTTAGATTTGACTCGTGCCAGAGTAAGAGCAGGTTGCAAGGAAGATTTGCTTCAGTTAGTTCAAGTGAGAAATGTAGGGCGAAATCGTGCTAGAACATTATCGGAGATGGGAATCCGCACCCCTTCTGACCTTTTGGCTATGAGTAATACCGAACTTGACAAATTGAAATCTAGACGAGGATGGGGTCCGGTTTTAGTCGAAAGAATACTTGAATCTGTTAGATTGATTTCTACTACTGAAGCGACGAAAAAACCTCGAAGCGATGATGAACCGCTTCCTGGCGAGCGTCAGGGTTGAAATTGATGAAGCCATGGGGCATTTGTGACCGCACCAAATTTCCCGTGTCGAAGAGTCTCTCTAGGAGCTCCTTGCGAAGACCCAAGGTCGCTTGCTATGTCATGGATTGAAAGTAGGGATTCAGAACAATGGGCATTGATCAGCGGGTACAGTTTAGCAAGTGAGATTCACGCGTGGGTCGCTCATGAAGTATTGATGAGAAATAAAGATAGGAATATAATGAAATCAAATTCTCTCGATGGTGAATTTATCAGATTACTTTCCGGCACTCATCATATTTCTACAAGTTTCAAACGTGCAGGCCTTTCTCAAGGGGACCTAAATGCATGGATTGTAGACTTATCAGGGCAGGCTACTGATGAAATGTACACCTCTCACGCTGAAAGAATGGGCTTTGAAATCCTAGACGAAAGGCCTAATCTCGAGATTTTCGATTCAGTAAGAATGGGCATAGAGGGTGAAAAATCAGAAAATGGAGCAATTGGCCACATCCACCTTGCAGACTTGCGCTAGAATTCGTAAATGTGAAAGAGCCCCTCCTGTACCGGGTAGTCATGGTGGTTACTACTAGGCAATCTGATTCCTTGTTTTCGAACGGTAGATTACTTGACGAAGATAAAATCACTAAGGCATTGAACAATGCTACTGATTTGGGTGCAGAATATGCAGAAATCAGATTGGTAAGCGAGACAACCAACACTGCTTCTCTCAAAGATGGGAAATTAGAGAGAGCAATACCTGGCCAAGAAGTCGGAGTAACGATGAGGATACTAGCAGATGGAGCGTGGGGAGTTCACTCAACAAGTGACATTGCATCGATTGCAGATCAAGTCGCCCCTACTCTGCGCCTAGCGAAAGCTGTCGCAGCCCGCCGTTCTCCGTCACAATTAGCAGTCGGCCTAGCAGATGTTCCTATCATCGAAGATGAGATTCATTGGAAAAGCATCAAAGATGTACGAGATACAGATTTGGACACAAGAATTGAATTGATGTTGGCAATCGATAACGAAGCAAAGGATGATGAAAAGATTGTATCAACAAGCACTGGATGGTCAGATGAACACATCCACACCGAATTAATGACAAGCGAAGGGATGAACCGAGTTTGGTCTTTCCAAAGAAGTCTAATCAACGGTATGGTTACCGCCAGAGATGGCAGCGATGTTGTCTCCTATAGAATGAGGCATGGTGGCGAAGGCGGACTAGAGGTAATCGAGTCATGCGACCTAGGAGAAATGGGTAGAAATGCAAGAATTTCTGCACTCAGATTACTTGGCGCAGAAAGGGCGCCTTCCGGGAAAATGCCATTGGTAGCTGACCGAGATTTGACTGGAGTTTACATCCATGAAGCCCTAGGTCATCCATGTGAAGCAGACCTGGTCGCTGCTGGAGATTCTTGTTTGGAAGGGCGCCTAGGTCAAACAATCGGCTCAGAGATCTGCACAGTTGTCGACGACCCTACCATGCGTGGAGGGTACGGTTGCTATCCTATTGATGATGAAGGTGTGGACACTCGGCCAAAGAATTTGATTGTCAATGGTGTCCTTACTGAATATCTAAACCATAGGGAAACTGCACACAGGTATGACCTGGATCCAAATGGGGGTGCACGTGCCCAAGATGGTCTTCATCATCCTCTGGTCAGAATGTCGAATACGGTAATTCAAGGTGGTTCTCACAAAGATTTGGATGAATTGATTGAAGATATCGAATTTGGAGTATATGCTTGTGGAAGTCGAGGCGGACAGGTTGATACTGGCCGTGGCTCATTCCAATTCGCAGCACAAGAAGCTTGGATTATTGAAAATGGTTCATTGTCTAGACCAGTAAGGGATGTTAGTGTTTCAGGAATGACTCTTGAAATTTTGAAAAATGTTGACGGTTTAACTCGCGATGCTTATCTTGGTGCACCAGGTTTCTGTGGCAAAGGACAAACAGTTCCAGTAGGAGATGGTGGCCCATTGATGCGTATTAGAGAGGCACTGGTGGGATGAAATGATTCCCGACGATGCAGTTGAGCGTTTGATGGATTCAGCGCAAAAGATAGGACAAGCATGTGAGGCTGCTGGAGTCAAGGAATGGGAAATCTTTGCTTCACAAGGATATGGTAATTCTCTTGACATCGAAGCCGGGAAAATTTCGATGGCTTCCGGTGGCGGAGAAGGCGGATTTGGGATTCGTATAGTTGAGGATGGGAGATATGGATTCGCCCATTTAGTCGATCCATCTTCTGCTGGAAGAGCGATAAACCAAGCGCTTTCCATCGCTAGAAAATCACCTTCAATTGAAGGTTTTGAATTACCTGGAAATCAATCAGCACCCAGAGTTTCTGGAATGAAAGATAAAGCAATTTTAGACATGGGTCCTGAAGATTTACTCGAACAAGGTGACCAAGTACTTACTAGAGTTGCTGAGTTGGACAAAAGGGCAGTCGCAGTAGGTGGTGGAATCGGAGTTGGCGCTGGTGCAGGAGCTATTGTTACCAGTTCTGGAATAGAAGATGGTGGCGTATACACCTCGCACGGAATTGGGATTCACGTTTCGATAGATGAAGACGATCAACTTACTTCTTCCTATGAAGGTGAATCGTCAAGAGGATTACTCAAAGATTTGACTGCTTGTGTTGACAAAGCGGTTCACTGGTCTCAAATTACAAGGCAAAAAATTGCAGGTGGAGAAACTGAAGACTGTCCAGTGTTAATGACCGCTGACGGATTTTCACCATTGTTCTCAGTTGTTGTTCCTTCTGCAATCAAAGGAGAAAGATTAGCACGCGGCGAATCATTTTGGTCTGGGAAGATGAATGAAATTGTCATGGCCGACCACCTCTCCTTGGTAGATGATGGTTTGATGGAAGGAGGGATGTCTTCAGGTTCTCGTGATGATGAAGGTGTTCCTAGCCGTACTCAGAAGGTTGTAGATTCTGGAAGATTAGCCGGAGAGATTTGGTCTACTCGAGATGCTGCTAAATTAGTCTCAGAAGGTAAGGTTTCTGAGGCGGAAACAACAGGTTCCGCCTCCAGGGGAGGACACACCTCCCCGCCTATTTGCGGTTGTAGTGACCTAATATTATCCTCCTCTTCCAATACTCATGCAAGAGATAGGCTTGTCGAAGAGATGGAAGAAGGATACATCATCCATAGTGTGATGGGTGCGCATACTGCTAACCCTACCAGCGGTGATTTTTCAGTTACCACTTCCACAATTTTACGCGTAGAAGGAGGGGAAGTAATCGGGGCTCTTTCGCAAGCAGGATTTTCAGGAAATATGTCTAAAGCATTGTCCGGGAGAGTTATCCTCGGAGACTCCTCAAAACGGAAGGGTTCATACAGTACCGGCTCAATGCATGTTCCAGATGTTCTGATGTTGGACGGTTTGAGGATAAATCCTGCTTAATCGCTTTACTTTCAATAGTTTGGCGAATCTGGCAGACATCTTCATGAACCGTCTCCATCGAACATCTAAATCCACGGAGGTGAAAGGGAGTGTCCACTAAACTGAACCAACCAGCACGAAAGCCCGAACACCCGTCCTATGACGGGCCAGAAATTGAATTGGACCGTCGAGGTGTTCATAATGTCTGATTACGAAGCACACGTTTCGGAAGTTCTCAAACAAGTACCAGATGCCGACCCTCAGAAGGTTGCAGAGGCTTTCTCTAGATACGAGAAAGATTTCCTAATTCCACCTGAGGATGCAATGCGTTCTGTATTGCGCCGTTTCCAATCGGATACAGGGGCTCCTGTTCAATCAAATCAGCAATCTGCGGGAAGTCAAAGACAATCTATGCCAATAAAGAAAGTTGAGAGACTATCCGATTTGTCAGCAGATGATCGTAACGTCGAGATTGAAGTAGAAATTATCACACACAATCCAAGAACTACCATGGTTCGCGGTGAAGAGAAAATTGTACCTTATGGATTAATTGAAGACCAGCCTTGGTCAGACGGCGGAAGTCGCACTAGGTGGGAATACAAAGACTGGGGCAATAATCCTAACATTGCTCCGGGCGCAGTAGTTCGTCTAGAAGGTGTATCTGTAAACGAATATCAAGGGCGTATGAGCATAAATGTAAATCAAGCTAGCCGTGTTGTTGTTCTCAGAGAAGGTGTACGTACGGTTTCAAAACCAGGAGAGCCTGTAGAAATCAACTCGATCAAATCTGAAGGTTCTGTAACTGTTGTTGGTAGATTACTTGCATCTCGTAAAGATGTAATTCATCGCAAAGACGGCTCTGGTTCTATAGACGTAGTTAGAGGTAGAATTGCTGATGATTCTGGCGCTATTGGATTCTTATCTTGGGAATCATTTGACCATGAAGTAGGCTCCTTAATCAAAATCGAGAATGCTCAAATTAGAGTTTTCAGAGAGACTCCTGAAATCAATATCGGCTCGTCTTCTAAAATCGAGATTTTCCACGACTCAAATTTCGCCTCAGCTGAGGATTTAGTTGCTCGTTCAGTGAGTCGAATCGAAGATCTTAGAGACGGTTCAAGAGATGTCGAAATTGTCTTGGAAATCCAGAAGATGATAAAGAGAGATTTTCAAGGTAAAGATGGAGAAGCAAAGAGCGTCTGGTCAGGGGATGTCGCAGACCCTACTGGAAAATGTCGCTGCTCCATTTGGTTTGAACCACCATTCGATTTCGAATCAACTCCAGTCGTTGTAAGACTCAAAGGAGTAAGAGTAAGGGCCTGGCAAGGTATTCCGGATATCACCGTTGATGATGATACTCAGATAGAAGTCTTAGCAGCAGCACCTTGGGGAGACGAAATCGACCTAGCAAACAATGTAGTGGAAGTCGCTCTCACGGATTTATCATCAGGAGCGAGTAGAGTAGGAATCTCTACCACTGGAAATGTAATTTCGATTAGAGAAGATTCAGGAATAATCAGTAGATGTAGCGAATGTCGTAGAGTTTTAAGAGACGGGGAATGTTCGGTTCCTTCCTGTTCTTCTTATGAGGGCGTTGATGATGTAAGATTACGAATGGTTTTGGATGATGGTCATTCAACCATTTCGCTAATTGTGAATAAAATCGCAACCGAATCTTTGATTGGGATGAACCAAGAACAAATTTCATCTAATATTGCTGAAAATGGAACCATGGCCTTTGTTCAAGAACTTCGCGAGCGTTTACTTGGTAGAAAATTGAGAGCAAATGGAAGAACTATTGTTGACGAACAAGGAGCAATGCTGCTATCTGATGATGTAGAATTGATTGATGCGGATTCTGTTCTAGCCGCTGCTGAATTGAGAGCAAAGTGGGGGGTGGTTTGATGCAGCCTGCCAGAAGAGCAAGAAGACAACCTGCATGGCATATGCTTGCTTCAGAATTCAGCGACTCGACATTGAGTCAGCAGGGTTCTGGAGAATTCGACCCATTATTCGTAATAACCAAACTTGGAGCAAAGGTAAACC
>CACEWA010000021.1 GCA_902563095.1 uncultured Candidatus Poseidoniales archaeon | reverse complement strand
TTAATCATGAACATCAAGGGGGAGGTTGCAGCAATGGTAGGTTTTGCCGGCGCCGCCCTAACTTTGTGGTTAGGAATGATGTGGGCACCTTCAGTGTCAATAAGTGCATTCAAAGCTCCTGAAGCGCAGCGTATTTTCTACTGGCACGTACCTAGTGCTTGGGCTGCAATGATTGCTTTTGGAATGCTCTTTGTTGGTTCAATTTATTGGTTTTTCAAACGCAGTGAATGGGCTTGGCGCTTACATGTTGCTAGCAGTGAGGCTGGTCTAGCAACAGGTTTGATGTGCATCACTTCTGGATGTATTTGGGGTGCTGCTGAATGGGGAGTGCCATGGGATTGGACTGATGTTCGACTCAACACATTCGCTTTGCTAACTCTACTTTCACTATACTTGGTATTAGGACGCCGCTCTCAACCCGACGGGGTAGAAACAAGAGATACCTTCGCAGCATTTGGAATGTATGGGTTCGTTTTGGTTCCGATAACATACATCGCCACTAGACTTTGGCAAATTCGTCATCCTGGACCTGTAGTAGCAACATCAGATGGTTCACTTAACTCAGACATGAGCATGGTTTTATTCCTCGGCGCAATATCATTTACCATACTAACTGTAGGTTATGTCATGGCTGGAATGAGACTAACTAAATTAGAAATGCGTCTCGAAGACTTGCAAAGCCAATACGAGGAGAGGTTAAGATGAGCGACCAAACATACCTGACCGTAGCCTACATCTGTATGATTGGCGGTCTCGCTTTGTGGACTTGGACAGTGTTTGCTCGCTCTAAATCATTGCAAGAGAAAATCGATTCTTTAGAGAAGGCTATGAACGGACAAAACAATTCTGAAAATATTGATGCAAATACTCCTGACAATGTTCTTGTTGAAGATAATGAGTGACTGAGGTGGAAACATGGACCTCGGAGGAGAATTCTGTCTAGTTTGTGGAGCGGAACCTCCATTGTTCTCTGGCAGAATGTGTGAGAAGTGTACTCGAGAAAGAGTAACTTTGGCCAAAGTTCCAAAAAATGTGCCATGGACTAGATGTGCACGTTGTGGAATCATAGAGTTTCAAGGCAAGTGGAGCCATGTTGATCCAGAGGACTTATGGCACGAATTGGTCCAAAGGAATGTCGAATTCCACTCTGAAATCGAAGACTTAGAATTAGGTTTAATGGCCCAAGAAGTGGATGGAAGACACACTTTGATTCATCTAGAAATCGAAGGCGTAATCGATGACTTGCTATACACTGAAAAGCATACTATGCGGGCAAGAATGTCAAACGGAGTATGCCTAACTTGCACTAGGCGAGCTGGCAATTATTTCGAAGCAACAGTTCAGTTGAGGTCCAGTGCCCGCCGGCTATCTGAAGAAGAATTCCAAACATTGCGAACAACCCTAGATGACTTGTTAGCAGAGATGCCGGATGACCCGATGTTTTTCATCACGAATGAAGGTCCTGTAACTGGTGGATACGATGTTGTTCTTGGTTCAAAGGCGTTAGCTAGAGCGTGGGGCAGGCATTTGATTTCACAGCATGGAGGTCAAATTACCACTACTACATCGGTGGTCGGAAGAAAGGATGGGGTTGACCTAACTAGGCTGACCTTGCTTTACCGTAAACCAGGATATGAACTAGGTGATGTCATTAGATGGAGAGGAGAATTGTGGCGCCCATCTACGTGGACTGGGGAAGGTGCTATTCTCGAGAAAATAGAGAGAAGAGAACGTACTGGCGCAACTTGGAGAGACCTAGAAAATGCTAATGTGGTATCACGAAAACATGAATTCACCTATATCGAACCGATTAACGAAGATGCTTCTGTGGCAGAATTCTTAGATCCCAACGATTGGAAGATGAACGCAGTTCGTCTACCATTCGAACATGTGCCCGGAAGGAAACTATTGTTGGCAAGAATTGATGGTGAATGGATTTGCTTACCGAGATTAGGGATGGACGGTGAGTGAAATGGAAGAAGGCATAATCCGTCTTGCAACTGCACTTGACAAGCAAGATATGATCAAATTCACTCGCGCATTTGTAAGCGATATTCGAGTTGGCAGAGAATCGGTGAATAGAGAACTTCTTCCTTGGCTAGACCAAATTGACACAGGTTGGACTGGAGTACTATGCTTAGGCATGGGTGGCTCAGCAGCTGGTGGAGATTTCCTTTCGGTGTTATGTGATGAAAGCGGTGCGGTTCCCGTCCGATGTCATCGAGGTTATGATCTACCAAATTGGTGGACCCCTGATTGGCTAATTATCGCAACTTCCTATTCTGGAAACACCGAGGAGACCCTTGAAGCATGCCAGTTTGCAATAGAACATGGAGCGACAATAGTCGTGATTTCTAGCGGAGGAGAATTGTCTGGGATGTGCGAACTATCGGACAGCGTTCACCTCATCTCATGTCCATCGGGACAACCTCCAAGGTCTGCGTTCGGTCATATTTTCTCTAGACAATTAGCATTCCTTGTGGAAATCGGAATTCTACAAACCGAAATCACTGAACAAGCATTAGAACGCTTACAGGTTGCTGTTGAGGACAACGACATTATCACCTATCCAGAAGGTGATGTTGCAAGCCTTGCCCTCAATTTGATGCAAAATCCGATTGCGATTCTGGGACCGAATGAATTGATGCCTGCGGTAAATCGTTTCAAGAATCAATTAAACGAAAACTCGGCAAGGTTTGCTAGGATTGGAGCAATTCCTGAGATGAACCACAATGAAGCGGTCGCTTGGGGTGGAGTCGGTGATGACCAAGACCCTGAAGCAGCGGAACAGGCTCTACTCTTCCTGTCTTGGGAAGGTATGCACCCTCGTGTAAGACAGAGAATGGATTGGTTTGTCTCCAACTGCCCTACGGAATTGGCATGGAAAATTCATGGTGATGGTGAAACATTACTTGAGAGTCTTTTACACCTATGCATAATGACTGACTGGCTATCTATTGCTCTTGCTCTATTGCATGGAAAAGACCCTTCTGCAATTGAACCAATTATTTCACTGAAAGAATACTTGGCTCAGATGAATCAGTAAATTGGCCCTAGAACCAATCTAGGGTCCGGGTACTTTTCCAGTGCCCATTCCCTATCCTTTCTAGCCACAACTCCTGGCATGTCATTTCCTTCAGGTTCTTCCCAAGAAAGTTGGAAATGAAGGTGTGGGTCCCAGCCGCCATTAACGCTCTTATCGCCAACTGTAGCGATAACTTGGCCTTCAGCGATTTCCATTCCATCCTGCACCATGTCTAATGATTCCAACGACAAGTGCCCATACAGTGCCCAAATTGGTCTACCTTCAAATTCATGCTTGATGATAATTGTAGGTCCGTATGAACCATCTTCATCATTGATGCCTAGTGAATGAACAACTCCTTTCGAGAATGCATGAACTGGTTCGCCTACCGGTGCCCCAATATCTATGCCAACATGTAAATCTCGCTCGCCACCGAATAACTCCTGAGTATACATCCCAGGTCGGATCTCATCATATCTGCCGATTTGGTAAGGAAATGGGCATTTGAAATCTGGATCTTCACCCTTGGTGAAATCAAACACCCAGTACTCCTCGGGTAGCATAATGACTTCAGCCATGTTACTTCCAAACGGCTATGATTCATCATTCTTCGCAAATAGGTTTGAAGGCTAGAAGGGCTAGGCGAACCTATGTCTCTAGGCTTGGAAGTAGCGATTCTTCCAGGCTTAGCTGTCGCTCGTCGTATTGATGGTGAAGGAGATTGGAAGAGACATCTAATGCTAAGTCCAGCATTTGGTTTACTAGCATGCCTCGGCCTTGCAGGATTTTGTTTCATCATGGAATGGAGTCTAGAAACGCTGACGACTTTATTGATTCTAGCAAATATTGCTGCAATTATAGCGATTAGAGTCGAGATTAACCCCGAACCTAAGCAAGTCAATATCGAACGTAGTCCGTGGTTCTGGATTTTCACGACTATCGGGTGTTTCATTGCTCTGACCCCGCTTTCTTACATGCGTCCAATGGGTGTAGATTGGATTGGGTTCGCATCTTTGGCAGATTCAATTTCAAGAACTGGAGGATTTATTCTCGCTGAACCTTCAATTGGAGAATGGTTGTATCCGCCAGCTTTCCCTATGTTAGCCGCCTGGCTAGGAACTACGTCCTATCTCGGAGTATTTTGGCTAGGAGTGATGTGCTTCGTAGCATTACTACTCGGCATTGCTGCGGTCGGAGAAAAAATGGGTTGTGGTCATTGGACAATTATGGCGATGTTGCTTGCACCTGCCTTATTCGCAAAAAATCTAGATTCGGGATTCCCTACGGTGGCTAGTCAACTTGGTTTGATTGTAATCCTGATGACGTTTGGTGAAAGACTACGATGGAATTTGATAGCGATCACTGCTCTAATCGTAGCCATGATTCATCCCACAGGACTGATTTATCTCGCAACTTTGGTTTTAGCACAATTGATTATGTCCAAGCGAGAGACATTTACAATAACTGATAGAATCCAGTCGATAATTCTCGTTCTTGCTATTCTCTTAGTTGTTCTAGCACTCTCTCCTGTCTTTGATGGAAAAGCAGTATTTGCAGAATACGGATGGCAAGGTGGAGCACCAATGCTGATGTATTCGGGGCTATTGCTGCCTCTTGCAATATGGGCAACCTGGACAATGAGAGATGACAGTAAAGCAATGACATTGGCCTTGTGGTTTGGATTTAATTGGGCTCTTTCATCAATTCACTTGTTTGATGGATTAAGTGGTATTGCTATACTCTCAATGCTCTCTTACGCTCTTTATTCAATGAGTATGCATGCATTCCACATTCCGCTCGCAGCATTAGTAGGTATGCGATTGTCAAGAATTGAAGGAGGTGTTTCTTCTGATGGAGGTAGAGCAGTTATGATAACAACACTGCTACTTTGCGGGCTTGCACATAGCGCTCTATCAGAGTTATCGCATCACGACGAATTACATGCAATTTCAGATGGTGATACTGCACTATTTGGTGCCTTAGAAAATCTACCTGAAGGCTCAATTGTTTACACTGAAAACGAACACTGGGGCCACATCTATTCGGTTCCCGAACATATTGGAATTACTGCAGTGCCCACGCTCGGGATTCTCAAACAAGAACATTCTATTCAAAATGCAGCTACGACTGCAATAACATACGATGACATTGAGCGACTCCAAGAATTAGGAATTACTCATGCTATCGCATCGCCTAAAGGCGTGATGATGCAATACATTCAGGCATCAATACATTGGCAACAGATCTGGTCTAGCGGGGGCTCAGTGATTTATGTCTTGGAAGATGACATGATGACATCACAATTCATACCTGTTACAGGAGATAACATGCGGCCAGACCCATGGGCATCACTTCGCGAAAGAGACCCATTCAATCTAGGTGACGAAAAACTGTATCTCACAGAAGGCACACATAGCTTCGCAGTCAATGAAAGCCAAGCGTATGAAATCTGTATCATGACCGAATTCGTAGGCGATGTTTCAGCAACAATCAACTCTAGGGAGATTAGTGGTTCGGGATGGTACAATACTTGCACTTATGCGGGTGGAGGAGGATTTCAAATCGAAATAAACAGTGAGGCTGAGTTTTGGATTAATCCTCTTGGCGCATCGGGAAGAGGGGATGCATTATTCGACCAAACCGGAATCCGAGTTCATTGGATAGAAATCGTACATCTTGCTTGAGAATAAGCGAAAGACACTACAATGAATAGGCAATCGTAGAACTGTGACAAACCTATTCATCATGCTTCCAACCCTTGATGAAGAGGGTGCTTTGCGAGATGTTTACTCCCGTATTCCCATTGAAGAATTGAAGCAAAGAGGCTACTCTACACGAGTTGTAGTTGTCGACGGAGGCTCCAAAGATAACACAGTAAAAGTCGCTGAAGAATTAGGCTGCGAGGTCATCCAACAATGGGGAGAAGGAAAGGGCGCTGGCATGCGCCAAGGATTCAAAAAATTCCTTGAATTAGGTGATGATGAATTGGTGATGTTGGATTGCGACGGAACATATCACCCTGAAGAAATCACCAAGATGGTAGATTCAATTCCCAAAAATGGAATTGCGATTGGAGATAGATTGCACGGTAATTTACAACCCGATGCAATGACTAGTACCAACTGGATCGGAAACCAATTACTGACCTGGCTCGCCGTAGCACTGCATGGTAAAACTGTCAACGACCTATGCTCTGGATTTTGGGCGTTTTCGAGAGGGGCGCTTGAGCGCTTGCAACTGAATAGTATGAGGTTCGAAATTGAAGCAGAAATGTACACTTCTTGTGCTTATCAAAATATTCCGCTTACTCATGTACCCATCACTTACTCGAAGAGAGTTGGTGAAGCTAAACTTGGGAGCATTAGAGATGGAACATCCATTGCAAGGAAACTCATCATAAGGAGAATCTTCCCCACGCCACATGAGGAGCAATGACGGGCCGATACAATGTGGCGATTCTAGGAGCCAGTGGCTTAGTAGGTCAGAGGCTTCAGGATTTGTTGTATGACCACCCTATGTTCCGGGTTGTCGCAATCGCTGGTTCTCCTAATTCGGTAGGATTAATGCATGAAGAAATCGAATGGAGATTGGAAACTCCTAGGCCACGATATGATATTCTAATTTGTTCGATGAGTGATATTCCAGATGTAGATATTGCATTCTCTGCACTACCTAACAATGTTGCCGAAGTTGTTGAGCCTTCATTGGTTGCAAGAGGCATACACGTTTTTTCAAACGCTAGCACATTCCGAAGAATTGCTGGAATTCCATTAGTGATTCCTGAAGTTAATCCTGAAGATATGCACTCCTATGATGGACATGCATGTGCAACAAACTGTACTGTAGTCCCAGTAGTAACACCAATAATCGGTTTGAAGGACCTTGGTATTGTTTCTGTAACAATTCATACTCGTCAAGCCTTATCCGGCGCGGGATGGAGATTGTTATTTGATGAAGAGGCCCTTTCTGGTAATGTTAACCCGCTTATTCCTGGCGAGGAAGAGAAACTGATTGCGGAATTGAAATATCTTCTGGGCATGGATATTCCAGTAATTGCATCCTGTAATCGAGTTTCTGAAAAGGACGGCCATTTCGTTTCATGCGGGGTTGAAGTTAGCAGAAAAACCTCCTTAGAAGAGGTACAAAAGTTGATGCAAATTCCGACTCTAAATCTACCTTCATCGCCAGATTTAGTCAACAACATCATCGATGAAAAACCAACTAGAGAGGAGCATCTTTGGGCAGGAAACGGTATGACCACAACCGTTGGAAATATTCGTGTTGATGATAATATAATTCGATTCGATGCACTTTCTCACAACACAGTTCGGGGTGCTGCTGGTGGAGTAATTCTACTGGCTGAATTCGCGGTCACCGAATCCCACATCACCAAATAGTCGACCTCTACTCGCTGTTTGGTGGTCGCATGGGTGTCACAGCAATGATTCCGAATATGACCTTTCAACAATTGAAAGATGAGGCTAATTCTCGATGGCAAGAAATCTGGGATGGCAATGCTGCTAGACTAGAAGTCATGCTACTGTGCCCTCGCAAAGAAAGGAAGTTGTTGGAACTGCACGGTGATATGATCGACCACGGTCAACCTGTAATGGGGATCTTTCACAGGCCAAGAGCAGAAGCTGAACTAATCAGTGACCAAGGATTTGACCCTCGCTCGGCATCATTCCAATTTGTTAACATCGCAAACGCTGACATGGGGCCATGGATGCAGCAATTGGTAACTCAAGAAGGCTGGTTGCGTAGCACCGTGGAAATCTCACCTGTGCCATTCTCACTAGATATCCCGAACCAAAGGCCGTTTGAGAAACACTCAATCTTGTGCTTTAGGCACCCAAGCCTACCTGCCCTAGAGAGATATTTCCTACCTTATCCGGTGCATGCACTTGTTGGCAAAGCATTCGTTTCACTACCTAGAAGGCAGGCCGCTGAATTAGCAAAACAGCAAGCCGAAATTTTGGGAGTTGGCTTGGCTAAACCTGAGCCTGAAATTGTAGAAGTACCAATCGTTGAGCCCACTCCAGAGTTAGATTCCTCGATTGATAGCGATGATTCAACATCGAAAATGGAAGAGGCTTTCATCACCGAGATGATGCCGGAAGAAGCAACTCAAGTCGCTTTGCCTACAACAGAAGAGGCTGAACAGGTTGCATTACCTGATAGCGAAAAGTCTGCTGAATCACTACCATCTGCTGTTGCTGAAGAGAGTATTCCTTTGCCAACAGGAGAACCTGAAATCGACAATACAACACCTATTGAAAGAGAGTTCAGGGCATTGATTCAGGAATTATTGGATACAGGTGTAGATCCATCAGATATGATGACTGACCCTCGACTAGAAGAGATTACTGAGCGTGCATTAGCACAAAATTTCGAAACATGGCCAGTATTCATGCAGATGGTTAGTTGAATGCGAGGGTTCAAGGACGAGTTAGGATTGGGAGAAATATGGCATTCTGTACAAACTGCGGACAAATGCTGGCTGATGGAACGAGGTTCTGTCGATTTTGTGGAAGCCAACAGCCTAGTCAAGAGTTGATTGCCAGATTGCGTATGGAAGCAGAGGCCATTAGATTCCAGATGCAACAAATGCAACAGGCAAATTACGGTCAGCAACAAAACCAACAACGTTGGTGATTAAAATGAAGCTTCGCCATCTGGCGATTTCTCTATCGAAGTTACCTACACATCCATGCAATAGCGTGGATTTAGAACAGTATCAAACAGAAGGCGATTTAGCAGCCATGTGGCTATCTCAGATAGATGCCCACGATGGATTGAATGGCAAAACTGTCCTCGATTTAGGTGCAGGAAATGGCATTCTAGGTCATGGAGCACAACTACTGGGAGCAGATGTAACATTTGTCGAATGTGATGAGGATGCTGCTGCATTGTGCAAAAAACTCGGAACTACAATCGTCGGCAGGGTTGGTGAAGTTGAGCTTCCCGAAGTTGATATTGTGATTTCCAACCCACCTTGGGGCGTTCAGACCCATGGTGCTGACCGTGTGTTTATCGATGCAGCAATACAGTGTGCACCTGTTGTTCACATGATGCATAGTGCTGCAGCAACTCATTTACCAGAGGGGGAAGTTATCCTTGAAGGAGAGTTTAGAATGCCGGCAACCTACCAACACCATTCCACAAGAATGGGTGCAACTGCCATCAAATGCTGGCGCTTCACTCGATGAGAGGGGTTCAAAAGCAAGTAGCCCTCGCCTCAACTATCCCCTTCCCGTCACCCGTAGGGTGATTCCCAAAACATGAGCGTGAAAATATGGCGACAATCGTCACCCCCGGAACTGTAGTTGGATCTGCAGATAAGAAAAGCCCCGGACAGGGCACAGTTGAAGAAAACGGCAACCTAATCGCACTACTAACCGGTGTTGTCAGTGAAATTGATGGCGTGGTTAGCGTCCACACATACAACGAAATGTTGCGTGTTCAAGTCGGCGATACTGTGATTGGAGAAGTTGTTAAACTCAATGAAAAATCCGGAGAAATTAGAATCCTCAGCGTTGAAGGTAAGCCAAACCGCTCTGTTATGGCAGACCAAGAGTACGCTCAATTCCATGTCACAAAAATCACTGACAGATTCTTGCACAATACAGCAGATGGACTACGCCGACGTGACATCGTTCGTGCAAAAGTCATTGAAGCTGGCAATGTGATTAGAATCGACATGCGAGAAGACGATGATTGCGGAGTTCTATGGGCTCTGTGCCCTTCATGTGGAGATACATATGAAGCCGAGAAAGAAGGAGATTGGAACGTTGTATGCAGAACAAATGGAGAACGTTCATTCCGTGCTCTTGCTGATGATTTTGGCGGAGAATCTGGAAAGGCTGCACTAAATGGTGCAGGCAAACGCTGGAGCGGTGAAGCCGAAGCATTGTTTGCAAAGGGAAGTGCAGGACGTGCGACATATATCGCAGAGGATATTCGAGAAGATGGGCGTGAGCGCACCTACTTCCGATTCGAAGGTGAAGGCGGTCAAGGTGGCGGCCGTGGTCGCAGACAAAAGGCAGCCCCAGGATGCAGATTATTCGTTGGCGGACTTTCTAGAGATATCGAAGAAGACGATGTTCGTGCAATGTTCAAGAAGCACGGTAAAATCACTGATTTCGCATTGATGCGTGATGATGCAGGAAACCTACGTGGATTCGGTTTCATCACATATGAGTCAAAGAACATGGCTGATGCAGCAATTGCAGACCTCAACGGTCAGAAAATCAAGGGACGTAGAATCGGCGTTAGAGACGCAGATGCTCCAAGAGATGAGAAACCTAAGCGAGCGCGCCCAGAAGGTGCTAGGCTGTATGTTGGAAACTTACCGTTCAAGGCTAGTGAAGATGACTTGTCAGCACTCTTCAAGGACCATTGTGACAAAGTTCACGTCCAGTGGGCAACCGATAGATCCGGTCGCAAGAAAGCATTCGCTTTCGTTACAATTCAACCTGAATCAAAGGGCGAAGAAGTGGTTGGCAAACTCAACGGCACAGATTTCATGGGCCGCAATATCAAGGTAGATGTCTCCAAACCTCAAAACCGTGACAGGAGAGGTAATTCTGGTGGCAAGCCTGGCGGTAAATCTTCACGTGAACTACGTGCTCTTGCTGAAGAGGAAGAAGACGCCAAGAAGAAAAAGCGCCGACCTAGAAAGGAATGAGGTGGTAAAATGAGTGAGTCCGGAGATGCCTCCTGGCTCATCATCGATGGCTACGAAGATGAGCCTGCCGCTTTTGGAGTACCTCCGTATGTAGGATTCCATATTCGCTACATCTGCGGTGTTCTAGAAGAAAGCGGAATACCATACCAATACTGTCCGATTGATTCCTATCGAATCAATCCACCATCTCTGGAAAATCGTCTTGGAGTAGTCGTCTTAGCTGGAGCGATTGTTCCGGGTAAATATCTCAGAGGAACTCCAATTTCACTACGTGAAACAAAGGAAATTATTTCTGGAACACCAGGTGATACTCCAATCCTTTGTGGAGGATGGGCGATTAGAGGATGGAGGCATCAAGGTTGGAGTCCACTTCGCAGAAACCTATTCTTAGCATTACAGGATACAGATGCTACCCTTGCTTACTTCCTGTCGAAGGATGAATGGAAGCACCAGCGTAGAACTGCTGAGCAATGGACTGCGTGGGCTCAAGCAGGCGCACGTTCCAAGGCTGTAACTCAAAATCCGGACTTAGAAGGGCCCCTCACATACGAAGTCGAAGTCTACCAAGGCTGTGTTCGCTACAAAAGAGGATGTAAATTCTGTATTGAACCAAAGAAAGGTGTTCCGATTTGGCGCACTCCTGAAGACATCATCAAAGAGGTGTCAATAGCCCATGATATGGGTGTGAAACATGTTCGACTAGGTGGAATGACTGACACTTACACCTACATGGCAGATGGTGTAGTTGAGATGGAATACCCTCGGCCTAATCCTGAACCGATTGCAAAATTATTGCATGGCCTTAGAGAAGATGAACGCCTAGGAATACTTCACACAGACAATGGGAATCCATCGATTATCGCAGAGCATCTCGAAGAGTCCGAGGAGATCACGAAGACCCTTGTAGAAACTCTATCTGACGGCGCAGTGCTTTCTTTTGGCCTAGAATCAGCAGACCCTGAAGTGCATATAGCCAACTGGTTGAATTGTGACTCTAAGCAATTGAAAGCCGCTATTGCCCTGATTAACAAACATGGTCGCGTTCGTGGTGAGAGAGGATTGCCTAAACTATTGCCTGGATTGAATTTCATCGCCGGACTAAATGGCGAAACCAGTGCAACTTATGACATCAATCTCAAACTACTAAATGAATTGAAGAATGAAGGACATATGATACGAAGGGTCAACATTCGCCAAGTTGAAGGCGAAGGTTTCCAAGAAATTGATGATGATGATTTCAAGTCCTTCAAGACAACCGTTCGCGAAGAGTTCGATGGACCTTTACTAGAAGAAATGCTACCTACAGGAACAATACTGAATGATATTTGGTGGGAATCTCATGAAGGAAGAACTCGACTTCCTAGGCACCTTGAGCCGGAAGCTCGCTCGCATGATGTGCACGGCAAAGCAGGAATTACATTCGGTCGCCAAATTGGAGCATATCCAATCTTGGTTGGTATGAATTACCTTGCACCTTTAGAATCGTATAGCAACATCATGGTAACAGGACATGGTGCTCGCTCGATTACAGGAATTGAAACAGGATTAGATTGGCGAACAGCGAGTGAAAAACAACTTGCAGCAATTCCTGGAATCTCTGCAAAAGGTGCTTGGAACCTTATCGGTACTAGAGCGAAGGCAATTTCCAAGGGGCGAACTCTAGAAGATCTCGACCAGTGGTTCAGTTCAGCAGGTGTTCAGATTCCTGAGATAGTAGATATCTCACAGATTTTGTCCTGATTATTCGCCAACCCAAGCATAGGTTCGCATTCCTTCTTCGACGCCTTCATCGCCAACTTCTACAAGTGCGAACTCGCCCTTAGGAGTGATAACTGATTCCTTTGCCAAACCTTTGTGAAGTGCCTCATAAGTAACACGATCGATTGCAATTCGGCCTTCAAGTCTCTCGAATAAGTTCCAGCGACTTGCAATTTCTCTCCAAGTAGGTTGGACTTCAGCCTCAAACACTTTTGCCTTAGCACCTGAGCCGTAACCACACAGTCCGAAAGTAACATTGTCTAGATTTGCATTCTCCTCATAGTCCGCTTCGAAAGTTGACATGAGTGCAAGGAAAATTGAGCCTGTGTACTGATTTCCAATCAGAGAAGATGCTCTCTGTCCCTTCTCAATTCTATCTTCAACGAATTGCTTGAATGACTCGGTCTTAGAGACCGCACGACGGTATCCGTCCATTGCTTTCTCCCATTCTTCAATCGTTTCAAAGTCGGACTCTTCTGGCATAGAACCTATTTCTGATTCTACATGTTTCCAAGATTCGAGATGCTGCCTGTCGTGACGGAATACATCGGGAAACATTCTCTTTGCTTGGAATGCATATGGTAAGTGCATAATGATTCTAGCCCACTGCTCGGTTAGGATGACGTCCATCTCTGGGTCAAAACGGTTCTGAGCAATCGCCTTCTCAGAGAAATGAGTGAATGCCTGCTTAACCGCTTCACGATAACATCGGTTTGAGAACTGGCCGTCGAAAACCGGCTCATCACGGTGAACTTTGACGTTCTCTTCACCGTGTGCGAAGATTCCTAGGCGGCGTACTGTTGATTCTGGCAAATGCTTGATCATCGCTTCTGCCATTCCATCACGGATGGTTGCACCCGCTTCAGCAGCAAGTTGCAAAACGTGATTGATTACGCTTTGAATTGAAACTTCTCTTCTTGGTTTGAAGAAATCGTGAACTGGTGTTGTCGAAACACCCCAGCGGTCTGGCACAACGATTAGACGAGGATTGTGGCGAACTAGAAGCGCTCCACCTCCAGCACCTTGAGTATATTCACCAGAGGATTCTAAATCGTACTTTGCATTGTCAGAGAAAACAACAATTCCCATGCGGTCTTCTTCTTCTCCACCTCTTGCGACCCAATCTAGAGTATTGTGTAGCGCATCAACGGCTCCAATACAAGCGAATGTCATGTCTACCACGTCACACCCTCTGAAGCAATCTTCTCCAAAGCGCTCTCCATAGCGGTGAGTAAGCATGTCAACGATGTATGTCGCAGTAGGCTTAGCCCCATCCAGTGCAGATTCAGTTCCCAGGTAAATTCGACCAATCTTCCTTGGGTCGATACCATTCCTATCAATCAGTCTGCATACTGCATTTGCACCCATTGTAGCTGTATCTTCATGAACATCAGGTATTGCCATTGCAGCAAGACCTAGCCCCTTGTTCAATTTACCGTAATCGGCTCCTCGCATTTCAGCGAAGTCCTCCATATCCATGTATAACCTTGGAAAATGGAGAGCCATATCGTCGATTCCGACCTTAGTTCCCATCAACTTCAGTCCGCCAACAAGTGTATTTAGGCGTATGCGTCAATTTATGGCCCGAAGTAGGTGTTGTGAACTACACCGTTCCAATCGACTGATTTTTCACCATAACCCTTGTGAAGCAACATATGGGAGTCATAGAATCGGCTAAGAAATTGTCCGACAAATGTGACTCTCTCACGAAATCAATACTACGTCAAACATCCCTCGCACACGTTACAAATCCACTGAATTATGCATGGGAATATCATGAGTCATACCTTTCTCAATATTCTAATCTTGGCGCCAAAACATTGCTACTGGGGATGAATCCGGGACCATATGGAATGGCACAATGTGGAGTTCCTTTTGGAGCGACTAAAATCGCCAAGGAATTCCTAAACATTACTGGAGAATTCACCAATCCTGAAGGAAGACACCCAAAACGTCCTATTGAAGGACTAGATTTCGAGCGTCAAGAGATCAGTGGTACTCGTCTATGGGGGCTTCTACAAGATATTTGGAATACTCCTGAAGAAATTCACAAACACGTGTTTTTAGTCAATCATTGCCCATTATTATTGCTTGGAGAAACTGGGAAAAATATCACACCTGACAAAATCAGTGGAAATGCTGTCAAAAAGTTGCTTAAAGCATGTGATGACCACCTTAGAGAAGTAGTTACAGAAATGGGAATCTGTAGGGTAATTGGCGTAGGTAAATATGCTGAAAAAAGAGCACTGCTAGCCCTAAAAGGCTTAGATGTCGAGATTACTACCTGTTGGCATCCTTCCCCTGCATCACCACTCGCAAATCGCAACGATGGCGCTGATTGGCGTGCCAATGTTCGGAAAGTTTTGTTGGGAGAGCATTCATAACAAATACCGAATCTGTCGAAGCCATGGCGAAAGAACAAGCTTGGCCAAGACAGCCTTCAGATAGACAATGGGAAAAGCCGGAAGGCGATGACCCTCGAACATTATACCAGATGCTAATGGTAAGCCAGGAAATGTTTGGTGATGCTCCATGTATCGGATACATCCCTGCACCAGGAATGGCTAGAGTTCACCTTACATACAACGAATTTGGTGACCTTGCTACAGCAACTGCAAAGGGATTGAGAGACATCGGCGTCGAAAAGGGCGACCGTGTTGCAATCATTATCGACAACTCCGTTGAGTGGGCTGCGCTATCATATGGTGCAAACGCACTAGGTGCTGCATACACTGCAATGTATACCCACCAGCATGGAAAGGACTGGGCTTACATCCTTGCGGATTCTACTCCTAAGGTAGTTGCAGTTGCAAACACTGAGGTTCTTGACAAGTTGTGTGACGCTCTTCCAGCAGACGGATGGCCTGCATCTGGAGTTATCCTACTAGGTGATGACCCTGCTAACAAATTGCCACCTGAAGGAGTTCAAGTCCGCTCATGGACCGAACTTGTTCAAACCGGTAGAGCAGGTGAAGACTTAGCAGAAATCGCTGATGACCCTAGCGCCCTATCTACTCTAATTTACACATCAGGAACCACTGGTAACCCTAAGGGTGTAATGCTATCTAACTGGAACACTCTATCCAACGTACTGTGTGTACAAGGTGTATTCGAGTTGTTCCCTGGTGACAAGAACGCTGCGTTCTTACCATGGGCGCACTCATTCGGTTCTACCTTCGATCTGCACTGGATGCTTAGAATGGGAGTTCACATCAACCTAATCTCTGACCTAACAAAGATTGCAGACGAGTGTATTGAAATCAAGCCTGCTGCACTACTGGCTGTTCCTCGTGTTTGGAACAAGTTCTACGACCGTGTTAACAGCCAATTCGAGAGCGCAACAGGTCTGAAGAAAGTCTTTGTTGGCAAGGCTCAGAAGGCCGCTGCAAAGAGAATCGCAAAGGCTGGCGTACAGTGTGATGCAGTTCCGCCAAGTGGCTTCTTTGACAAGTTGTGGGACAAGTTGGTATGGGCTAAGGTCCGTGCAAGATTTGGTGGAAATATCAGATTCTGTATGTCCGGTGCTGCTGCACTATCCCCTGACGTTGCTTCATTCGTTCAGAAAGTCGGTTTCAACTGCTATGAAGGATATGGACTCACTGAGACCAGCCCTCTAGTTGCTGCTAACGGTTGGATGGGCAAAGGAAAATCCCGTCTGAACTCTGTTGGTATGCCTGCAAACGGTGTTCGTGTCGAAATCGACACCAGCGCTTGGGATGACCCTGACAGGCCTGACGAAGGAGAGATCATCGTTTACGGTCCAAACATCATGCAAGGATACTGGAACCTTCCAGAAGCTACTGCTGAAGTAATGACTGAAGATGGTGGATTCAGAACAGGTGACCTAGGAAAGATGGTTGACGGATACCTATCTATCACAGGCCGTGTAAAGAGCCAATTCAAGTTGGAGAATGGAAAGTATGTATCTCCTGCACCACTAGAAGAGAACCTCAAACTCAGTTCACTTGTTGAGCAGGCAGTACTAGATGGTCGTAACATGAAGAACACCTTCCTAATCGTTCACCCATCACTAGATGCACTAAGAGATGCTGCTAGCGCTGCTGGAGTATCTGTTCCTGCAGATAATGCAGCAATGTGTGCAGATGAAGGAGTCAAGACATGGTTGCTATCCAACTTGAAGGAGAACAACATGCTTGAGCCAAAGTGGAAGGGATACGAAGTTGCTCGCAACATCATCCTCGACCCGGTCGAGTGGTCTGTTGACAACGATATGATGACACCTTCAATGAAGGTCAAGTTGCGAAACTTGTTGAAGCATCACGAGGAAGCAATCAACTCCCTTTGAATCACTCGAAGGCTGTGAAGGCACTGGCAGTCCTAGCCTTGGCTCTAAGCACAGCCTTTCTGCGTGCTTCGGCTTCTCTGCGAGCCTTCAATTCAGTCTTCATTCCTGGTGCTGCAATCAAGCAAACTCCAAGGCCTAAAATCGCACCAGCTGATAGCGATAACCACATTGGAATTCCAAGGAAGTAAGCGTTTGCTGCGCCTGCCACTAGACCGATTGCGAGGCCTATTCCAAGTGGCTTCTCAGCGATCTTCAACAGAGTAGCACTGCCATGAAGAACTTCCCTCAGAGGTTTAGTCATTTGAGAAATAGTTAGAAAGACGGCTAATAAACTAACCTCTGATACAATTCAGGATGATACCGATTCAAAAGAGTCCATTTTCCAACCGACTAACTAAGAGGCTTATTTTCCATCTTATTCGGCATAATCATTATTTATTCAAAATTTATGTCAAAAGCATGAGCCCTACTCGTACACTAAACGTACTGACTTTGACATTGATTTTATTCCTAGCAGGATGCTTTGGATTAGGAGATTCTGCTGAAGCAGCTGATGACCACGAACACACACCAAATGCAGCACCAGTTCTACACGCTGAATTGATGATGAATGACATGAATGGAGAGGTAGATTTCAACGTAACAGATTGTACTGCAACTAATTGCACAATAACTTCCTATCATGCGGCAGTTGACCCAGACGGTGACATGATGGAACTAGGATATGATTTCGACTTAGATGGCACCATCGATTATCATTTAACCAATCACCGTGGAATGACTGACTTAGAGATTCCCAGAACTGAATTTATCGAAACCGTAATTTCTGTCGATGACGCTATTGAAGCATCTAATTGCGTAGGAGGGCAACAATTGGTCATTACTGAAACATCTACTATTTCCAGCATGATAACTACAATCGCCCTAATTGGAGTCGATTCTAATGATGCTGCAAGTGCAGTTCTACTAACCACTGTTGAAATGTATGACATTTCCACCATAATCTCAGAT
>CACEWA010000020.1 GCA_902563095.1 uncultured Candidatus Poseidoniales archaeon | reverse complement strand
ACGTTGCTGCTCGCCGCCGCTTAGCATTGAAGGCAATGCATTCTTCCGGTGACCCATCCCTAATTTTGTTAACATAGCATCAGCTATACTCAACGCTTTCTTTGACGAAACAGGAGAAAAAGTGAATTTAAATTTCGAGACCTGCCCTCCTTCGACATTCTTGCAAAGGCTTGCAGACTCTGGAGATGCAGGTCAAAGAACTAGGATGCGAAGTTTATCGCGAAGGGTTAGAGCAGCCGAAATGAGATACGCAATTAGTCGAGCAGGTCAATATGATATTCAAGCAAAATTAACTTGGATGGTAGACTCCTTACTCTCATCAAGAATCGCACTTGCAGAAGATGTTGAGGATACATCGGAGCCAGATGAAAGTAAGTTAATCGCAGGGCTAATTCGTTCAATCCGAGGGGAGCGAGTGAAGAAATCAACTCTAAACAAATTGGGCTCTTTACCAGAAATTTGTGCACCCGTTTCTAAGTTAGATGAGCATCTGTCTAACCTTTCTTCAGATGGAAGTTCTGATGATATCAAAACTGCATATGATTCAACCATTGAATTGATGAGCGAGGTTTTGGAGACCACAGGTATTGGTCTTGCACCTTTGGATGAGGAATTAGCAGAGTTAGCTCACAGGGCCATGTCAGGAAATTTGTATCGCATGGAATCAGCGTTGGGGATATTAGCAAAAATGTCAGGCAATCTCAAATTATCTAGACTGCATCTTTCTAGAGCGTTATCAATCGCCACATTGATCGATGATATTGGTGCAGAGATGCGAGCGATGCATCAGTTGGGATTACTAGCCTTGGGTGCGAAGAATTGGAATCGTGCTGCGATGTTGTTTGAGACAGCAGATAGGCAATCACAGATTATCGGAGCCAATCGATTAGGCCATCTTGTCTTGGCAGGTATCTCTAGGCATATCGATGGCGATGAAGAGTTAGCAAAAGCCCATATCAACTCTGCTCGTTCTATTGTTTCAGATGACAAATCAGAAGCAACGGATATTCTAACGAGTACTGGAAATTCATTACTTGCTATCGATTGCCCTGGACTAGCAATCGAGTTACTTGATGAAGCGATGGAATGTGCGATTGAAGAAGGTCGTAATGATAAGTTAGAGATGTTAGCAGAAATGCTATTGCTAGCAAATACAGCAATGAGCGAGAAAGAACAAATTCAGTATAAGGGATTGAGGGCTCTTATCGATCGATTAAACGCATTGTCAGATGATGCTTCAAAAGAATTCAAAACTCAAATTTCACAAATCGACAAGAAGGCTGAACAACTTTCCAAACCTCTAGACCAGACATGGAATGAATGGCAATCTGCTACAAAACTGATTCCAAAGGATTCACAATTGACGATTGTTAGAATTGATGAAGATGAAAGTGGAAGAGTGCTGTTGGTTTCCCACCATTCAGAAATTGGTGCAATAGGACTTTGGTTACCTGAGGGAGGTGTTGAAGCAGCACCTGGAAGCACGATTGAAATTCATGAATCTAGAATCAAGGTCGCACCACCGACCGATATTCTGAGAGACATTCACAACATTCGAGGAATTGTAGCAGTTGAGAATCCTGAAGCGATTTCATTCATCGCCAAAACCGATGAGATAATCGAAGAAGAATTATGATTCGGCAACCGGTTTTTCTTCTTGTTTAAGTTTGAAAGAAGCAGGACAGGTATTGACTCCGAATACCTTGTAGAACGGGCACCAGCCGAAAACTGAAGTTGTGACGCTCCATACTCCGAAAACCAAGAAGATAAATTCCCAAGTTGAATTTGCTATGTAGTCAAAAAGGACTACTCCGAGGCCAGCAAATAACCTCAGAACTCTATCAAACAACCCGATATTCACAGAAAATCACTTCTCAATTTGTAATAAATCAAAAGTCATTACTTATCAATAACTGTTCTAATCCTAAAGTAGATGCTCAAGAATTGAATTCGAACAGTAGTATAAATACAAACAAGAAAACGTTGTCACATGAAGTCCTACCTAATCATTGGCGGTAGTAGTGATATTGCTAAAGTTACAGCAAAGAAATTACTAGAAAATCAAGCATCTGTAACCTGCCTAGTTCGTGACACATCACGAGTTGAAGATCTAGAAGCCTTAGGTGTTACAATCGTTCAAGGTGACGCCTTGGACCAAGAGTCGGTTTCTGAAGCGATAACCAAGGCTTCCGAGTTAGGAGGCGGCCAAATTTCTGGTGTTGCACATTTGGTAGGTTCAATCACCATCAGACCGCCTCATGCTTTGAGTTTAGAAGCATTCAATGAGGTTATCACAACTAACCTTAGCAGTGCTTTCTTGACACTATCTACTTGTGGAAAGGCGATGCTGAAAATGGGCGGTGGTAGAATGGTTTTCACTTCCAGTGTTGCAGGTAGCCTTGGTTTAGTCAATCATGAAGCAATAGCTGCCGCAAAGGGTGGAGTAGAGTCGATGGTTAGGTCTGCAGCAGCAACCTATGCAAAGAGAGGAATCCGAGTTAATGCGGTGGCACCTGGTCTAACCGATACTAGGTTGGCAGCAACTATCCTGCGTTCTGATGCAATGAGAGAGGCTTCAGCCCAGATGATTCCATTGAAACGAATCAATGAGGCAGATGAAGTTGCCAGCAGTATCTACTGGTTACTAACCGGTGCTCCAGACAACTTCACTGGCCAAATTCTACATTTAGATGGTGGAATGTCCCAAATTTTAGCGTGAGTGATACTATGGCTTGGCATGTCGCAATTAAGCAATCAAAACTCAAGCCAGGAAAGAAGAAAATGCGAACCGTCGCCAAGAAAATGGTTCTAATCGGGCAAGTAGATGACAGATATTTTGCTACCGAGGCTCTCTGCCGGCATATGCGCTGGCCACTAGCTTATGGAGCCAAGGTTGAGAACGATTGTATCCGATGCCCATTGCATCAAACTACTCACAAAATCGATACTGGAGAATTGGTCGAGTGGTCTCCATTCCCTCTTTTGCCAGCATATGGTAAACTCGTGGGCAAAATGAGCAAGCAAAAGGATCTCAAGATTTACGAAACTAGAGTCATAGACGGCAATGTCGAAATCAAAATCGACTAATCACTCCTAGACTTGGATCAAAGATTACTAATTTCAACATTGATTCTTAACCATCATCATCATCATCCCAATAATCCTCTAACTCTCCACCAGTATCATCTTCTGGATCACGATTAAGATAGTTATCATAGATTACGTGGCTCCCGCTTTCCATCAATATTCTAACTATTGCTAGAAAGTTCTCTTCAGTTCTTTCGCAACCATTTTGCTTCATTGCAGATATTATCTCTGCATAAGTATAAACTCTTTTCACACAATCATCTCCTACAGGCTAATTTACTCCTCTGGTAAACTGAAGTGAACACAGCGGGGGTATATGAACATACTTCGGTTTCAGGCTGGATTAGAATGGTGAAGATAGGGGGAGCATGTTATTGTCGTAAACGGCCCCTTGCTCAACCCCTACCTTCTTTATAGCTCATCTAATTGGGTCTTAGTTGGCCTATTTTGGAGAGGAATTTGCCAATTTATGCACTTATCCAATTAGACAAGATATCTCTAAAGTGGCTGTCAATTGATAAGCAGGTGTGGCCTTTATTTGATACATTTAGTAAATATAAAATTACACAGGTAAAAATAATTATTTTTTATGTGATTTAAGTCAATTATTATTCGACTTAATTCTGATTTTTTCTTTATTTTCTTGGATCAAAATAACCCTTAATTTCAGAGCTTTTTCTTGCCCCAACATTCCTACATAATTGAGAGCGGCTAATATAAGGGGTCGGAAAATTCCCAGACTTGGATCACAATCAAAATCAATTTTTCCAGATCATATTTCCGCCACAACCACACTGCCTATGGCCCCTATATCCACCTTGGACATTTTGTATTGCTTTACATTTCATACAAACATAATATCCAGAGTTCATCGCAGTTGAGCTCGAATTTGAACCATGACCAAAACCGCCTTGCATTTTATTTGCAATATTGATTATTGCTATTATTGCACCAAGAATAGTCCCAATTAGCATGACTATGCTTTGAACTAACCCTGGTCCTTCATCTTTATTTTCTACAGGACTGGCTGTTTCAGGAGTAGGTTGTTTGATATTATTACTAGGCATTGCCAAACTTTGGACTGGTTCTTCATTTACTACAGCGTGTTCCTGCCGAGATTTTTTCTTTTTTTGTTTTGATTTAATTCTCTTATCTCTTTCGATTAACAATACAATACAAAACACAATAAAGAAAATACAGATTATTACTTCAGTTAGTATAAACAAGAACCTAGTTTGTCTTTCATCAACTGTAACTATTGGAATTATTAAAAAAAGCATCAAAAGAAAAAGCAGAAGCGTTATCGGTTTCAACAAGTCTCCGCGTTTCGATTTCTTCTTCCCCATGTATATTCTAAATTGGTTCAAATATCAATAGTTTGTTGCCGCAGATATTATGTTGAATAATTAGTCGAACATTATTGCAGTTCCCAGACTTGGATCAAACTCTAGCCATCAATCCGATTTCCATTGGGATTGGAGAAACGAAGTTCTTGTGAATCGGATTGTCAGCATCGTGCTGCTTGATGTGGTGACTCAGCAAAATCATTGCAGCAGACCTCGGTAGTAGTCCTCTTCTGAAACTGTGGATTACATCTAGTAACTCTCGCTTTTCAGGTTTGGAAATTTGTGGAAGTCTTCCTACTACTCTTTCCATTGCGTGAGCGATTCTTCCACGCTTGGTTAGTGTGGATAGGTGCTTTTGAGCTTCAGTCATATATTTCAGAGCCACATTTTCTGGGTGCTCATCATTGTCGAAACCTTCAGCGATGATTCTTCCTAACATTCTCTTGGAGTCTGGTGCTCTACTTAGTAAGAACAACTTGTGTTCTGCGTGGAATTGCATTACTTTTGCAGCAGTCCAACCTTCTTTACCAATGGTTTGCCACTCGTCGAAGAAATGAACTCGTGCTAGGAAGTGTTCAGCCTGCAGTGCGTCGGTTAACCTGCCTTCTTCAATTACTGGAATGTGGGGGTATAACGTGGTGAAGACCTTTGAAAACAAGCCAGCACCATCACGAACTGCCTGCGGGTTATCACCACGATATACCTTAACTCTCTCAAGACCGCAACTTGGAGAATCCTTCTTGAAAACGAAGCCGCTGATTCCGGACGCAACTAAGAAATCCGATTGGATTTCCGCATACTCTAGCATTTTGTCCGTGTAATCATGGCCGTTTTTTGGATCAATGAGCGATATTCTTTCTTCACCTTTGACCAACCTGACAGTTGGGCGCGGCACCCCCATACCAATGCCAACTTCAGGGCAGACTCCGATCAATTCCAGATGTTCACTCCAAATACGGTTGAGAGGCCTAAACTCAGCGGCGTCGCCATTATAGCGAACTTTTTTTCCAAGGAGACAAGAAGATACAGCGAGTTTAGGTTTACTTCTCATAACTCTAGCATCGTAGTTCAGTATATTAATTCCCGTTTTTTTCAACCAATGCAGTATGGGCAAGAAACTCCACGCACGAACTCAGGACTTGCCGCTTGTTCAGGCGTTAGCGGCTCTCTGCAGGCCCAGCAAACCTCAGATGTGGTCTCATTCAGTTCACCATCAACGCCGACTCTGCGGTCGAAAACGAAGCACTCTCCGTTCCAGTGTGCCCCACCAGTCTCTTCGAAATAATTCAAGATACCACCACTGATTTGGTAGACTTCCTGATATCCTTCATTGAGCATGACAACGCTAGCTTTCTCACAGCGGATTCCTCCTGTACAGAACATTACTACTGGCTTATCCTTGGGGATATCAGATTCTGCGACAGCCTGGGGGAATGCACGGAACGTTCTGATGTCGAAATCAACAGCGCCTTCGAAAGTTCCCATTCTAACCTCGTAGTCATTTCTTGTATCGAGGATAGTTACTTCTTTTCCTTCATCTAACCATTTTTTGAATTCCTTAGGGTCGATGTGAGTCCCACTAAATTCATGAGGCTTGACACTCATATCACCCATCGAGATAATTTCCTTCTTCAGACGCACATTCATTTTTCTGAACGCACAATCTTCAGATTCTGAATACTTGACCCAAATGTCGCTAAACCTCTCATCAGACTTGATGTGTTCAACAAAGATGTCGATTTTTTCACGTGGAGCTGAAAGGAATATGTTGATTCCTTCAGGTGAAAGCAGAATTGTTCCATATATTCCATGCGAGTCACAGAACTCTTTGAGCGGTGCTCTCAACTCTTCAAACTTAGGCATGTCAAGAAACTTGTATGCTGAGATGTTGGTCCACATGAGTTTCACCTCAAGCCGCTTTCACGCCTTCAGGCCAAAGGACTAGGATTAGAGTCTGTCCTCTAGTTCTTGGAGTATGGGTGGTCTCTCTATCCATCCATACGATTGATCCTTCTGGATATGTCCCATCCTCGTCCCAAACTTCGCCTTCCAAAACTAGGTAGCATTCACCACCAGGATGGCTGTGTGGCATGAATGCATCAATGTCTACATCGCTCACTACATCATACAAGACTAATGACAATGCATCCTCTCTAGCGAGTTTACCTAATCGCACACCTGTGCCGAAATCTCTCCACTTTACATTCTCGTTAATCCAGTCCCTGTCTATGTTGAAAGATAGCCAGTCGGATAGCCCGTGCCAGAAGACCATGAACGAGCCGAAGTATAGCCATGGCATGAAACCTGCGGCCCTCAATTCAAAAAGGAGCACCACAAGCAGAGGTTGTGGTCCAACCGCTAGGGTTCATTGAATTCCCTCCGGGAAATGCGTGGGAGTTGTACATCCTGTTCCTGCTAATACCCGGAATATTGCGATTAATGTTGCTTGCTAAACCGTTCTTGTCAGTAACTAAGCAACTAGCACCTCACGGTGGTTGGTTTCTCAAGCGTTTGAAGGAATTACCTGTAAAGGGATATACATTGCTTGCTCTAAATGAAATCCTTTCGTTTTCATTACCAATATTAGTTGTTTTATTGTTCAGATTTTGGACAGATCCACTTGGTTGGAGTTCTTGGGATGAAACTAATTGGATTGGTATGTTCTTATTGGTTTGTTTAGCATTTTTGTGGTTGTTAGTCGATATGTATCGTATATTGAGAGTTCGAAGAATGTTGAAAACTATCGAAAAGCAAAACATAGCCCGACTCAAGAAAATTGCAGATACTGGCTTCAAATTAAGAGAATGGTTACGTAAATTCGCTCGTCGAGACAAGGAACCTGATGTAGAACAAGACATGGTTGTAACTGCAGTTGCCAAGACGTCACTGAAAACATGGGGACTTCTAGCATTCAAGGCTCGTAAATTTACACCTGCAGGTTTAGTTGGAGCAGTAGCGACTGGTGCTGCAATAGAGTTGACCAGAAGGGGAGCAGGCGTAGTCTCTGACAAGATTGATGACAAAATGCAGGAAGAGTTCAACAAATTCTCAGTTGCAACTAGTAAAACCGTTCTGCAAATGTTTGTTCGAGATTTCGTCCTTGGAATGCTCCCATTGGTGGCATTGTGGCTGATTCCAACCATTCTTCCTTGAGAAGGTTGAAGGACGATAGGCCCCGCCCTCAACACGAGAGACATGGCACTCCTGATTCTCATGCGGCACGGCCAATCGATGTGGAATGCTGCTAATTTGTTTACCGGATGGGTTGATGTTCCACTCACTAACAAAGGAATTGAGGAAGCAATTACTGGAGGAAAAGAAATCTCTTCCTTACCGATTGATGAAGTTCATGTTTCAACTTTGATTCGTGCACAAATGACTGCAATGCTAGCTCTTGCACAGCATGATTCTGGTAAAACTCCAATCTTCCAATACTCGGGCGGTACTGATTCGATGAGCGAGAACGAATCACGAATGGTCGAATGGGCACAATCTAGTGATTCGGGAGAAAACACACTCCCTGTATACGTTTCTTGGCAACTTAACGAGCGTATGTATGGCGATCTACAAGGTCTTGACAAGCAAGAGACTCGAGATAAATACGGTGATGAGCAAGTACACATTTGGAGGCGCTCATATGATGTGCCTCCTCCTAATGGCGAATCCCTAGAACTAACTGCTGCGCGAACAATACCTTATCTGCAATCAGAAATTATCTCATCCTTAGAAGAAGGGAAAAATGTGTTTGTAGCAGCCCATGGAAACAGTCTTCGCTCAATGGTAATGAGCATTGAAGAACTTTCCAAAGAAGAAGTCTTGAACCTAGAAATTCCTACAGGTCAACCAATCGTTTACGAATGGAATGATGGCGACTGGCAGCGTCGGTGATTTCTTGAAAAATAGATCTTGGTTATGGGTTCCAGCCGCATATATTGCAGGCCTACTTTTGATGAATGTACTATCGATCCCATTCGCACCTGATGGAATGCCCGAGGATTGCCCTGAAAATTCTCGAAATTGTGAACGCATACAAATTACGCTCGATGTCAGTGATGAAGAATTACACAAGGCGATGGAAGATTGGGTAGATACGCGAATTTTCACTGCTAGTTTCAGTGAAGGTCACATCGTCGATAGGACTCTATTGATGCAATTTCCTGATGATTTAACCTATGAGAACAAATGTGGCTGGATAGAAGTTCAGAGTGAATCACGCATCGGAGGTTCTGATTTTGGAGTGAATGCAGATAGGTTAGATGATCTAGAAGAATTCCTGAACTCTTACGATTTCAAAACCACTTGTCAATAAGCGATACCGTCGTCATTGACGAAGACAACATTAACCCCTAATCCCAACTTATGGAATGCGATTAGTTCCAAAGAATGGATTCTATGTCCTGTTGGAGCAACACCCAATACCTGCCGTTTGTCCCTACGAGAAAACCAAGATTTCTTTTCACCAATGATTCTCCTTTCTCCTTCTATATCTTCGAACCAAGGCAATGGCCCTTCTGGGGAGAATTGTATCCCTAAAATCAAGTCGACTCCATCTGTTGACTGGGCTGCATCTGCATCAGCACCACTAGGAATCGCTGGGCAGTTTGGGTGGGTGTGTAACCAGTGTGTGAAACGTCCAGCTCTTGGGCCTCTATCGCTACCGAATACCTCATCTGTCCATTCTTCAGGCAAGTGATGTACAGAGAACGAATCTCCTCTATTTACCATCTTAGCTTCATGGATACGATAGCCTTGTCCTGCAAACAGATTTCTTTTTTGATTCGTGCCTTGGAATTCTATTTCTACCTCGGGTAGATTCCTTTCACTAGATACATCGAGTCCGACCAATATTTCATCAGGTAATGATTTGAATGCCCATTCCAGAATTTCTTCTAAAATTCGAGCAGGGAAATGAACCTGCGCTACATACTCGTCTCTTCTATTGCTAGATTCATCGTTGTAGATTGCGACAGCATCTGCCAGCCAGTCGCTCACCATGACTATGCGATGAGGCACTAAGTCATGAATAAGTCGCAAAAATTGGGTTTGCTGGCAAATCCTTGAAAAACCAAAACATACACAACGACACCATGGCGAAGAAGAAGCGCGGTTTTGGACGAATCTTCGGTGCCATCACTGGAAGTCCATACGAGCGCTTACTAAAGCAGGTTGACAAAGTCGTCGATGAAGCAGGTAGTGACAGAGCACTCGCTAAGACTTTGAGGAAGTTAGTGAAGACCGCTGGCCAACAATATGAAGAAGGCAATATCGATGATGAGGAACACGATTTAGTCATCGAAGCAATCGAAGAAGCCGACCCTGAAGGACGTACATTTTCTAAGTTAACAGATGATAGTGATTCATTCTATGATGATGGAGATATGCCGGATTCTCCAGATTTAAAACTCGGAAAGAGAAAGAATTTGGATGATTTGATGAAATCTCAAGGCAATGAGTTCACGGGATCATTCGGCAGGGATGAATTCGAAGAATTCAGACAAAAAATGTCTGCTGATTTCTATGCAGATTCTGACGATGCTATTGCAGCAGGAGACCACCAGCAGGAAATCAGGACTCAAAATCGAGTATTTGCTGATGCTGAAGAAGGTATCACTCAACTAAAGAAGAAGATGGCTGAAGAAAGCGGCCTTGAAGATCCGAACGCAGGTGAAGAAGAGGATGAGAACTACTACACTGACGATGATGGCGTCGAGTGGTGGAAAGATGACGATGGCTACTGGTGGTATAGAGAACCAGGTCAAGCAGATTGGCAACCTCATGACTGATTCCAGACATCTAATTCTGGAACATTAAATTTGACTATTCCAATGTCTGCGCCAGCGTTTAGCATTGCGTTGTTAGCCATACTTGCAGAACTCATAGCTATGATGGTTGGTGGTCTATTGACATCAGAAGAAAGCAGGCTTTTGAGTAAATCTAATCCTCTTGTTGGAGGCATATAGTGGTCTAACATGAGAATGTCGGGAGAGAACTTGGATATTCTCTCAAGATAGTTTTGAGAATCCCAAAATTGTTTGAATTCAATAGCGGAAAGGTCAATTCCACCACTAATTAGTAGTGCTTCGATATCAACAGAATCTTCGAAGGCTAAAACCTTCATTCTTCAACATCCCACCAATTAGGAACTTCAAACCACTCGGGTGCGGTTTGTTCATCACGGTCGATCAATGGCAAACTGAAAGTGGATGAAGAATCGATATTTACTGACAATCCAATATTCGCACAGGAACTTGAAAGATAATCCTCTCCAGATTCAGTAAGGACCAATGAGATTTCATGACCAGCAGGAATAATTGCATCGATAGGATTGAACTCCATTTGCATTGTGTAAGTGGCAAATGGCATCACTGTTTGAGCATCATAACCTCCATCTCTGTATCTGATATCCATGGTAGCATGTCCTATTCGCAGGTTTTGTGTAGCATCAAACATTGTTGCAAATATTTGTCCACCATCACAGAACCCTGTAGAAGCCGAGAGATGTAGTGTAGGTAATCCTGCAATAAATCTGTCAGAGTCCGATGCTGGAATAGTCACAGTTACGCTCGATGAAGCACTCACTGAACTTCCTGTTGCAGTCGCTTGGTCTAGAGTGATATCTTCCCAGTACATGTCTTCTGGCGGCCATGTATCTTCTACGTGCCAGCGCCCATCATTACGTTGCATTTGTACGTGTAATTCTGGCATTTCACCATTTCCCTTCAGCCAATATTCGAACCACCAAAACAGGTCCACCGCCCAATCCATTCTCGACATTTGTGGATATGCTTCAGCGCCGTATCCCGGAGATACTGCACTTTGGTGAGTGATAGGTTGGTCGGGGTAATTGTGAGCCCATTGACCCATGATTCCTCTTGCTGGGATTCCAGCATCCCTCATCAGTTGGTAAGTTGGGAATGCATGATATGGGTCTACATTCCAGTCTTGCATTCCCCAAACGAGGTATACACTTCCTTTGTAGTTGGCAAGCACATCGGGAAGATGTCTTCTTTCGTCCCAATAGTCATTCCATTCTGCACCTCCATAATGCGCCCACAAATGAGTGGTGAATGGATTTAGAGGGCCGACTAAATCATCTTGGCACACTCTCAACTCATCAGTTGTTAAGTCGCTAGTTGCTGCCCAATATGCAGCATCATAGCCTAACGCTCTTGCTTCGCTTGAACCATTTCTGTAGAACATTTCCTGAACTCCAATCGATCCAGAAATTGGAACAATAGTTTTCAGATGTTCAGAAGGGTTCTGGGCAGCTTCCCAATTGGTAGTACCAGCGTAAGATTTACCCATTAATCCAACATTTCCATTAGACCAATTTTGCTTCCCAAGCCAATCTACTACCGCTTGTATTCCAGTCTGCTCTCCTAAGCCTTTGACATCTTGGCAATGAGTGGATTGACCTGTTCCGAATGTGGATGCTTGTGCTAATGCGTATCCATGACGGATGAAATTGTTGTATACCCATTCCCCAACTCCTCGGTCAGGAATTGTATTCGGGTTTGAATCATCGCCAACTCCTGGCATACCCTCTCCTCCAAAGTCGTAGTAAGGGTGAATCGTCATTATGACTGGAATCTTTTCATTTTCAGGAACATCAGGTAACCATAGTGCTACATGCATTAAATCATCTTCAGGGAACCCAGCATCTTCTTCAGAGGCAGGTAGTTCGACTTCAATGAAATGCTCTGTATATGTTCGAATATTTTCGATTGAACCGTTTACTGGTAACACAGACCTTTCTTGAGTTAGGTCTAGATTCATCATGTGTCTCTCATGCAGTGGAACTTCCCACCAGTTTGGAACGGTGCTTCCAACTGAATTTTGATCATCCATCACTTGTCCAAGGCTGGTGCCTAGTAATAGGAAGATAACTGCAACAGCAAATGTTGCTGCTAAAGTAATGTTGAGGGCATTATCTCCCGAACTTGGGACGATTATCGCATCGAATATTTCGTCCTCCATTACAACAGACGAGCAATGACTTCCTCATCAGTCTTCTCTTATTTAGCCTCAATAATACAAATCATCAAAGAGTGAGTGCATAAGCCCTAATCATGAGCGAGCAATTTACAGTCGCAGGCCAGTCAATACCGACGATTACTACTGGATATGGAGGTTTTCTAGTCCTATGGGGCATAGTGATCACGCAGATTTCAGGTTCTGAATCCTTGACCTCCTACGCTCCTTCAGCGTTAGGATTACCCTTGCTAATCTCGGGTATAATGTCCAACAAGTTCCCAGAAAAGCGCAAACTATGGATGCACATTGCTGCGACCTTTGGTTTGCTTTGCGCACTTGGAGGAACTAGATTCTTCATGGTTATGAGTGACGGCTTGAACTACGCTTCAGGCTCTCAACTGATGCTATTAATCACAGGGTCTGTCTATACCTACATTTGTGTTCAATCTTTCAGACATGCTAGAATGTCTAGAGAAGAATGATTTCATAGTTTTGAGTTACTCGGTCTAACATGCGAGCCATTGCAGTACTACTCTGTTTGCTGCTTTTCGCGCCAGTTGTTGGAGCAAATTACGAGACTGGAAACGAGACTTGGAGGGACATTGAAGTCAATATGTCTGACTGGGATGATGGCCCGGAATTAGAAGGCTCACCTATGGATAATCCTCGGCCAGGAGACGCAGTTTTGAAAATTCAAGTTTCATACAAACCAAGTCACCTAGCATCAGAAGTTCAAGGTGAAATCATCATTGAATTGTTTGAAGAATGGGCTCCGAATACTACAACAAACATGATCAAGAATGTTGAAAATGATATTTACAATGGGATTTTCTTCCATAGAGTAATCGATGATTTCGTTACTCAAGCTGGAGACCCTACTTGCAAAACTATGGGCTTATATCCTGCTACAAGCCTACAATGTGGTAGTGGTGGAACCGGTGAAACAGTAGATATGGAGCACCATGAAAATTTGTCACACGTTGATGGAGCAATCGGTATGGCTCGTAGTCAAGACCCTGATAGCGCAGATTCACAATGGTATATCGCTGAAACAGAAGCGCACGGATTAGATCCAGAAAATAGAGACGATGAAGGGTATGTCACGTTCGGAATAGTTCGTAATGGAATGAGCCATGTAAGAGCGATAGCAACAGTTCCTACTACCGATGACCCAAGCGGGGAAGAGATTGTTGTAAACCCAGCATCTAGCGCAGGTCGCCCAATTTGGGAAGTTCATATCTCAGACGTGGAAATGATTGGAGTCATTCCCTACTTAGACGAACCTACCAAGTCCGAATCACAATCGTTCCTATCAACAACAGCGGGCAAAGTAACCGTCTCGATTTCATTGATTGCATTAGGAATTGCAGGTTATGTTTTCTATGCAGGTAGTAGAGTAGATGAGCCGGATGCGATTCTTTTAGATGATGAATCTTAATCGATTCTCAAGTCAAGAACTACGTGCATTATGTGAGGGGAATATTTTTTCACAGTTTCAACATGACTCGCAGTTGCCGTTTTCCCAGATGCTGTTGCAAACCACTCAGTTGTTTTCTCTACCCATTCTTCAATTTCATTTTCATGTACATTCATGTGAATATGGAGCATCCCACCAGATTTTTTTAGGCATCTAATAGCAAGGCCCCAAGCATTCATTGAGGAAGGAATCAGGCCTAGAATTACTCGATCTGCAATACCTTGCAATCCTTTCATAGTTTGACGATTGTCACCAGGATAAATGGTACACTTCTCACTAACGCCGTTTCTTTCTAGACCTTTTTTCAGAGCGAAAATACTCTCTGGATTAATTTCGCAAGCATGAACATGTTCAGCTTCTCCACGAACTAAGAATTGTAAGGTGTAGTAGCCTATCCCGCAAAAAGCATCAACAATAATTTCGCCCTTTGTTTGTAATTCCCCCATCCTTCTCCTTTCTGTCACATTTCCAGATGAGAACATTACTTGAGTGGCATCGAATTCGTAATCTACAAAATTTTCTCGATGAACCACCCAGCCATCTTTACCATGGACCAATTCAAGTTGAGATTTTCTTGTAATGTCTGAATCAATTTCATTTTGAATTGCCACTCTATTGCAGTTTAGCGCTGCAGCAACTTTTGCTAATGGCCAGTTTGTCGTATCAGTTCCCTGTTGGAAGATTACCATGTCTCCTAACCTTTCCCACTTCTTCGGAGGGTTTGGTAAAATCTCCTTGAGGGCGTCATGCGGATTATTTCTCTCTACGGTCTGGAATTCTAGTTCTAATTCTCCAACTTTTACTGGAATGGCGATATGTTCACCATATGGCATCGGTTTCAAATCCAAATTTAGCAGACCTTCATGTTTCAATCTGTCATATTCTTTTGATGCCTCATCTCTAGCACACAAGAATGCGTAAGAGGTAGGCATATTTGCATGCAAGGGGCAAACCATGTTAAATGTCCCAGTCTACACAGTATATGTTAGCATGAATCGTAGACTCGCTTTTTCTCTGGTCTTCATTTTCGCGATATCTGTTCTCGCACCGCTTGCAAGTGCAACTGGAATGCAGGGCTGCACTTTGAATGGTGGAACCTGTGATACTTGGGATAAGGCAGACGATGGCACAGATAATCAGCAGGATTGGATTGTAGGAGTCTATGAATTCGACCTAGTCGACACCTCGACTATCGATATGGAAATGTCTTGGGCATTGCATGAATTCAATCGCTCAACTTTGGGGCTAGATGGAGCTATTTTGAATGCTGCTTTGGCAGCAGAAGGTATGAGTCCACAAGACGGAGCGCCTGCGGATTTGATTCGCAATTATTTCGACCAAACCACTGCTGGGCCCGGTACTCCTACGGTTAAAGAAAAATTGATTTTGGAGGTGAACGACACCATAGAAGAACTTCTTGACGGTGGATTCGGTTCAGTAAATTCAATCTCTACAAATTATGTAAACTCGATTTCTAATTATGGAATTACAACCACATGTACTGACGACCCGGACATGGATTCTGCTGCTGAAGCAGGGCTATCGAACAATGTGTTTGACCCGCCTATTTGCTTCTCGGTTACTGCTAGCGTAACCCTTTCCACTTCTACCTTCAATTTGGGTAGTGTAGACCCTCTAACACTTGAGAGAGTTTACCGCGGTATGCTTGTTATGGGCTCAGATATTACATCGTCTTTTGATCTGTTCAGTGAGCCAGGCCACAACTCTACATTCGTAATCAATCCGCCAAATTTCGCCACTGTCAAGTCTGTTGATTCTCTAGGAACTCGTGTCATAAAACAAGGACCACCATCTTACATGGCTGCACAATGGTCCATCGATAATTTGGATGCCCCAATCGGGGGGGAAAGAATTTCTCAAACTGCTAGTGTAGAAATTGGTCACAGAAATTCAACTCAGACCAGTAGCGTGGAAATAACGCCTGAAGAGACTGGAATTACACTTCATGTAACTCTCGATTTGTCTGACGAAGATTCTGCATGGGTAGACATTGTAGCCGGCATCAATCATATCGATGAGACTACGATGAGTGATTGGGGGATATCATTAGTTGATGTGACTGAAAATGCTCAGATTCCATGGGTTACATCTGATGGAATAAGATTAGCATATCAAAGCGACTTAGTAGAACTCGAAAATTTCACAGATAATTTCCCGATGGATTTGGTAGGAGATGCTATTGAAAGTGCGGTTCCGGGGGTAGGAGATGTTACAATTGGTAGTCCTTCATGGGTTTCACAATCACTTTCTGTTGGTATCCCTGAACCGGCAGGTGGTCTAAATTTCACACATACATCATGTCCAGAAACCTTACCGCCGGGCACCCAAGTATACTATTGTGTAGAAGGGCCTAATGCAATGGATGGCAGCCATCCAATTTACCTGCGTGCCACCTCAAATACATTCGAATTACGCATGTTGGATTTGCTTAAGCAAGAGGTGGATGATTCTACTGGATTGCTGGATGTTATCGAAGAAAGTGACCTTCAGAGATTACTGGATTCCGGATTGACAATTGAGACCGAATTCGGACAAGATTTACTCCAAGACATGATTCCTGACAATTTACCTCCATCCGAATTAACTCTAGAATTGATTTTACCACAATGGCTTCAGACAGCTACTGGAGATGGCTCGATTGTTCTTGTAGAGAGAACAAATGGTGCTGACGACCTTTCAATCTCAATCGGTGACCCGAATTCATACGACCCTAGGCATGCAATTCTCGACTCTGATGATAATGAAATCTGCTCTGCAGATGAAGCGGATTGGTCGTGTATTGACCTCGATGTAGAATTAGACGTCGATGACTTAAATTTCAACGAATGGGGACCTAGTATAGATCTAACCGCATCCTTCTCTGCTACTGTAGATGTATACAGAATAAAAATTCCAGATGAGGTTCTCGACGAACTAAAATCCGATAATACAACGGTAAGTCTAGAGGTTATTCCTTCAGATTTGATTAGACTTGGATTTGATATTGGAGGAAGATTGGCTGAACCTCTATCCGATGAAATTAATTTAGGCGGAGAGGAAGATGTTGAACTAGACTTCACCACTGAAGGTTTCGAAGACTTAGTTGAACGAATAGGGGTGGAGTTAACCCACGAATTACATCAATCTGCTAAAGAGGCTAGTGAGGAAGAAGAAGGGGTTGAACTCGATTTATCAGGAATTCAGATCATAACTTCATTGGAGAATCTAGGTGGAATTGGAACCTCGATTGGCGACGAAACTCCAATTCGATTATCGATTAAAATTCCCGAATTTACCTTTGAAGCGGGAGTTACTAATGGGTGGAATGGAATTCTGGATGGAGAGCCAACAGTTGGAGTCGTAACAGCATTGCAGTCGCCTATTATTAATGCAGCAAAAACTTTTGAAAATCTTCTAACAAATGTTGGAATACAGTTCTTGCAAATGAGTGGCTCAGGACTAAATCTCGATAATGATGGAGAACCATTCGAATTCTCTATCGAGCCGGCATCAATTGAATTGAATGAAGAAACTGATTCGGATTTGCGAGGAGATGTAACTTTCTTGATGCCGGATGGAATTACTTTGGAAAACTTCCAAACAGCCAATGGTTGGGAAGAGGTCGATGAAGTCGATGGTAGGCAAAGGATTACTATGTCACTAGAATCATTGGTTGCAGGTGATGAGATCACCTTCAGTGTCAAAGTTTCTTGGTGGTATGTTCTTTCGCAAATTTGGATTTATCCTACAATCATACTGTCCTTGATTGTGTGGAGAGTTAGAGCTAGAAGGAAGAAGAAGAAAAGAAAGCGAGAACTTGCAAATGCTTCTGAAACAAAGATCGTTTCAACCGGTTCAGGTAAAGGCGGGCTATCCGATTCCGATTTCGCTGCATTGAGTGCAGGTTATGACCCTACAGCACCGAGTAGCGGCGATTTTGATTTGTATAATGATGACAAAGATCTAGCCATGTATGGCGATGACCCTTGGAATTAGTTTAGAGAATCAAATATTCGTTGTGCTAGTGAAGGGCCAATGCCTGGAACAGTCTTCAAATCCGCAACAGATGCATGTTTGATTCCCTGCCTTCCACCGAAATGTCGGATGAGTGATTGCAATTTCTTTGCACCTAATCCACTGACTCCTTCCAGTGGGTCTGACAACCTCTTTCTTGCTCTATTCTTTCGATGGAATTTGTTTACAAATCTATGTGCTTCATCTCTTGCGTGAACTAGAACTCTACCTCTGCGGTCTAGAATAATATCATCATGACCTTCTCTGTGGATTGTTTCTTCTCTTTTAGCGAGACTTGCCAATTCCATTCTGTCTCTCACCCCATGGCTTTCCAGTAAATTAGCAATAATTGCGAGATGTGTTTCTCCACCATCTATCAACAATAAATCAGGCCAATCTTCGACCCGCTTAATCCATCTTTCAACGACCTCTTTCATCATTCGCAAATCGTCCATTGCATCTCCTTTCACAGTGTAAGTTCTGTACTCTTTTTTGGCGGGCCTGCCATTGCGTAGGCAAACACTTGCTCCTACTCTTGAGTCGCCAAGTAATTGAGCCATATCAAAGCAAACAATGTGGTCTAGTGAATCCATTGAAAGCAACACAGCAGCTTCATCCGCAGCCCTCTGTTCAAGTGAACCAGATGCTTTGTTGGACATTCTTTCGACTTGCATATTCGCATTTTGTCTAGCCAAGTTGGTCAGTGTGACAAAATCTCCACGCATTGGCACTCTTGTATCGACATTACTACCTCTTCTTTCGTTTAGCCAATTTTGAATCGTTTCAGACAATGGTATTGGAGTGAGGAGAATTTTTGGAGG
>CACEWA010000019.1 GCA_902563095.1 uncultured Candidatus Poseidoniales archaeon | reverse complement strand
ATAATGACCAGGTAAACGACACAGTCGATGACTGTTGGAGAGGTTTGTCGAATTGGGTTAGTAACGACGAATTCGATTATGATGGTGATGGTTGTAACGACCTAAGCGAAGATGATGATGATGACAATGATGGGGTTAACGATGTCAATCAAACTGGCGTAATACTAGATGAGTGTCCTCGAACCCCTTTGGATGCCCAAGATGTTGATGAGAGAGGTTGTGATGCAACAGAGAGAGATACCGATAATGATGGTGTAATGGACTCAGATGACTCCTGTCCTGGAACTCCATTAGGAAATGTGGTAAATTCTGTTGGCTGTGCAGACCTAGACGGAGATGGGGTGTTTTCAAATGTTGACGATTGTGCTAATACTCAGGCTAAGTGGACTCCAGATGCACAGGGGTGTGCAGTTTACCAGCTCCCTGTAGCGTGGAAGGAAAGTGGCCATGGTAATGCAAGAATGGATACAGTGGCTCATTTCTCAGTTCCGACCTTAGATGGAACATGGTCGTTTAGGAATGAATGGAATGGTGAAGATGTTTACATCTTCTTGTTCAAATACACAGATGCCTCTGGAAATGGAAACAATGCTGATTGGTCAAAGAACCCTGGATCTATGATTCGTCAGTTACCAGATAATGCACACCTGTTCTACGGTTCGTTTGATAATTCATACAATAATGATGTAAAGGCAAGAAAGACTGCTGTTCAAAATGCACTAAACGCTGATGAGGAGTTAAAGTGGAAAGATAGAATCCATTACATCGACCAAGATATGTCAACAGCCAGTGGTGGATTGGGAGATTTAATCAGCAATTGGAATTCACTGTATTATGGAATAGACAGGTTCCAGCGTGCACGTGAAATCGGTTCGATTTATGCTTGGACATCCCAAACTAATGATATAATTCACTGGGCATATGAAGCTCGAATGTATAACTATGAATTCCCAACAGAAATAAGAGAAACAGACCCAAATGTGCATTCTGTAACCGTCGTAGATGAATTGTGGCACAGTGGAGGTTGGAGTGGAGGATATACTTCGACTTACGAAAATGTTAGCATCAATTTGCCTAACAATATAACATCTTATGATACTCTAGAGGTATTCCATGAGCATGCATGTGAAGAAAGGCGAAATCGATATGCTAAGTCTGATGGTAGTTATGGTGGATGCCATGAATGGGATTATCTTGCATACATGAAAATTTGTGACCGAGATAATGCCAGTAAATGTGGCACTGAATTCATGCGGTGGATAACAACATATGGTAGAGAAGGGAGGTGGCTAACCGACATTACTCCTTACCTATTCATGCTTGAAGAAAATGATGTTCGCACATTCAAGTATCAAGGTGCAAACAAAGGAACCATGACTGTCAAATTATTGTTCTCTGATTGGGGCATAGGTGAAAGAAGTAGTAGCGGTGAGCAAGTGTTCACAGGTGGTCAATTCCGTGGCGAATACAATAATGAATCACAGTATAAGCGACAACATAACTTCAGTGCACTTGCCGATTACCATAGTGTGAAAATTGTTGCAACAATTACCGGTCACGGTTTCAATCAAGACCAGGCCAATTGTGCTGAATTCTGCGACCACGAGCATCACTACTACCTCAATGGTAATACTGCATACGAATGGCATCCTATCGTTTCCGATAGTCAAGGTTGTGAGAAAGAAGTAGATAGAGGAGTGGTAGCAAATCAGTTTGGTTCTTGGCCATACGGCCGAGCTGGATGGTGTGCTGGACAGGATGTCAAACAATGGACATATGACATAACTGACTGGGTAGATAATTCAACTACGAACAATTTGCGCTACAAAGGCCTATTCAATGGACAGGAGTATGTTCCACAGGATACCAATGGCGGTGGAAGAGAAATCAGAGCCAACATCTGGTTAGTCTGGTACGATCAGAACTGAGAAGGCGGCGGGGCTGCTAAGCCAGTTAGTTTTGTTTCAGGCGAAGGAGTTTCTAAATTTTCATAGCGTGAATTGCGCCTTCTAGGAACAAAGCCAGCCCTAACTATTGCATCCTGTAACTCTAATTCACTAGCTTGAATTTTGCTAGTGCCAGAAGCGGAGACTACATTTTCTTCCATCATTGTAGAACCAGCATCATCTGCACCTCCTAAGAGTGCCATCTGTGATATTGATAGACCCATTGTGGGCCATGATGCTTGAATATGGTCAATATTATCGAAGAATAATCTTGAAACGGCTACATGGCGAAGATATTCAGTAGGCCCAGCACCCAACTCGAATTTGTTTCTTCCACGATTACGCTTACCGTATGTGTTATTCTCTAATTGTACTGGCCATGCAATAAATGAAGTAAAGCCATTAGAATAATTTTCAAGACTTGAATCTTGTAATTCCCTTATTCTATACATGTGCTCTACACGATTCTCAATAGATTCACCGAATCCAAACACATTGGTTGCACTAGTAATCAAACCAAGCGATTGGGCTTCACTCATTACTCTTAACCAATTGTCTGGCGAGCCTTTCTTGGGCGAGACATCTTTGCGCACTGATTCAACTAACATCTCTGCCCCTCCACCTGGAAGGCCATGCATTCCAGCATTCTTGAGATGAGTTAGGACTTCAAGAGTAGACAACTTCGCAACATCTGCAATTCCTTCGATTTCAATTGGCGAGAAACAATCGAGATCTATTGTTGGATGCCTTTCTCTTAACGATTTGAGTAGATTGGTATAATATTCAATCCCAAGATCGGGATTGACGCCTCCCTGCATGAGAATCCTTGTCCCATCGATAGCCTCCAGTTCACTCACTCTCTGGCTAATTTCATCTAAAGTTTGAGTATATGTCTCCTCATGTCCAGGAGGGCGATAGAATGAACAGAATTGGCAATTTATAGTACATACATTGGTGTAATTGATATTTCTATCAATAAGGTAAGTTACCTGTTTGTCACCATTAATTTCTACTCGTCTTCGATTCGCTGCGCGGCGAAGAGCATGTAGTGGAGCATCTCGATACAGAATTACTGCATCTTCTTGGCTCAATCTAGACCCGCTGGCCATATGAGATTCAAGGATTTCACTCCAGGACATACCGACCACTCATGCTGACCCTACAATTGATTCAATATTAGCGATTGTTTTCGGGCAATCTCCCGATAATACATCAGGTCCGTCTTTAGTAACTAGAACATCGTCTTCGATTCTAATACCGATATTTGCATATCTTTCTGGGCATTCAACATCAGGTCGCCATGCACCAAAATACAATCCTGGCTCGACTGTGATTACCATTCCTTCTTCGAATAAACGTGGTTCGTCATCTGGGCGATAAATTCCTACGTCGTGAACATCAATTCCCAACCAGTGACCAGTATTGTGCATGTACCATTTTTTCAAATCTCCATCTGGCGACAGCGCCTCATCAAGGGTTTGCTCAATAATCCCTAGATTTATCAGACCTTCAGCAAGAACACGTCTTGCTGCATTATGAGGCGCATCGTAGGTATTACCGACACGACATTCCTCAATCGCTGCCATCTGAGAATCTAACACAATCTGGTATATTTCCGCTTGTGCCTCGCTAAACTTACCATTTACTGGCCATGAGCGAGTGATGTCAGATGCATAGCCTTTGTATTCACATCCTGCATCGATTAGAATAACCTCACCATCATCACAGGTATCATCGTTTACAGTATAATGCAATATTGTTGCATTTTCTCCACTACCAATAATGCAAGGATAGGCGATTCCAGAGGTTTTACAATACTTGAACAGACCTTCGATTATACCTTCTAACTGCCATTCACCAACACCTGGCTTTGTGTTTGCCATCGCTTGTATGTGTGCTTGTGCAGCGATCTTTGCTGAATGACGCATCAACTTGATTTCAGCATCCGATTTACGAAGTCTAAGTTCGTTAATCATTGCCGAAGGGTCGACGATGCTTACTGGACCCATGCCAAACTTCTGACGCTCACGCGAGTTAGATTTCATTTCTTTTTCAACTAATACATCAACATCAGAGTCGACTCCCATTTTGACAAAAACACGTGAACACTCAACTAGCATTGAAGAAAGTCTGTCATCTAGTTGCTCGTGTGACAATGCTGAATCGACTGGCCAATTAGCTACAGCTCCTTCAACTCCTGGCCTGCGACCTTCCCAAATTTCCTTCAGGACATCTTTAGGCTGAACAAACAGGGTTGTTTTCCACTTCCCATCTTCATTGAAGGCACAAAAAACCGCATCTGGGTCTTCCCATCCACACAGATACAACATATCGCTACTAGTGCGGTAAGGATAGTGAACATCATTTGAGCGAGTCGACTCATGAGGTGCAGTGATAATCAACAAATCTCCAGGCCGTAATTGAGAAAATAATCTCGACTGACGTGAACGATATTCATCGTGACTTATCCCAGCAGGTTCCTGTCCCACTGCCTGAAGAGAGTCCTCCCACATGTATATGCGGTACATGGCTTGATTTTTCATTCCTTGCATACTTAGGAAGAATCTTCGTCAGTCCAAATATCATTTTCCGAAACCCGTTCAGTTTCTTTATTCGCAGAATTTGATTTATGACTTGAGTCCCACTTTGGTAAAACTGAGGTCTCGTTTTCTGACATTCTCATTCTACGGAAAATCATGATACTGAAACCAATAATTCCTACTAGCACAAACACTGCAGCAATATTGAAAGTGTTTGATTCTGATTTGGACTGTGCCTTGACTGTTACCTCAATCTCGTGAGAATCCTCTGCTCCATCATTATCGGTTACAACCAATCGCAAATTGTAAACACCAACATCCAAATCCGAAAGTGATAAATTTACTGATGTTGAAATCAATTTATCGTTGAGATACCACGAATAAATCAAAGAATTTGAGTCATCACCAGTCTCAATAGTAGCAGCAACAAGTTCCAAATTTTCATCCTGCAAAAATTGCCAAGAATTTGGGTTTTTCACACTACTACCTTCTAAGTGTAAATCAATTATTGGAGGTACGTTTGATACTAGTATAGTTGTGTTCGAAGATGACATACGTCCAACCCAATCAATTACATCCAATCTTACTGTATAATTCCCAGATTTACTCAAGGCTATGTTGAGCATTTCATCAGTCGTGTTCGATGTTGGCAAATAGATGACACCATCAGGATCAGTAACATACCAAATTGATTGAAGATTATTACTCCAAACTCCATCTGTTGAACCACTACCATCGATGACAATCATTTCACCCTCAAGTGCGTTTTCGGGGCATATCAATACAGAAGTTGGATTTGTTTGGTCTACAAATACTGTCATTTCAATTTCTGCTGATGTTCTCAGATAGACATCTTGTAAATGATATGTAAATTTCCACACTCCGTCATCTAATCCTAAACTACTAACATTGATAGAAAATGTACCAATGTCGTTTTCCCAACTAACATTTACTTCGGAATCAAACAATGTTCCATCACATGCACCATTAGGGGCCAAACACCAATTCAGTATCAATTTCGAATCATTAGTTTGAGAATCTGCAAGTATAGCACGAGATGAAATTACATACTCTCCATCGACAATAATGCTTGTATCATGGTTAGGAATAATAACTGGGCTGTGAGATCCTTCGCCAATGAAAATAATACGATTTAGTGATTCCTCACCTGAACCATCTATCTGTGTCACCTCTAACAAACATGTACAATTAAAACTAGACACATCGATTACTATCGACCAAATCCATAAACCTTCAGCGATTGGTGTTACTGAAGTGAAAAATTCACCACTAGCTAGTATTGACGACTCGATATTTGGATCAGTCACATCATACAATGCCCAATCTGCATCCTGTGGAGGTAAAGTGGTTGAGCCATTAACTTCTAATGTATTATTCACCCAAATGCCGTTTTCGACAGGGCTGGTCAATTTGTGACCAACTTCTGAATCAACACTCGAGGAATTAACAATTGGCAAAGACATCAATAATATCGAAGTCAATATGATGTAAGACTTCGAATATTGATTCATTTACTACTCCTCAAATGGATTACACAACTGTCCTTGACCTGGGAAACTGTTGATATCACGCGGGTTAGTGTCCCACTTGTATTCACAGTAGTTTACGTGACCATCGCCGTCGGTATCTACCATACGGTCAGCATCATCGTAAGGATCGAAATTGAAGTAATACTCCCAACCTGTAGCCATTCCGTCATCATCATGATCTTGGTAAAAGACTTCAGGGCCATCGTCCCAATCATCACCATCAGTATCGTTGCGAATCGGATTTGTTCCGTTAACAAACTCTTCGAAACTGGTGTAGTTTTCTAGATTGTCATAGAACAACTTTCCATCTGGAGTATCAGGGTCGATATGACAGTTACTCGATTGTGGATCTTCATAAGAAGGACAATACTTAGCAATCAGCCCAGTTCGATTCAAACCGTCATTGTCAGGGTCTTCCATTCCATCATCAATTCCATCACCATCGGAATCTTTCAGTGCAGGGTCCATAACACCACGTGCTCCATATGCACTGTAAGTTGAATTGTCAACTAAACCTATGATTAGTGCTTCCTCAGAATACTTTACTTCCCAACCATCTGGCAACATATCGCCATCAGTATCGTCATCGACAGGGTTGGTATTCCAGCGGTCAGGAGCTTCCGCACCATTTGCAAGAGTATCATTGTCGATATCATAGGTGTCGTCTTTCATAGAACCCTCTGACGGGTCTAAGGCCCACCTAGCATAACATCCGTTGCACAGAGGGTTTGCTGGAACTGGGAAATTAGTTAGATTCATCTCATAAACTTCGTACTTCTTCTCTAATATGAATCCACCAAGCCAATTCTTCCAAATGTATCCTCCCTCGTCTAGTCCACACTCAATCATAGAGTCACAACCAGGAGGTAGCCAAAGGTCGGTAGCGACCCATAGAGAATGAGATTTAGAATTATCTTCTACCGATTCAACCTGCATTTCCCATCCATCTAACATTCCATCAGAATCAGTATCATTGATTAGAGGGTTGGTTGGATTCTGATATGGTCTAGGAACGAAAAGAACCTCATTTCCATCGATTAAGCCATCATCATCTGTATCTGAATTGTTAGCATGTGTTAGGAAATTGTCCTGTCCTAGAATGACCTCTTCACCATCTTCCAATCCATCGTTGTCAGTATCATACATGCACGGACTAGTGAAGTATTCTTCACCATACCAAGAGAAACCATTCAATGCTTCTGCTTGGTCACCTAAGCCGTCACCGTCGGTATCAGCATTAGATGCGTTTGAACCAGTACCACATACATCATTGAATTCTTTGAAATCGGATAGTCCGTCTTCATCAGTATCCCATAATCCTGGATCTGAAGTTACGTGAGTATTCTGTACACCGCGATTGACAACAAGGATTTCCCATCCTATTACTTCAATTCCATCTTTTAATCCATCACCATCTGTGTCAGGATTTAGAGGGTCAGTAGATCGACCATCAATGATACCATCACCATCTGAATCTCTAGCATTGTATTCCATCAAATTGGTAAACATTTCATCCAATTCAACAATCTCTACCCACACATCGAGTCGACTCTCGATTGTATCGCCGACTTCAACATTAATCGAGTAGACATATCCTTCGACTGGAGCCACTAGTGGAATCACTTGTTGGTTCCCACCAGAGAGTGTTATTCTTGCTCTTGCAACAGTCTGATTTGCGCTAACCCAATCATCTAATTCAACATCGATTGCAACTACTAAAGCCACATTTTCGAGTTGGTCAAATGTTACAGATCCATCTCCATCTGCATCATAACCATCTCTGTCTGAATCAATATCACCGTTTGAACCGTCACGAGGATCTAAACCGTTTGTCGCTTCCCAACCATCTGGCATTCCATCTTCATCCGTATCTTCGTGCCAAGGGGATGTGAACTTGTCTTCACCAAATGCTAGTGCGACTTGGTATTCTTCAATATTGTTCATTCCATCTTCATCCCAGTCACCGTATCCGTCTGAATTGTTAGCGGGGTCAAGCGTTTGAGACGCTGCTGTTGCTCCAGTGCTAGGGTGCTCCAATACATTGGAAAAACAGAATTCAAATCCGTCTGGCATTCCATCGCCATCAGTATCCCAATCGGATGGTCCGTTGAGTTGGCCGTCACCATCCATATCTTCTTTGAACCATGCTAAGCCGTGCTCTAATGCATCTGCAGCGAATGGTGCTTGACGGCTAACTGGGTCGAGTAAATCTAAGCCACAATTTTGTCCAGTTGCCATCATAACCCAAATCGTGGAATTTGAAATCTCGTGAATATCATTCAACATGTCACCATCTGAATCTGCCTTTGTCGGGTCGGTTCCGTATTCCTCTTCCTCGAGGTTGAATAATTCATCATTGTCAGAATCTAGTACTTGGTCGCAGGAGTGTTGACCGGCAGCATTTGCTAGGTCATCCCAGTTAGCTACTCCGTTTTCACCATTGAAATGGTCCTCTAGAGTCTCCTCCATCGCATCGGTTAACTCAACACAATCCCAGTTTCCAGACAGAGGGTCGAATAATGTGTAATTACCAGCAGGGTGGTTAACAACTTGCTTGTAGGTTACTTCCCACTTGTCGTTTAATCCATCACCGTCAGTATCTGCCAATCTAGGATTTGTTCCTTCTTCAACTTCAACTGAATTGATTAGACCATCACGGTCTGGGTCACCTTTAGGCCCGTCATCAGGGTCTGGCCAAGAATCTTCTTCCTCTTGCTCTTCAGCGCCTTCGGAATTTGCTTCACTAGGGTCATTTTCTGCATCGTCAGATTCACCATTGTCAAGTGGATTTAGTCCATTTTCGACTTCCCAACCATCTGACATTGTGTCTTTATCGGTGTCGGGGTCGAACGGATCTGTTCCGTATTGAGCTTCAACAGCATCGACTAATCCATCACCATCAGAGTCCATGGACTGCCCTGTGTTAGATCCCTCGCCTATCAAATCGTCCTCAGCTGCAGGGTCGAAATCACCCGCTCCTTCACTAGTTTGGAAGAATCCTGATGCTCCCACGAATAATGAACCGAAAATCAAAGTTGATACAATTGCAACGTAAGCCATTTGATTATGTGACATTGACATATTGGTACTCTCCGTAGACTAAGCAACTTCATCCACTACAGTCCTACAAATAAACCTTCACGGTAGATGATTTTACCAAATACTCACCCTACGGGTGAAAAATCAGGTCAAATCATACCTCGATTGGAGAGAAATAAACTGGAATTCATTTTCGTTGCGAATTGATACTTTGACCGGTCTTCCTTCACACCTAACCCATGCACCTGCAAGCAATCCAGCAGTTAGAGAAAGAAGCGGGATTTCAGTGAATTTCAATTCAATTCCACCATTTGAATCAAGTTCTAAAGCGGATATTGGCACAGACATACCTCTCGGGGCAAAGTATGACTTACAACTGTTAATCCAACCTTTGGAATCTGCAGCTAAAAATATCTCTTCCCCAGCAATGAACAAACTCTTAGCAGCAATTGCGAATGAAAGAAAACCATCACTTATTTCAGGCCATGAATTCCTTTCATCATCGCTAATGTTTGCCACGAGACCTGCACATGACTCCTGTAGACGTTTAAACATTCCAATCGGCAGTAAATGGTACTTCAAGCCATCAATTCTCCAGTCCTTCTCAACTGCTATTTGGTATGGCTCTCCTGGCAAATATTTCTTACCTGACGGCTTTGCAGCAGTGATTGGAAGATTGGTTTCATCTAGTGATAGAACACAAGTTTCCAATGACTTTTCCTCCCAACGCATGCGATATCTTTTGGAATGTATTCTTTCAAAATCTGCTTGAAAAATACCTGCAAACACAGGAGTTAATCCGTTACTATCAAAACTTGGTGATTTGATATTTGGTATTCCCCAGCCGTGTATTTTCCATCTCTCTTCTAAGGCTTGAGTGATTTTCTTTTTACGGAAAAATCCTATATGATCAAGTACACCAGAATTTAGCAGCAATTCTTCCTCATCGCATGCTGCGTTGGCTAACTTTCGACCCATTGGTGCGTCAATAATTTCCTCGAACATTCGCCACCATGCTTCCAATGCATCGATACGCCACCGATACCAACAATATCCTTGTTTGTCGATAATCAAGCCATCCCTAGTTGAGAAATTCTGCTCCAAAGAAGACATTAACGATTTATCCAGAAGTGATTCTGTTTCATCGATTAAAGGCATAATTATCACATTGGATAGCCGCTTGCATTACCCTCATTGAAGCAATATCTGATAATCTGATAATTGGATTTGAATTCTCGAACATCAGCCTTCACTTTAGAAGGGTCTTCTTGTTCTAGGAGAACTCGGGCATAGAATCTTGCTACGTCCGTCATCTCATCAGTCCCCATTCCAACACGTGTTAATTCCTGTACACCAAGCCTTAGACCTGAAGGAGACATAGCCTTGGTATCTCCTGGAAGCATGTTCATGTTGGTGATGATTCCGGCTCTTTCAAGCAAATCTGCGGCTTTGGCTCCTGCACCAGAATCTAATTCACCGTGCCTAGTTAGAACTTGATGAGATGCTGTGTATCCGCGTGATTCGGCTAAAACATCGAATCCTTCTGCTGCCAAAGCAGCAGCAAAGGATTGAGCGTTAGCAACGGTATTCTTCGACAAATCCTCGCCATATTCAATAAACTCAGAAAGGGCTACTACTTTGCCTGCAACGTGGTGTAAATGGTAAGAAGAACAAGTTCCTGGGAAAACAGCATTGTTCAATTTACGCTGGAATTTTTCATCATCTGAAGATGATAAAATGAAACCCCCTTGTGGCCCAGGGAAAGTTTTGTGAGATGAGCCAGTCATTACATCTGCTCCTTCATGGAGCGGGTCTTGAAAACAACCTCCGGCAATTAGTCCAAGAACATGTGCACCATCGTACATTACTGTTGAACCAACTTCATGTGCGGCATCAGCTAGTTCCTTAAGTGGGGTTGGAAATAGAAATACAGATTGCCCGAACAGTGCAATTTTGGGTGCTACTTCACGAATTAATTTGGCTGATGCATCAATATCAGGTTCCATTCTCTCTTCATCCCAAGGGTATGTGGAAAGATTGAGATCACGTAATCCGACCGCCCCCATCCTAGCATGAGAAATGTGACCTCCATCAGCAGTAGATACCGCAGTAATATCATCACCTGGTTTGGCAAGTGCCTTCAATGCAGCAATATTGGAAACTGTACCACTAGTAGATTGTATGTTGGCAAATGGTACATTGAACAATTTTTTCGCAAGATTGATTCCTAATTCTTCAATTGTATCGAAGTCGCCACAACCTTGGTAATAGCGTTTGAAAGGCAGGCCTTCAGCATATCTTCCGTGGAGGTCACTAGAAACAATTTTCTGAACCATTGGAGATACGATATTCTCGCTCGCAATCATACCTAAGCCATCACGGTAAAGGGTACCACTATCTGCAACAGCATCCAAAACAGTTTGTGCATGACTCAGGTTTTCCGGACTTGCTCTCCAATCGCCTTTGGAGCCTAACATAGACGTTCCTTTAGCATACGGCCTTTGACCCTTTGGAATCATCGTTAGGATTGTTACAACTCAACTAGGTCTTCTAGGGCCGCCTCTTCTTGTGGCCCTTGATTGTTTTTCAGAGCGAATGGTATTGTGTGGAATGCCTTTACGGCCTAAGTTTGTCGACATTATGTCTCGAGGGTTTTTGTTACGACCAAGTGGTTTTGCAGCACGGCCGGATTTTCTTTGAATCTGTTGGGTTCGTCCACGATATGCAACTGGACCGACTAATCTCTCCATTGCTGGAACTTCTGAGCCCTCTTCCTTAGGCCGTTTTAACCACCATCCAGGTGTTAAATTTTGCATGCGAGCGTCCCTCTCTCTTTTCATTGAATTTGCTCTTCTTGCTAACTTAGGCCGAACAGACCTTTCACTTTCCTTCGCAACTAAATTGGTCATCCAACCAGGGAATCCAATATCGTAAACTATTCCGTTAATTGTCAGTAACATCCCTGAAAGTAGTAAATGAGTTCCAACTGGAAGTTCACTTCGTTGTAATTTGATTTTATGTCGTTTCATTCTCTTGGCATACGAAACCATAGCCTTCTGATCTCTATGTCGAATCACCTTATTTTGCTGTTTACTAAATCGTCTTGCGCTTTGATGGATGAAAATCATTCCAACCGCAATTGTAATTCCTTCCAAAAGCCCGATTTCACCAGAAGCATAAATCCCTGCAAGCAACCAAATTGGTGTTAATACACCCCAATGGAAAACCTGCGAAATTATTCCAGAGGTATATCTTGGAGTCATCTTTCTTTCAACAGCTGCTGCTGCTGTAATCATAATGTTGGCATTGACCGCTTCATCGACTCCACCTTTCACCATCAATGCTGCAATTGGATTAATTGGAGCATCATCAATCCATCTTCGAGAACGCTTTGATAATGGCTTAGTCAATGCTACTTCGAGTACATCATCTTGGTCATCAGATTTAGGTCGACCCAGTATGTTCGCAAGCGCGCGAACCCTTGGGTCGAATGGATCAGTCTCTTCCAATTCCGTTAGGACACTCAAAGCGCTATGCCATTCACCTTTGTCTATGAGGCATAGTGCTGCGGCAATTCGAGGACGTGCCATGAGAGGATTTTCACGGACTAATCTTAAGGCGATCTCCATTGCCTCTTTATGCAAATTTTGTGCACGTAGGAGGGCAATATGCGAAAGCCTTGCATTGATTGAAATGTTATCCTTGTGCAGAGCGCCATCAACGGGTTGTGGACTCCATGAACGCAGCATTCGCATCAAATCGTTCAGATGGTCGATACACGGGTTGTTCTCCCAATCCCACAAATCATCTTCATCAACAGAACCATTCCAAGGATCAAACCACTCACAAATGAATCCAAGTAATTCTGGTTCGTCATAACCTTCTGGAAGTTGCAAATTGTGAAGTGCTTCCCTCGCAGCATCTAGCCTACGACAAGCAATATGTCCTGCAGCAATTATCATTCTTGCTTCATCATTATCACCACCGGATTGAGCGAGTAGTTTCTTAGCTTCCTCAATTGCAGATGGCCATAATCCACGCATCCCCATCTCTATCATTCGAGCACGACTCTTAGCCAAACGTACAACTGCTTCATCCTCTCCAATTGAGCGATCTTGGAATCTAATTAGTGCATCTAGGTCATTCTTTAATGCAGATTCTTCCACCAAATCAAACATCCAATTTCCGCCACCACTCATGATGGCACCTTCTCTCCTTTGGTCCGGATTCAAATCAAACTTTAGATTTCTTAATGGATTAAATTTGGAGATGGAAAGGACCCATGTTAGCAAGAAAATTGTTTGACCGACAGCGATGAATATCCATGTAACTAATAGACGATATTCCTCATCAAATCCTTTACCTTCAAACCATTCAATGAATGGCATCAAATCTCCGAATTCTTTGTAGCAAACCAATATTAGGAGTAATGCAGTATATCCGCTGAAACCTGCGAATGCGAAGTATAGGACCCTAGCTTGTGCCTTATCTTCAGAACGGATTTCTCTAGGAGTAGCAAGGAGAACTCCACCAAGACCTCCGAATGCCTGCCCTCCAAGGAATAAGTTACGAATAAGTTCGAAAATGAAAGCCAGACCTACAATCGCAATATTTAGTGACAAATATGCTGCCAAAATCTCTGGTAAACTTTTGAGAGCTTCCCACTCAGCAAGTAAAGGGTTTTCTTGAATTTGCAGATAGACTTGATGGCCTAGAATACCTCCATAGTTTAGTATCTCTTCGGAATTTGCAGGGTCATTTATCATTACTAGAGCAACAGTAACTATGCCATTAACAGCTGTAATTGGCATGGTTAACAAGAACAAAATTAGAATGAATGCGAATGATCTTCCGATAAATCCTAATTTCTTGGCATCGATAGGATTCGGCTTACCAAGCCAAGTTCGGAATTTCCCCACCATTAGCATATTCCATGATGCTCCCATAATCCTACCATAAGCAAGAATTGTAGGACCCATGAATACTAAAACTGCTATTGCCAACGCAAGTGGTTTTTGTGATTCCTCTATTCTAGGTACTAGTAAAAGGTATGTTCCAGCTGAAACTGCGAATAAACCAATCAGTGTACCAGTGCGCCTGAATAGTAATTTGAAAAATTTATTTTTGGTTACTCCGATACGCTTGCCGACTAATTGGCCATTTAGTGACTCCCATGGCGATATTAAGATTGGAATAATTACAAGTATTCCCATCAGAATTAGATTGGGTAAATAGTATACTTGAGGGTCAAAAATCAACTCTGAAATTAATAGAAGAACACCTGTCATCGCCATCATGTAAAGAGCGATACCAAAACCAACATTCTGTAATTTCAATAAGCGTTTTACACCGCCACGACCCTTGGTAAGGCTATGAACTTCGTACAAACCATCATCTATCTCAAAACCAACTTGAAGACCAGACAATTGGGTAGGAATCATCCATTTCCATAAAATAAGTGCAGTTAATAGAGCAAGTAGAAATGGAATTGCGTGAGTTAGAGAAAGGTTTGTTGGATTCTCAACTGTTCCTGCGCTTGCTAATGGTGTTAAAACCAAGCAAACAAAACAGGCGATTATCCACTTCCTCATCGGTTAACCCTGTGGCTATGACTTCATGACTTCTTCGCCAGCCTGTGGCGAGACAGGAATGAGTCAATTCTATCGAAAGCGGTGTTCAGTGTTCCTTCATCAGCCAGATATACAATTCTAATGTGACCCAACCCCTTCTCTGGCGAAAAACCACTTCCATGAACCACTAATACGTGTTCTTCATGTAGTAATCCTAGAACGAAATCTTTGTCATTTATCGACCAGAGTTCATCTGTCAATCGAACAAACATGTAGAATGCACCCCCTGGTTCTTCAACCTCGAGACCATTGATATTGGCAATCCGATCTAGGCACAACTGTCTGCGACTTTGAACCTTGGAAGAATATTGATTCATCCATGAACGGTCTCCTTCTAGTCCTGCTAAATATCCCAATTGAGCCGGTGTACTAGCACACAATCTTGAACGCAACAACCTCTCAATACCGTCTCTAACATCAACTAGAACATTTGTTGGGTCATGAATGGCCATGTAACCAATTCTCCATCCAGGAGCGTAGTATACTTTTGAGACTCCATTCAAAGAGAAGACTGGCACCTCCTTAGAAAGTGAAGCTACTGAAACATGTTTGCCACTGAAATCTAAGCCGTCGTAAATTTCATCTGCAATTATCATACAATTCGGCCAGTTCTTAGCAATCGCAAGGAGTTTTTCGATTTCTTCTGCTCCAGCAACATTCCCAGTCGGATTGTTTGGATTGATGAGTACTAACAAACGGACATCCGAATCCATCTTTGATGCAATGTCATCCAGGTCGATAGCCCAACCATCATCTGATTTTAGTGAATATTCAATTGTGGTTGCACCATACATCTGTGGATAAGCCATGTAGGGTGGATAGTGGGGGCCGGGGGCCAAAACTTTGGTGCCTTCCTCTAGTGTTGCAGCAAAAATAATCTGCAGAGCTTCGGTTACTCCGTGGCAGACATAGACATCATCCACATTGCAATTCCAGCCCTTTCCTGTTTCATCTGCAGCAATTGCAGAGCGTAATTTTGGTAGACCATACGATGGAGAATATCCATTATTTCCTGCTGCCAGTCCTTGCCTGTATGCTTCAACCATATGTTGAGGCGTGGGCAATCCAGGATATGCAATCGGGTCGCCAATATTCAATTTGATAATTTCATGCCCCTCTGCTTCCAACTTGGTTGCTGGAACAACCACATCTCTAATCGCATATTCGATTGTTGAAGCGCGAGAGGAAACTGGAATCACGAGATTCCACCCATCCTACAAATCTCATCATACTGTTCTTTGGAAACAGGTTGAACCGATAATCTCTGACCCCTTTGAACTAAGGGCATGTCATCCAAGGCTGGATTGGCTTTGATGTCAACCAAACTAACCATCTCCATTTCTTGGATTGGCTCGATATCAACCATCATCCACCTCGGGTTATCTGGAGTTGACTTCTCATCGAAGTACTTGCAATTTGGATCCCATGAGGTATGGTCTGGATAACCTTCTCGGCAAACTCTAGCAATTCCAGCGACATGAGGTGGTTTTGTATTGGAGTGATAGAATAGTACCATGTCGCCCATTTTCATCTTGTCACGCATTATATTTCTAGCCTGGTAATTTCTCACACCATCCCAATGCGTTGACCCGTCTGCAACCAATTGGGAAAATGGGTAGACATCGGGCTCGGACTTCATCAGCCAATAGTTCACCATGTAGGGGGCGTCTAAGCGACATCCCTTAGATTTCACCATGCATCGCCATGGTCAGGAATAAGAGCAGCATCAACTACATCGAGGTCTCCTCTCGCTGCAACACGTCCTAATCCAAGTTTTCGTGCCATCGAACTAGCACCACCAGTAGAACCAATTCCTAGTTCCTCTAATAATACGAAAATCGCTGGCAACAAAATCAATGCACTGGCGGCTGCAATCCATAGTAGAATAATGATTACAGTAATGAAAGGCTTGATTTCTGGTATTGGAATTTGATATGCTGTAATCATACCTAGGGTTGTTACAGTTGCAGCTTCGAATAACGACATACCCGTACTAACAGTCGATGTTCGTATCGCTTCAATACCCCCACCTAATTCGCGTATACGGTTGGCTATGTGGATGGAGAAATCAACACCTACTCCAACTAGAATTGAACCAATCATAACAGTTACCAGAGAGAGAGATACGTCCATTCTCCACATAACTAACCATTGTAATGCAACAGTTGCAATAACTGGAGCTGTGGTCCAGAAAGAGAATCTTATGTCCTTGAAAACAATCGCTAATGTCATCAAAGTAAGTGCTACAGCGAATCCAAGCGAAGACCATTGACTTCCAACAATCAATTCGTTGACCGCAATTGCAGTTGCAGCAACACCAGTTAGATCGCCTGCGTAGATATTGCCTTCATAATCTCTGGATGTGTAATCATTAACTTGAGCCACGGCTTCAGAAGTTTCTGCAACAGGAACGAATGGCATATCTACATAAATCAAATTTCTACTATAATCATCAGAAATAAATAAGCCTCTTGTTTCATCTGTTAGGCTAGAATAAAATACATTCAGAAGGAATCTCTCTGCGTTCTCATTCTCAGTACCATTTGCACGAGGGGCTGTCAGAACTTCCCAGAAAGTTACATCTTCAGAATACTGACGATTGAGATAAGGCTCTAGTGCATCTTTCAAATCATCAGGTACCAACGGATTGTCGGTTAGATTCCAGAGAGGTGTACCACTGACATTCCCTCCAAACCCTACTGATTTCATCAAGAACACAATACTAACTGCATTGGTTTGTTCAATAGTATTGAGGTTGTCTTCCAAGGCAGATAAGCCAAGCAATTTTTCAACCGGTTCGGCCTCAGTTATCGGAGCATTACCGGAAATGTCACCATGAATTAGAACCATTCCGACTTGACCCGCATTGAAATCTCGGGAATACTGCTTCATAGTAATTACAGAGGGTTCGTCTTCAGGAGCCATACCCAACAGATCGATGTTCTCTTCGACATTTTCCTGACCCCAGTAACCAGAAATGAATATCATAATTAAGAAAACTGCAATTACTGCTTTAGACCATCGAATCGGTACTTGAACCACCTTTTCAAATACTGGCAAAGGAGGATGTTTCGGTTTGCGTAAATCAAGTAATAGTGTTAAGTTTGGCACCATTGCCATGGTAAGAAAATAGACGACGATAATTCCACCAGATAGAGCGATTCCTACCGTCTCAATCGGTTTCATAGGAGTAAATGTCAATGATATGAATCCGATTACAGTAGTGACTGCAGAGAGGAATACTGCACGACCAGTAGATGCTAATGATTGTCTTATCTTTTCATCCTTGGTCCCAGTTTCTTCAGCGTAACGATTGGTGATGTGTAACCCATATGAAACACCCAATGCCAGCAAAATAGGACCTACAATAATCACCGTCATCGTAACCTCATAACCGCTATACCCCATTATTCCAAGAGTCCAAAACACCGAACATAATGTTGGCAAACCAGCAATCACTACCACCTTGAATCCTTGAATAGGTCTCCAAGAACCTGTTTGCAAAACATCTGAGTGGAAAACAAACAGTCCTAGTGCAACTAGAACAATAGCGAGAGGGAAAATCTGCCAGAATAATTTGAACGAAAATTCAGTAACTGCATTTGTGATTGGAACCGGACCTGTAAGGGTCATCGAAATTCCAAGGTCTTCCCAATCGCACAAATCTGCTCCTATAGGGTCGCCATTTTGGTCGTATTCACAAGGGCGCTTTTCTTTGGAAATATTATCAAGTATCTCTTGTGTATTTTCTATAACTTCCTTAGCCGTCTTGGCATAATCAACTGCAATAATGATTACAGCCTTGTCCAAAAGACCATCGCCATCAGTATCTCGAGTCATCTTGTCTAAACCAGGGGAAGGTGAGCCATCATCCTCATACATCTCATTGACAATTGTGTCGATTGTAGTTTGAGATGGAATACTATAATTTCCCCAAATTGGGTCTCCTATATCAAGAGCGTCCTTAGCTAAATCTGCAACAGTATAGCCAATACAATTCTCATCATTAGGTGGGCAAACCTCAGACGCTAATTGATCTAAAAAGGCATCTTGGATCCTCGGCAGACTGGAGTTTACTTCCTTGACAACTGTGGATAAAGATAGGGCATAAATTACATCATCAGTGGGATCAGAAAGTCGTGGATTCAATTTTGTTTCAACATACGACATTTCCTGCAAAATTCTTCTATCGTCAATCGGCTTTTCAGGAGAGTCGATGTAAATAATCATCACATTTGTAGACCAATTTTTCTCAACATCCTTGATGCTCTCTAAAACCGGAGAGCCCTCGGGCAAATATACGTCTAAAGAACCATTGACATTCAATGATGGCTCATCCCCTGGTTTAATCGATGTTCCATCTACGAAACCTGAATGGTAGGCAAAGAATACTGAAGCCA
>CACEWA010000018.1 GCA_902563095.1 uncultured Candidatus Poseidoniales archaeon | reverse complement strand
TATTTCGCAGCCTACGACGGAACCAACGGAACTGAATTGTGGAAGAGCGATGGAACTGCCTCAGGCACAGTACTGGTCAAGGATATCAGAAGCGGAAGTAGCGGCAGTTCTCTCGAATATCTCACAGCCGTTGGCAACACCCTCTATTTCACAGCCAATGATGGAACCAATGGATACGAATTGTGGAAGAGCGATGGAATTGTAACAGAAGTAACATACAGTTGACGACCATCGAAAATCTACTGATTCATCCAGATGACATGGGATCAGACTCACAAGAGTGAATAAGTGGTTTACTTATGATCACGAGGGTTTATGCTAAACACCCTTGTACACAATTAGCCTGTTGACAAGGGGTCGCATTCCGTCCTATTCGTGCGTACCCTTTGCTTACCCCTCAGAGCAGAGGGGCCCCCCTGCTCATACTTTGAAAATCAATGAGTTTGGTCAGTCCTTTGATTAAATATTCCTAAGGAAAGTAGAACTACAAATATTGTAGAAATAAATGAAATTGCAGGTATCAATTTATCCTCACTCTTAGTAACTTCAAATTGTATCTCCATGTCTTCACCAGCAATTCTGAATCCTTTTACACATTCTTCACTAGTCGAATCATCTGCTAGACCACTGACGGATTGCACCTCAAACTCCTGGAATATGCAGTAATTAACCTGTAAATTGTTTACTATTGCGGCATCTGTGGTATTGAAGAGAAGTACATATTTGTCGCTTGGCTCAGTATCAAATGAGAACTTTCCTTCGTATGAAATAGTCACTAGTTCAGTATCAAGACAGTTTCCATGTTCAAAACTTAGGTCAATAGCATACTCTTCGAGGATTGCAGCTACTCCGTTTAAGTAATGATTTACTTCAGTTCCAACCATCTCTTGAGCAGATGCTTCATAATTTTCTTCTTCGTTTTCAGATGTTATTCCATCATTATTGCCATGATTCTCATCAATCCAACAAAGAAGATCGGAGGCGTCATCATTCGTCCAAGATTCGTCAGATGTCAACTCAATATCAAAAATTGAATCTCCAATTGAGTACTCAACTTCTCCAGAGTAATCAGCAGATACAACAGGAATTGTAACCATAAATACCAAAATGAGTGTTGGACATAATATTCCTTTGCGCATGTTTGGGCTATTTTCCCACAAAGAATAAACCAATCCCTTTCCAAATTGAATCCGGATAGTTTCAGAGGGTTCATCCGAATACCCATTGCTCAGGTATTGGGAAATCAAAGGTCTTGCAGTGGGTCGGTGCTAACGCTACCCTTCGCATTTACGCCTAATACAAGGGCCTCCCTTCGAATGGCCATGGAATAATCACAGATTGTAAGCATGGAGAAGTAATCCCAATGTGAGACTTGAGAGGAAGGTCGCAAGCAAACAAAAAGGGATGGATAATATCACACCAGAAAAGAATCTTCTTGTCGCTCCATTTCCACGCCAAAATATGGTAAACAGCAAAAGGGTTACTGGGACGAAAAAAGGCTGGGCTAGCAGTATGAAAAAGTCAAAATCCGAAGTAGTGCATAACCCTATACAAAACGTCCACCACCCTTCTGACTCCAAATAGAACGAAACCAATGTAAGAAGGAATGTCAATACTATTGATAAGTTGAAACCAAAATTGAGATTTTTTTCGTAGTTTTTGAGTAACTTAATGCTTGCAGTAATGATGTATAATATGTAAAAACAAAGAGAAATGATGAGTAAGGATTCGATAAATAACATCGATTCTGGATCTTTTTGACTCAAGGTTTTGGCAAAATAAAAACTTAATATTGCAAAAATTACAGCACAGAATTTCATAACTAATTCTTGGTATTTCTTCAAGGACGCTTTCAAAAGCATACAACCAACTCCCGTAGTGTTTGATTTACTGTTGATAACTTAAAAATCAAATCCCGGCAATCATATTTTCTAAGACAATCTAAGGGCCTATCCGAAAATGACTCGTTTTGATTAGCATTTTGGAAGTATGACATATTCAAATTAATTCATGAAAAACACGATCATATTTGAGATGATGAACAGAGCAACAGAGAGACACCCACCCATACAAACACCGCCACTGTACCTCCATTCCCGACGAATTAACAGAAGAAGGCTGTATGACATGGAGGAGAATATCAAGAGCATGAGGAGTATGGGCGGATAACTGTATTCCGGCGGATACTTGCAGGGATCACCGATGCCTATGTTCCAGCAGAAATGTTCAAGTTCGTTGAAAAATTGGTAAATGGCGATGATGGTTCCAAAGACTAAAACCCGAATCATACCAAGCCGAAAAGAACGTTTTTGACCGTTTTTTTGTTTGAGGTTTGTTCCCATCGACTGCGGAGGAGCGTTAGATTCCCCTTCCGGCTGTTTGGAGAATGGGTGAGGCATGTTCAATCAAATGATGTATTCTTGCCTATAATTCTTCATCCGGTAAATGATGGATAGTAAAGGGTATCAATTGAATTGGGAAGTATGACCACATTCAATAACCAAAGTAATGTGAAAGTAAAGGGGTAAGCGACCCCTATCTTCAAAACCCCTTGGCAAACGATTTTGCTCATGGTTCTGAAGGCTTTACCCGGGGTGGGTGCTGGTTTAGCGAGAAAATTAACAGATCATTTTGGAACTGAAGACAAAGTCTTACAATTGCTTTCAGATGGACAAACTGAGAAAATTGCAGAAGTGGAAGGAGTTTCCCTAAAACGTGCAGATAGTCTGGCACGATCATTAAACGGAATAGAGGATTTCTTAGCAACTCCAGAATCTGTACGCCTTCACAAAGAACTGGTTGCGAACATTGCAACTCATGCAGTGAATGCGTCTACTCGTTCAAGACTCCGAAACCTGATGCCGGTCAGAGATATCAAATCAAGAAGAGAAATTATCTCACAGGCGATGGAATGTGACTTCGTAATCGAAGGGCTACGCATACCTAGCGAAGTTGAAGGAAATTATGAACGCGTAATAGTTTCAAAAAATCCAATAGATGAACTGAAGAGATTCTGTAGAGTTCTTTCGCCCTCTGAGCAGGAAACTTGGAAGGATTACAAGGTGTTCAAATCAGTCACTTGGGTTGGTGCAGACGGACCTGCGCAAACTCCAGAGGGGTGGCTAGTAGTGCCTGAATCAGCTTCCGTAGATATGATTCTACCAGAGAAGTGTGTTGGATGGTTTGAACATAACCGAGAATCTCTCGAACTTCTTACAACACTCCCTGAAGGAGACGGTTTCTTCTCGCACTTCGATGATATTAGAACAACTCAATTGCGAGAATTACTTGATGAAATGGCGAATGAAGCAGATGCTGAAGCAATTGCTGATGTTCGTGACAAATTATGGCCTACTGCTAAAGAATTGGAAAGGAGAATCCACGAGGAAGTAGATCAAGCGATGCAGAATGTCAAACTCGACTTGTCAGGTTCTGACATGTTGGAAGCATTGGCAGATGCAGCAGTATTACAACGTAGATTAGCCCAGCAAACAAGCGATGCTATTGAACAGGCAATAGAATCTGCAACAGATGAAATCGCAGCACTACTATCGAGTGTTGGAGTAAAGTGCCCACGTTCAATTTTCAAGAGTGAATGGCCAACTAAGGTTGACAGAACTACACTTGATGGCATTGATTCTCAATTGGAAGAGTTGTGGAAAACAACTCAATCTGACCGCCTAATTTCTCTAGCAAGAAGACTTGCTCCTCTGAAATCTAGATGCGAAAAATCTCTTAGGAAATTAGTGGAATTAGACCAATGGCTAACCATTGGCCGCTGGGCTAGAAGCGTTGATGCGATAATGCCAGAAATGAGCGACCATGGAATTGCAATAAAGGCCGGAAGGCACCTCCTAATCGATGGAACTCCAGACCCGGTTGACTACGGATTAGGAAGTTGTGCAAATAATGGAGACCAGCAATCTATCGCTTTGTTAACAGGTGCAAATAGTGGTGGGAAAACCACCATGCTGGAATTGCTAGCACACTGTACAATACTGGCCCACATGGGACTCCCAGTCCCAGCAAAATCCGCTAAAGTTGGCCGCATTGAATCTCTGCACGTCCTCGCTAAAGCGGGTGGAACGCAGTCTGCAGGTGCACTTGAGCAAACATTGATGCAACTCGCAGAAGTTGTTTCCAACAGTAATTCCAAACTGATTCTAGCAGATGAGTTGGAAGCTATTACTGAACCAGGTGCTGGCGCCAGAATCATTGCAGGAATGCTAGAGGCTGCCGAATCCCATCCCGGTACATGCATGCTGCTTGTAACTCACCTTGCTCCAGCGATTATCGAAGCAGCGGGCAAAGAATTGCGAACTGATGGAATTGAAGCGAGAGGCTTAGATGAGAACCTCGAACTTATTGTTGACAGAACTCCAAGAAGAAACCACTTGGCACGTTCAACTCCTGAACTAATCGTTAGAAGACTTGTCGAAAGATCACAGGGTGATGCAAAGAATGTATTCAACTCAATCTTAGGTAGATTTTGATTAACAAATTCTGCCTACTTCCTCGCCATATTCAATCATTGGAACTTGGAACAAATCATCGCATGAACGCTCGACTAGTGGTAATGTAAGTGTACTCGCAGCCCAATTTACTGTAAAGTAACCTGTTGATGCCGGGCTTGGAACATAATCTTCACCAGTTTGTGTGACTGTAAAATGAATCGATTCACCAGCTGCTAAGAATACGTCTAATGGCATGAATTCCATTTTCGCTACCACTGTTGTAAACGGAGTAATCTGTAAAACTCCGTCTCTACCTCCTGCATGGAATCTCAAATCCATTACAGCATGGCCTAAGTGTATTCCATTATCATCTGTCATTTCCACAAACACATGTCCATTTTGAGTTGTATGTGGTGTAGCGGACAAGTGCAATGTGGGCATCCCTGCAATGTATGTATCATTTTCAAAAGGACCGTATGAGAATGTGATTGGTCCGTATCCTGGACCAACCAATGCATCGGTTGCTCCCAAACTATCAACTGACATCTCCATGTATTGTGTATCTTCAGAAGGCCAAGTTGACTCGAATCTCCAACCACCACGATTGTCTTGCATCTCTACACCGAGTACTGGTGCTTCTCCTTCGCCCTTCAGGTACCAGTCAAACCAGTACAACATCTCGTCAGCCCAATCCCAGCGAAGAGTGTAGGGGTATGCCTCTTGTCCTCTTCCTACACCTTGAGAACTGTGTCCTGAAACACGATCAGGATAGTCGTGAGCCCATTGTCCAGCAAGAGTTTTGATTTCTATTCCAGCATCTGCGACCTGTTGGTGTATTGGGAATGCCATGTGGGGATCTACGTTCCAATCTTGCATTCCTTGAATGATGTAAACGGAACCGTTGTAATTTTCTAAGACTCTACCCATGAACGACCTTTCAGTCCAGTAAGTATTTCCAGCATAGTCAACCATGTTGCCAAGCAAATATGCTGCAGGACCATTTGCGTATCCCTCAGCATATCCTTCACAGGCATTGTCAACATCATCAGCATCACCGTCGATACCAAAGGAACCGTAGACACCATTGTGCATAATTGCGCCTCTAGCTTCCATACTTCCATTACGCCACATCAATTCGTGGACACCGACTAAACCGGACATAGGAACAATTGTTGCAAGGTAGGGATTTCCAAAGGTTGCAGCTTGCCAAGGTGTGCTTCCATCATACGATTTACCGATAATTCCAACCTTACCATTTGACCAACCTTGGCTACCAAGCCACGATACTGATGCGTCAATTCCTCTCTGCTCATCGGTTCCCATTAGATCCATGCAGTGGTTAGATTCACCAGTCCCAAATACGCTAACTTGTGCCACACCATATCCATGTGGCACGTAATTCTCAATCAAGAAGCGCCCCAGCCTGTCAGCAGGAGTAAGAGCATCGACATCTCCATCGTTGTAATAAGGGCCGATTTCAGCAATAACTGGAACACGGCATTCCTCAGAAAGGTTGCCTGCTTCCCAATCACATCCTTCGATTACCGGCAACCATAGACCAAGGTGTACTACTGCATCACCAGTTAATCCAGCACCGCCATCTGCTGCCGTAATTGTTGGAACGTCGACATACACACTGCGAACCGTATCAATTTCATAGGAGCCATTTTCTGTGACTCTGCTGAATACATCGCTGTTATCGTATGTCTCACCAGATCTTTCCCAAGGTTGGAGGTAGGCTGGCTCATCTAATTCAGGGGCTTCGGCTACGCTATCTTCTCCTAAACAGCCGGAGAACATTGCTGGAAGTAAAACTACCAGCATCAATAGCGCCCTTTGCATAACATGGCGGCATGATGGGTTGGATTTGAGGCTATCGTCGACTTGTATTTTGCTAAAATCCTGAAGCAGGTTACTTCATGTGCTGATACTGTTTCGACAAAACATGCGCAGGGCATTGGTTGCACTTATTCTAATCACTGCTCTATTTCCTATCTCAACATCGAGTGAGGTTACTGAAGATGGTGGGATCATTATAGAGGAGATTTTAGTATCTGCTTCTTCAGCGCAGTACAACGGTACTGATTGGAATGGCGATGGTGACATAGGCTCCTATTCAGACCAATATATCATGATAACAAATACCGGTAACCAATCTGTAGATATCTCTGATTGGATTCTCGATGATACAACAGATGGAGGAAGCCCTCCTTGCAGAATTGGTTGGAATACCACAATTGAGGCAGGAGAAAGTATCACCTTCTATCGCGCCAACACAGACATCGAACTCGACTATTGGGATGGAGATACTGCAACTTTGATGAATGTAGATGGGAATCTAATCGATTCTATGACATATCCTGGCGAAGATTCTTGGTGGGACAAGGTATACACAATTGCAGAAAATGGAAGTTTGTGGAAGCAGGACCCTAATCCTTCAGAGCGTCAAGGAACCTGCTTTACAGAATCTGATAACACTCAAGAGTCATACATCCTCAAAGGAAGAATCGTTACGATGACCGGTCAAGGTGTTATCGAAAATGGAAACATTATGATTGAAGGTGGCCTTATTGTTGCTGTTTGGGCGGATGGGGAAATTCCTCCAATAAACACAGACAACATCACAGTATACGATACTGAGGCAACTATCTATCCTGGTCTAATCGATTTACACAACCATATGCATTACAACCATATTCCACTCTGGGACTTCGAAGTTCATCTTTCAGAGTCACAAAAATCAGAAGAGGGAGGATACTCGAATCGCCACCAATGGGGTGATAATTGGGATTATGGCCCGAGTATTACTTGGATGAAGACCAATGTTCAATCTTTCAACAGATGGGACATGTCTGCTGAACAGATGAAGTACGCCGAAGTACAAGCAGTTGCAGGTGGCGTAACCGCAGTTCAGGGCTCACCAGGAACAAGCACTGATGCATGGGATACCATGCTTTCTAGGAATATCGAACTATACAATTTCGGGCAAGATGGAATTAGCACCTGTGCAGTTTGTGGAGCTGAGGATGATGATTACACCGGTAATCATCTGATTTCACAGAATGAATCTGGATCTCTAAATGCATGGTTCGTACACTTATCTGAAGGTGTTGACCAAAGAAGTAAAAGCGAATTTGATGCATTATGGGATAAAGGACTGATTATGGACGAAACCGTGGTAATTCACGGCACAGGAATGGACCAAAGCCAGTTTGAAAAGATGGGAACAACGGGTGCTGGCTTGGTATGGTCACCATTCTCGAATCTAGTATTGTATGGAGACACAACCGATGTTGTTGCTGCTGACAATGCAGGAATCACAATCTCAATTGCACCAGATTGGGGTCCTAGTGGAACCAAGAACAACCTGCATGAATTGAAAGTTGCTGACATGTGGAACAGGGAAATTTTAGATGGACACTTCTCGGATTATGAATTGGTAGAAATGGTAACCAGCAACCCTGCTGAGATAAGTAACTGGGAAGATTTCGTTGGGCAAATCAAGACGGGGATGCATGCTGATATCGTAGTGATCGACACATTCCATGAAAATCCATATCGTAACCTCATCGAGGCGATAGACCCTGATGTACGTCTAACAATCGTTCACGGAAAACCTGTATTCGGAGACATCGACTTGATGTCTGCAATGAAGGAAGATGATTGGGAATACATCAACGGCTCAGGATTCTCAAAAGCCGTTGATGTTACGTCTACTTCAGTTGTAGATGGAATGCAAACATGGGAAGAAATCGAATCCGGTTTATCTATGGCAATGCGTAACGATTTCGAAGACATAAAAGCAAACTGGAACGATGTTGATGGAATGACCGATTCTGAAATCCAAGATTGGCTAGGTACAACTTTCGATGGAGATTACAGAGACAATGTCAATCGTTTGTCTAATGTTGGCTTAGACCCAATATATACCATCGGAGATGACAGATTCTTCGATGTAGTAAACCGTTCCGCTCATGCAAATTATCACATTGATATGACCAAGTTGTACGATTATTATGACATCGTGTATGATGAAAATGGAGAGCGCCCATTCAAAGAAGATTCTGATTATGTAAATGAGCCGCCTGTTGATGAACCGGACCCTGTGAAAGGATGTACTGATTCAACTGCACTAAACTACAATTCACAAGCTGATGAAGATGATGGGACCTGTGAATATGAAGTCACAAATCCTGGCGATAACCAAGACAATAATGCAACTGATGATGACACATGTGTTGGCATTTGTGATGAAGATACCAATGATGGTTCGCAATCAGATGAATCCGACCCTGTCTTTGTTCTAACTATTGTAATGGTGCTAATTTTCATAGCTGCAATTACTGCAATCTTTGTCTTCAAGGATAATGAGATTGGCAAGGAACCAGATCACGAAGAAATTACTGATGAGTTCGTTCCAGAACTGCCACCACTAGAGCCGCCTAAGGATTAGACTAAATCCCAAATTGGCCCTTCTGCAGTATCGGTTACTACGACGCCCAGAGAGGCTAATTCGTCACGGATAGCGTCTGCTGCAGGCCAATCTTTTGCTGCTCTTGCTTGCGCCCTCTTTGTTAGAAGAGATTCTACTTGCTCTGCGAGTTCTGCTCTACGTGGGTCATCTTCCGGTTCGGCAAGAGTTTGTTCACGAGTAGGTAATACGCCAAGTACTGAGCCTGCTGTATCCTCAAGCCAATCGACACAATGTTGAGCATATGCGCCTAAATCATCTCCTTCCAATTCACTAAGCATCTTGCTCATCTCTCGAATCGCACCCAGAACCTTAGCACAAGCCTCTCTTGAATTGAAATCATCATCCATGGCAATGGCAAAGCCTTGAGCCATTTTCTCTAACAAGCCTAGGCTCTTAACTAGGGGGATCTGCGAAGTAATATCTCCATCAGGTAATGGTGGAGGATTGACTCCAACTAATTCCAATGCAGCCTTGTACACACTAACCAAGCGGCTGTGGTTCTTTTCCGCATCCTTGAGTAATTGTTCGTTCATGTCGATTGGTGAGCGATAATGAGCATTGATTAGAGAGAATCTCAAAACAAGCGGGTCTACTTTTTCTAGAATATCTTTGATGGTCCAGAAATTTCCTAACGACTTGCTCATTTTTTCTCCGTCTATGTTTACGAATCCATTATGCAGCCAATGATGAACAACTGGCGAACATCCTGTGTGACATTCTCCTTGGAAAATCTCGGCTTCGTGGTGAGGGAATAGAAGGTCGTGGCCACCGCCATGTATGTCGAACTGAGTGCCAAAGGCATCCATGCTCATAGCAGTACATTCGATGTGCCACCCTGGCCGTCCAGAACCCCAAGGAGAATCCCAAGTTGGCTCCCCTGGCTTAGCTGATTTCCACAAAGCGAAATCCTTGTGATCTCTCTTTCCTGAACCTGTGCCGCCAACTCTACCGCCTGCTCCACTGCGTACTGCATCGATATTCTGACCTGTTAATTGACCGTACTTCTCAGGGGCGCTTTCAACACTGAAGTACACACCATCGTCAGATGCGTATGCGTTTCCTTTATCGATCAGATCTTGTGTTATTCTAATCATATCATCAACATACTCAGTACATCTAGGGTAGGAATCTGCACGCAGGATGTTTAGAGCATCCATGTCTCGATAGTAGGTTGCAATATTGTTGTCAACCAGTTCACGCCAATCTTCACCGGTCTCATTTGCACGATTGATGATTTTGTCATCGATATCGGTGAAATTCTGTACATAATTTACATCATAACCAGATTTCTCTAACCATCTGTGAATCAAATCGAATGCAAGGTAACACCTAGCGTGACCCAAGTGGCACAAGTCATACACTGTGACGCCACAAACATACATGTTTACTACGCCGGGATTCATGGTGGTGAAATCCACCTTTTCCCGTCGTCGAGTGTCATGTACTCGCAGAGGCATTGTTCTGCGGGGGTGGCACACATATATTCAAACAATGGCATGATTCAAAGCCCATAGGTGGTTGGAGTAGCATGGAGGGCATCGTGGTCGTTACTGGTGTTAACGGACACATTGGTAACAATTTGGCCCGCCAATTGATCGATGAAGGCTACACCGTAAGAGGTACAGTTCGTTCGATGGACAAAGCACCTAAACTAGAAATGGAATTCGTGGAGGCTGACGTCCTCAATCCTGAAGATTGGCCCAAGGTGCTCAATGGCGCTACAGGGCTATTCCATTTGGCCACGATATACGCTACAAGCGGAGATGGGCAATTAATTCTAGACACTGCTAATCAAGGTACAGAGAATGTCCTTCGGGCCGCTGCTTCAGAGGGAATTAAGCGAGTAGTCTACACCTCATCTGTTGCTGCAATTGGCACCTCGCCTAAGGGTGTAATCAAAGATGAATCGAATTGGAATGAAAACTTCTCCTTACCTTATACCCAAGCGAAAACCGAATCGGAAAAGCGAGCTTGGGAACTTGCTGAAGAGTTAGGAATTGATTTGCGCGTAATCAATCCCAGTGGAGTTCTTGGCGGTTCTTTTTCTCGACCGACTCCTTCTACTGACATAATTGGAGATGCAATGAAAGGAAAATATCCAGTTGTTCCAAAAATCCCACTTGCATTTGTTCATGTTGATGATGTAGCCACAGCACACCGAATGGCCTACGAAAACGATGATGCAAATGGGAGGTATGTACTGGCGCCATACCAAGATGGAAATATCTACGATTTGTTGAAGCGTGCCAAGAAGTTGTACCCAAAAATGAAATTCCCTAGACTCGGAATACCCCTTTGGCTACTACCTGTAGTCGTTCTTCAAGATTGGTTCATGGGATTGTTCACAGGCAAGAGACTGCTAACTCGCTCTGCAGCAAAATCATTCTCAAAAGGAGACTCAAAGTATTCCAGTAAGAAGGCAGAGGAAGATTTGGGTCTGACTTGGAAATCATATGATGATTGCATTCATGACACTGTGGAGGCTTATCGATGATAGATGACAGAATGCTCGCTAGAATTGGATGGGTGCTGCCTTCAATCTCAATAAGTGTATCAACTATACTGCATATACTATCTGGAGATTACAGAGCGCTGCCGTTCTTTATCTCAGAGGCTGATTATCCTGGCCTACAAAGAATTGTATTCACGGGAGGTCTGTTTATCACAGGAATCCTAATTGTTTTGATATCTTGGAAATTATTTGTCAAAAACAAATCACATACACGTTGGTATTGGATGGAATTGTCTATGCTAAGTGGCGTGATTGCTGGAGTTAATCTAAGCATAATGTCATTCATGGATATGTACGATCACCTCGACATGCACATTACAACCTCCATGAATGTCTTCTACTTTGGACTGGCTTGGTGTGCAACTACTCATCTCGCTATGAATAATGGGGATGAGAAAGGGAAGCGGTTCAGATACGCTTCCATATCTTTGGGTTTTATCGCATTTACAATTATGATGTATGCGATGACATCAGCGATAAATCAACATCCAAGTTTCTTGGAAACCAACGACATGGATCTAATCCAACCATGGGTTAATTGGGCTGCCCCTATGGAATACCTCCTAGTCCTTTCATTTATTCTGACTCTGAAATCATTTGAGATAGATATCCAAGGCCAGGACTGATTTTTATGCCGATATTACTGGTTGTGGATTTGCTTGCCGAAAGAGAGGCTTTCGGAAAAAAAGGTGTTGAAGAGATTGTTAGCCACTTCCCAGAACACGAAGTATTACTTTGGGCGCCACATACTAACCAACAAATAGAATACGGCTTTGGTAAGCGTGTTGATGCCCCACAAAATTGTGATGTAGTTGTCATAACAGGTAGTAGAAGAAATGTTTCATCCTGGGAAGACTGGATGGATGACGTTGCTAAATTGATTAGAGAATGTGAAGTTCCGCTCTATGGGATTTGTTTTGGACATCAAATAATTTGCAAAGCGCTAGGTGGTGAAGTCGAAAGGGCAGAAGAGGGGTCTTCTTTCCTAGCGGATGTGACTTATACCGATGGAACGGTGAAAAAACAACTCTTCACTCACCAAGACCATGTTATCGACTCTGGAGAAATGGAAGTTGTGGCCTCATCCGAACATTGCGAAATTGCAGTATGCAAGCATCCCACTAGACCAATCAAAACAGTTCAGTTTCACCCTGAGGCTACCAAATTAGTATTGGATTATTCTCTTCAATGTGGGGACATGACTGGAGATGAAAGGAACAAATTTGCCGATGGAATACAAGATGATAATGTAGCCCAATCGTTGCTAAATTAGGACTTTCACTCGGCTTTGGCAGCCTGAATCTTAGCATCGTTTGCCTTGATTTGCTCCCAAACGATTTCTGCGATATCTTTGACTTCCATCTCTGAACCGATTGAGGATAGACCATCTGTAACCATAGTAGAACAGAATGGACATCCAACCGCAACTGTATCGGCACCGGTTGCAGCCAACTCCTTGGAACGAATGATATTGACTCGGTCATGGTCTTCATCAACATGCTCTTCCATCCACATTTGTGCTCCACCTGCACCACAGCAGAATGAACCTCTACCGTGGTTCTCGGTTTCAACATCAACGCCACCAATCGCAGCACGAGGCGCTTCTAATTCGCCGCCAATTCGCCCAAGATAACATGGATCATGATAGGTGATTTTACCATCGTGTTTGGGTTCTGGAAGCTTGCCTTCTTGTTGTAAGTGATTAATCAGTTGTGAGTGGTGCATGACTTCGATATCTTGTCCTCCAAAGTCCTTGTACTCGGTTCCTAAGGTATGGAAGCAGTGCGGGCATGATGATACAATCTTCTTGACACCGATTTCTTCGAATGTTGCGAGGTTGGTTTCTGCGAGCATCTGGAACAGATATTCATTTCCAGCACGGCGTGCAGCATCTCCACTACATCCTTCCTGCATTCCTAGAATACCTACATCTAAGCCTGCCTCTTTCATTATCGAAATTGTATCTCTTGCAACTTTCTTGTTTCTCTCATCGAATGAAGCCGCGCATCCTGCGAAGTAGATGTATTCTGCAGGTTCTGCAACCTTGACATCTAAGTCAGCTGCCCAATCTCCTCTCTCGTGCATTGGTATACCATATGGGTTTGAATCGCTCTCGAGGTTCTCGATAGTCATCATCAAAGGCATTACAGTATCCTCAACCGATTCATCGAACTCCATTCTCTCCATCATCAGATGGCGACGAGCATCGGTTAGTTTTGGCACGTGTTCAATGTTTACTGGACAGACATCTACGCAGGCATTGCATGTGGTACATGCCCAAATTGCGGATTCTCCGAATCGTGAAATTATGTCTTCTTCAGGAGTCTCTCCCTTCATCAATAGTTGAGAGTGTTCATTCGCGTATGACCGAACATCATGGATAATCTGCATCGGGTTTAGGTCCTTACCTGAAGCATATGCGGGGCACACATCTTGACAGCGTGCACACGAAGTACATGCCCAGCCATCGATCAAACTCCTCCAGGAAAGTTGTGTATATTCAGCAGCACCGAATGTTTCCAAGTCCAATTCATCAAGCGAAACCGCAGTGCCGTTATCATGAACTTGTAGTGGGCGCATTTTCGCCATTGGCTGTGTGTCAAAGAAGAACACATTTGGTAGAGCCATCACTAAATGCATGTGCTTTGATAGCGGTATTAGGAACATGAAAGTACAGATTGCAAGCATATGGGCCCAATAAGCCCAATTTACAATTGATTGAGTTATTGTGAAATTTTCAGCGACCCAAGCACCAATCATTTCGTAAGTCGGGTCAGGACCTTCACCTGCTTCGATTACGAATGCAGTAGTGCAAATCGTCATGATGAGCAGAAGGATGACATTTCCTTCCAACTGGCTCTTGCCCTTCAATTTCTCAGGAGTGAATAACACTCTACGATTCAATGCTAGGAAGCATCCTATCAGGGCGCTGGTATATCCCAACTCTACCATTCCATTCCACAAAGGATTGATGACTTCAGGAAGCAAATGCTCACTGAATCTGTTTCCGCTTGCAAGGTCAAACATATCTGTGGACAGCATCAAGAATCCCCAGAACATCAGAACATGCATTACTCCAGCGACTGGGTCTTCCAGAACCTTTCTCTGCCCTAGCCAAACACTTGCTGTTTCTTTGAGACGCGCTCCCCATGAATCGAACCGGTTATCCTTAGCACCTAGTAGTACCAATCTTGTGGCTTTTTGCACTTGATATGTAAAGAAACCAATAGACACAACTCCTAGAACTAACAGTATGTACCACCCTGAAATACCAGCATATGATACATCGAGTGGGTGTTGCATCAAACACACGAAGAGGATTCCCTCCTTCAACCCAACGGCCAAGTACCACCTCTACAACCGCTATACATGGTGCAGGCTAGCGCGCCCGGCAAGTGCATTCTCTTCGGAGAACACGCCGTGGTTTATGGCCAGCCTGCAGTCGCTGTCGCAATCGATCAAAGAATGAGCGTCAGTTTGGAATTGAGTGAGGACTGGCGTATTGATGGAATGTCTTTCCATCCACAACGACACCCTCATGTCGAAGCTTTGAGGCAGCGCCTTTGGGATGGTGGTCCGCCATTATCTGTCAAAATAAATGGAAATATTCCCACGGCGAGTGGATTGGGTTCGTCTGCTGCTCTTTCAGTAGCTGCAAGCGCTGCATTACGATGCGCCAGAGGTCGTCAAATCATGAATGATGATTGGGCAGAAGGATGGACAGCTGCAAGACCGAACCAGGTTTACGAAGGCCCGTGGGAAGTTACTCAAGGCGATTCTGTGACATATGGTGCAAAATCTGTGGATGAAGATGAATGTGCAATCCTAACTCATGCTGTAGAAGCTTACGCACAGGGTGGAAGGGCATCGCCAATGGATTCAAGCACATGCGCACACGGAGGTTGTATCGTGCTTTCAGATAAAGTTGAGACCGATTTGAATTGGCTTTATTCCAGACAATTAAACGATGTAAGATGGGAAGTTCACTCTGTTGATTTAGAAAATCTTGACGATGTTTGGTTGGTGATAGGTAGTACTGGAATCCATGCACCTACATCTGAGCAAGTTGCTAAGGTGGCGACTCTACTTGAAAACCAACCAGAAAAGATGCGTGAAATTGAGACCATCGGAATCGTTGCAAGAAGAGGTATTGCAGCGCTAATGAATGGAGACATGGAATCAGTAGGGCGTGCAATGAGCGAAAATCACCTTCTATTGAGAAGCATTGGAGTGTCTTGTCCTGAACTTGAATCCCTGATATCTGCCGCTGCCCCTACATCTCTGGGCGTCAAGTTAACTGGGGCTGGTGGTGGAGGGTGCATGATTGCCCTAACCAGAGACCCTAAGACTACGAGCGAAGCGATTGAATTGGCTGGAGGCAGAACCCAAATCAGTAGGCTCGCATCATCTGGAATGAAAGTGGATGATGACAAAAAATCCCCACTTTGGAACCCATATGAATAGGTACTCTGCTTTATATAGGGGTTTATAATCGGCCCTTTTATGAACGATGAGGACCGTTTAACAGTAGTAAATGTCGTTGCTAGTACAAGAGTAGCGGAAGAACTAGACCTGCCAGACATCGCAATTCAGTTGAATTGTGAGTATGAACCGGAGCAATTCCCTGGTGTCGTATACCGTGTATCTGACCCTAAACTTGCTATCCTAATGTTCCGTTCCGGACGTGCTGTGTGCACAGGTGGAAAGGACGAGGATAACATCCACACTGGTATCGAGCGCATGATCAACGATCTACGCTCTGCTGGAATCACAACATGGGATCTAAAGGATGTCGAAATTGAAGTACAGAACATGGTCGCAACCTATGCTCTTCACTACCCTGAAGACTATGACGGAAATGACAAGTTCACCGGCGAGCCACAAGCTGGTCAGCCACGTAAGTTGAACCTAAACAATCTAACCTTCCACCTGCCTTTCGACAAGGTCGAATATGAGCCAGAGCAGTTCCCTGGTCTAATCTATCGTCTCGACTATCCTAAGGTAGTCTGTCTGATTTTCGGATCAGGTAAGATGGTAATCACCGGTGCTCGCCACAAGGACGAGATTCTTGAGGCAGTCCAGATTATCCAAGACGAGTTAGCTGACTTGCTGTGATCTCAATGCAGCCATTAGGGCCTAGTGAGGTCGATGCTGAAAGTATCGATGTCTGGGTTGTTTCACATGGTGGCGTAGCGTCTAATGCTCTTTGTGACCATATGCAAAAACAAGGTTTGCGAACAAGACCTGAAAATTACGGCCTTATCTGTCACAAACAACACCCTGGCGTCAGTATTGGAAAGCCGATTTTAGTAATTCATGGAGATTATCTCGATGCAATTCGTTCGATGGACCGCAGGAAATTCCTTACTGCTAATGCAGCAAAGATGTGCTTAGGAATCAATGCTCCAGAAATCCCTCTGTCAAGATTCATACAATCCTTCCCAGAAGACCCAGTTGGATTCTCAATGTTCCTAGAGAGTTTCAGAGAAGCCAAGCAAAACGGTATTGACAATATTGCTTTCTTGCGATATCCGTATACAAATGAAGATGCAATCAATGCTTTCCAGTCAATTGGATTAGATGTAAATATGGACGAGTTCGCTTTGCGTGAAAGAAAGAAGAAGTATTCACCTCGTTCTAAAGATGTTAAGTCAATTCTAGAGACATACCAGAATTTTGACTTCAAGGAGTGATGAAAATGATTGGTTGGATAAGCACCTGGGGAATCAGGTGTGGCATTGCAACTTACTCTCGCTTCTTAGTTGAACAAATGGAAGATGTGGTGGTCATGTGCCAATCTGGTGAAGGTGATGTGGAAGGCGCAATTCCTTGCTGGCAGCGAGATTCAAATTTCTTCGGTGGAATAATTGCTCAAATTGCAGCCAAAGGAATTGATACAGTGGTGATTCAACACCAACCGGGACTAATTCGCTTCTCTTATCTCAATGAGTTGTTGTTAAAATTAGCCGACATGGAAGTCAAGGTATTAATCACAATGCACAACACACGTGACCGTTCAATCATTTTCCCAAGCAAAAGAATCGAGAAAACGGTTGAAGGTCTCAAAACCTGTTCGACAGTAATGGTTCACACAAATGCCGATGTTGAAAACCTCAGAAATTTAGGAATTGAAGACAATGTCGTAATGATCCCGCACGGCATCTATCCTCCTCCATCAGATTCTGCACAAGCACTACCCGTTGAAGGTAAAGTGATGGGAACCTTTGGATTCTTGCTGCCTCACAAAGGCCAACTGCAACTAGTTGAAGCATTCGAGCGACTGCCTGGCTGGGACCAACTTCTCTTATTGTGCGCAACTAGAGAAGGCACAGGGAATACCGAGAAAAAAATCAATTCAATCATCGAAAACAAAGGTCTGCAAGGCCGTGTGAAACTGGTTACTGATTTCTTAGATGATGATGTTGCAATCGCTACTCTAGCAAAATGTGATTTGTTGGTTTTCCCTTACCAGAACACCAAGGAATCTGCATCTGGAGCAGTTAGAATGGGTGTTGCTTCAGGAGCACCTATCGCAGTATCTCCAATTCCAATTTTTGATGATGTAAGTGGAGCCATTAGAATGCGAGGCGGAAGTGTTGACGATATTGTCGCAAGCATTTCCATGTTATCTGAAGATGAACTAAATTCTTCGAGAAAGGCAATCATCGAACTGAGAGATTCTCTTCAATGGGATGAAGTCGCAAAGAGAATTCAAGAGCGACTCAAGTAATCGATGATTTGCTCAGCAGCATCCTCGGCTGTTGTTTGAGTTGTATCGATTCTGATTTCGGGGTTTTGTGGAGATTCATACGGACTAGAGATTCCTGTGAAATTAGGTAACTCTCCTGCTCTCGCCTTGGCGTACAGTCCTTTGACATCCCTTTCTTCGCACACTTCAAGTGGTGTGTCGACAAAGACTTCGATGAATTCTCCTTCACTCATCAAATTGCGAACCATTCCTCTTTCAGATGCGAAAGGAGAAATGAATGAACTAATGCAAATCAGTCCTGCTTCAACCATCAGTTTGGATGTCTCGCCAACCCTGCGAATATTCTCAACACGATCCGCTTGAGTGAATCCAAGGTCACGGTTCAATCCGTGTCGAATATTATCTCCATCTAGAGTGATGGTATGGCGTCCCATCGCTTGCAACTTCTTTTCTAAGATGTTGGCAATAGACGATTTTCCAGAACCTGAAAGGCCTGTGAACCAGATTAACCTAGGGCGCTGACTCTTCTGTTCTGATCTGCTTTGCTTAGTGACATCCATCGATTGCCAATGGATGTTATCAGCTCTGCGAAGAGCGAAGTCAATCAATCCCATCCCCACGGTATTGTTTGTCATACGGTCGACAATTACGAAACCACCCATTACAGGGTCTTCATCGTAAGGATCGAACGCAATACGAGATGACAACGATATATTGCAAACGCCAATTTCATTCATATCTAGAACTTTGGCGGGTAGTTCTTCCAAAGTATTGACATCGATTCTATGCTTTAGACGACCAAGGGTCATCGATGAAGTCTGTGAATTCGATTTGAAAAGGTACTCTCTACCAGGCATCATTGCATCACCATCCATCCAAAGTATGCGGGCTTGGAATTGGTCAGCACTACTACAAGGCGAATCTGCTGAAACGATTATATCGCCTCGTGAGATATCAATTTCATCTGTTAAGGTGAGTGTAACTGAGCGACCTGCACCCGCCAATTC
>CACEWA010000017.1 GCA_902563095.1 uncultured Candidatus Poseidoniales archaeon | reverse complement strand
GTTGGTTTCTGCAGGATTGGTATCAACATCATCTGGAAAGGGTTGGAAAAATTACTACCTGACTGGAGGCTCAATCGACAAGGCGATTTCGAATATGAAGATTAGATCTCAATTGATTCACTCACAACGTCTAGAGATATTCGATGAAGTTTGGAATCGTGGAAAAAAGGTTGCAATGAAAATAGAATTGCCTCCTGATGGTAAACCTAATGCCCTGCTAAGAGTCAAGGAATGGGGGCCTCTAGAAGATGGAGAAAGCGAATTATCTCGCTTCATGGCCGATATAGGATTGCTTGGAGAGCGCCCTGGAAAAGAAATCGTAGCAGATTCATTGTCTGTGAGAATTTTTCAGATGTTGCTAAACTCTGGGGCCCCAATTTCGATTGATGAAGCCGCTAAAGCATTAGATGGTCCTAAACCAAGAGTGGGCCGTATACTAGAGAGGTTCAGGTCTACAGGTTTGGTTGAGAGAGTTGCTAGAACTGACCGGTTATCAACTGCATTATGGTCAGCAATGACAACTCAATACATGCGTAGAGGAGAGGATTGGCTCCTCAAGAAAGGCGGATTCGAACGCCTTTCAGTACCCAATTCCTTACTAAAGAACCTCAAGAAAGGTACTTGCAAGCCTGAGACTATCGAGCGAGCGCTCAAATCAATGGATGCAAAGGACCAGATGTTGTTACTAAATTTGCTTGGAGGAAGACTTCCATTAGGTCACAGATTAGTAGGAATGGATGTAGCAATGTTGAAACAGAAATCTATGGATGACTTAAACCGAGTTATTCGAAGAATCGAAAAGGTTGGTCAATTTGTCGCTAAGAATTGACTAGTGGCTTGAGCAAATTCTTCTCGACTTTGTTTACCATGCATTATACTGCGTATTTTCTTGGCGCTGGGCAATCCCTTTGTGAACGAAACCGCGTGACCTCTCATCGATTTGATATCTAGACCGGTCGTTTGACGAGCTAATTCGATGTAGCGATTCCAACACCATCTACGCGTAGCAAATTGCTTTGCAACATAACTCAGGCTATCCCAATCGCCTTCATATGCAGCAATCCACGGGAGTTCCTCTCTATCCATCCAGCCTAATCCAACCTTGATTTCACCGAACACGGATGGACGCCCAATCGCACCTCGCCCAATCATCAGTCCTGCAGCATGGGTTTGCGATAAACAAGCCCGTGCAGTATCTGCATCGACAACATCACCATTAGCAATTACAGGTACGTCTACCGAATCTACTACTTCGGTAATGTAATCCCAATCGGCAACTCCAGAATATCTCTGCCTGAGAGTTCTACCGTGTACGCAAAGACGCTGAATCCCAACTTGTTCGAGTTCTTGGCAAATTTCCTTAGCGTTGAAATTTCCCTGCCCTGTGCCCAATCTCATTTTTGCAGTAACGGGAATATTTACTCGATTTACAACAGCCTCGCACATTGCTACAAGATTTTCAGGCTCGCCCATCAAGGCTGCACCAGCACAAATTTTGGTGACTTTTGGAGCGGGACATCCGAAATTAAGATCGATTATGTCCGCACTATCTTCGAGCAACTCAGCAGCGAGAGCCATGTCATCAATCACCCCTCCAAAGATTTGAGGAATGAATGGGTTTTCATCTTCACAAGTTTCCATTTTCCGCCAAGACATTGCAGCATCTCTAGTTAATGCAGTAGAATTAGTAAATTCAGTAATCGTGAAATCCGCACCGCATTCTTTAGCAAGTAAACGATAAGGCAAATCTGTGACACCTGACATAGGTGCTAGAAATAAAGGACGTTTTTCACCGTCCCATTCACTAGGTTTTGGCAAGATGAATTCGCTCATCTTAATCACCCACTGGGGTGAGGATCTGCTCAGAAAGTAGATTCCCAGTCTTCAAGGTCCTGAGCTTCAGCCCATGCCTCATCTGTGGTCTCATCGCGTGCCTTTAGCACTTCACGAGCAAGAATCCAGTAAAGTAGAGCCAAGGACTTGCGGCCCTTGTTGTTCGCAGGTAGCGCTAAGTCAACGTTACGCAGGTTGTTGTTTGCATCACAGATACCTACGATTGGAAGTCCAGAGTTTACAGCCTCACGTAGTGCTTGCTGGTCTGCTGCAGGGTCTGTTACGAATAGCATGTCAGGTTCGACATATGAACGAAGAGCAGGATTGGTCAGGCTACCTGGAATGAATCTTCCAACAGCAGCGTTTGCACCGATTGCTTCAGCAAATTTCCGTGCCGGGCGCTGGCCGTACTGGCGTGCGCTAACAACCATGATGTTTGCAGAGTTGTAACGGTTAAGGAATTGAGAAATTGAACGGATTCTGTTGTCGGTAATCTCGACATCGATTAGGTAGAGCCCATCTGAGCGAACCTCTTGGATAAATTGTGCCATATCTGCACTCTTTTGTTGAGTACCGATATGAACGGCGTTTGTCTCGTATATCTCACGGTCGACTAGAAGTTCTGTCATGATAATGACTCCAGCATTCGGGCCACCAGCCCCCCCTAAATAACCGCTTCGTACGGCAAAAACTGGCAGATATGCCTCAGTGATGCGAACAGATTGCTTACACTGGCAGGGGCAACCTTGATTGCAGCGTCGCCTATACGTCCAACAAAGGAGATTTGATTTTGACCGATATGCCTTCCAGTAACCTTGTAATCGCTAATGAAAGCGATGATGGTTTTTGGAGAGATGATTCAGGGGAATCTCTACATGTATCTGCAAGCGATCTTGAGAGACATGCATACTGCCCTCTTTCATGGTCACTAGCAAGAGAGGGTAAGACGGGCCGCGGACAGGCCATCGACAAAGGTCGCATCAAACATGCTGAAATTCATCGAAAGGTAGAGAATTTCAAACAAAAACAAAACGACTTGCGCAGAGCGCTAGTAATCTGGTCTTGGTGGTTTACGATTGTTGTAATGTTCATCACTGATGCAATAATCTTCACCACAATTTCTGACGACAGAACCCCCATCGATATCTCTCGATATTTGTCGATTTTATCTGTGATATGGTTAGTCGCTGGATTACTTGCAATCTATCTTCCCTGGAGAAAATGGATTAACTTACCAATCGAAAAATCCCAAGAACTTCAAGATTTGAAAAACCTCGACGATGTAGCCATACCGAGAACATTGCAGCCTTACGGATTCATCGGAGGATGGAAGCAAGGAGGTAGAGTTGAAGCTGGTTTCTTGATGGGTGCCACGATTTTCGGATTACATGCTATCGGATTAGTTTGGGCAGATAACAAAGAACAGGCAGGATTTATTCTGGTAACAGTGGCAATGATTTGGACTCTGCTTGCATCGTGGCAATTGCAGAGGGCTTTACTTGCAGATAACGCTCTAGAAGTCGCAAGAATCAATGCAGGACTAGATGAAAAAACAGATGTGGCATACTCTGACGATGAGGCTACTGCAGGCTTATTGTTGGACAATTTAAGTGGCCTTAGAGGAAGGCCAGATCAAATCGTCATCGTAGATGGTGAATTCATTCCTGTTGAGCAAAAAACAGGGAAAATTCCCGATAAGCCTCACAAATCACACAAGATGCAATTATTGGCATATCTACATCTTGTCGAATCAACAACTGGCAGAAAACCACCTTATGGAGTTCTGAAATACGGTTCTGAAAATCTACACACAATCGATTGGGATGAGGATAACAAGCATCTGTTGTTCTCTGCAACTAAAGAAATTCAACGCTTAATGGTTCAAGGAGGAGCAGAAAGGAACCACAATCGCAAAGGCAAATGTCAAAGTTGCTCTAGACGTTATGCTTGTAATTCTAGCTTAGTCTAATCATATGCGCATCCTACTTCGTTAGGATATTGCCAGCATTGGCGCTCAATCTTAATCAAAACTTGGAATGAATCTTTGTAGATATTTGCTATCTCTTCGCCATACCCTCTTGCATCGACTGTTAATGTCCATGTACCCTCTGCGAGAGGTTGTTGGAAAGTTGCTACCATCTTTCTCTCGGTTTCAGTTACTTCCTCAAACCAGACTTGCTCTCCATTTGCATCTGTAAGTGATGCTCTAACGAATCTTACATCTGTAGGGATGCCTGGTAGAATTAACTCTAGCGGCATAGCTGCTGAAATGTATGCACTGATCTCAACTACATCCGAATCAACTTCAAATGTTTGAGATGTTGAATAAGAAGTACTGCCTTGAATATCTGTTGCATCAGTGGTAAAAACGTGTGATGCATTGATTTTATCCTTGACTTCAATTTCCTTAGGCTCTGGACGTAAGTCCTCCATAAATTCACGAGCAGGAACCAACCCAATGCAGCCCATGCTTGAGGCCATCAGAATGGCCAACATCATGAATGCAGACATTGCTGGCTTAGGCCTCATCATAATCTCCGAAACATTACCAATGTATCAATGACACCCCTCGATGGTTTGAAGCGTACGCTTTGTTTCGCAGCGATTGCCTGAATGAAGTCAAGAGGGTCAGCCGAGCATTAGCGATGACGAACCCTATGAGTACTGACAGGCATCTTACTCGAATTTAGCACCACAAACCGGGCATTCGCTAGCATCCACAGGGATGTCAGCACCACAGGCTCCACACTCAGCGGTCTCTACCTTCTTTGAGCGTCTCCTCACTCCACGGCGTCTTTTGTTTTCTGCTGCTGCAGCTGCTGCTGGATTCAATTCGTCAGCATCATCATCGAAGGAGAAATCCATCGCATCTTCTGGCAACACATTACCCGCTAAAGATCGATCTTGAATGCCCATGCCGATTTGAACCTCGTCACCAGGCATTACTCCATCCTCTCCAGTTATTTCGTACAACTTACCGCGAATATCTGCATCGCTCGCAGATAGTTCACTACCATCATCTTCATGAGCCTTAATTTGCTTATCCTTTAGGATTGCATCGATGTCGTGTCCTTCGAAAGTTTCCTCTATGGATTTGAGAGTTGTTGTTACTGTTGCGAGTGCCTCTTCATCATCCATCTCTGTTTCTTCATCAGCCATTCTCCTATCGTATGCAGCTTCAACCTCTGCTTCAGCCTTAGCGATATTTTCGTCCCAATGCTCTTCCAAGTCGTCAGCGTCATATCCAAATTCTTTGACTGCTTCATCGAAACCTTCGTACCCAGCGGCATGAATTGTCTCTGGGTCGATTTCTTCTTCATCGTGAAGAGGGGTTTCAACAGTATCGGGGATGGCTTTTCTTTCACGCTGTTCAAAGAATTTAGAGACATCTTGTTCTGCTCCACAGTAAGGACAGTTCGCAAGCAAATCTGGAATCGATTCTCCACAAGTTTCACAATCGTGGAATTGCTTTCTCGCTTTCTTGAGGTTGAAAGAACACCATGGGCAGCGATCTTCTCCTCCCTTCAATTCACCATCACAAGCAGGACAATAATCGAAGATGTCTCGCTCGACTTCTTCTTCGACCTCTCTAGTCAGAATAACTGCAGCGATCAATACTGCAATCAAAATAACACAAATTACTGCAATCATTCCTGCAGTTTGGAAAGTCATACTTCCAGCGTCATCCGCCACATTATTACTGGATTCTTTAGAATCCCAATTCCAAGTTTGTGTAGAACTAACCATGGTTTCATTCGGAATCAAGTTGATGTTAGTGTATGGCGCTGATGCAGTGAAAGTACATTCAACAGTAACGATTTGGCCTCCGGTGGAGACTTGTATTGGAATCGTTCCGAAAACCTCGCCCAATTCATTTTCACAGGAATAGGTAACATCTCCTGTTTCTTGAGATGATAATTTGATGGAGACTGTATATTCATCACCAGCCATCAATGGGAAAACAGCAGGCTCTTGATTAGAGTCGGTTAGTTCCATAGAAGTCATCGACCAAGACAATCGCAATTGAGCGTTTACTTCGACGCTACCATTTGCATAAGAATTTAGAGAATTTTCATCATATGAACTTGACAGAGGGACCCATTGTGCCTCAAATTCTGCAATGTGAGATCCACTTTCGGTTGCTAGAGTATTTTGCCAAATGTAAGTATCACCGGCTTGTATTGTAATAATTGGTTGAGAATTTTCATCAACTGTTTGGCCTTCCCATGTGTAAACTAATTTGCCTTTGACCTCAATATCACCAGTATTGGTTATCGCTACTGTCCAATCAACATTGCTTCCACTATTTACTGTGTTCCTAGAAGGAACTGCGAATGGATCAACTGACACATCTGGAATGTCATACTTGTCAAAATAGGTGCTAATTCTATCGTTATCAGTACTTTCTTGTGTAAAACTAGCTGTACTATATGGGTCGATTACAGCAGTAATCTGGTGATTACCTGCAGATAGTCCGGAAACATGGCTGTACAACAAATCAAAGGACCATGCTTGCTGAGCATTTTCTCCACCACTGATGTTCACATAGAATGTTGGTAATGGAATATTTACTCCATTATCATCCTTGACTTCAATTCTCATTGGGACTTCAGAAACTCCCTCTCCGGAGGTCCTAATCATGGTTCCAGAAATTGTCCAAGGGCCCTGAAGTTCACCGTCTTCAACATCAACAGTTAATTCTCCAAGGTGGGCTATATCCATTCTAGGATTGACTGTAATTGAAGACGTGAATGTGTTTTCCTCATCAGCTTCTATTACCGCATCGTCAAGGTCTAGAGTCACTGTGAAATCATAAGTTCCAGAAGACGGAGCGGTAATTGTGTGATTTACCCATGCGCTTTCACCTGCTAATATTGATGGAACATTTACAATTTCACTCTGTGAATCTAAATTGATTTGCATCCTACTTGCATCAGCATCTTGAGAACCGGTATTGGATACTTCAGTTGAAATCATCATAGAATCGCCAGATTGAACATCTACAGGACTCGTTGAAATCGAAGTTGCTTCTAAATCTGCTAAACCGCTGACGATAATTTCAGAGAAGAAGATTTGTTCACCTGCGCCCGCATACTCAAATGCGACCCACACCTTATGTTCACCAACAGTTAATCCCGATTTCACTATCTGAACATCTGCAGTAGATTCCGCTGCTATATCAACAGTATTTGCTGAGATCAATTGTGAAGAGGAAATACCGTTCCAATAGAATTTGTAAATGACGTCTTCTGCCTCAAAGTTGTTTGAATTGTAAAGGGTCAAGGTAATCGTAATCGAACCTCCTTCGACTGGACTCGAAGGCGAAATTGCTACAGTAGATTCTGAAGCCTGTACTCCTCCACTATCTTCTGCATTTACAGATAGTGGCATTACTGAGAGAATCAGCATCGCGAGGACAATACCAGTCAAGACAGACCTTGCCATAGTAGTAAGAGGAAGGGGGTAGCACTTGAATCAACCGACTCTCCGATAGTATCGATTGCATATTTCGAGGCCCCAACACACCCCGTAGGGGGGTGTTGCAATGCGAGCATTCAAGGGCGGAGGGTGTTGTCAGGTAGATAATGAGGCGGTTCATCTCGGTGCTTTTGGTCGTGGTCATAATGACCATTGGACAAAGTGGTGATGTGTTTTTACCCGATTCAAAGGTTTTGAAATATGCAGATAGTGAGATGTCAATAGTTTTCGCTAATGGGCCTGCTGAGAACCAGGATGTCAAAGGCTTGTACACTCTGAGTTTCTCATCTACTGGAAACGGGACTATTTCAAGTATTGAAATCGATATATCTAACGATGGAAATAATTGGGACCAAGTTGCTAATTTGACCTCAACCCCTTGGCTCAAACATATCGACACTACTGCATATGCAAACGGAACTTGGACTTTCAGAGCAAGAGCTTGGGATTCTAGTGCTGACAACTTCACGGTATGGTCTACTAGTGGACAGTTCAACATAGTAAACCAAGTTCCTCTAATCACATCATTTGCTTTGACAAATACGGGCTATGGTAGTGGAGCATCAGCATTAGATCGGGCATGGTACGCTCTTGATGCAAACGGAACGCTTGGATTTACATGGTCTGCAAGCGATGATGACCTTACTCATGCAAGTCTAGCAAATGTTCCCGGACCAGGCACCCCTACAGATGATGGCCCTGGAACACTCTCCTATGGATGGGATTGGAATACCGGTTCAATCGCTGAGGGCACATACAATCCAAGACTAACTGTTTGGGATGGCTCTGGTCTTTCTGCTAGCAAAACCATGTTTATCGGAATCGATAGAACTGCTCCAACAATGTCGGCTCCAACCATCGGAGACGGAAGTAATTGGAGCGATGATACTAGTGTGGTAATCTCAGGATTTGACAGCGCTACAGATGACGGAAGCGGTTCTGGTCTAGATTACGTACAAATTATGCAAGGAGGAACATGGATTGATGTTACTACTGCTAGTACAACATTGACTTTCGAAGAAGGAGAGCACCAGATTTCGATGCGTGCTGTGGACAAAGTCGGCAACATCGGCTCTTCAATCAGTGTTGACATCAATGTTGATGTTACCGAACCTGAAGGTATTGGATGGTCAGTTGATGAATTGAGCACTAGCCATGTTGGCCCTGTTAATATTTCATATTCCGCACAAGATTTGGGCTCGGGAATTGACCTCGATAATTCCAAAATTCAATATGGATTTGACCTAAATGGGGTTGGAGCAACCCCTGACCAATCAGGACGTTGGATCGACCTTGGAGTAAGCGGCCTAGATGGGACAATGGGTTTGTCATCATGGGCGACCAAGTCAAGACAGTATCTGATGGTTAGAGCAATCGTGACAGACGAAGCAGGAAATGAATTGGTCACTATACCTAGCGCATTCCAAATTTTACCAGGACTAGATTTATCTTGGAACGCCAGCGAAACTGGCGTGGATAGATTAGTTGCTAGACCAGGAGATACGAACGGTAAAATCGAAATTACCAGTTTACTAGAAGCAAATCAAGCATACGGTGGCGCTGTTACTGTTTACCTGCAAGCCGCACCTGCGGACAGAAGTGCAGATGTTGATTGGACTACAATGCAAACAGTGTTGGTAGAAGGGGGCAACCTTTCCGATGAATGCACTTGTGAACTAATCGTTTGGGACTATGTTGTACCAAATACTGGACAATGGGACCTTAGATTAGTAGTGGACCCAAATAATGCAATTGATGAAAGGGTTGAGTCAAACAATAACCACTACATGATGGTAACCGGTGCTTCGGTATCAGGAGTAGGGGTAGTTACGTCCTTTGCACCTGGAATTATTGCACTTCTGTTAACCGGATTTGCGATTTCTTGGTACCAGAAGAGGAGAATCACTCCTCCTCCCAACTGACTTCTTCATCATCAGCTAAATCCATCATTTCTTGGACTTCTTCCTCGTTTTTAGGGTCTACTTGTGCTGCTTTCAATCTACGACTTCTGCGATTAGCAACATCGCTGAGACCAGGGACTAAACCAGCAAAATCATCTGTTTTAGAAGAGTACTCTTTCTCGGCAATTGAATCAAGTGAACGTGACCCAAGGCGTGACTTCTTTCTCTCTCTTTCAAGGAATTTCAGAACTGTGCCATGCTCGCTTCCACTCGCTAACATTTCAATTGCTTGTCTAGCATTAGAAAGCCCTGCACCTTCGCCTACCAAAACGACAGTAGATTTGTAAATCGATATTTCAGAACCGGTATGTTGTTCAATCATCTTGCGGATTTTGCCCTCAGAACCAATAATTCTTGCACGGATTCTACGCTGTTGATTCGAACGTTTTCCGACATGATCTCGTAAATCGACCATCTCAAAAAACCAATCATCATGAAGTAATTGAATCGCTCTTGCAGGAGCCATCCCTCGACCTACTGCCTTGATTACATCTGGTAATTTAAGGGCCTTTACAGGGTCATAACCACCTGCATCTGGCCAAATAACATCGATTTCACCAGTGTTTGAATCGATATGGATACTCTTGCATCCTGCTGCTTCCTCAAGTTCGCGCCTAGTAGCACCTTTGACACCAATTAAGACCGCAATACGGCCCTTAGGTACTCTAGGAAGAGACTGACGCATGAAATGTGCGTGAAGCCTGCCCTTATTCAATACATGTGTAAGGTCTATTCCTCTTCCTCAATCAAATCGATGTGAGATAAATCCATCTCAAGGACATCATACATCGCTTCTGCCAGTTCGATTTCCAGGCCATTCTTTTTGGCCCATTCAACTAATCTAGTTACATCTCGAACCAAAAACTCCTGACTCTTAGGATGAGATTGAACTACTGCTTGACCTACATCGATTACCACTGGCCTATCTCCATGCCACATTATGTTGTAAGGGGAGAAATCACCGTGAACCATATTCGCTTTTTGCCAAGTTACTGCTAAGAATTCCAATAATTCTTCATACACTGCTGCAGGGTCAATGACTTTTACATCTCTTAATCTTGGAGACGGAGCTGTAGAAGTACCGAGGTATTCCATTACCAAGACATTTTTGTGAACTCCTAATGGCTTAGGAACCGCTAATCCCCATTTCTCTAATCGGGATAAATTCCTGAATTCTTTGCGGACCCAAATATCCACCAAATCACGATGGCGCCGTTTTAGACCTCCGAATCGTGGGTCACCTTCGATATACTGAACTAAATTTTTGAACACTGCATTAGAGGTATGGAATATCTTTACCGCAACCGGACCACTCTCTCCAGTCCCATGAAATACGTGAGCTTCTTTTCCCCTAGCGATTGGAAAATCAAGCGTATCGATAAGTCCGGATTTCATCAATTTGTAAAGACTCATCAGAGTTAGGCGGTCAAATACCGCATCGAAAACTCGCCTATCTACCCATTCGAATGGACCGTCTCCTAATACTCCAGAAAGTCCTTCTTCGATTTCGGTGAACATGCGCTTGTATTTTTTCTCAGCCATCCAACCGGTTCCTTTGGATGAATCAAGACTCTTGATGAACTCTGAAGATTCATTGTTCATGTATTCTTGGTCGGCACTAGTTTTTCGCCGCCTTCGATTATTGCGACGTTGTTTAGTGTCCTTGGAAAGTTCTTCATCCCAATCGCCTTGACGTCCCATGATTTGGCCTCCTCAAATATTGAAGCCAATCAAGATTTGAAAATATGATTCAACCGAAGAGATCGTTGATCTCATCGTCGTCATCATCATCTTCCATTTCCTCGACTACCTCTTCTGGTGTTTCTTCTTCATTAGATGAAGAAAATAGTCCATCTTCGTCATCGAAATCATCTGCTTGAGTATTCATTCCGAATAGGTCTACATCTGGAGGTAAGACTCCTTTTCTGGATAGATACATTGCCTGAGTTTTTGTATAACGATGCTTAACATCGGCTTTTGAATCTTGGAAATCCCATGGCCAAACAATGATTAAATCGCCTTCGCGAACCCATTGACGTCTTCGCATTTTCCCAGGAATCCTTGCCATCCGTGTTTCACCATCAGCACACAAAACTGTGACTCTACGACCGCCCAAAATTTGTTCTGCAATTGCGAACATTTCGTTGACCTTATTGTTAGGCATCTTGACACGGATCTTAGAGGATTCACCCTCTACGTTACCCATCAGACGAGCTAGTTCTTCCTCGTCTACTTTCTCTTCGCGCCTACGGCCCATAGGTCAAGCGAAAAGCCCTTCCTACTTGAAGCCTAAGACTCGATTCAAGCCAAATTTAGGCTGTCTGCGGCTCTGTAACACATATCGATTAGTGTGTCTCCAGATAATCCCAGTAGTATAGTTGCAACCAAACAAATCCAAATTGCCATTCTAATGGATGCCCCATAAGGTAGAGGCTTACGGCGGCTTTCCTCTGGGATATCTAGGAACATTACAACTCCAATTCGTAGATAGTAGAATACAGAGATTGCGCTGTTGATGAACATAGCAAGAGCAAGCCACCAAACCCAATGAAGATCAGAGAATGAAACTGTTCCATTCATCCATAACTCACCAACACTTGTTGATACAATTCCTGCAATAACCAAGAACTTCGACATAAATCCAGCGAGAGGAGGTACTCCTGCAAGTGCCAACATAAAGATGAACATTGCAGTTCCAATCAATGGGTCTCTGCGTGCTAGACCAGATAGTGCAGATAGTCTGCTAGCTCCTCCTTCCATCTCTAGAAGGCCCAGCACTAGGAATGCTCCTAATTTGAATGCTACCAGAACAAAGAGATGGAACAGTACTGCTGCAACTATTGCTTCAGCATAATCTCCTGGTGCCTCTATTTCTCCCCATTTCCATGCACCCACCGCAGTAAGTGCTGCAAGCATGTAACCTGCATGTGCTACCGAGGAATACGCTAGCATTCTCTTTGGATTGGTTGAGCCTAATGCTGCAACGTTACCCCATGTCATTGTTATCACGGATAGTGTAGCAAGTGTGTATAACCAAATGGCACTTCCATCTGTGTCTCCTTCTGGCAATGCAATGACTAGTAGTACTCTGACTAGACCGATCATTCCCATTGCCTTAGAAGCAGTTGCTAATACACCTGCAACCGGCGAATTCGCTCCTGCATATGCATCAGGTGCAGCAAAGTGGAATGGTGCGGCGCTGACCTTGAAACCAAATCCAACCAGTACCAATCCTAGAGCAATTGTTCCTAGGATAGTCGAGTCAGCCCAATTAGCAGCGATAGTAGCCAACTGTAGGCTTCCGAACTCTAAGTAGAGTAAAGATAGACCATACAGACCAATTCCGCTAGCAACCGAACCTACAATGAAATATTTGACACCAGATTCTGCTCCCTCTTTCGACTCCTTGTGGAATCCAACCAAGACATATGTAGCAAGGCTTGCTAATTCTAGACCTACGAATAGGACGAACAGGTCCTGTGCTAATGCAACGGTACACATACCGACTGCGGTTGTTAACATCAAGATGTAAAAGTCAGCCTGGCGTCGGTTGTCATACAATTCTTCCAGACTCTTCTTTCCACTGAATGTATGTGCTGGAATACGGTCTAAACTTGCCATTGAAGCAAGAAGAACCGCTGCTAAGAATAGTATCTCAAAGAATCTTGAGAAGTTATCCAATTGTAAAATTACTAGGCCATTACTGGTTACTGTAGTAGTATCCATATTTCCATCAACTGATTCGATAACCATCATTCCCAGTGCTGTGAATAAAGTAGCAGTCGCCAACATTCCAGGGATAGCAGGCGAACCAGTAATTGAGAATCTTCGACCACCTAAGAACCAAGGAACTTGTACTTTAGTAAGTGGTATTCGGAACTTAGAGTTACCAAGGTTTGGAATGATGAAGATTAGTAGTAATCCAACGATTAGAATTGCCTCTGGAGCAAATGCCTGCCAGAATTCAGTACTGAATACTTCTACTTCCATTCAGATACCCCCCATATTGAATACGCCCTCGAAGAAGGCAACAGTCCATTGGTCCATCATTCCCAATGCAATGAATGGGAATATACCGAAAATCACAGTGAATATTGCAAGAATAATCATTCCAATATTTTCTGAAAGAGTGATATCTGGAGGTGTTTCTCCATTGAGAGATTCTGGAGGTTGCCCTTCATCTCCACCTTCAAAGATAGTTCTCTGCATCGACCAAAGGTAGTATGCAGCGGTAATTGCTAGAACCGCACCTGGAAGTAAAATCCACCAACCATATTCAGGCCAGAAAGCGATCATTACCATCAGTTCTGCAACGAATCCTGCAAGCAAAGGTAAACCTAAACTTGCCATCCAAGCAAACATCATGTAAACTGCAAGATACGGTGACCACTTTGCCATACCTCGCATGGCACCGATTTCCATCGAATGGTAATGGTGTTTGAATGCACCACAAACTGCGAACAGCATTGGGGAAATAATTCCGTGAGCGAACATCATGAACAATGCAGCAGCATAACCAATTGGCTGCATGCTGGCAATACCCAATAGAATGACACCCATGTGAGATACGGATGAATATGCTACCATCTTCTTCAGGTTGGTTTGTCCAAGACAAACTATTGCACCCCATACTAGAGAGATTAGACCAATTGCCATTATCACATCTTGATAGTATACCACCGCATCTGGGAAGATTGCGATCGGGATTCTTAGCATACCATATGCGCCCATCTTCAGCATTACACCTGCTAGTAGCATGGAGCCACCAGTTGGTGCCTGAACGTGCGCATCAGGAAGCCAAGTGTGGAATGGTACTGCTGGCAACTTAACCAGGAATCCAATCATTAGCATAGCGAACAGTACATTTTGCATATCTTTGCCAAGGAAGACATTGTCTCCCATGTTGTATGCTGTTGCATTAGAGAACAAGACTGTCATGTCAAAGGTTCTACCAGTAACTGTACCATATTGTGCACCGCTTCCTTCTGGCTGAAGGAAGTACAAGGTGATTAGACCGAGCAGCATTATCACTGAAGCACAGAAAGTGTAGATGAAGAACTTCTGAGCAGCATATCTGCGGTCTTTGCCTCCCCACTTTAGAATCAAGAAGAACATTGGAATCAATGTCAACTCCCAGAATACATAGAACAGGAATAAGTCAAGTGCGACGAATACTCCGATTAGAGCGCCACCCATCATCAATAGGAGAGGATGGTATGTTGCTCCATCCTTCTCATTCCATGTTGTAATGATTGTAATTGGTACAAGGAAGGTTGTCAACCAAACCATTGGGAATGACAATCCATCCATTCCTACATGCCATGATACACCAATGGTTTCGATCCAAACATATTCTTTCTCAAGAGCATATTCGTTGTACATCAAATCCCAATCGACTAAAATCAGCCAATCGAAGAACAGAGCTGTAGAAATCGCTAATGGAATCATTGAAGCGACTAAAGTAAACAATCTGATTGGTACAGCGAGTACTTCCTTTCTTGCACGCGATTCCTGACTTGCAAATGCTAGCAGAATACAACTCACGATAATTGGGAAACCAACCAGTGGTAGGCTGATCCAATCCACTGTGGTGTCTGATTCATTCAAGGATGGGAAGAATGCCATCAACCCAGCTACAATAATCAGTAGACCTCCTATGAGCATGAACTCCTTGTTCTTGATATCTAGTGCTTGGTTACTACCCAATCAAGCCACCCCCCATAGTAACATGAAAATGACCAACGTTCCTAACGCGGTCATCATGATGTAATCTCTTGCTGAACCCGTTGTCAGTGCACGGAGCCTTCTAGATGCTTCTTGACTTGTAGATTCAATCGTCTTGATTACTCCATCAATAAATCTAGTATCAAAGATTGCAGAAAGTTTTGCAAAGCCAACAACTATTTTCATCATTGCAGCATCATAAACATCATCAAAGTGCAATCTCTTGTGCAGAGAATTAGCAAGGCTAGAATTAGCCCAGGCACTGTTATCGAAGTTTGACCTCTTGTTGATTTTTGCAGAGAGGTTGATTGCCCATTGCATCCATGGTTTTGCCTTCTGGTTACCATCTAGGCTACCTCCGTAAAGTGCCATAGCAAAAGATGGACCCAAAACAAGGGACAGCCCAATTGCTACGTACGTGAGTATCATTAGGAACGGGTCATGATTCAGGAACACGTGCTCCATTTCATATCCGATTCCATCAACGAAACTAGTGTAATGTCCAGACTCAAAGTCGCCTAACCAATGTCCGGCATGCATTCCAGCGAAGATTATTGCTCCCAATGTCATGAAAGTCAAAACTACCAATGGAATTGGAATCCACGGCGTTTGTTCATGTACGTGCTCAGCAACTTCTGTCTTTGGTTTACCTGCGAAGGTCATGAACCACATTCTAGACATGTAAAATCCTGTCATTCCCGCACCGATTAGAACCAACATAGCAGGTAGAAGGAAAATTGGTTCCTTCAATGCAACCTTCCATGCGCTAGCAATGATTCCTTCCTTGGACCAGAATCCTCCAATTAGAGGAATACCGATAATCGACATACTTCCAACAAACATTGCGGTTGCAGTGATAGGCATCCTGCTTGCTAGACCGCCCATATTCTCCATAGATTGGGCGTCAAAGTGGTCGTCGTGGTGGTCATCATGATGGTCATCATGTCCATGGTGGGCTACTTCATGGTGAGCATGGTGCATTTCGTGAATAACTGAACCGGATGCCATGAACAGCATTCCTTTTGCCATGGCGTGGTTGAATAGGTGGAATAGTGATGCACCCATAGCGAATGCTGCTAGATCATCGTATCCATTGTTAGCTAGCCATAATGCCGAGCCTAATCCAGTGAAAATATATGCTAACTGACTCATTGTAGAGTATGCTAGAACCTTCTTCAAATCCATCTGAACGAAGGCGATTAATGCAGCCATAACAGCGGTGATTCCGCCAATGATTGCGATGGCGATTGCCAGAGTAGACAGTGCGCCCATTTCGGCTGCACCAAAGAATGGGAACATTCTTGCAACTAGATACAATCCTGCGTTAACCATTGTAGCAGCGTGAATCAATGCAGATACTGGCGTTGGACCTTCCATTGCGTCTGGTAACCAGACATGGAGTGGGAATTGTGCAGATTTTCCAACCGCACCAATGAACATCATTCCAAGCGCAAGTTGAAGTTCACCAGAGTCGACTGCAGCGATATTCTCTGCATTGAACAAAACGTCATAGTCGAGAGTGCCATCGAATAGATTCCATAGCATTACTAATCCAATAACGAGGAATACATCTCCTACACGAGTAGTGAGGAATGCTTTCTTTGCAGCATAGGCTGCGCTTGGCCTCTCATAATAGAAACCGATCAGTAGGTAGGAACAAAGTCCCATCAATTCCCAGAAGATGAATAGCCAGAGGAAAGAATCTGCAAGAACCATTCCCAACATACCGCTGCAAAACAGAACGAATTCTGCATAGAAACGATGGTTTCTGTTATCGTTGATTGGGTCGGTATTCATGTAACCAATCGAGAAGATGTTAATCAAGAAACACAAGAATGCTGCAACGAATAGTAGCATTACAGTGAGGTGGTCAATGTAAACTCCAAACCCGAATACTTTGGTTGTAATCGAACCGGTTTCTGGGTTCCACCAAGATGATTCAAACCAGGTGAACACGTTTGCTGCACCGACTTTATTCATGTGTTCTTTGATTAGAGACAATGCTAGGATTAGACTTGCACCCATTGCTACGAGTGCGATGATTCCTCCTTCCTTGACATTCTTGACCCAAGTTGGAGTTCCGTTGAACAATCTTCCCAAGAACAGAATTACTGGGAAAGCCAAAAATGGCAGTAGAGGAATAAGTACGGCATAATCGATGATTTCGCTTCCACTCATGATAACACCTCAGTTCTTCAAGAGATTAACCTCATCTAGAGATATGGTCTCATGTTGTCCATACATTGAGAGGAAGATAGCTAATCCAATTGCTACTTCCGCTGCTGCTATTGCGATTGCGAAAACTGCGTAAACCCATCCGGTTACATCGCCCCAGTGAGTTGCTGCTGCCACGAATTGAAGGTTTACTGCATTGAGCATCAATTCTATACACATCAGTACAACAATTGCATTCTTTCTGCTGAATGCACCCCATAATCCGATTATGAAAAGGATGGCTGCTAGGCCAGATACCCATGCTGGATCAATCATTCCTTCTCACCTCCAGTAAGTTCCCACTCGAGATTCACCAATCTCTCATCACGAACAAGATAAGCAGCACCAACCATGGCCATAGCCATCAAAAATCCTAGAGCAAGCAAAGGTAGAGCCCAATCTCCAAACAAAGCAGATGCTAGGTCGCTGGTTGTGATTTCTTCATCTGAGGAATCTTCCCAGACAACATCTGCTGAAACAGCTGTGATAATTACAGCACCCAAGAATACTAGGCCTACTCTAGCAAGAATAGATAGTAGTCTCATTCGAAATCCTCCTCAAGAATTTGCCTTCTAGTCAGCATAATACCGAATAGAACGACCAACATTACGCTAGCAAGGTAAACAAGAATTTGGATTACTGCAAGGAATTCAGCACCCATAAGGATGAAAATTCCTGCTACTCCCATGAAACAGAAAATCAAGCACATCATCGAATGTGCGACTCTCTGCATGTAAATCAGGCCAAGAGCACCACCGATTACAATGGTGCTCATCAGAAAGAACATTCCAACTTCGAGATACATTGCTAGATCCATGCTCAAGCCTCCCCTGCCGCCTTAGCGGCCTTCTTGGCTCTCTTGTCACGCTCTTTGCTAGCTCTCTTTGCTAATTCAGCATCTACCGCTTCTTGATGGTCGCCGATTAGAACTCTTGTTCTACCAGCATCCATCCAAAGGTCTTGTCGAGTAAATCCAGACATTCCGTCGTACTCGTTAGTCATGAAGAATGATGTGAAGTTACATGCTTCCATGCAAAGTCCACAGAACATACAGCGGCCTAGATCAATTCTTCCAGATACAATTTGGTCATCTGCAGGATACAATGATTCTACAGGAACTTGGTCGACTTCTCCTGTATCATTCCAGCGCATACTAGCGCTGTCGCCAGTCAAGTCTAGGACTTCTCCGAATCTCCATTCATCGGGTACATCAGTATGAGCAGTTGCAAGATTGAATGAGGATAGGGTTTCAACAACTTCAGGCTTTTCGACCGCTGCGTATTTGCCTACTTCGAGTTCTGCTCCATAGCCTTCCCACTCTCCTTCAGCACTATCTAGAACGTCTACTCGCAATTCTGTAGTCATGTGCAAACAAGAGTTTGGACAGATATTGATGCACATTTTACATGCAGTACAAGTCTCCCAAATTACACCAATTCTACCATTGTAATTACCAGGTACGAATAGCCATGGCTCGATTTCTTCTATACGCTCATACGGGTAATTGACCGTCTGAGGCTTCCAAATTGTTGGAGTCAAGTCTGTACCTGCTCTATCAGGAGTATAGTGGTGAGCCGTGATGTCATTGAGATGCTTGGTCTTTTCAGCACGCGCAATATCTCCATCATCGATAAACTCTGGATGAGTAGTATTGTGATAACCACTAGAGAATCTCTTACCAATGAATTCGTAAGTTCTCAAAACGGTCAATCCAGTTATCTTAAATGGGTACCAGAATAGGTTTCTAAAATTTGGTTTGCCATGTGGATGCGATGCCATGTTTTCACCTCACTCCTTTCCTGCAGTGTGCGTTCCCGCAGGAGTCATCGTACGAATGTGGTACATGCGTTCCTCATTCTCTTCGATGTTCTCATCTTTCATCAAAACCACGAATACTGCCAACCAGAACAATGTTGTAACGATCGGCAATCCCCATGGGATTGTGAATTCTTGAATAGTTAGGTCCCAGGACCATCCGCCAGCAACTGTGTCAGATAGTGCGCCTGCATCAAAGAAGTACAATCGGTAAACGATTGAAAGAATTACTTGCAATACTGCAAGTGGTAGAAGCATTCTCCATCCAAATTCTAAGATTTGGTCGGTTCTAATTCTAGGTAGTGCAGTTCTTGCCCAAACGAATACTACTGTAAAGATGAACCAAGCCTTGAGGAGAGTCCAAATGATTCCTGGAATTGCTAACCAAGCATCTCCAAGATAAGGAATTGAACCAATGGTACCAGCGAATGGAGCGTGCCATCCTCCCATGAAGAAGTGTGCAAACAGAATACTTGCAGCGTAAACACGCATGTATTCAGCAGCGAACAGTAGGCCGAATCTCATTCCGCCGTATTCAGTCCACCATCCTTCTACAAGCTCTGCTTCCGCTTCTGGCATGTCGAATGGAATTCTCTCGACTTCAGCGATCATACTGACCAAGAATAGAACTCCGCCCAGTGGCATGAGGAAGAATAGCCAAGTGCCCGAAGAGTGCTGGAAGTGAACAATCTCTAGGAAATTGAATGAACCAGCCATTACGCATACACCGAGAATTGACAGTAGCAAAGGAATCTCATATGCAGTTAATTGTGCAGCACTTCTGATTCCTCCAAGTAGGGTATACTTGTTGTTTGAAGACCAGCCTGCGAAGAATACACCTAGAGGTGCAATTCCGAAGA
>CACEWA010000016.1 GCA_902563095.1 uncultured Candidatus Poseidoniales archaeon | reverse complement strand
TATTTCAAGTGTAATGAATTAGGAAGAACTCTACGTGAGAAATTCAAAGTTCGAACCTATGCGCCTCAAAACTTAGAGACGATTCGATTGTCTTGATTACTCAAAAAATCTCTCAACTAAATGTGAGGTTTCATCTTTCTTTTCGGAAAGATTCCCTAGCCATTCTGTTGCTCTTTCAATACACAGTTGCTTCATCTCACCGGCTAGGATTTTCCCAGAACGGTATCCTTGGTTGATCTCTTCCAAAAATGAATCATCTTCTTCGAAGAAATACATCATGTATTGATATGCGACATCCTTGTCTGGGTCTCCCCCTAATCTGCGGTGCTCTTCGACTGTTGCTTGTCCGCCAGAGAATGACTTCTTGATCTTCTTTTCAGAGGCAGCATCACGTTGAGCTGATGCTGATAATGAACGTGCTGCTAGGGCGACTGCGTCATCTCTAGACATATTCTCTTTGAATCCATCTTCCAAAACACCATACATGTAAGGTGAGCCAGAGCCAGTTGCACAATAAGAGTCCGGAATTGAACCACCTGCTGAATCAATTGAATATACAGAACCGCCATCACTGTCGACTCCAACAATTAGTAACTGGACCCAGTGAGGTCTTCCAGATAGAATGTTTGCAGTTAGAGTAGCAGCTCCTCTGACAGTCATTGAATCTCCTCTTCTTAATTCGAACAGTGATACTTCGGCAGCCAATGTGCGAGCCAGAGACTGTGCATGGCCAACTAGTCCTGCAGTGGTAAGTGCGAGATTATCTCCAATCTTGAACAACTTCTGTACGCTCTTGTTGGCTACAAAGTGTCCCATTGTTGCTCGATGGTCCGCTCCAACAACAACACCTCCTTTGAAGGTGATACCGATTGTGCTTGTTCCTGTTTTGACTGCGCTTAGACCTTCTTCCATTTTCTCACCTCTATAGGAGCCCGACAAACTAGGCGGGATGATACGTCCATTCGCGGGACCCTTATCAACCAACCGTCACACGATACCTCTCATGAGCGAAGAGAGTGAGAGGCAGACTTCGCTCGATTCCTTCGATGGTTCGGCTCCAAGAAGGCTGAACTTACCTTCACAACAACCAACTTTGTCATCTTCAAATGGTTCTGCACCAACTAGGTATCATGACATGGAGAAATTGTATCCAGACGCACCAGTTCCAAAGGTTACCGGAGGATTGGTAATCCACAGAGCAGTGCTTCATGATTTAACTGGTGTATCACAGTTGATGGATTGGGTAGCAGATGGTGAAGCAGTAATCGTTCGTATGGAGAAAATGATGAATCGCGAGTTGGAATGTCAAACCGCTATTGAGCGCTTGAATCTCTTTGTTGAGACAGATTTGGGTGGCCAGATTATCCGATTAACCGATAGCAGATTGATGCTACTTCCACCAGGTTGTCGCGGAATAAGGGGATTAGATGATGAGGCGTTCAGTGTCGATCCTTCAGATTTTAACTAGGTGATACAATGGATGTCGTCCCAGTAAATATTCCCTGTCCTGTTTGTAAAGTTGAAGGGCATTTAGGTATGATGACTCACGTTGATGAAATTCCATATTTTGGAGAACATACGCAAGTAACAGTATTATGCGATTTTTGCGGATGGAGGCAAACAGATTTCATTCCGGCTGAAGGAAAGAAACCGGGGGCATCGACATTGGTGATTACAAAACCAGAACATATCAGTGCAAGAGTAATTCGTTCTTCTTCTTGCACAGTTCGCTTACTAGAACTTGATTTGGAAGTAAAACCAGGCAGTTCTTCAACAGGTTATGTTTCTAATGTTGAAGGTGTCATTGATAGATTCATGGATGTCATAATCATGGTCACAAGGCAAGCATATGCTGAAGACGCAGAAATGTCTGACATCAAAAGGTTGCAAGAAATGCACACAACACTGCTTGAATTAAAGGAAGATCCAATCCCGAATTCAATCACATTGGAGTTGTTAGACCCAAACGGGCATTCACAAATTCTTCACGAGGATGCACAATCGCGTGATTTAACACAAGATGAATTAGCTGATTTGCCAGTCGCACCCGAATCACCAGTTTTCAATAGTGAGGAGATGGGTGAATAATCACAGTATTGGAAGGTCAAAACCTGAATCATTTGGGTCAGGTAAGTCTTCAATATTTGATTCTATATTTTTCTGAGAAGCCCCTTGTTCATTGCTTACAGGTGTACTTCCTCTCTGTTTATCTTCAGAAATTGTGATGAATGAAAATACCAATATCAGAAATATTCCTGACAACAGAGTTGCCATAGGAATAACCCACCCAGTTCCGCTAATTGTAGACATGCCCAAAGCTGCAACCATCAGCAAAGATGCTCCCAGCACTAGAATGCCCCTGGAATTGCGGGTCATACCAATGTCTCGGACCAAGGTGTTGATGAACCTAGCCCATACTCGGACCTAATATGTTGAGTTCAGGTAACAGTCCATCGCCGCCTGCAGGGGCATGTCCTGGTTGGTTGATGACAGCGGTTGCACCATGGGGTGAAAATGCAGAAGATGCTTATGATCAAGGTCTAGTTGAGATGGGTCTTGGTGATTCAAGATTGATTGAAGTGCAAGGTGCTTTCTTACCTATGGGGTTTGAAGCAACTCCTCCTCAACCCCTCCCAATGGGTTCATTGGTGGAATGTCATTTGGCAACTTCATATGCCTATAGCGGCGGTACAGCATGTGCAGGAGTTGCATGGGCTGCTTGTACTACTCCCGAAGGAGAAGAATGTGCAATCGTTGCAAAAATTACTACTGAGTTAGATTATGAAGAAACAGAGTCCTTGCTAAAGAGAAACCTGCAAAGAAGACTTGCTAGTAGAGATTTAGAAGTGGTTTCGTTTGATATCGCTGTTGATGAGGTTACCGCCGCACAGGACCATTATGGTGTTGCAATGGCGGCATTAATCTTGCCAGAATCACTCAAGATGTCAGGCGGTGGAAATGTTGGAAGAGTTCGTTCAGGTCTTACTCGTCAAGCAACCGATGCAATGGCCAATGCAGCCCGCAGAGTCGATACTAAGGCGCCTGCAGCACCTGCCATGCGCCCAGGCGGAAGGAAACCTTCAGATGGTAGCACTGACTTCTCATTGTGAGGCGAGTTTGTGTACACAGTTGTTCGCTGTCCAAATTGCGAACGCTGCTGGGGCGTAATGGGTAAAACTCGCAGGTGTCCTCATTGTGGCGACATAGTTGGGGATGATTTGCAAATCGTTTCAGTAGTCGATAATGCTAGTGAACTTCAACGTGAAGTTGCAATTGCAAATATGCCTGAAAACCTTCGTGATGAAATGCGTGAAAAACTGCCTAAGGCGATAGAAATAGTTGAAAATCCTAGTGCTAGTCAACTTTTTGCATGTATTAGAATCGCAGCAATAGATGATGTTGTACACCTTGAAAGGCTCGCAGGTGCTTTGCGAGGAAAGGGAATCTCTGTGAGCGCTGAAAACGTAGCTGAGGAAGCTGTAAGCCAAGGATTGCTGATTAGACAGAATGATGGTACATACCTGCTTCTTGGGTGACATTCAAGAAGGGGAACATTTGCGCATGGATTGAAAGGGTCTGTGGGTTAGCTTGGCCTATACTCGGGCGTTTGGGACGCTTGGACTCCAGTTCAAATCTGGACAGACCCACCATTTCACTAATCTTGTGTCGGCGAAGCCTTCACATCTTCAAACACAGTGGGATACATGTGCCAGAAGAAAAATCCCAATCTTTGGCAGAGAAAATTAATGCCACAGGCTCGAAAATTGCTAATTTAACTTCCAAAATATCAGCGAGTACTAAATCTGCTATGCATAGAACCAATGATGCTGTTAAGGCAGCGGTTTCTAGTTCCAAAGCTAAGATAGAAGCTAGACGAGAAGAAAAAGCAAAGAAAGCCAAAGAGGAATTTTCTGCTGAAGGGATAATTGATGATATACCACCCATGGTTACCCTTCCTGAATTTGAAAATGAAAGAATGGCTATTGTTAGCGAACAAAATGACAATCAAGTCATGATGTTAGAACATATGCAAAGATTGTCGGAACGTGTTGATGTATTAGAAAGGCGACACAAGGCTCGTTTAGAAGAGTTGTTCACAGTTAGTAAAGAACAAGCAATTGATGACGATAATGATGAAGAAAAGGTCCCAATTATCGGAACTAGTGCTGCGATGGTAGAAGCTCTTCATGTTCTTGGAGTCTCTATTGTTTGGATTGCAATTTTAATTGGTATTGACAAGTATGGTGATGGAAATGACATTGTACTCGCATCAGCATATCCCCTCGCTATTTTTTCATGGTCATTGGGTGCATTCACATGGGCACTATATCTATTACACAGATTATTGAAATCCGGTATTAGAATACCACTATTGATCAGGTTACAAACCTCTTTGGCAGTTGGACTAATTACTCTCATGGGAGTTATGTTAAATGAAGATTCAATGGGGACAGTGTCTAGTGTCTGGACTTGGGGCACATTGGTAACAATCGGATTATTGATTGGTAGTAGCATGATTGCTACAGCTTGGCGTTCAACCAAAAAATTGGTTTCTTTAAGCCCTGAAGACTAATCGTCACGTGAGTGTACCCAAATAAGATGGAAACCAAAACGGGTTTTGATGAAGCAATCACAGGATTCTAATTCCTGAGCCCAAACCTGTCTCGAGAAAGCAGGGTCCATTTGTCTTTCATGAAACTCACCAAGGTCACCCTTTTTCTCTGCTGTCGGGCATTTTGAATAGTCTCTAGCCATTTTCTTGAACATTCGTAATGGCTTTCTAGCATTCGTTATTTCGTTCAAAATTGCCTGTGCTTCTGATTTGGAACCAACCAAAATATGTCTGGCGTGAGCATATCTACCTGGTATTCTCATTGGCATCCCTCAAAATCGATGAAACATGTATTCTATCACTTATGTGAGTAACTACAAACAAAAGTGGATTATAGATCCACCCTGCGATGTATGTTGCCCAAGTTATTACTAGTGCTAGGCTTGGATTATTTAGTGTATTTCGAAAAATTCGAGTGTGTAGTCCAATCAACAGCATCAGTGCTACTTTAGGAAGAAATGTCGACACCTTAATTCCGCTTTTTTGCCCCTCGTAAATAGCCTTGACAGGAACATGAGTAATCCGCCAGCCCTTTTCTGATAGGCCCATAAGCCACCAGTTTGGATACCCATAACCTTTCCATGAATTATCCCAATTCCATGATTTCAAAACTTTACTACTAGTTGCCGTATATCCGCACTGTGGGTCCCTAATATTCTGGCCACAAGCAAGCGTGGTTAGAATTGAGAGTATGAAGGTGCCAACTCTCCTGTAAATTGGCATTTTACCAGCTCTATCGAGACGTTCGCCCTTCACATGATGCGCTTTCCGATTAACTATAGGTTCAATCAAATCTTCCATGTCCTCTGGGTCCATTTGTCCATCGCCAGCCATTACTACTGAGATAAAATCAGCATCCATAATTTTCAGTAGGTGTTGATGGCCACTATCGATTGCAGCACCTACTCCTTGACCATTTAATCGAACCAATTCAGCATCTCCAGCCAAATCTCCAGTTCCATCTGTTGAACCATCATCGACAACTACAACTTTGTCAACAAAGGATGGAATTCCTGCAAGAACACCCGGTAGATGTTCTGCTTCATTTCTTGCAGGGATGACAACTCCGATGCCAACCCCTTGGTACATGGCGCTGCGAGGTAGAATCGTATGATAACTTATGGTTTGAGAAACAAATCTTCAAAAGAAAATCTGCAAGTTTAGTAACATGTTCAGACAGGGCTCGTGGTTTTTCCTAGTCTTGATTCTCATATTACCGGGATGTACCGCTCCCGCAACCATTGATGATACAGAACAAAATGATGGAGTGATTATCCCAGAGCGCCTAAACATAGTCGCAGAAACTGCTCATAGGGATATCGACAGAGTCCAAACTATGGATGTATTAGATGACGCCGAGGGTGAAAATACCATGATTCTATGGGTTTCCACGGGTTGTAGCGGTTGCCACGATTGGACTGAGATGATCGCCGATGAGATGAGAAGTGGTAACATCTCTAATGATACCAGAATAATTACTATTCATCGATATCCATCATTTGAGCCTCGCGAAGAAGTAATCGATGTTTATGCTTCAAACAATAGTACGACAGAGTCTCTATGGCCGGTCTTAATTCCTAGAGAAGGGCAACCTGCCATTGACGTTGACAAGAACCAAGAAACAGATTTTGATTATTCAACTGCGTTTGAGAGGCCAGCAACTCCATCACTAACTATTTTGGATGGCGATGGAAATACAATTTGGAAAAATAAGACCTATTGGTACAATAGTACTGTATTGTCTGAAGCACTTGAAATCTTAGATTGACGGTCATGAAACATGCCCTGTAAAAACAACTTCTGAGGTCAAAATCATCCATGAACTTCATGACTTAGAAGAATACCGGCAGTGCATGGAGTCATTGCGAATTGTGCTAATGGGCAAAGACTTCGAATTAAGATTAGTCTCGCTTGTAATTAGAGCAAGAGAGTTGGCAGATGATGTAGTTCTGCTTGATTTGGGAAGTAATGATAGTACAATCGAGATGGCAAACAAGGTTGATTGTCGGGTGATTAATCATGAAGGTGCCATTTTAGTACCTACATTAGGCCAGTTATTGCTAGATGATGAACCGGCAGGTTGCACACTACTTATCCATGTAAATAATCGATTCAAATTACGTGACATGCCTCTACTAGTAAATCGAGCAAGAGAAAATTGGGACGTTCATATGTCGTTCAGCAGTGAAGCCACCGATAATTCAAATCCTCAAGAAATAGCATATTCAGATGCCGAAATTTCTCACCTTGCGGCTTCCATTTCTGGTTTGAAAGCTCTATCAAATTCCGATTCAAGCGACACACCTCTTGAATTAGATCAAGAATTACGTGTAAGGGTACTTCATTCGAAACCTGCCCCCAAAGTCCAACAGAGAGAATCACTCGCCACAGCATCGAGATTCGCCCAACTATTCTACTGGATGCTAGAATCTAGGCACCCGTTGCTTCTGTTCGGGATTCCAGGAGTGGTTCTCTTCTTTGTCGGATACAAATTATCTGGCGATGTGCTTGATACATTCAGTGAATGGAATGAAACCAGTGTTGGTGTGGGATTGGCTGTAATTGCAGTGACATTGATGGGTCTTTTCGCAATGATGGTCGGACTAATCCTCTATATCATGGGCAAGCAGGTCAAACAGATTCAGGCTCAATACAATCAATGGCCAAAGGATGAATGAGGTTATTGTATGCAGTATTTGGTTTGCTTTGATATGGACAGAGTATTGGTAGACCACATGTCAACATGGCAATATGTCTATGATAGACTAAACATTTCAAATGAAGAGGCATTCAATCTATACAACCAAGGTAAACTGGATGAATGGGATTGGCTAAAGATGGATTTAGCTATGATTAAGGATGCATATCCAGAAATTAATGACAAAAAAATGAGAGAACTGTGTCAAGGAACTCCGCTAATGCAGGGAATGAAAGAATGTCTACAATGGATAATCGATGAAGGTCATGAAATTGCAATTATTAGTGGAGGAATGCAAGAAACTGCGACAGATATTGCATGTATGTTTCCAAGTGAAGAGGCTTGGCGCAGGCGCTGGGGCGGAATAAATCGCCACCGTGGTTGTGACACTAAATTCCATGTTTTCACAAATGGATGGTTACAAAGAAACGATGGCTCTATCGATGATTATGGTCGATATCAAGTTCAGATGAATGGCAAGGGTTCAATCGTGAAGATGTTACAAAGGCGACTTAACATCCCAAAAGAAAGGACGATTTCAATTGGTGATAGCGCAGGAGATCTCGGCATGTTCGAAGAGAGTGAACTTTCGATTTGTTTCAACCCTTGGGATGAGAAACCTGTTGCAGTGGCAAAGATGACCATTAGAAGCCGTAACTTGCTTGATGTCCTTGAAGCGATTAAGAATCAAATCAAGGGGTGACTCTGCGAGAGTCACGAGGGAACGGAATTACTTCTCTGATGTGGTCTGCGCCTGACAACCAAGAACAAACTCTGTCAACTCCTAATCCAAATCCTCCGTGTGGAACTCCACCGTAGGTTCGTGTGTCGATATAGAACTGGTATGGTTCACGAGGTACACCTTCTTCGTCAATTCTTGCAAGGATCTCTTCCTCTGACCAAGTTCGCTCTCCTCCTCCAATGATTTCTCCATAGCCTTCAGGAGCTAATAGGTCATGACATAGAACGTAATTGTCATCATCAGGGTCTACTCTGTGGTAGAATGGTTTTGCAATCTTTGGATAATGAGTTAGGAAGTGTGGAACTTCAAAGTCTTGGGTCAAAACTTTCTCTTTGGAATAATCCAAATCTTGTCCCCACTCAATATCAATGTTCATTCCTTGTAGAGTTTCTACTGCCTCATCATAGCGCATTCTTGGGTATGGGTTGTCAGCATATCTTGCCAGTAATTCGAGGTCTCTATCGATACTTGTCATCTCAGCCTCTCTTTCTTCAAGTACAGTCTTCGCAATATGGCGAACCAATCCTTCACCATGTGACATAATTTCCGCATTTGATGCCCAAGCAACTTCCATCTCTGCATGCCAGAATTCAGTTAAGTGTCTACGTGTCCTACTCTTTTCGGCACGGAATGAAGGTGCGATTGTATACAATCTTTCTAACGCAGGCATTGCTGCTTCAGCATACAACTGCCAAGACTGAGTTAGGTAGGCTTTGCGCCCAAAGTATGGTACTTCGAATAATGTTGAACCCCCTTCAACAGCACCTGCAACAAAGTTTGGAGCTTGATATTCTGTGAAGTCTCTTCCTCGGAAGTACGAATGGATTGCGCCGAAAACACTTGAGCGGATTTTCAACATGTCAGTCATTCGGCCAGTTCTAAGGTAAAGGTGCCTGTTATCAAGCAAGAATTCAGTTTCTCCACCGTCTGCTGCTTCCATTGCAGATTCAGTAATTGGGAAAGGTGTTTCTGGACGTACTGCTCCGACAACTTCAGCGCTTGTTACAACCAATTCGTGTCCACCAGGTGCTCTTTCGTCAACATTAACGGTTCCTTTCAGAATCAGTGACGCTTCAATCAATGCTCCTTTGAGAGATTCAAACGATTCATCTCCGATAGCATCACGCTTTGCGACACATTGGATAGTGCCGGTAGAGTCTCTCAGTACAACGAAGCGGATCTTGTTAGAGCCACGGGTTCTCTTAATCCATCCCTTTAATTCAACTTCCGCACCATCGTGTGCACCAGCCTGGACATCTCCAATCCAGAACTCCTTCGCCATGTTACGGCGTGTAAGGCATTGTGCTTGAATGCCACGCTTGTTAGTTAGCAATATTTTCTCTTCGAGAAACTAACATGGCAGCACCCAGTAGTGCAACAATGGTGAAGAGTGGAGATAACCATGGAACTTCCATGTTCACCTTTTGAGCAATACCGTTTTCATCGGCGATTCCTAAAATTCCTCCATTCAGAACATCCTCTTCGCAATCAACCGATACTCTGTCGCCGCTGGAAATCAATCCATCTGAATCACTGTCGGTGTAATTAAGTGTACAATTTACTGGTTCATTATTCCAGTTAGTTGGCTGAATTAAGGCACCGCCATTCATCGCATCTTCTAGAGATACTTCGTACATGATATCCATCGTATATTCACCTTCATCATTATATCCAGAATCATAAATGACAATTTTAGTACCTTCCATTGAATAGGTGGCATTGAATTGTGACTCGACCAAAGATGTGTGTTGTGAGGTCCAAATATTATTGAATCCTAGATCTAACAACATAGGTTTTTCAGAATCTGCGGAACTTACCCAGCTTGGTTGTGAAAAGGATGATGATGATAAGGTGACTAAGCACTCTAATGATTGGTTAGAAATTTTTGTTCCTAACAGGTTATCATCTCCATCGAAATAAACTTCTATGTCCATTTCACCATCTTCATCATTAATTTCCATTTTAGTTTCTACCTTCACTGCTCTTACACCGTCTTCATCTGGAAATCGTTCTTGATCGGAAGAGAATTTTTGAGAAGGATTTTCATCCATGCTTTCTACGATTTGATGATGTAGGAAGCATAAGTCAACGGGGGCGGATGAGTTGCGCAAAATTTCCTCGGAGGGACTAGTATCTAGGCTAGAAATTGTGACTAGACTCTTATTGGAATTATCATCTTCAGAAAGTTTCCATGCAATTTTTTCCTCATCAATCCATATATCTGATGTGTATGAACCTCCAAATGGTATGCTTATTTCTGAAAATAATCTAGCAGTATCAGATGAGGCATACATCGCGTAATTAGTACGTATAGTCATACCTTCCTCTTCAATCTTCATATCAACATTGCATGACCATGGCCCTTCTTCGCCTGCAATTATATCATCAACAGTCGGTTGGTCGTCTACTACTGAAACGAATTTTGTTTTTGAGTATGGGTCAGGGAACAACATTGGGTCAATTACGAATGCATACAATACCCATCCCAGTGCTGAGAGAATTAGCATTCCAACTATGCTCATCGCAATCATCTTGCCCTTTCCTCCTTCGTCTGACTTATCAGTAACAGGCTCCCAGTCTACATCGCCTGCCAATTCTTGACCGCCTAATTGGAAAACATTGTTTGAACTTTCATCTACTATCTGTTGATTTGTTGTTACCGCATCTTTTGGCATCCATTCAGTACCATTCCAAACAAAATTACCATCCGGTGAAATCTCTCCGACCATAATTCCGCCTCAATACTCTAGGTATTGAGGTTTTCACCAATACAAATACCTCTTGAAATCATAATCGTCTTGACACTATGTTGGGAAAGCATGAAACATGAGCGTGTCTAATTTAGAATTGTGACAAGAACAGTAGTCTATGCTATTGGAGGTAATGCTCTATCCTCGCCGACGGGTGGTGGTCATGAAGAATCAGCATTGGTTTTGGCTAAAGTGATGAGTGATGTTATCGATCTTCTAGAAGCAGGTTGGAGAGTAATCCTTACGCATGGTAATGGGCCTCAAGTAGGTCATTTGATGGCCTTGGACTCATCTCAACCCATGGATGATTGGGTGGCAGCAACCCAAGGAATCATAGGTCACTCTTTATCGATAAATCTCGACTCAATTTTACGTCGTAGAAACCGCCCTGAAAAAACTTCAGTAATTCTAACTCGTGTAAAAGTAGACCCCGATGACCTAGGTTTCAAATTCCCAACAAAACCGGTTGGCCCGATATTATCTGATGAACAGGTAATGACTGAAGATTGGGATATTGCAGAGACAATTAATGGACCACGCCGGGTAGTAGCCTCACCTTCACCCAAGGAAATTCTAGATCTTGATATCATAGAGTCACTCATCGAAAAAAATGCGATAGTGATTTGTTGTGGTGGTGGTGGCATTCCAGTCATTAGTAAAGACGGTCATTTTGTTGGAGTTCCTGCTGTTATCGATAAAGATCGTCTTAGTGCATTGTTAGCAATCCAAATGAATGTTGATGCATTGATAATTTCTACTGCAATCGACTCTGTTAGAACAGGCTTTGGTTCTGAAGACGAACAAAAACACCAAAAAATGACAATTGAACAAGCAAAAACCCATCTTGCAAATGGAGAGTTTCCAGATGGTTCAATGGGGCCCAAAGTTAATTCAGCAATAGAAGCTGTAGAGGCTCTCACGAATTTGAAATCTATTATTTGTCAACCAGGTGATGCTGTGAAAGCACTGCGGGGAGAAAGCGGTACAATATTCGTAAAGTGATTCAAGTCTTTTTTTCTTTGTGATAATAAATCGGATTAGATTAAATACGACTTACAGGAGGAGCGGTTGGGCCTGTAGCTTAGTCAGGTAGAGCGATGGACTCTTAATCCATCGGCCGCGGGTTCGAACCCCGTCAGGCCCGCCAAACATCATTCTACAATCTTCCATTTGGATTGATTACAGTCTCAACACCATTGCTTCCTGCAAGAACAACTGCATCACACATGTTGTTGAATAACCCAACTTGCACAACTCCTGCTATTAGCAGTATATCGGATTCAGTAGATTCAGGGTCACTAATTGTTGGACCCGTATGTGCGTCAGCGATCATGTTTCCATTATCTGTGATAACTGGGCCATCTCCCGCCATTCTAATGTTGACTCTACAATCGAGAAGTCTGCTTAGTGACCTTACTGTTGCTTCATGCGAAAATGGAGTGACTTCTATGGGTAGAGGAAATGCCCCAAGGGTGTTGACTTTCTTTCTGTCATCTGCTACAACAACCATTGCAGAACTTTCCTGAGCAACTATTTTTTCTCTGAGAAGTGCAGCACCTCCTCCTTTGATTAACTGGAACTTTGAGTCATATTCATCTGCACCATCAATCACAATATCTAAGCCATTAATTTCAGATAACACAACAAGAGGTATTCCAACTTCTGTTGCCAATTTTTCAGTAGCAAGGCTAGTTGGGACTCCGACTATTTCCAATCCTTCTTCAGCCATTCTTCTTCCCAATTCGATGACGGTGTGCTTGACAGTAGAGCCAGTTCCAAGTCCGACTTTCATGCCCGATTTTACAAATTTACAGGCTTCTATTCCAGCCAGTCTCTTTAGTTCCTCGACATCTGCCATGATTGCTCCAAAAGCCAGAAGTCAATAAGCAATGTGAAAGCGAATGTCTGAAGTGCTTTGAGTTCATGCCATAATCATGGCGAGGCAAAGAATGGCACTATTTCTGGTGCTAATGTTCTGCGCCATGTCTTATTTGCCAATGGTAAATGCGAATCCAAATCGGCAAGTGGATGTAGTTATTGGACTGGGCCCTAATGGTATGTCTGATCAATTCACAGTAGAGGTTCCTAATGGTGAAATAGTAACTGATTTCGATGTCAAAGTTTTCGAAGAACCATGGCCTATTAACGATGTTGTCACCTTAGATGACAAGAGCGATTGGATGAATGGAGATTCTATGGATGGAATCGATTACAATCTATCGGGATTGAGAATTTTACCTATGTCTCATGGATGGGATTTCGAGGGATCAGTTCAAGGTTGGACATTGGATTCTTCTGGTGGCTGGGCACACGGCTATGACTCTACACTTGGTTCAGTGAATGGTGTACATTCTGGAGCATCTGCAATTTACACTTACAATGGAAATTATCCAAACTACATGGGAGGTCCATACTGGGCGACATCACCCACTATTGATTGTACTTCATGTTCAGGTACTTGGGACCTAAAGTTCTGGAAAAGATTGGGAGTAGAATCTTCTTCATATGACCGAGCATATGTTTCAGTAAAGACAACTAGTGGTGGATGGACGAATGTTTATTCTAATCCGTATGGAACAACAAGTGATAGTTCTTACAATCAAGTTAGTTATGATATTAGCAATTATATTACTGGTAATTCTGCATTCCAAGTAAGATTTGGTTTAGGAACAACTGATGGTTCTGTAACCTATACAGGATGGAACGTTGATGATATCTTGATTGAACCTAGAGGTAATACTGGTTCTGGTTCTGCTAATTGGACCAGTCAGGCATTCGGGCCAGGTGCATCTGGAAATTTACAAATGCAGCATGGACTGATGGCGATAGATGCAACTATACCTCAAGGTGCAGTTATGCGTTGGAGCTTAATCGATGCTTCTGATTCAAGTATAATTCCTGGATTTTTAGAACTCGAAGATTTGCAAGCGGATTTATCGATTATTGATTTCAAGAAACATCCTATGGTTCAACTCAAAATCCAAATGGAATCGGTAAGCGAATCTCCAATCATTCATTCAATAAAACTGGGTGGAGGTATTATTGAATCATTCACTGAGAATCCGACAACGAAAGGTTGGTCTGGATTTTCCTCACATAGTAACGGTCAAGTTTCAGGAAATGGAATGTTGTACTCTCCTGAATGGAGATTGACCCACCCGTTTAGTGCAATAGACATGTCATGGTCTGCAAGTGGCAATGGGAATTTCGAAGCATGTTTCACAGAATCCAATTCGTGTTCATCAGGATGGACTTCAATCCCGAGTGATGGTAAGTTGCAAATGGATCATCCAAGTACAACTCTTAATCTTCGATGGAGCGGCAGCGGTTCATATTCTATAGATTCTATACACATAGATTTACATCGCCAATCATCTCCATTAGATGCTAGAATAGATGTGGGATTAGATGGTGTTAGTGAGTGGTCATTCTCGAATGAGATGATTGGAGGATGGGGTCTACAAGATGTATTCGAAAATGGTGAGAAAAGCGTTGAATTGTCTATCGCTTCATCTGGAACCGATGTTACTGCATTGTATTATCCAATTAGAACAGGATTAGCAGATCCTTCATATGACTCAACAAATAATATGATGCTTGCATTTACTGCAGTTGGGGCACCACTAGATGGTGTTGAAGTTACATTTTCTGTTGGAGGTAATGACATAATTACTGAATCATTAGGATTCATTTACAATTCAGCTAGATTGATACTGAGCGATAGTCAGATGCAGGATTTGAAATCTGAAATGGATTCAAGAACTGCAGAAATAAATGTCATTGGAGAATTAGATGCTCACAAGGTTGAGATTTCAGTAACATCCAATTCTGGTGGCAATTTACAGATTTCAGGCTTGTCCATACCGTACCGATATGATGCACACATTGAGGGAGAAGATGCTCTACCAATAATTGCTGCAATCAATTCACAGTTATCACAAGTCTCTTCTTCTAACGGTATGAAAGAAGTTCCAATTCCTGTTATTATGACAAATCCTGGAAAATTACTAATTTGGGATTATGGATTGCAAACATTGGGTTCTCCGCATCCAACTGGAATTACTATGAGCAATCAAACCGACACACTAGTTGCAGGAAATGATTGGTATGAATTTAACAGCAGTTTCGATTTGTCAAATATCGGGATTTCTGATGCTTCTTCCCAGTTCGCTAGTGAAGGATGGGCTTCAGTCTTTACTTTAGGCGGAAGTGAATGGTCGCGTTCAGTCCACTGTTCAGTAGTTACTGGAAGTTGTAATTCCGATCAAGGAATAATTCTCGGTGACTTTTCATATCAATTCAGTAACTCTGAAGTTGAATTCTTCCATAGATTACAAATTTCATCTATTTGGCCAGATGAAGAGGCATTGATTGCTTCTAGTTCAATCGACATGAATGGCCCTGCTTCAGAACCAAATCAAATCAGATTTGGTTCAGGCTGGTCGATGGGCGTAGAACAGGACATAGATGTCATAGATTGGCATTTATCCTTCATGAATGGGGCTCAGTCGACATGGGATGCGCTATACTTCGACCCAGCAAACCCAGGTATAGTAGAAGTAGAGTTGGCTTTCGAAGATTTGGAAGATACTCCTCGCTCCTCAACCTACAATGTGGCATTGTATGCTGATGGGGTAGTTGTCGATACAACTCAATCTTTGAGTAATGGTGTCGCAACTTTGATGTTCACTCCAAATGCGTTAGCATCTAAGGTCGATTTGCAAATCGAAGTCAGTGGGCTATATGGGCAAGATGTTAATTGGAAAGTGCCTAAGAATGCTACATTCTTGATCGATGACTTAGCACCCGTTTTGATTTCTACAAATGTGGCACCATTAGACCATAGAAGCACGGACATGCCATTGGAACTTACATTCGAGATTGGTGATAGGCCAGTATTACCGCGCCATTCACTCCTACACGTTGAAACTTCTTGGAATGGCGAGCAAACAATCATGTTGGACCAGCCAGCTAATTTGAATGGTTTCCAAGGAATATATTCCACTATTTTTGATGTGAGTGATGCACAACTTGGAGATTCAATGTCTGGATGGTTGGAAGTCTTTGACCCTGCAGGTCATGCATTACCAGATTCTGGTTCTGAAGAAAATCCACTGTTCATAATCAGTTTCGGTCCTGATGGTGCTCCTATGATTCTGGAAGATGGTCTTGGCTGGACTCATGAAGACAATTGGTTACACCCCGGGCAAAATTACAGTATGCAAATTCCAATTAGGGATGTCAATGGATATGGGGATATAGAAACTGTATCGGTTGATTTGTCTTCGGAATCCAGTGAAAATCTTGTTATTGACTGGAACTCTCAATCTGGTTGCTCTTCTTCAACATCTTCGATTATAATCCAAGGCTGTTTCATCGTTGGTGATTCACACCACTTTGAGCCATTTTTCACACTTGAAGTTGTAATGTCGTTCGGCTGGGATTTCAATCCCGACACCTCTCTTGAGCGAAGCATTAGGATTACTGCAAGCGACGATTCGGGACAATCTCATCGTAGTGAAATCGATGCGAGTTGGCGATATTCTAGCGAGATGGAAATTGATCTCAATACAGCAGGTTTCACACAATCATCGGCTTTCGTAGCACCTGGTCAGAGTAGTATTCTTACAGCAGATATTGTCTGGACTAAAGGTGGACAGTTAGTTCATACCATCGTGGATGTTTCTGCATCAATCGACGGAATAGAACAATTTGGGCTATCTGAAAATGGCGTCGTTAATATGCCATTAGTTGCACCAAATTCTACAGGGATTCACCCTATTAAATTAGATTTAATCAACCTTCCAGCAGGAGCAATTGATAGAACTGATTCTGAACAAGTTGTAGCCTGGATGGTTGTTGATGGAAATCAGCCAAAGGTACTACAATTGCTATCTCCTGACCCTCTAGACTTAGTTCAAGAAAGAGATTGGCAAGATTTGAACTTCGAAATAATGGTTAACGAAACCGAAGGTCTCAATTTAGACTCATTACGAATGCATTGGCTGATAGTACCACATGGAATGGCAATTCCTGAGTTAGCACTTCTTGGAGGAAATGTCAGTATGGAATTGATAGCAGGAACTGGTGCAGGTACCTCAATTCCATTATCTGCAACCTTAGATGTTGATTCAATAGTTCCTGAAGTCAGTAGACAGAATTCTTGGGATCTCTGGGTTTGGGTTGTAGGTGAAGATTTAGCGGGTCAGCAAATTGAATCGGTGTTCAATAGTCGTTCATCCCCACTTGCGATTCTACAATTAGCCAGTCGGGATGCAGACCTCAGAATAGAGTCTGATGACATCACTATTGGAAGTGAATATCCGCAAACAAGTGAACCAATTTTGATTAATGTCACAGTACATAACGATGGTCAAGTTGATGGATTGACAAGTGTACGAGTAGAAGTGATTGAAGATGGTGATAAGAGGCGTCTTATCGAAATAGTCAACATTGAAGTTCCTGCATCTTCATCCATTTCCTTCGAAGCAAAGTGGGTTCCTGAGCATGAAGGTGCAGCGTGGATTGAGATTTCTACCCCGGATGGGATGTTTGCAAGAACAAATCCAATTCAGGTCGAGAGTGGAGACTCTACTTTTGTGATAGAAAGTTTAGATGGAGCTAGTGGACCTATGCTTACAGGATTCGCAGTAATTACATTCGTTATGCTTGGGTTGCTTGGGTTCTTAATTACGTCTGGAAGAAGACCAAAAGACCAAGATTTTGATGAAAGTGAGTTCATCTGAACTTACAATGGTTTGAAATGTGAAAGACCTCCACGATAGCGTGGAGGATGCAGGAGGACTGCTGACAGACTTCGAGTCTGAGGAAAGTCCCCTCTCCATAGTGCAGGCGGTCGACACAAGTCGAGACACAGAAATGGGTCGGTCAATGGTGCAGAAACGAACGATGAGTGGTGTGTACGATGAATCCGGAAGGACGAGATTGCCATATTGTCGATGAGACGAGCAACCCCGCTGGAGCAAGTCCAAACAGTCCCGCTAATGTGGCACGCACAGGGACAGGTAGGATGCTAAGTTGAATGCAGTCGCCGAAAGGTAACAGAAAGGGGCTTACTCCCTGCATTCTCCATTTAATTTGTATTACTAGCGCTCATTATGACCATTGATGTAAGCATACAAGCTATGGCTCCCCAGTAGCCATGGAACACCCATCCGTAATCATCCATAGTCCATTCATTTGAAAACAGACAAACAAAAAACCAACTCGCCATATATCCTAAGTAAACCATCATGCCGGAAATTATTCCGTAAATTGGGGTTCGCATTGATGAATCACTACGTGAATGCATTTCTAGAGGAATTAGCAAGCAGGCGGTCATTGTACTGATGAAAACTATGTCTGCAAGCAAACTCCAAGTCCATATTCGCCATGCAAATTCAAACGTAAAAAAATCTGGAATGAAAATATTTGTTCCGATTATATTGGCAATCAATATGAACAAGATTATTTTGAGATATGTATTTTGATTTTCGAAATCTATACTTTGAAAGAACTCCTTCATGAGAGTGACTAAACAAAACTAATGATAAATATTAGGTCGAATTAATCTAAAATTGCGTCTACAGCCTTCATGTTTTCATCCGTGAGAACAACCCCTTCACCGAAATCAATGAACCCTGATTCGCCCTTTATTCTACGCCGCACTATGTGATCTAAGGTGATACATGCAGGTAGTAAGAATACACTTGTTAGGAATGCAAATCCAATGAGTAGCATCATCAGAATGAAGAAATTGACCAGTCCAGGGAATGCTACGAAGAATCCCGCTCCAAGTCCTGCTACAGTAGTGGCAGTCGTTTCGAAAATGGTCTGTCCCGTACTTTCAACAGCACGCGACATTCCGACCGCAGTTTCTCCTTCTTCCTGTATACGGTGCATTACGTGTATAGCATCATCAACTCCGATTCCGAAAACAATAGTTCCAATCATTGCAGTGAAAATATTTACGTTTACATCACCAGAACTCATCAGTAACGGTTGCCAAATGATGATTGTTGCAACTGGGATCATTGTAAGGATGCCAATTCGTACAGACCTAAACACTACACATAGCACAATAGTCAGAATTAGTAAAGTTAGCAAAGTTGTGTAATTTTGAGTGTCATGAATACCTTCGTTGATATCAAGACTTACCGGAAGCCCTCCTGTCAATGGGGAAACTCTGATTCCTGGCTCTTCCATTGGTTCTCCAAGCATTACATCGATGTCATCACGGAGTATACTAGCATTATCCAAGTTCATGTAAGGTTGTGTAACATAGACAAGAGCTTTCGTTCCATCTACATTGGTTAGCATCCATTGAACTTCTTTGGAAAGTGTATCATATGCAACATTTACCATATCCTTTCTAAGATGCTTCCTTCCTTCTCCATCACTTGAAGTGGCATCAAGTAATATCCAAGTAGCACATTCGGGACTATTTGATTCCCAACATTCCTCATGCAATAACCCCCAAAGTGTGCCATCATACAGTATCAATCCAGTTGTTGGCTCCCCAATAACTACTGGTACTGCTTCTAGGAATGTAATCAGACTGGTCGTGTTAGTGTAAGGAACTTCGCCAATTCGTTTTTCCAGTGCATCCATCGCGTCTAAAACTTCAAGAGAGCGAATTTTCATTTCTTGATTGTTGATGTTTTCATCATTAATATGTTGAGATGCATCAAAAATGAATAGAGATGTTTGGCCACCTGAGAATGTACGTGAATACTCCACCATTGCCTCCATAGAAGGAATATTGTCGGGTGTTTGGTCTGAACCGGTAATCGGTTTATCCAACTCGTCTAGATTACTGACTCCAGCAAGAGTAATCGCTCCTCCCAGTAGCAAGACTACAGCGAAATTCTTTACTGGGAATCTGGAAATAGAACCCCACATAGGTGGATTCGTTCGTTTGTTAAATTTGAGTAACCACGATAGAACAGGTACTAGAATCATTGAGAATACCAGAGTTGCCATAATTCCTGCAACCAAGGTCATTCCTACTGAACGGATTGGAATGATGGATACGATATTAGGTAGAATAAGTACAGAGAATCCAATGATTGTCGTTGCTGCAGAAACCAGAACAGCTACCCCAGTTGTTCTTGACATTTCCATCACACATGAACGGTAAAAATCAGGGTCCCACATATCAGGTTCTTCATTGGGTACGAGGCCTTTGCGCCTTCTTCGATCATTCTCCTCAAGAGCAGCATCGATTCGTTTCCGCCGCACTTCTTCTATACGATTGACCATATGTAACGCATAATCAACACCCAAACCTATCAGAATTGGGAATGTAGCAATAATCATCGGAGTCAAGGTCATTTCTAGAAGAACAGTCGCTCCAAATGTAACCGCTAAAGCCATAACGATAGGTGTTCCTGAAATAATCACAACTTTCCAAGAGCGATGTAATAGAGTGATAATTAGAACGGTCAAAAATAGAGAGATTGGCATCATATTGAGTAAGTCCAAATAAATCTCATCGGACACATCTTCGAGAATCTTAGAAAGTCCGGTTTGTGTCATATTTAGTTGATTAATGCTATACTGAGTGGGTCGGTTATCTTCATCAATTACCTCATCGATATGCGTGAAAAATTCCTTGTAGTCGCTCCAAACACCAGTTTCATTGATTTGATTTGAGGAAATCATTCCAACTAGGACAGCAGTTGTATCCCATATTCCATCACCGTTAGTATCCTTTGCTAATGCATCTAAGGAGCCATTAGATTGATTCACGATTTCATCAATTCTCTGTTGTTGATCTGGTATTGCATATAATCCGCCACTAACACCTGGGAGTTGGCCAGCAGGACCGCAATCCACTAATTGTGCAGTTAATCTTTCACCTGGATTTTCACACATGGCTCGATTGAATCTACCATCACTAGAGTTGATTTCTTTGATAATTTGAGCAATAGAAATTATCCACAGAACTCCGTCATTCTTACCGTGGTCTTCTTTGTCCCAATCCAAACCATTCTGCTTTATTCCGGGTGCCCTTTTCTCCTGGTCACCTTCAATCCAAGATATTTCATGTAATACAGATGCACTGGTGATATTGTACTCTTTTCCAAAGATGTCAGGGTCCTCGGCATTTGGTGTTTTGATGTATATGAAAGCTACATCTGTTGCCCATTCTTCCCTAACTTCGAGTAACAGGTCAGTTGATTCTGCTCCTTCAGGAAGGAAAATTTCGACATCATCGACAATTTGGTCTTGGAAATTTGTACCAATATTTCCTAGCCACAAAGATACTATTGCTAGTAAAATGAACGTGGTTTTTGGTTGCGATAAGACTTGAGAATATGCTGCATCTAGACCTGCTTCAGCTTTCTCACGAGCGAGTTGGGAGAACTCAGCAATTCTCTCCTTTGCCTCTCGCATGTGTGATGGGGTGCGCATACAACCCATGAAGGCTATGCTGCCAAGATTACGAATTAGGCCAAACCGAATTCCTTAATCAGTAAGTGGCGCAAGAAATTTCTGGCTGATTGTAAAACCAAACCTGTAGCCATCATTGCTAGCCCTAAAACTCCAATCCATACAGCAGTAAGACCGGGTCCGACTAAAGAATCAACAGAATTAGAGATTCCATTAACTGCATTTAGCCCCATAGCTGCTCCTGCAGCAAATAGTCCAAAACCAGGTAGTCCTAACACCAATAGAGGTTTTTTCTGAGATAGAGATAACATTGCCCAAGCAAGTACTGTGAACCCGTGTGACAGTGCTGTGAAATTGCTACCCTTTGGAACATCATAGCGAATTAATGTAGGGACTTCTTTTATTTTCAAGTCCTTTTCATGAGCGTCTTCTAGCATTTCTAGCGACAACTCCATTCCTTCTGAATCAAATCTAAGTCTCTCGATTGCCAATTTGGAAAATGCTCTGAATCCGGATTGAGTATCTTGAATTCCGAGATCACTCGAAAGATTCGAAGCAGCTGTGATGACTTTAATCCCCAGCCTCCGGTATGCAGGCATATCTTCACTACCTCCTCCTTCAACGAATCTGCTTCCAATAACGAAGTCGGCTTCACCGTTTAGAATCGGCTCAAGCATTTTAGGAATGTCATTAGCTTCATGCTGGCCATCACTGTCTAGGATAATTAAGCAGTCAGCATCTAATTCTCTAGCTTTAGCGAATAGTGATTTCAGGGCTCCACCATAGCCGCGGTTTACCCTGTGCCTGTGAACTATAGCTCCACAAGATTCAGCGATTCTAGCGCTGGAATCGGATGAACCATCATCTACACAAATCACTTGATTTACATGTTCGCTAACATTTGTAATAACTGTACCAATGGTTTCTTCTTCATTGTACATAGGAAGACCTGCAACGATTCGTAATGACTCGCCAGTAGCCTCCTCCATGAATTTACGCGCTTCTGGGTCCAATATATGTGATTCGGCTCCAAAAACGCTCTAATGTGTGTTATTTGGTGACAGCCCGCCCTCCGAAAAGGGCGGACCGGCTAATTTCAAATCAATCGTTTAGGTAATTGATCGATGTGACTGCTCGAGAGCCGTCAATTATTCCTGCAAGTGCATTCAGACTGACAATTAATTGCACATATGTTTGTCCATCACTGGTTACATATGTTGCACAGTCTTGGAAAGAACTTGTGTTAATCGATAGTTTAACAGCCCTGCCTGCATTGGATTTTCTTACAAATCCAACAAGGGTGCTGTTTGCGTTCTGTTCATTTTCTGGCTCTGTGTTTTTTTCTGCTTTTGGCATTTTTTTCAACTCCTGGAACTTCTTGGTTTTTGCTGCGTCGTTCCTATCGCAACAATCTTCACTGTTTGGTCAAAACACCATGTAAATTTCTTACAGAGGTTCGCTGAAAGTAAATCTAGTCGTTGATACTGAGAATTAAAACGAGTGAATGTGGACGCCCGTCCATGCGAGCACTGGTAACCGGGGGCGCAGGCTTCATTGGCTCACATCTTGTAGACCGATTAGTTTCACGAGGCGACGAAGTTGTTGTTGTGGATAACTTGTCATCAGGTGTGTTAGAATTTATTCAAGGGCATATTGATTCTGGTGCCGTTGTTTTCCATAATGTTGACCTAAAGGACTTGGAGTCAATAAAACCCATTTTCAACGGCATTGAAATGGTCTACCATCTAGCTGCCAATCCCGATATTCGGCTTGGTACTAGAATTACTGATACCGACCTAAAAGAAGGGACTATAGCAACTTACAATGTTTTAGAATCAATGCGATTAGCAAATGTCGAAAAGATAGCATTCGCCTCATCTTCGGTTGTTTATGGAGAAAATGCTCCAATGCCTACGCCTGAAAACCACGGTCCTTGCCTACCAATCTCATTGTATGGTGCATCAAAGCAAGCAGGAGAGGGCCTGATTGGTTCTTGGGTCGGGACTTTCAATCTACAAGCATGGATTTTCCGATTTGCCAATATTATCGGCGAGAGAGGTACCCACGGCGTCATCTTTGATTTCATTCACAAATTGAAAGCAGACCCAAGTCGGCTAGAAGTATTAGGGAACGGCCTTCAAGAGAAGTCATACATGGAAGTCGGAGATTGTGTTGATGGAATATTGCATGTAATCGAGAATACTAGTGATAGAATCAATTTGTACAATTTGGGTTCGAATGACACATGTAGCGTTAGAAACATTGCTGCAATTGTAGTCAAAGAAACAGGGTGTGATGGTGCGAGCATCGAATACACTGGCGGAGATCGAGGTTGGGCAGGTGATATCCCAAAGGCAATGCTTTCGATAAATCGACTCAAAGACCTCGGATTCAAGGTCAACTATGATAGCGAAGAAGCAGTGGCGCACACCACGAGAGTCCTAATCAAGGAGATTATGGGGTGAAATTATGATTCGAAGAAACATTTCTAATGAAGCAGGAGCACGTTCAGATGGATTGATGTTGGTGTCCGTCGTTTTGATTGCTGCATTTACATACATCGCATTTACTACCAATCCCATTTACACTGGAATTGGCGTAGGTGATAGAGTTCCAGAACTTGAGGGTCAGATATATGATGGAAGTACTTGGACTGATTTCAATTTGGAAGACCACATAGATCCTATGTGGGCTGAAGGCGATGGCGGAACTTGGTTCATGATTGAATTCATGGATACAAATTGTGGATACTGCCAACAACAAGCCGCTGAAGATATACCTACGTGGCAAGGGCAATGGCTAGGTGACAACCCTCCTCGCAGTACTCCGGATAATGTCTCAGTTGAGTTCCTTGCAGTGTCGATTTCATTATGGGATGAAGACACACAAGGCAAGTCATATGGTCGGACTGTGATTGAGAGTTTCAGAAATGACAATGGTCATAATTTCGCTTACATGGACATGCAAGACAATTCGCACCAAGATGCGTGGGGTAACTTTGGAACCCCTACCTACTTCCTAATTGGTCCCAACGGCATAATTGAGTACGTCAATTTAGATGCTGATGGAGGCTATACGATTTGGGATGCAATGGAAGATAAAATCCCTAAAGGTGATGCATGATGGTAGCTGGACTAGAATGTTTTGACCCGAATCTTTTGCCACATCTAGCTATTTTTGCGCTAGGATTAGCCATGCTAACTCCATTAGGTGAAAGTTTAGCATTACCAGCGCTACGCAAAAAGTGGGCCTCTTTAGGAACTAAGTTAGGACGAACATTTGCCGGATTTTTATTAATCAGCTTCAGTGGTTTCACGGTTTCAGCACACACTTTGTGGATGCATAACAAATCTCAGGAGATGGGTGGAGGGTCATTCTGTTCTGCAGGTACGGTTTGCGATTGTGCTAGTGTTATTGGTAACAATGATTGGAATACAGTGCCATTTATTGGATTGCCCTGGGGTCTACTAGGTATGCTGGCATTTGCTTTGTTTATGTGGCTGATCATCACAATGGCAAAGGAGCCTACTGCGTCATGGGTTTTGACACATCTAAAAATCGGAACTAACTTCGGAATACTAGGAATCGGAATCATCCTTTACCTAATGTATGCTGAGTATGAAATTGGTAAAATTTGTCAATTCTGTACTACTGCTCACATTGCACACATCGCAGCAACAATCGGTTTCTTCCGCTTATCTAACATGTTTGGCTCAAGAGAATGGGATGTTTCGGGTGACACAAAAGTTGTAGATGAGGCAGCCAGAGAGCGTAGAAAGCGTGGCGGCTATGTCGCACCAAAGCAAGCTTCTGAGGAGGAATGATTCCTGAGTGAAAACGGCTGGTGGGGAGTCTT
>CACEWA010000015.1 GCA_902563095.1 uncultured Candidatus Poseidoniales archaeon | reverse complement strand
AGATACAATCTCGATTGAAATGGATGAGGATGGAGTTCTGACGGTCAATTTAGACAATTACACTGTAAATGTAGATGATGATATTCTAGTTTACACGATTAGCGGTCAATCTGAAATCATAGGTTATTCACTTTCAGGGAACGAATTAATTCTGGCAGGGAATCCTGATTTATTCGGAGTAGCCAGTTACACAATCAATGTCAGCGATGGATTAAATTCGAGTTCTTCTACTCTAAATGTCAAGATTAATTCTGTTCCCGATTTACCGACTGTTGGAATCTCAACTATTGATGTTGATGGAAACACAGTCTCAGTATTGTGGACAATTTCTGATAGAGATGGAAATATTGGTTTAGTGTATTCTGTGAATATGAATAATCAATCGATTGAACTCGGAACCGAGTGTACCGGGACAATACTTCTTACCTGTCTGACCACAGCTGTAACTCCATCGGTAGGGGTACATACAGTAGATGCTAAAGTTTGGGATAGTGCTGCTCAGGTCTGGTCAAATAATGCATCGCAAGAGTTTGAAGTTGTCACAAATTCCAATTCTCAAGATGATGCTGAATCCGAAGTTGAGATAGGCGAGTGGGTTTTACCGATTGGACTTGGCCTAGTAGTTCTACTACTCATTGGTTACATGTTACTATCCAGAAAGGATTGATCACAATGGAATATTACCATGCTTCTTAGGAGGGGACCATTCTCTCTTCGATGACAGAATTCTGAGGGCACGGATTAGGCGCATTCTGCTTTCTTCAGGTTCGATAACATCGTCCAACCATCCGTTACGTGCTGCAACATATGGGTCGCCAAATTTTGTTTTGTATTCTTCAACCAACTGCAGCCTAGTTTCCTCTTTCTTGTCATCTGCGGCAGCAGCAATCTCTCTTCTATGAATGATATTTACAGCACCTTCAGCGCCCATTACTGCTAATTCTGCTGTTGGCCATGCGATGTTATAATCAGATTGAAGGTGCTTACAACTCATTGCAAGATATGCTCCACCGTATGCCTTTCTTGTTACCAAAGTCATTTTTGGAACAGTCGCTTCAGCATAAGCGAATAGCAACTTTGCTCCATGCCGAATAATACCACCCCATTCTTGTACAACACCAGGTAAGAATCCAGGTACATCTTCGAAAGTAACCAATGGTATGTTGAATGCATCACAGGTTCTGATAAATCTTGCAGCCTTAATCGATGCATCGATATCTAGACATCCCGCCAACACCTTTGGTTGGTTAGCAACAACACCAATCGTTTTCCCATCCAATCTTGCGAATCCAATGATGATGTTCTCGGCATATGAGTTGAACAATTCCATGAATATGCCATCATCAACAATCTCTTCGATTATCTTCACCATATCGTAAGGTCTGTTCGGGTTATCTGGAACTAGAGATGTAAGGTCTGGGTTAAGGCGAGTCGGGTCATCAGCAGTTAGTTCAATTGGCGGACTAGACATATTGTTGTCCGGCAAGAACCCAAGAATATCGGCTGCTAGAGCACAGGCCTCTTCTTCATCATCTGCAATCAAACAAGCGATACCTGAACGGCTAGCATGAAGTGTAGCTCCACCTAATCCTGCTGCGTCAACTTCTCCGTTGATGCATTCTGGTGTTTCTAGAGGTGAAGACATAAACAGTTGGCCGTGATCATTGCCAAGAATTGTGAAGTCTGCTAGGCTAGCACCCAATGCTGAAACTCCAACAACTGGTCCCAAGACCAGAGAAATCATCGGAATACGTCCTGAGCACTGAACCAACCTGTCCAGCAGTTCTCCAGTTCCTCCTAATGATGCCACACCGTCTTGCGCTCTTTGTCCTCCACCATCCCATATTCCAACGATAGGCACCTTTGAACGCTCTGCCATCTCGACAACCTTGGAGATTTTCTTAGCGTGCATTTCACCCATTGAGCCTCCATGAACTGAGAAATCTTGAGCGAAACAATAGATTCTCCTTCCGTCAATCATCCCGTGGCCACAAACTACCCCGTCTCCAAGCGTTTCGTGCATGAACATTCCATGGTCGGTAGTTCTGTGAGTAAGAAAAGTATCAATCTCTACAAATGAATCTTCGTCTAAGAGGTTACGAATTCTGTCCCTAGCAGTTCCTCTTCCGGATACACGAATGCTCTCTTGTCGCTTAATTCCTCCACCCATGTGGGCTTTTTCACGACGGTATTTCAGGTCCTCAAGAGCGTCGGTTGAATCTCTTGACATATCTTTGTCCACTCCTTTGCGGTTATTGATTGAAACGGTTAGGTTCTCAGCGAGGGTTGATTCTCCCCACATAGGTTTTCAGACAATATGCTCAGGTCCTTGCCATTTGATAATGCCCAGTGAACCTTGGCTAGCAATGCTTCAGGCGATGCAGTTGAGCCATGTCCCAAAACTCCTATTTCTTGTTGATTTCTACCCTTGGAATATACATTCAAATCAACAGGTCCATTGATGCACTGGTTTGCAACAATGACGGGTATAGTGGAATGTTGAATAGTGTTAGCTAGTTCCTCATTTTCTGGAGCATCCCCATTAGAATTCTCAATCGGTAGGTGTCCTAATCCTGTTCCATGGATTATAATCGCTGAGTAATTTGCTTTCTGAGCGGCTTCTAGAAGATCCGAATGCAGGTGCGGTCCTGCTATGAATTGAGCGATCTTGATGCCCGTATCATACTTGGTAGGAATTGTAATTTCTCTGTTATGTGAAATAGAAACGGGTGTATGAGACAGACCTTCTCGAGTTATTGTAATTTCACTGATTGTTTCACCGTTTACCATTTGGAAAGCATCTCTGCGAGTAGAGTGCATTTTCCGAACACCTACTCCGGGGCTTACGGCACAAACTCCGTCACCAGACCCAGCGTGCATTACCGTTACTGCAGCGTCGCCATCTCCGGAAACTTCTGCCCCATTTGCAGCCCAATAAACAGCGGAGAGTAAGTTCTCTGTCGCATCTGAGGAGGCTCTGTCAGAAGAACGCTGAGAGCCAGTAAAGACAATTCGTCCCGCAGGTTTCCCTCCATTTCCTGCAAAAGCGTATGACAGTGCGGAAGCGCTGATGTGTAGGGTATCAGTTCCGTGGGTAATCACAACTCCGACCGAACCTGAATCAAAAGCCTCTTGACAAGCATCAATCATCATGTTCCAATGTACTGGTCTAATGTCATCAGACCACATGTTACCTATTTTTTTGGCATCGATATTTGCGATTTCCAGAATTTCAGGAACGCTTGCTAGAAGTTCTTCGGGCTCGAACCGAGCGATAACCGCACCGGTGGCATAGTCTACTTTTGATGCAATAGTTCCACCTGTATGGATAATCGTAACTTTAGGTAGTTGCTGGTCTTGCTTTACTGTTAACATAGAAGATTCGGAAGAAGATGTATCTCCAATTTCTTCGATAGTTTTGACCATGTCGAATGGATAACTTACATTGTATCCATTTGCTAATTTGATTGTAATATGGTCTTGTGCTGCTCCGGGTAATACAACTCCTTCATGAGATGTACTTCCTGCTGGTCCATCGGCCACTAACTTGACGCGTTTCCCAACCGATGGCATATCTACCATGTTGTAGCCTAATTCTGAAGACTCTTGAATGTTAGTGATTCAATCAAGCCTTAGATGGCAATACTAGAGCAATACATTTTCCCCACCAATTAGATTATTGGTGTTGGCAATTAAGGAGACTTAGGTCAAGTCTCATTCTTGGCCGACTAGTTTGTAGTCATCAGAAAGTGGTGTTGCACCGGTTTCCATTAGAATGATTTTGCCGTCCTTGAATTTCATGAATGACATGACAGCCTCTGAGGTTGATCCGTTAGCAAAGTGAACGATAGAATGCGCTACACCAACTTCATCGTTTTCAAACAGAATTCTTTCATTCTCAGATCGTGGAGCACCATCTCCTCCAGCAAATCCTAGAATGTCGGACTTGCTCATTGTAATTCCACCCACATGTGGATTGAATACACAATCATCGTGAATAATTTCTGCAAGAGCTGCTACGTCTCCCTTTTCCCAAGCCTCGTTGTATGCGGATATAATCGACATATTTCACTCGAAATAGCAGAGGCATATAGTTTGATTGAAAATAAAATCATTATTGAATTAACATCTCATCAAGATTGAATAAAATCTTCAATCGCCAATAGCAGGCATTGATGAATGATGTAATTGGATTCGAAGATTACCTGAAACATCAACCATGTATCCGAATGTGTACTCTACCTTGAGTTCATCTCCTTCTGGTGATGTGAAAAAATAGTTTCCCATCGCCAGTGCCGTTGCATCATTTAGGATGATGTCTGCATTCTCAAATCTAACTTTAGTCCAGCCCTTGATTGCGAACCCTTTGTCTTCTGGGCACTCATTATTTGAAGCTACAAAATATGATAAGGCACTCTCAAAGTTTGGTCGAAACTGTTCAACAGCAGCCATTGTTGGTTTGAAAAGAACTTCAGTAAGTCCATACGCATACAAACTATCAACATGATTGCGAGCGATTGAGACATAATCTCCACCAGTGCTATGTGCATGAGCAATCGCAACGATGCCTTCACCCCATGCTTTCTGCGCACTTTCTACTTCGGTTACTGTAACCATCTTCATCCCTTATTCAAAATTTAATAGATAGACATTACAAAATCTTTCTTAACCCAGGTTGCGAATATATTGCTTTGACATACTTATTCTTCACAGTCAAGTTGTTTTTGCTCTAAATCTAATTTTGCTAAACAGGTAGCCAAGATTACGGACAACATTATGCTGATTGCTAATAATTGTCCGGTTTGTTTAGCAGGAGGGAACTCTGCTAGAGTAAGTAGCATGAATACCGAGATCGATGTTATTGCTGCTCCCCATCTTGCGAAATTATCATTTCTAGTTTCATTATGTCCAGCACTAGCATGAGATAAATAGTCAGCAGCAAAGCCCATGCCCAGTAAAACCGCTGGAGCAGTGCTTACTCCGCGTTCACCAATTAGACTGGCGAAACCATCTACTGCTGAGCCGATAGCAACGGTTCCTATCGCGATTCTCATCGCTCTAACCGGCGATTTTGAGACAAACGTTGCAATTAGGAATACACATATTCCTGCAGCTAAAATTTGAAACACTCTAGTATTGTCAAAATCTTCTGCTAAAGATGCACCTGTAACCAGTTCACCCCCAATTGTATATTCAGCATCATATCTTTCTATCAAATCTGAAACATCATCTTGTAATCTCAGGGCAGCATTAGCATTACTACCATCGATGAATACAGCAATAATGTATCCAGTGGTTTTTCCATTTCTTTGTAATCTATGGTCATCCATAACAGGGGTCTTGGCATCACTAAGCGAAACAGAATCAATTGTGGCATTTTGTTGATTTTCAAAACCAAATTGTATACCCATCACTAGAGGAGTTTCATACAAACCGGTTTCAAATGAAATAATACTGGGGTGTTGTCCGAGTTGTTTTTGGATGTTTACAACTTTTACGTAATCGTCATGAGAATCGCCTTCAACATCAATAATTATCCAAGAAATAGCACTGGAAGCGATTAAGTATTGTTCTTGCAAATCCTCAAATTCTTCTAATGCAGGGTCGTCTTCTGCAAGAAATTGGTGAATATCTAGGACTTCAACACCTGTTGGAGAAATCAAAGTAATTACTGCTAAGAATGTAAGAGATAAAGGCCACCCCCATTTCATTTTAGCATTGCTTTCAGTAGGTATTTCCAATGGTTTAATCTCAGAATTATTTCTTCGACTCATGTAGAACTCTTCAAGAACGAATCTGGTAACAAGCCAATCTAAGAATACTCCAATTATCATAATCAATGCTAATGAACTCTGTGCCTTGATTGGAGAGAATAGGGAAAGTGATACTGCGGCTAATGTTGTTACCATCGCTAACAGTAAAACCGAACGAACTTCCTCGCGGCTTCGAGAAGATTTGCAGTACCAAAAAGCCCCATCAACAGCAACGGCAAGAATAATTGGAAACGCAATCGCATCAATGATTGATAGCGGGATATTCGCAATTGACATAATTCCAATTTCTGCTGCAATAATTAATCCTACGCTACTTAGAGTTACAGCACAGACTTTGATGTCGCGAATAATGAGGTACATGACCACAATTAGGATGAACAAAGAAGGTATCAGAACAGAGTTGAGGTCATTTTCAGCAATACCTTTTGATTTTTGGAATAGCATATTCACTCCAACAGCATCGACTTGAAATTCTGTATTCTCACTAACCTTTGAAGCCCAAAGGTCCAGAGTATTCCAGTTTGTTGTACGATCATCTGGGTCTGAAGAATCAAGCCAAACCATCCACAAGATTTCGTTTGCATCAGGAGGTAATCTTTCATCAGCTCCTGGGAATGAAGGGCAAGCAATTCCATAATTGGAATCTTTTGGCAAAAGGAGCATTGTGGTTTGAAATGCACTATTTTCTTCTGCTGTAGATTGATTGCCACACCATCCACCGGTATTATTTGAATCTAAAACCTCTGACCATTTTGTAGAATTTTCAAAACTCTTATTCCTTGAATTGAAAGCCTCTTCCCATGCAGCAAAAGGAGTTTCTAGTTTGACAATAACGGTGCTACTATACTCCCAAGAGGTGTCAGGATTAGTGCCGTCGAGAAGTTCGGCTTCTAGTTGAATCAGTTCTTTGACTAAAGAGAAATTACTAGTTACAGACACATCATCATTATCATGACTAATTTTTAGAATAAGTTGTCCTTGATAATTATCTGCTAGGCCTTCTTCTCTGATTCTCTCTTTGGCAGGATCAATGAATATTGAGTCAGTGTTCAAAACTAATTCTACTGGCATTGCAATGGCAATCAAAGCACAAGAGGCTAAGGATGCCATGATGGCGAACCTGATTTTCTCTATTTGCATAAATTCTCCTCTTCAAAGCAAGACTTTTGTTGGGTTGGAATTTATGTTCAATATCTATTTCCACTCATTCCAAGAACCAGTTTGAGCGTCCTTCCACCACCATTTGCCACTACCTTCCGGATACTCTGAGACTTCGTATCCATCTTGCATGTATCCTTGATGGTTTGGTGGAGGGCTTGTAGGAGCTCTTGAAACAGGTCCAGTAGATACAGGTGGCACCTCTTTGTATGGTTCATCGAACATTGTATTCTCTTCTTCATACCAATCACCCTCGCTTCCATCTCTTCCTCTACGGATATACATTGTCGCAGCGACAATTGCCAAAATCAAACCGATGGATAAGGCACCTAATGTAATCGGGCTCATCCCTAGAATCTTATTTTCAGATGAATCTGAAGTAGAGTCGCTATTATCTGCATCTGCCAAATCACAACTACCGTCATCATAGGTGGCACTGGCATCGAAGTTACCAGCTGTAGAATCAGTACAACCTGGGATATCATCAACACCTGGGAATTCGCAACTTCCATCATCTATAGTGGCATCTTGATTGTAGTTCATAGCGGTAGAATCAGTACAACCTAGGATGTCATCTGGATTTGAGTATACGCAACTTCCATCATCTTCAGTAGCATCTTGGTCATAATTTGCCGCACTTGAGTCGGTACAACCCGGAATAATTCCATCTACTGGGCAACCGTCATTATCAACAGTAACTCCTGGAGCGGTCTTAGGGCACAAATCATAGATGTCTTCAACTCCATCGTTGTCATCATCGTAATCTAAACTATCAGGGATTCCATCACCGTCACTATCGGTGGTTTCTTCTTCTTGGCTGCCGTCTTGAGTCACAGTAATTGTGAATTCAATAGCATTGTACATTCCTCCAGATGCTCTGATTAGGAATGTACCTTCTTGTAGAACAAATGCAGTTTGGCCATTGTAATCGGTCAGGGCGCTTCCTATTGTGAAATCATCTTCTATGATTACAACAGATAGCATTTCTACAGGCAATCCCGTTTCTTCTTCTGTTAAGGTAATCAGCATAGTATCTCCTGCTGAAGGGTTTTCTGGCAGGTATTCAATCACTAGATCTTTCATTACCAGAGGTTCAGGGTTTGGCTCAGCAACTTGTGAACCGATTGCAGCGGTGATTGTTGCAGAATCTCCAGTGCCTTGCTGAACAAGACCTAGTACGGTATAGTTACTAATCGGTGATGCCAAATCAGGTAATGAAAGGTCAGCACTGGAACCGATTCCCCATGCTATGGACTTGACATTTCCAAACAAATCATCGAACATATCGAATGTTTCTTCTTCAGTCAGTTCATCATCAGAACCGCAATTTTCTTCATCCCTCGAATCATATGGCATAACCTCGAATTCGGAGTCGACCTCTGTTCCGGTATGTAATGTGTATTCGTTATCAGAATCCAGATTGAAGTGCGCTACCATTTCAGTAGAACCTTCCCATTCCTGTCGCCAATCGACAGATTCCCCGTCATCATTCATTTGGGGAACAGGCTGGACTTCGTTTCCATCATTGTCCATTAGAATTGAATTTGAAGGATCTATCAGGTCTTCAGCAATCTTGAATCTATTGTCGTATCTGTGTTCTAATCTGATTCTTAAGTTATAGTTACTCGAATCATATACCGGTTCAGTTTGCATTCTTTCACAGATTTCGACTGATTTTTCATCCTCAGCAACCCATCCTACATCTGGTCTGACGCCTTCATCATAGATGAAAGAGGTAAAAGATGCAAAATCAATCGTTGCAGGGTCAAACCCTTCTTGTGGAACAGCAACTGACAAAATCCTAGTCGCTTCACCAAACTCTTCGTTTAGAGCTACGTTGGTGGTTTGACCAGGCCCTAATGAGCCCAGCATGTCCAACTGAGCAGGATTGTTTAGAACAATTCCAAAGTGAGCGGCTTCCAACTCTATTCCTCCATCAGGTGCAGTAACTGCAGCACCAATGAATGAAATTGGAGCATCGAATCTAACCTCTTGAGTTCTCGATGTATCTCCTTGTTGGAATTCTAACTCATGCGTGTCAGCATCGTTAATCGAATCCCAATCAAAGTCAGGGAACGCAACGTCGATTTTTAAAGGAGCAATTCCTAATGTGACATTGTACTCATCGCTAGAAATGCCTGATGTTGTGACTGTTAAGGCTTGTAATTCAGAAGTTGATTCCCTAGTATAAACTGGGAGCCCAGCAAAGGTAGTAACTTGATTTAGGCCTGTAATTTCTAAGGTACCTCGAGTTACATAAACAAAGTTTAGACCGATTCCAGTCTTAGTTTCTCCATCATCCATTACTGCCTTTGATTGAACGATTGTGATGTACATTCCTGGGTGGTTTGGACTGAATGTTAGGCTTGCGAGTCCATTTTCATCGACATCCATTACCTGTTCAGTAATCACTTCCGCTGGTCCTCCTGTAATGAAATTATCAATTATTTCAGGAGATGGTGTGCTGGATTCTTCACTTTCTAGCCAGCAATCCGTATCACCCATCCAGTCAGTCCAATATCCGCCTTCATCCGACTCAGAGTCTTCCTGCCAGAATCCCATGTCGGTATCATACCTTAGGTTGTCAGTATGTGTCATACCATTTTCATCTTCGTATTCAACACTAATGTAATACTCTCCAGAGCTAGCATAATCATGACCTTCCCAACCACTAGGGTCTTCTTCCCATTCATTTACATTATATTCAGTTTCTTGACCATCGCCCCAAGATACTGTTACACCATCTAAACCTGGTTTGTAAAATCGTTCTCCTTCATCTGCTTCAAAGGTGCGATAGTTGTATCCAACATTCACATTATTACCATTAGCGCTTCCTTCAGAAACAGTACAGCCTAGACTTCCAGGAAGAGGCATCTGTCTCATTTCAGTGAATTCAATTCCTTCAGTTGTAGTTCCTGAAATTACTAAATCAACAACCCCTCTTTCGTTTGGAAGATAATTACTAGCATCCCAACTTATACCATTAGATGTCAACTCAATTGCTTCGAATTCATAGGATTGTGGATGATCTCTGTCACGACTATAGTCATTATATTCTCCCATCGGCATAATTTCAATGGTCATATCTCCGTCTAGGTCTTGTCCAGTGTACATTCCTTCCAGTGTATTTGGATAATTTACAGTGAAGTCATGGTCGCCTTGTGGAGACAGGGATTCTACAGCAGATTGACCTAGTTGCGGAGAGATACGAAGTATTGCGATGTCTGCTTCAGCTTCAGTATATACTCCCGCTGAGTCATAGGTTTGTGAAGTAACTGTGACAGAATCTCCAAATTGTGAAATTTCGTCCTGCTCGACTAAAACTCCTAGAGCGGAGACCATGAATATTTCATCATTATTTTCGATTGCCATCGATTCAAGCATAGATGGCCTTTGGGAATCGACCTCGATTCTAGCATAAGATATCTCGCAGCTATCATAATCTTCAAGCGGTTGCGATAGAGTCCAAGTTGTAGACTCCATTTCTGGAGCAATTAACAATCCTAAGTATTCATCTCCCCATTGATTTCTCTTGACTAGTTCAGTAGAAACTTGGTACCCTCTGTCATTAGTCATGGATATGCTGATTACTTCATTTCTCCATTCTTCATCAGAGCGTTGTTCCTCGCCATCACAATATGCGTCAGTATCAAACCTTAGAGAAATTCCTACTTCTAACAAGTGAGAATCATGGTCCATTGTTTGCATTGGATGTAGTTCATCGAAGATAACAGGTTCTGGGCCTGAATCATCATTTCCACCATCTTGATCCTCTTCGCCCTCTTCATCATAGTTAGGCCACTCAGATTCCATGCTTGACCTTGTAGCATTATTCATCCAAGAACCAAATTCTCCCAATACTTCTCCAGTTTGCTCCCATACTGGGTTTTCTGTAGAATCGATTACAATCTCAAGGATATCTTCAGGTAGAGTATTGAAGTCATCAAATGCATCATTTACCCACGGTGCGTCAGTTTGCATCTTCAAAGTCCATGCTTGTCCTTCTTGGGTATCAAGTAGGTTTTCGTATTGGAATCTAATGACATCTGGGATGTCGTCTCCATCAAGGTCTTGGATGTCGGTTTCAGAGATCTCTCCTGCCATCTCAGCAAACCTTAGAACAAATTGTTGGAAAGGCGTCATATTGTCAAAGTCACCTTCGAATAGAGGTTCTGCAAAAGCCGTTAGACCATCGATTATTGCTTGAGGGTGGTCGGAAACCGCTAGTAATGCAATGTTGTGCATTATTGTCTGTGCAGACTCGAATGGTTTGACGTTGTTCGCAAGATTGTCGATTGCTTCTTCCATTGCAGTCCATTGGTTACTTCCTATCATGCCATTGTAAGCTGCTTCAAACTGGTCGGTACCTTCGAAACGAGTAAAGTTTTCAATTGGGTCGTATGATTGGATATATTCTGCTAAATCCTCAAATTGATACATTGATCGTGGTATAGGGATGTCATGTAGATACATCATTAATCCAGTCATAAACAGAATTCCTGCCTCAGCATCATCTGAATCTAGCATTACCATTAATGCTTCAAGGAAGTTTGCTCCAGCAGACATGTTGTATTGTGTGTGTCCAGCATTTAGCATGCTGTTCCACAACTGTTGGCTGCCTCCTGCGCCACTACCCTCAGTAGCCACAGCAACGAAATTAGACCATCCTCCATTGGAAGTGCCCTTTGATTCTAGTTCAAAGAACTCATCAGCGATTAGAGAGAGTGGATTAGCCGAATCCCAAGCGGTATCAACCGCTTGCAGTACTTTCTCAAATTCTCCACGGAATACTTCCCTCAACTGAGTTGGATCATCTAGGGCATACTTTGTACCATCTTCTGCGAAGATTCGAGCACCATATGTTCCACCCATAGCCGAAACTGGTATTGTGTAGGATCCTTGCCAAGTCATAATATTGGAATCATCTTCGTGAACACCTGTTGAAACAAGTACGACTCTATCAACGAATTGTCCTTCCCCTGGGAAAGCAGTACTGATTACAGAATCTAGGGGGTCTATGTCGTATTTTACGATATCAGCACTAACGAATGTGTTAGTTGAGTGACCCATTGTGTATGCTTGGATGTCTACTTCAGAACCAACACTTGCAAATTTAGTGGTTACGAAACCATCAATGCTCAATGTAGAGACAGAATTACCCACTACTTCACTGTCATTTGGTGCTGAGATATTTCCTACTACAGGTTGTACAATCATACATAAAAATAGAATCGTTACTGCAATTGCGCTGCGAGCCATGCCTACGGCATGGAAAACTACTACTTACTTGTTGGGGGGGTAGGAAATATATTCAATTATGATTTTGAAACACCCAAAAGCAGTTTACCTTCATTTGTAAATGCACCACAGCCATGATCCAAGAAATCGATTTCAGTCCAAATTCCATTAGTAGGTGAAAATGATGAGCTGGGTAAACCAATTGAGGAAAGCCACAAACCCATCGGCGCTATACTGGAAGACATTTCACCGGACACCGTCCATGATTGAACTGCTTCAACACCTTCCAAGCCTTCAAGACAGTATGCTAGATGTTGATTAGTAGTTTCTTCAATTTCAAACAGATTTCTTATGTCGCCAATATGGTCTGTTCCAGTTTGGTTAATATCGGATGCATTATATTCATTCCAATTGTTTTGAAATGTTACTACAATTGGCTCTTGCGCTAATGAGAGAGTAGTTGTCAAATTCATTTCTTCACGATTAATTCCGTCACAATTCAGACTATTCGGCATACAACCATGAATGTTGAGCGAATTTTCGAGCAATTCTTCAACGTAAATTACCGGGCCTACTCGACTCTTTGTTGAATCATCTGAATCGACTAATGATGCATCATAACGATTACTAGGAGCCCACTTAGGAGGGTCATGTTCGATGAAAATATCCCATTGTGTTGAAAACTCATCAAGATCCCAATCTATAATCAGCCATTCGCGTAAAATTAGTTCATCATCAGAAAACTCTTGCAAGTGCGTCACATTGATTTTCCCTTCCACTCTGACTTGTCCTCCTGAATCAATTGGCCTTAGGCCAGACACATTTACATCTCCCTGTAGTAAAACTCCTAATGGGTTTGTAATGCAAATTTGGCATTCAGTTGTGGTAATAGATGTGACATTAAGGTTGATTTCAACCAGTGCGCCTGGTTTGAACTCACTAAGTCCAAGGGAATCCATTGAGGTCCTAGTTTTCAAGTCGAGTGTTCCATCAATGGAGTTTACTTGAAGGAGTTCAAAGTCTTCTGTTTCATCTTTGAACTCAAGAGAGGCGGTGGAGAATATTACGAGGAAAACAACCACGATTTCAGCAGGTCTGAAGTACTTCATTGCCTGCTCACCAATTGGTTCTGAGATAGCGGACATTGATTGAATTATCTAAATCCTAGCCCTATTATCACACTATTTCTGCTTCCAGGATTTCACTTTCCGAGTCATCGTTAGTAAGAATAACACGATTGTTGTTGTTCCTCATCGAATTTACAACTCCTATAATTGCCGCTACAAGCATTAGCATCATGAAAGACATGGCTAATGGATATTTAGAGAACATCTCTCCAAGGTCAGCAAAGAATCCTTCAGTTGAAGAATCACTACTGATTTCCTTAGGCTTAATCAACCCAACAATTGCATGTTGGTCGTAAACCAATCGGGTGAAAGTGAGTTTACCATCATTGTCAGAATCATAGACATCCGACGGTGGAGCTGGGTCTAAGTCAGTATAGAAATCAGGACGTTGCTCGAAAGCAATGTCGATTGGTTGACTGAGGTCTAATGTTAGCATTACATCCACCGTGTATGGGATTCTCGATTCAAAGAATTCAGGGTCTTCAATGACTCCAAACAATGTTATTGCTTGACCTGATACATCGAAATGAGCCCACTTGCCCCATGCAGAACTATCGACATCTAAATCGTAATACCAAGTATCTGCGACACGAATTCCCGCACCTTGTGCATCATTACTTCCATCTTCTCCCAAATCTATTGCAAGTTGAAGTTGACCTGCTTGTGCAGTCTCTAATTCGAATTCAGAGGCAGCGAATGTAGCTTCAAGCCGCTCGGTTCCATTGGGGATCCAAACATAATGGGAATCTTCAGTGTAGTATACAGCGCCATTTGCTCCATTGTTGAAATGATTCCAGTCTCCTTTCCAAGAATGCTTTACTCTGTCAGTATTAACTGGAATTGTTGCCACTCCCATCATTTCTTGATAGATTTCGAAAGCGTCCCATACGTCATATTCGGGATGGTCAACTATGCCGTCTCCGTCTTGGTCACGCATTAGTTGAAGTGTTCTTGCCAATGCCACTGCAGCGTCTGTGTCAGTAAGTCCATGCCCTATTCTCCAGTCATGACATTGTCCAGTTGCACTAGTGTAGCATTCCTCAGGAATGTCATTACATGCATCTTCATCGTTTCCTGCTTCACAGGAGTTTGCCATGCCATCATATCTCGCTGTAAGTTCTAGAATCAATTCAAACTCATGAACACGGCTGAAGTTTTCAGTATCCCAGTTCTCATATTGCCCATATGCTGCTGTATCATCACCGCCGACCAAGCTGCTTCCAAAGTCATGGTCGTCTCTGTGATAATCCGCAACTCCAAGAGATGGTGCTGCATTTAGGACAAGCCCTGCGATTCCTCCAACGTGAGGAGTTGCCATTGAAGTTCCAGAAATTGACATGTAGTACAAGTCGCCTTGAGTTCTTGTAGATGCATCGATAGCCGTTCCCCTAGGAGCAGTTGCCCAAATATCGCGGCCAGGTGCGCCAACATCTGGCCAAGTATGTTGTTGATTCATACATCCGCGAGACGAGAATGAAGTGACTGCAGTTCCATCATGAGTAAGAGCTGCGACAGAAACCGCAGCCGGTGTATTAGCATACACGTTGGTTCTCAAGTCCCCAGAACATTCAGAACCTGAGCCACCCGAGTTAGATGCAGCGAAGATTACCGCAACCCCATTCTCAAACGTGAGTCTATCTGTTAGTTGTGCAATCACCCCATTCGGGTTGTAGTCTCCATCAGTTCCCCATGAATTTGATACGACACGGATATGATGTTGGTTTTGGCCTGGAATTGAATGGGCATAAGTCCATTCTAATCCTTGTTCTGCTGCGAAAATTGAGGCTCCATCTCCTGTTCCCAATGCAACCAATTGTCCACCTTTTGCTACGCCTGCTCTACGGCCACTTGATGCATCACCATTTCCAGCGATTGTTCCTCCTACGTGAGTACCGTGTCCTGAAGATGTATCGGAATTCCTAGTCTCTGTCCATCCTATGCCATCGAATTTAGCGGAATAGATTGCTTTGTCTCCGGTCCACGGTTCTAAGTAATCATAATCTGGGTGTCCAGCATCGACTCCAGTGTCCAAATCTACAATAGCAGTACCGTCTCCATCCCACTCAGTAAATGATAGATCAATGTCGTACTCTACTTCTCCAGTTGGTGAAATGATTGCTCTACTCCAAGAATCAGTAGCTGTGACTACATGGGTTGTTTCATGCATCATTATTCCTGGGTCGGTAGTTATCTCTCCTCCCCATTCAGCAGGGAGATAAAAGAAATCTAGAGGTTTGTCCAATTCAAGATACTCTACTCTATCCCAATTTGAAAGGTGCCTAACATCGGCAATTGTACCCTCTACCAACCCTCCATCGACAAGAGGTGCACGTCCAATCAAATCGAAACCTAATGTTTCGAGTTCCAATTCATCGCTGTGAGTAACTGGTGAATTGAGTTGGAAAATAACAGGAATAACCTTTGATTCATCTGAATTTTCTAGTTCTTCAATCAAATCAGAATTCATCTTCTCGTAGTCACCGAGTGGATTAATCCCATCAGCAAGAGGAGAAGCAACTACGCTAACCATTAGCAATTGAATGAAAATTGCGGACGAAATGACATAGCGCCTAGAGGATGATGTCATGGAGAAATTTACAGGCATGATTCTTTTAAGACTGCTGATACATTGATTCTAAGAATTTTTTCTAATTGGAAAATACTGTATTTTCCAAAAATCGACGTTTTGACATCACATGCTTGCAGCATAACGAATTTTTATGGTGGACGCTGGGGGATTTGAACCCCCGGCCGCTTGGTTGCAAACCAAGCGCTCTTCCAGCTGAGCTAAGCGCCCCTGTCCTCTCGGGTAGGCTTCTCCCTTTTGAGGATTCACACGCGGTCGACCGTTGCATCACGGTCAGGTCCAAGGCCGACTGAAGAGATGGTTACTCCTAAGATCGATTCCAATTTTGTAATGTAGTTTTGAGCAGCTGATGGCAATCCAGAGAATCCTAGTCCTTCTGAGTTACACTTCCGTGCAATACCAAGCCACTCTTCAAGAGAATGTGATGCAAAGCCAGGCATTGTGACATACACCGGTTCACAATCCTCTAGAGCGATTGCACTTGCAGGCATTTCGTTAATTTCTACATCTCCCATTTTGTAACCAACACAAATTTTGATTTCATCAAGGCCTCCAAGCACATCTAACTTTGTCAGAGCAATTTCAGTGAAACCATTCACTCGATTGGAATGGCGCATTACTACTGCATCAAACCAACCGCATCTTCTTCTTCGTCCAGTAGTTGTTCCGAATTCGTGACCTACGCTCGTTAGATGTTCACCTACATCATCAAACAATTCTGTAGGCATGTGTCCATTGCCAACTCTAGTGATGTAGGCTTTTGTGATTCCAATAACCGTGTCGACGTGACCGGGGTGAATCCCAGCGCCGTGAGTTGCATTACCTCTAGAGGTTACAGATGATGTAACGAAGGGGAATGTCCCTTGGTCAATGTCTAGCAAGCATCCCTGGGCGCCTTCTAGAATTATTCTTTCACCCATCTTTACTGCATTGTCAAGAAGAATCCCAGTGTCTGCGATTGCGCTTCCGAATCTTTCTCGAATCCAAGTTATTTGTTCTTCCAATTCTTCTGCACTGACTTTCTGTCTGCAACCCGCATTTTCAAGAGCCTTGTTTTGTCGCTCAGCCATCTCTTCGAAGTCGCAATATGCTAGGTCTGCAAATCTCAGACCAATGCGGTTGATTTTATCAGCATAAGTCGGGCCTATGCCTCTGCCCGTAGTTCCAATCTTCTTGTCAAGACCATCGATGTATGTATGGTATGGTAAGATAATATGTGCACGGTTTGAGATGAATAGTCGCTTTCCGGAAGGATCTTTCCCTCCGCCTTCGACCCAGTCGTTCAGTTCCTTGTCGAGAACCCAAGGGTCGATAACCATCCCATCTCCCAAAACTAAACCACATTCTTCACGTGTTATTCCTGAAGGTAGTAAATGGAATTTCAACACCCGGTCTCCCAAAACTACTGTGTGTCCGGCATTGTTGCCTCCTTGGAATCTAGCAACCCATGTGGCACTCTCTGCCAGTCTGTCTACTAGTTTCCCCTTTCCTTCATCTCCCCACTGGGCGCCGAGTACAATTGTGGCTGGCATGCTTCTCAGACCAAGCGCATAGCATATAGTGCATGAACTATGCGCAAGTAAAAATTGACAATTTATTGAACTCTCAGAAGAATCATTAATTGTCAAAGGGTCGAATTTGATTCAACCATAGAACATTTTGAAGTAAAAAAACCACGGGTTTAAATAGGGCGCAAGCGCATAACTACTGTTCCCGGATGAAAAAGGTTCTGTGACTTGCAGTCTGCTGCTGAGGCAGAGGGATTGCCAGCGATATAATTATAAACCCGTGGCCTAACTACATAACTCGGAGTTGAGAAGAGATGACCCAAGATGAGACAGTCCGCCGTGAAGCGGAGCAGAAGAAGAATATGCAGAGAGACAATGTAGCCCGCAAGGGGCTAGGTTCAAGCCGCCCCCAACGCAGAGTTGTTGACGGACACACTAAGCCTTGCGACGAGTGCGGAGTAGTAGATTGGATAAGCGATAACAGCCGTGGCGAAGTCTCATGTAATGAGTGCGGATTAGTCGTTGAGGAGAACGTGATTGACCCAGGTATCGACTGGACCAACCACGACAGCACTACAGACCGTTCCCGTATCGGTGCACCAGCAACTCATACTCTTGCTGACAAAGGCTTGAACACTTCTATCTCAAATTCAGATTTGACCTCAAGCGCAGCTGGTAGATTAGGCATGTCTGCAAAAGCTCGTCGTGATTGGCGTCGCCGTAGAGTTATGGACGAACGCTCCAAGACTCGTGCAAGCCGTGCTCGTAATCTGGTAAAAGCGAACCAGATGGTTCGTGACAGATCAGGTCTTCCAAGGTCGATGCAAGAGGAAGTCTGCAGGTTGTACAAACTTCTTTCACACCAAGGCTTTGTCACTGGACGTTCTATTGCAGGAGTTACTGCTGCATGCACATATCTGGTAGCCCGTAAGGAAGGCGTACCTCGTCAGATTCCGGAGATTGCAGAAACTTTCCAAGTGGATGAGAAGGAGTTGTCACGTATGATTCGTCACATCTCACGCAAGTTTAACATGCACAAAATCTCATGTCCATCAGATTACTTTAGTCGCTTTATCAGCGACCTAAAGTTGCCTCCAAACACTTCTCTACAGGTCGAACACTTGTGGAACCTTCTCAAGCCACATGTGGACATGTGGCAAGGTAAGAAGCCAATGGGAGTGGCAGCCGCATTAATTTACAAAGCAGCAGCTGAGAGCGGACACAAGAGAACTCAAGCAGAAATCTGTGCAGTAGCAAAGGTATCAGAAGTCACTCTTCGTCAACTTAACCGTATTATCGCAGGCCTATTCAAGAGTCTAGGTGTAGCTGATAAGAATTGAAGATATATTCATTTGTCGGGTATTCTTGCAATGTATATGAGCCGCCGAACGAGCAGTGTCCAGCGCAAGGTCAGGATTCCTTCTGGCAAGTCAAAGAAGTCTAGCGCTAAGAAAGAAGCCAAGCCCGGAGAGATACCTTGTGGTATTGCGGATTGTGATGGTTTCGCTGACAAACATATGGGTGGACGTTCTCTAAGTCAAGAGAATGCAATCGATACTTGGGGTGAAGGGGCATTCACTGTTCGTAAAAACCGAGTTAGAGTATGCAAATCATGTTACAAGATCTGGAAGAAAGACAACAAGGATGATATGAACTCTCATTATTGATCACTTTCACTTTCACTCACCGTCTGTGGGAAATGAAAGTAGACCCCCGGCAGTGAATTCAGTTGTCATGAGACAATTGAGAACAGTGATCCGCTCGATGATTACCGCAGGTGGTAGCGTCGTAGCAATGGACGATGCAACGATAGTATGGAAACCTAAGAATGATAGACAAAGGCGTGTGAAAATCGCAGCGCCAGCTAGTGTATTGCTCGGCTTAATCGGCCCTAATGGGATGGTGGACAGAGTTGTTGCTGGAGATGTATGTGGAGGAGTGAACTTGATTTCACTCGACACTATGGAAGTAATAGACAGATATGTCGTTGGAAACACCAAGATTCGTTCTTTGTGTGCATCATCGATTAGTGGTGAGAGTATATTGGTCGGTTGTGAGAACGGTTCAGTATTCATGATTGGAACTAATGTTCCAAATCGTGTTTTGAACTTGTTTGATCTTGATGGGCCTGCATCGGCCCTAAAGATAGTGGGCCAGGATTTGCATATACAGCAAGGTTGGGAAAGAAAAGTTGTAGCATGGACTGGTCAAAAATCAGTTCTTGTCGCTTAGTTTTTCATTTTCTTTCAACGGCCAAGGGGGATCTGAAGTCAAGAAATACGCGGTCCTCGCAGGTCTTGGCCAGCTCCTAGGTACTTCCCCATCGTTATCTTGGCATTCTTCAAGGAAATTGAGATGTTGATTGAGAACCTCATCTATACGCTGCGTTCCTTTGATTGTTGGGCCTCTGGCTGGAACAATACTCTTTGGTGAAAGGTCGTGAATCGTCTTTAGAGAGGTTATGAGTTCTGGCAGGCTTCCTCCCGGCATATCCCATCTGCATGGAGTGTCTGCTCTGGGTAAAACAGCACCTGTTACTAAAACGCCGCGTTGCTTTTCGAAGTAACCCATGCCATCACTGCAATGTCCGGGTAAAGATAATGCATACAATTCTCCATCGCCCAAGTCAAAAGTATCCCCTTGAGCGATTGTTTCACACTTAGTACTCGGCATATCAGAATCATATCTGTTGGCCCAAGTCGAGTAAAAATCACCGGTTTCCAAAACTGAAACAGCGTCGCTATGGATATGAATCGGAATATCGCCAAATGATTCGGAGATATGTTTGGCAGCTCCTGAAAATGGATAACGGCGACTAGTCAGTAAGATTCGATTAAGTTGTTCTCCTGTATTTTTGTAGTTCAGATGCCCTGTGATTCGTTCAACCTGTAGCATTTGGTACCACGTTGTGCCTGAATCTACCAATACATTACTCTCACTACCCGCGAATATGACTGCATTAGCGTCATGGTGTATTCCTGGCAATCTAATGATGCGCACAAATTACTCCACGAGGCTTTAGTGCTTCAAACATGGGTATCTCGAATACGGTTTGGGTTAAATACAGGGAGTGGGTCGGCGGAATCATGGCTAGATTCCCTGAAGCAGAGGCACGTTTGCTTCAAGTGAAGATTTGCATGAAATGCAATGCTCGTAATGCAATGCGTGCAACATCCTGCCGCAAGTGTGGATACAAGGGATTGCGTCCAAAGAATGTCGAGCGCAAGGGCGCTTGATTACAAAACTCCTAGCAACGGCATGATATATGCCATAGGGCCTCCTACTAAGAATAGTGGAATTATTGCTGGCCATAGGAATACTAAGAGTGGATATTTTCTCGTCACCCATACTTCCTCTACTCCATTTTCCTTTAGAATTGAGATTTCTTCCATCAACTTCTCTACACTAGGTGTTTTCCGAGGAGCCCTTGTTCGATGAATAATTTTCTTTTCTCCATTTGGCATTTCAGCAATAGTAGATAGAAGCCATACATGACTGCTTAGAACATTGTCTACACTCATTTTCTCAGCATGCCAAATCAATTTGAGAGTGGTATTACCGTCCTTTAGGTTCTTTAGAATCATAATGATTGGCAATACCAAGAATGCTAAACCCCCCCATACAAGTAGAGCAATTGCAGGAGGCATTGCAATTACAGCATCTTCCATAACACCAGGGTAGAAGATCGGAATGCTTGACCAAGAAGGAACCAATATAGCGACCCACATCAAGCCTTTACAATCAGCCCCTCCGTGAATAAGACGCATCCTCCATGCCATATCCACCAAGAATATTGGGATGAAAACCGCAAATGTCGACCACCAAAGTGTTGCTTCTTCACTTCCATCTCCTGACAAAATAGACAGAATAGATTCATCGGAGTGAAGCAACAACCCTTGGACAACGCCAGCAATTCCCACAAGGTACCAAGCGCTTACTGCTAAATCAAGGCGACTTCCTGAACGTATGTCATTCAATGACGGTCTACCAATTACTGCTACAGATGCATATGCTACCATTCCGGCTGCAGTGGCAAAAACATACCACTGCGCCTCATAGTTCAACAGGTCTAGAACCCACAAGAATATCGCCGGCTTGGCCCAAGTTATCCAGAATTCATTCGGTACTCTCCGCTCTTTGTGGTCCAGCCATGCAGCAATTCCGAGAGCCCAAAACAAGACAATTAAGCGAGTCCAGGATATGACTTCCCCCGAATCCATGCAACTCGGGTGGCGGCAATCACCTTAAAGGAGACACTCTTGAGAGAAGCGTGCGCGAGACTTTGTGCAGGTGTGAGTTATGTCCGACATTGAAACTAAGTTGGTGCAAATTGCCACTGTGATTAACCAGATTGACGATCCTAAAGTTCCAAGGAATATTCGTAAAAGTGCTAAAGAAGCATGCGAACAGTGGTTGCTGAATAAATCTAAAGAAATGGATATTCGAATTGCAATTACGCAAGCTAAATTGGAAGAATTGTATGAAGATCCAAATATTCCTCCAGAGTTCGGTACTCTCATACTAATGATAAACACCGAGCTGGAAAAGTTGCTTAGAGAAACTCTCTAATCATTCTTCTTCGGATTCATCTTCTAATTTATCGATGAGATCTTCCAGTTGTGAACGTAGATTTTTTGGAACCTTACCTGGAGATAATTTATCTCTAAGTTCAATGAAATCATCACGTCCTTCCAATGCCTCGATTATGAACTCGATTTCATCAGCACGGGCTCTTCCTCTTTTCAGGATTGTTTGAGCAGCAGACCTACATGAAATCCTTACTACTTCTTCGTCTGAAACTCCTAATGATTTCTGTAATTCGGAAAGTTTGTGGAATTCGCCTGATGATAAGTAACCATCTTTTAGGGCATCTTGCCATGCTTCTTCCAATGTTGGTGCTCTTTCAGAAAGTAATATTGCAATTGGGCGGGTTTCTTCGATATTCTCTAAGACGATCTTCACAATTGCGAACAGAGGGACTGCTAAAATCATCCCAGTAATACCCCATAGCCAAAATGAGAATGCTGTAATCAACAGCAAAATCACAGGAGACAAATCCAGTGCTCTTCCTGCCCACTTCGTTTCGATATAGTTCCCCCATACCTGTTGATTGATGAGCAGCAATAATGTCATTATCAGCAACATAGTTGGTGTTAGCAAAATAACTCCGAGAATCAAAGGAGGAATAGTGGCAATTAGAGATCCTATGTATGGTACATAATTCAAAACGAATGTCATAACTGCCCATACAAACCACAAATCGATGCCAAACATTAGCATGATGATTGCTGCAATGAATGCACTACCTATACCACATCCAGTTTTTACAATGATGTAAGTATTGATTCCCTCTTCAATTTGAGTTTGTATAATTTCAACTCGCCCAGTTGAACTTCCTGGCCAAGCCCTTTCGATTCTTCCTGGTAACAAGTGTGCTTCGAAAATAATGAAGATTAGGAAGAAAAGTACAGTTATGCTGGTTGTAACAAATGCACCAACTTCACTTACTACAGAAGCAACTAGGTCGGTGGCAGAACCTCCTGAACCGATTCCTATACTCTCCAAATCACCTCCCACCGTTCCACTGTCTCCTTTTACCGACTCAGTGATAGCTGGCCCGATAAGTGGAACATTCTTCAGATTCTTCCATTTTTTGTTGAGTTTGTCATTATACTCATCTTGCCTGTCTTCATCTTCAATAAGTCCTTGAGCCTGTGACCATGCAAAGAAAGCGGTTGAAATTAGAATTAATATGAATAGCATTAGCATTGTTAGATATGAAAGGAATACTGGAAAATTATTCTTGGATAACCAGTCAGCACCTGGCTTTAGGACGAAGTAAATACCTAGAGCAATGAAGAATGGCTTAAGTACAGATTCTAGATGAATCATCGCTAGACAGAATACTGTAAGAATGATTGCTGAATGCGAAAAGGTAGCAATTCTTCTGTGAAAAGACGAATTGCTAGTGTCGATTAGGCTCTCTCCCATATTTTGGGACAAAAATATCCAATACTTGAGTTATTCACCTAAATCAGTAGATTCGAATGAGTTCAGAAACATCATGAGACCTGACTGTTGGGTGCAACATCTGGAGTTAATCTGTCGATGACAGCAGACAAGCGCTCAACTAGGCTAGTCTTCATATCTCCAATTAGTAACGCGTGTTCCATAACTTCGTCTAATGTATCTACGGCAATTACTTCAATGTCCTCAAACTGCCTGTCTAGCAGAACATCTTGAGCATTGGCACGAGGGATGATTACAGTCTTAATTCCAGATTTAGCAGCAGATTCAATCTTAGCCGTAACTCCACCAATCGGTAGTACTTCACCGCGCACTGACAGGCTCCCAGTCATTGCTAAGTCTTGTCGAATTGGAATATTTTCTAAGGCTGAAATGATCGCTGTTGCAATAGTAATCGAAGCGGAGTCGCCGTCAACACCATGGGTGTCTACGAATTGAATATGAATATCATAATCCGAAACATCCTTGCCGGTCAATTTCTTGATTACTGCACTGACATTTGTTACACTTTCTTTAGCTAGGTCTGAAAGTCCACCTGTTGCGTAAACTTTCCCTCCACTGGATAATGAAGGGGTTACTAGAGCTTCGACAGGTAGCATTATTCCACTGTAATCTGATAATCCTGAATCTGCGCCTAGTACTGCTAATCCATTGACACGACCAATTCTGTTTCCGGAATTGACAACTAGAGAGTATTCTTGACGTCTCTCAATCATTCTGTCTGCAACTTGTTGCTCTAATGGTTTTGCAATATTCCTTGCAGCAAGTACATGTCGGGATGTAGTGTATTGAGCGCCTTCCTCGCAAGCTAGATCGCCTGCAATTCTAACCAATCCGCCCAATTCACGTAGCCTCAGAGAAAGTTTGCCACGTCGGCCTGCACGGCGTTGTGCTTCTCTAAGAATAACAGAAACTCCGGTTCTATCAAAGTGAGGAATCTCTCTAGAAGTACCCAAATCTCTCTGCACTTCTTGGGCAATAAATCGAATTAGACGTCTGCGATTTGTAGTTGTATCTGGCATGTTTGAATTGACATAAACTTCGTATCCATAACCGCGAATACGGCTTCTTAGAGCAGGATGCATTCCTTGGATTGCATCTAGATTTCCTGCAGCGATTAAGATAAAGTCACATGGAACTGCTTCGGTTTTGGTCAATGCACCGCTTGAGCGCTCAGAACGGCCAGATATTGGGAAAGCACGCTCTTGCATTGCTGTCAGCAATGCCTGCTGCTCTTCTAGCCTGAGTAGGTTAATCTCGTCGATGTATAGAACGCCACCATGAGCTCGGTGGATTGCCCCTGGCTCTACTCTTTCGTGAGCAGGAGTCTCCATGCCACCACTTTGGAAAGGGTCGTGTCTTACATCACCTAGTAAACTTCCAGACAGTGTACCGGTAGCATCCACGAATGGAGGGGGGTCTTGTCCTTGATGCTTCACTAACACCTTAGGAATACGTGCTTCATCTGCTCCACCCATACGTGATCTAAGGAACATGTAACCAAACATTAGTAGCAACATTCCGAATAGCAGAGTAAGAATATCTCCGCTTTGTAAAGCAACTACTGCTAGTAAGAAAGCAATAGCGACAAATCCAATCATCAACATTTTCTGACTCTTTTCACGTTGAATCTTGACGGCCTCTTTCTGACTTTTGACGATTCTATCGCCACGTCCTGCAGGTACTGTACGGACTCTAGGCTCATTTTCGTCATCATCATTCGGATAACAGAGAATATCTTCCAACTTATCCTGAGGGAGAAGTTCTGTCATTGACCTAGCAAGCATTGATTTGCCTGTTCCAGGGTCTCCAATCATCATCATGTGCCTGCGTTGCTCTGCAGCCTTACGAATAACGATTGAACCAGCATCTTGTCCTATTACTTGATCTACCAATCTCTCAGGGATTGGTACTTCTTCAGTAGTGGTGAAATCTATGCTACGAACCCATTCGTCAACAGGAGTAGAGTTCAACTCGATGTTTTCTGAAGATTCTGGACTCCAAATAGTAACCATTGCTTCCTCTTCCTCAGGAGAATTTTCTTCCTCCTGAGTCTCGGGGATTTCGGTTATTTCCTCTTCGGTCACAGATACTCCTCCTACACAGTCCATTTTAGCCGTTTGGCAAGCGCCATAGAGCCTAATTCGGACTTATTTAAACCACTCACTGTTGGTATTGGTGCCCGTAATACGCCCACTGCTCCATAGTCCAACCTGCTGGTAGACCGCCTGGTGGTAGAGGAGGTGCGCCTGGAGGAACCTGAGCAACTGCCGGAGCAGGTGCTGCGACAGGCTGCTGGAAGATTTCTTGTGCTCCTCCATACATTGAGTTTGCAACAGCATCATTGGCCGGTAGTTCATTAGCCCAATCTACCATCTTTTCAGGAGCGCCTCCATTTCCTCCACGCATGAACATTAGTCCTGCTAGCAGAGCTGCGATGATTACTCCAACTACGATTAGTATAACAGTTAGGTCAAGTCCACTTTCGCTAGCAGCACCGTCGCTGTTACCTGAGTTTTGTTCTACGCATGTTGTGTATTCGCATGCTTCTGCAAGGTCTGCTTCTAGTTCACTCAGTTCTGCGACTGCATCGCTGTGTTCGGTTGAACCTTCCTCCAGACCTTCGATTTCAGTCTTCTTTGCTGCGATTGAATCTTCTAACTCAGCAACTAATTCTTTGACTTCATCTTCAGTCATTGAATCTGGTCCCGGCGCAGCATCTACAGCAGTCCAAATTAGAACAGGATCCTTGTATTCGAACTTGTCACCGTTAGATGCTATCGCAGTAATCTTAGTCAGTTTGACGTACCATTGTGAACCCATTCCTTGGTCAAGCTGTCCTTTAGATGGGTCGAATGTCCAACCAAGGCTCTTCATGGTAATGTCGTGCTCGTGTACTTCGTTAATCATACAGACTTCAATGTTGCAGATTTGCCAAGTACTGGTTAGTGAAGTTACAGTAACATCATTCTTGTTTAGGAACATTGTGGATTCCGGAACTTCTCCGATGTAAACATTCGATACATCAACTCGTACATCTGCGTCAGGTCCTTGTCCAACAAGCAGAGGCATGCTGTCGTAAACATCTACAACTAGAGTGTAGATGTTAGAATCGTAGCGATCTTCTGCTTGGATTGTAACTGTCTGCAAACCTGCAGTGTCCCAAATCATTGTCAGAGTGTTATCTAAGAAGTTCACACGTGCAGCACCAGGAGTTGGGTTACTCGCAGTAACTGTAACTTCGTTCACGTTTCCATCAACATCTGTCAGAATCTCGTTCAAGAAGATGACCTTCTGTGTTCCAACCTTCAAACGAAGGTTCTCAAATTCTGAGAGGTCTAGGCGAGGTGCATCGTTAACCGGAGTAATGGCGATTGTAATCAATTGGTCTGAGTATTGCTCACCGTCGCTAGCACGGACTGTGATTGTTGTCTCACCGTTGATGTCTTCATCGCTAGTTGCGAAGTTCAGGGTGAATTCATTCATTGAGATGTCTAGAAGTTCAGGGTTTGTGTTTTCAACAATCGCCAACATTAAGTCTTCAGAAGAAACAATGTTTCCATTGTTGTCAGTGTCTGACAAGTATGGTAGCAAGTATAGTGATGATGTAGATGCTTCATCCACATACTGCTTCTCAACACCTGCCCATCGTGGCTGTCCATTTTCAATAACATTGAACAGAAGAGTTCCCACTGCAGTGTCTGTACCATCGTTCACTGAAATTTCAATTCCTGATGCTGTAGGTGCACCATTGACGAAACGGATGTTTTCGAAGTATACTTCAATTTCTTCAGTAGCAGGGTGCCATGCAACAAAGTTTGGACTGCTACTTGTGATTGTCAATTGGTCAAGTTGGGTTTCAGCATCTTCGATGTTGTTTACTATTGATACCTTGGTGGAAGTTTGAACCTTCACTGTTGGAACAGGCTCTGCTGTGATAACAGGTAGAGCATTCTTCAACTCAAATCCATTCTGAGTAATTAGCCAATCGCTTGTTTGCATTCTAGAGTCAATAGAACGAACACGAATGTCATAATCACCAGCTCCCATGTTCATACTTGGCTTGACAAGATATTGTCGGTGCTCGTTAGAAGTTCCTTCTTGGAATACCTGATCTCCACCCACTATCATGTCGCCGCTCATCCACTGGTTCATGCCAGCAGGAGACACCTCTACATCGAAAGTAAAGAAGGAGGTGTTGATATCTACAGCGTCGTTGATTGTTGTCTTCGCTTCGATTAGGAAGTTATCTCCTCTCTCGATTTGAGTGTTACCAATGACTTGTGCCTTGCGCGCAACAGGAACTAAGTCGTGAGGAGTGATTTCGGTACCTTCGTTGTTAGTTGCAGATTTATCAGCTACTAGGTTAGATAACTCAACTCCGAATGTAGTCTGGTAAGCGTTGCTTGGCAATGATGAAGTATCAATCTGTCCCGAGAAGGTTTGAGTGTCACCATTGTTTGCAAAGTTGGATAGAGATTGAGTGGAGCCCACATAATTCTTCATGTTGTTTGCTTTGTAGAAGAATCTGACATCTCCTCCGTCGCTGTAAGCGTCGACACCATTGTTGACAACGGTTGCTTCAACATTGATTATATCGCCATTGATGTATCCGCCGTTAGGAGCGTTTGGATTCTCAGCAGTAAAAGATTGAATTCCAACATCGATTGTAGGAGCCATGTTAGAATCAGCGGCAGATAGCACGTTGCGGTGAGAGGTGTGGTCTCCGTCTAATAGTGCTGCAACAGTGAGGAAGTTGTCAGCTGAACTAATTCCGCTGACTGCTCTTGCTGTTGATGTTGGTACTGTCCAAGTTTTGGTCACTGGTGTACCTGCTGTTAATGTGAATGTCTCGAATCCGCTACTTCCGCTGTTCAATAGCCACTTCTTCCACAAATTTGGCGGGTGGTCTGAGCCACTGCCTGCTGTGTACGGCTCGTATCCCTTTTCTTCAGTTACTGCTGCGTAAAGGTATACGTTCTTTGAGCCCGTTCCACTGTATACAGCGGTGATTTCGATATCCATGTTATTGCCGTTTTCGGATTGAATGACAGATAATGCGTAATCGTTTGCATTTTGCATGTTTCCACCATTTTGATAGTAACTGTCGTATGACTGCCCACCTACTGTGTAGTATGTGCCGGATGGTGCATCGCCAAAGACCGTAACTGGGATTCCGCCGGTGTATCCTGGAGCGTTTTGGATGTGGGATCTACGATTGATTGGAGAATCAGCTGGCCATCCTGTTGTTTGAGATTCCCAAAATGATACGAAAGTAAAATCTGCGGATTGGCTTCCTCCTCCCCCGTTAGTGCTGTACAAATTTTTCAAATTATTTGTAGCTGTAATACAAGGTCCACACCAATGTGCGCCCATATATTCTGCGAATACAGGGTGTCCAGGGCTTGTAGCCTGGAATTCAGTTGGTTCTTTTTCTAGTTCAGAAACAACGTTTTCATTGTCGGCGATTAGTCCTCCAAAAGAAGCAAGAATGCTAAGTAGCATCAATCCAACAATCGAGTAGGCAGTCGTACGTACGGTCGTCATGCGATTCGATTACAAAACATGGTATTTGAACATGTGCACAAAATGTCAGCACCCCCTACGGGGGTATTTCGCATAAATCGATGCGAATCGTTCTTGGCATATTCCTTCTCGCAGAACCATGGCAGACTACTCAGTCCTGATGGAAAAAGAAGGCAGAATCCATGTTGTTGAAGTGGTTGACGAAATGGTCAAGCACAAAGGGCTCGGGGTGATCAATACTGCAACATTGCTAGACGGATGCAAGGTTGGCGATGAGGTTCTTGTGGGTCAAAAATACCTCACAGTAATGCCTTCGAGATTGCCTGAATTAATCGCAGGAATGGCTAGAAGAGCACAGACTATTTCTGCAAAGGATGCAGGTTTTTTCATTACAAAATTGGGAATCGGAACAGGTGATACAGTTCTCGAAGCGGGCCTTGGCTCGGGAGGGCTTTCGTTGCATCTTGCAAGGATTCTAGGCGATTCAGGACATCTAATCACTGCAGAGCCAAGGGACGAACATGCTAGTGTAGGTCTAACGAATTTACAAAGAGCCAGTGAGTGTTTCACAGGTTTCCCAAAGCACACTCATTTGGAAGGAATGGTTGAGGATGTAGTGCCTGATGAAGAATTAGATGCCATCGTTTTAGACATGCCCGTACACGCTCCTGCTATTGCAGCATGTTCTCCAAAACTTGTGTTTGGAGGAAGAATCGCATGCTATGCACCTACTACTTCACAGTTAGAGGCATGTTGGAAAGCCTGTGAAGAAGCTGATTTAGTTGTAGAATGGGCTGGAGAATTAATGGAAAGGCAGTGGGGATTGACCTCCAAAGGAGGAATGAGGCCAGTTAATGGACCGTTTGGCCATACAGCATTTCTTTTAGTTGCTCAAAAGAGATGATTATTCTACAACTCTGATTCTTTCGTCACACTTTGGACAGGTGAATCTGAATGGAGGTTCACTACCTTCTGGCACACCTAATCGTGCATCACATGAACTGCAAGTAACCTTGTTGTATTCATCGATTCTAACCTCATTATGGCCTAATGGAACTTCCTCTTCTTCTTCTTCCTCGACCTCTGCAGGTTTTCTGAATAACCGAATGTACAAAACGAGAATCAGTGCTAAAGCCCAACCGGTTGAAAGTAAGATGATTGAATTCTTGTTATCCAATTCAAATAAACCTAGATCCAGTCCACTAGGTGGCAGAACAGGTCCAGCCACATCTGCTCTAAGTTCAGAAGATTCGTCACGGACAGTCTGACCTAGAACTTGGCTCACTGAATGAACAGTCAATGATGCTTCAAATCCATCTAAGTTTATTGGAGTAAGCATTAATCGGAAATCTTGACATCCATTGCTGGCTAGACTATATGTGGAATTAATTCCAGTTTCCCCAGCCCTGAAAAACACACCATCCATTTGTGGTTCATTTTTCCCAATTAATTCTAGACTTCCTTCTACGAATGTGTTTGCTTTGTTACAAATAGTTAGGGAGACAGTATGTTGATCGATACTTTCATCAAATTTCAAATCATCCTGGTCAAATGTGAATGAAATTACTTCATCATTCCACGCCGGTTCAACAGTGTAAGATTCACTGAATGTCACCATCATGTCGGAACGCGCTGTCGAAGTTAATCTGAAAGTTAGCGCTTTCATTCCGGCGTCTTCTCCATCAGCAATCATACAAGACCAAGGGATTGGACTGGAGGACATACTAGGCGACAGAGTCACCTCTGCATCATCGAGATTACAATCCATCTCTACAGAGTTAATGCGCATGGTATCGGAAGCAGTACCAAGATTAGTGATGATGACATTTCCATAGATCATCTCACCAGGTTTAGCTTCATCATTATCGCTCATTACAGTAATCAAACCGTCGGCAATTTGTGGTATCACTGCAATAGTGATGGAATCTGTGACAGTTGAATCATCTGTGCTAGTTACAGTAATTGTCAAGTCTATGCCAGTGATTGGAGCACCATTAGCAATTTCTCTAACGGATATAGTAATGCTATCGGACTGGCCTGGATCAATACTCAAAGAGAGAGTGTCTACACTGATTGTAAACCAATCACTCAAAGCGCTGTTGTTAATATCAGCAACAAATGTCTCTGTGGCAGTACCTAAGTTAGTAACCATCAGTGTCAAATTAGATTCACCAATTGGTGAAGCAATAATTCGGTCTTGACTTGAGTCAATCATTACTTCATGGCGGTCAGAAACCTGTAGGTCGATTGTTAATTGAGTAGATGACCAACCTCCATCAAATGTAATTGTGAATGTATCGCTCATGGGTTGTAATCCTGCAGCAGCTAATAACTCTAATTCGACATCAATCGCATTACCTGCTGCCAAAGAAATTTCTTCAAGCCCTTCGACCACAGTGATTCCATTCGGTAGGCCGCTTATTGATGCACTAAGGTTTAGATCCTTAGTTCCATCATTAGAAATGTTAAGCACGATAGAAGAATTCTGTCCAGGGATTATTGTAATTCTATTGTCTGGAGGGCCAGTCATAGATATCTCTGCATATTCTTTAACTTCGAAAATTCCACTATCATTTACATTATTGTTGCCGCTATTAGTAGAAGACATTGTGAAATCAAGAGTGATATTTCCAACCAAAAATGAGTCGATTAGAACTTCCATCACTACATACTGAGATACACCCCTGTCTAATGTTACAGGAGCGGGATTCGTGAATGTAACACCTTCAGCATCAATACCGATTAGAGAAATTGTATCCTGTTCAGTGCCATCGTTATTGATTACGACATTGAATGTTTCAGGAGTATCGACATCGAGTTTGATTGAAGTCGGTAGAACCATCGAAAGACCCCATGACTCTCCAATTGTGACAGTAAATGTGTAATTTTCTGTAATTGTGACATCTTGGTCTAGAGTACCGTGAAGAGAAATTGCGCACTCATCATTCACATGAGTGTTCATTCCTGCTAAAATTAGGATGTCAAGGTCGTAAGAATCACCTTCCATAATTTGAGTTTCCAAATCGTCCAAGTGTGCCGAGCAATCTCCTGAATCAACCATTGTCTGCCATGTCCAATTTCCGTCAGCAGAGGAGAGACTGATTATCTCGACAGTTGAGGTCGAGTTGGCACCAGGTAGTAGAATCTCACCGTTTGAATGCGAGAAAGACAAATCATGAACTGCCGTTACTTCTACAACTAAGGTTGAGTTCACCGAGAAATTACCTAACACGCTCGCAGCAAATAGATTGTAACCATAGAAACCAGGATCTGCATCGGTCGGAATTGAAACATGTAAGGTTGCATATCTAGATTCAGTTGGAGTCATCAAATCCATAGTATCGTCCAAGAAATGAATATTCCAACCC
>CACEWA010000014.1 GCA_902563095.1 uncultured Candidatus Poseidoniales archaeon | reverse complement strand
AACAGATTACGCGAACGAGGTTTCTTGGTGACTCCCCCTTCTGCTAAAGAGAAGAATCGTTATGCAATTCTAACCCCTGAAGGAAGAGCGCATTTGGATAAGCGCAGCCGATATTGAGGTGCTCACATGGTAATGTCGGGCAGCAGTACCGACAACGAAGAAGTGCCACTGGATTGGTCGTTTCAAAACCACGCTGGTGAATTGCTAAGAAGAGGAAATCACCCTCGCTCGAACTTTAGACGGTGTATCCTAGATAATGCTGATTTGACCGAGGGTAACTTTGTTGATTCAGATTTTAGACGTGCTTCAATGGTAGAAGTTGATTTGATGAAATCTGCATTTGACAATTGTGATTTTCGTGGAGCGGATTTACGAAAGGCTCGTCTGAACCTTTCCAATTTCAGAAATTGTTCCTTCGAAGGAGCTGACATTAGAGGGATTCGAGGTCGTTATGCTATTTGGCAGGGGACTGATTGGTGGAACGCGAAATTAGATGACGACCTCGCTAAAATTTTAGCAAAGAAATGGCCCAAGCCCGAGGATGCTTGAAGAAGTATAGCCTCCACGGAAGTTCATGGCAGTTCGGCTATCTCGGCGTGTGGACTTTCCAATGCTTGACCTAGCGGGCATTGCCTTCTATCCGAGGATTTACGATCTGGCTCATCGATTCTTTGAAGAATCGTGGGAAGAGATGTGTGGAGTTGGCTATCCTCACATCCTTCAAGAAATGAAGATTGGTTTTCCTGTCGTTGACATAAAATCAGAATTTCATTCTCCATTTAGATATGGAGATACGGTCAACGCGACGATTTGGATTTCGAAGGTTGGAGTGAAATCCTGCACTTGGCAATACAGATTTCATAATCAAAATGATGAATTGTTGTGGTCTAGTGAACAGGTAACTGTTTGTGTCAGTATGACAAACATGGAATCATTACCAATTCCCGCTGAATTGCGCACAGGTTTGGAGGCATGCACAAATGAATGATGATGTTTCAATTCGAATGAATAACGAAGATAGCCTGGCGCCGCCCGCCTCTCTATTCGCTCCAAGGCCAGATAAAAAGGGCCCAAAGACCATCTCAATTTTGTTGATAATGGGCTCAGTATTGATGCTCCTAATTGGGTGGGGGGATATTCAAAATTCAATGGCTGAAGATTTCCCTGATGCGGACTTAGATGCGATTTTAGGAAATTATCAGAATCAAGATATCAATATCACAGAAGAAGAATATCAAGAATATCATGACGATGTTCGAGACGATGGTGCTTACTCAGTTCGTGGATACTCTTTGATGGTTGGCGGTGCATTGGTATTATCAGGAGGTTTTCTTCTATTCAGGTTGAATATGCTTGGAGTGAAACTATCTCTCGCAGGCTCAATAATTGGGCTTCTAGGCGGGTTTGGTGGCACTTGGATGATGGTGCAAGTTTCTGAGAAAATGCTTCCAGAAGAAGTTACAAAAATTACCGAACTGATGTCTTACTTATGTGGCGTTTGCATGTTGATGTGTGTCGCTCTCGCAGCTCTACCTTTACTCAATGCATCTGCTAGGGCTGCATTGAATCAAAATGTTACTCTTGTGAATGAAGAAGAGTGATGGCGGCCCCACCGCGATTCGAACACGGGTTCGTGGCTCCGCAAGCCACTGTGATATCCAGGCTACACTATGGGGCCTTGTAACTCGGCGACCTACCTTCTCCATTTAAGCGCGACGGGCGCATCAAACACGCCACTCGAATTGAAGCCAATTGCGTTCTTTAGCAATCGTCTTGAGCCCACCCTCTGCATTTACTGCAACAGGATTGCCAGTAATTGCCATGAAAAACGAATCGGCATGAGTATTACCATAACCCCAGCAATCTGAAAGGTCGTGACCTAAACTTTCAGCATCCGCTTGTACAACTGGGACTTTTCCTTTCCGTCTAGGGACGCTCCATCCTCTCTCAGAACCGCTCATTATTCCCGTCATTTGTTCTGGGCCACAGCCATATACTGCATCCATCCCAAGGTAATCAGACATCGCTTGTGCCATAGGCATTACAGTCGCTGTAACAAGCACCAAACGATGCCCTAATTCACGGTGCCATTCCAATCTTTGAAGTGCTTCAGCACTAACCTTTTTGCAAAGTTTGGTCTCTACTAACTCAGCAGAATATCTTCGCAATGTTTCCCAATTACACAATGCCAAATGACCACGATTTCTAGCTGCGTCGTATACAGATCTTCCTCGCAATAAGTTACCAATGAATCCAAGACCCCACATGGTCGCACCTAAAGGAATCCTCCATGGGCGCCTGCGAGATAGCATTGCAGTCAGGCTCTTTTCGCTGGAAGCATCCAATAATGTGCCGTCCAGATCAAAGTAGGCCGTAACACCACTCATGGTTACATGGCGGAGACGGTTGCCCTTCACATTGTCGCTCAATCACTATCTTCTGGACCGTATACTCGACGTCCCGCCACATGGTCCTGCCACCAGGTGAGTTGTGATTTCAAGTATCTAGGAATGAAAAAGCCCACTTTCCTCGGTGTAAGGCCGTGATTTTTCAATTTCTTATCATGGGTTAAGTGGGCAACAATTGTTTGTGCGCTACAACCGGGATTTGCAAAAACAAACCGCTTAATTTCATCTTTAAGTCGCTGCAGTCGTGCCTTTTTTTGAGTGCCTTTACCAATTGTAGGTGGTGACATAAGTTCAAAATCACAGTCAACCCATATCAAAGACTAGGTTGAATCCCCATGAGTCCCGACCAATGCGAGAGATTTTGAATCACCGACCTCTCGCATGTATTGGTCAACATGGTAGATTCCGTTCAAATCAAGAGAGTAGGTATTCGCGATTACCTTTCCGTCGACATTGAAGTATGGATGAATAATCCCGATGATATGGATTTCAAACCTCGTACTCACCTAGCTGGAAATCGATTTTCGATTTCATCAGCGACCAATGGAAGAGAGATGGCTAGCATCGAATTAGATGATGAGCAAGTAGAGGCTGCTGAAAGAGATCGCCAAGTTGAGTTAAGAGTCAAATTTGGAGTTCATGGCATGCATGGTAAGTTAACTCATATTCATCCAATTATTGCAGATGGTAAAGCGAAGAAACTTGCAAATGCAAATTGGAAAACTGTTCAACCAATCCAGTTTAACTGAATCACTCGTACGCTACTTCGGTCAATATCGGAGTTAAGACTGTAATCACAATTGTTAGTGTCCAATCGTTACCTCCGTCTGGGTCCGGCGCACCTGGAATTATCGAATCAGGGTCTGCATTTTGTGCTACAACAGTCCATACCCATTCTCCTTGACCGAACCTCGCACCAGGTTCATTGAGCAGACTCATCAAGAGTTCTTCTTCGCTATCGGCATCATAGACTCCTTCTTCTCCTACTGGATTCAAGTTGCTATCATTCAATTCAGCCATGGTGGATTCATTTCTAGTAATATTTCCCGGACTAGTCTGAGCACTACGCCGGTGTCCATCATCGAGAATATTTAGTGACAATGTGAAGTTGTCTGGAGGGAGGACCAAGTCCTGATCCAGTTCAAGAACAGCGTCATATGCCAAGATTCTAACATCTAATCCAGGGGTCATGTTATCGCTCCAAGAATCTCCTTGAGCTAGATATTCGTCATAATCCCACTCCAAAGTATTCTGAATCCATGATACCTTGAATCGGCGAGGTTGAATAACGATAGTGAATTGCTCGGAGACGACTCCTCCTACTCCATCATCCACGGTTAAAGAACCCATTATTGACCCACTGCTTTCAGTAGGCAAATACACTGTATCTTCTGTAGAATCGATGTCATTTCTTGTGTCGCCATCACCGTCACTATCTTCCAAGAAATTCAAATCCCACATGAATTCCATTGGGCCTCCTTCAGGGTCTACTGTATTTGATGCATCTAGGAGTATTATGTCTCCACTTCGAACAACATCAGGTATTGATAGATTGATTTGCGGGGCCCCATTAACTCTGACTAGAACTGTGGTTGAGTCGGTACCTCCTTGGTCGTTAGTCACTGTTAATCGGACATTGAATTGGCCTGATTCCATGAACTGATGGGAGGTAAAACCTGTGATCGTGGTTGCTTCAACTCCATCTCCGAAATCCCAGCTATAATCGGTAATTACGCCTTCAATAGCATCTGATGCCCTAGCATCAAAAGTTACCTCTTCGCCTTGCTGGATTTCAGTTGGAGTGGCTGTCAAGGCTGCTCTCGGCTCAACAGTAGATTCCAAAACTCCTGTGCAGCCAGTCAATAATTGAACCAACAATAGGGCCCCGAGAAACAACGGCCGCTTGCTGTTCATGCCTTTCGCTTGAGTGCTTAATATCTAATTGTGTCCCTTCGGCGGACTAAATTAATTTGATTCAAAATCAACCTCAGAAGGTATGTCGCCGATTACCTCAACACCTTGTAATAAATCTTCGAATTCGGTCTCGTTTACCGTATTCAACTGATAATTTGATTCCATTTCGTCATCGAGTAAAGCGTTTACTTCCACGTCGCCAGAATCATATTCGGGAGTTGCATCTATGGGCTCTAATTCAGTTAACTCAACTTCTGCAGATTCAAGAGCGGCAAGAGTTTCTTCGAGTAATTCTTCCTTATCCAATTCGGGTAATTCAATTGGCTGTTGGACAATTTCTTCAGGCTCTTCGCCCTTTTTCTTGAACCAGTCTCTGATGCCCATGTACACCTTTCGGGGCATCATGAAAATAGAAATTGTGTAGTGATGTTCATTTGACTCGGCTTCTAGGCCTTGTCATGGTCGATGTTCTCGAGGGACATAGAGTTCTAGCATTTGACCTTGAAACAACCGGGATTTCAACCAATAATGACAGGATTGTTCAAGTCGCATTAATCGGGGCAGATGCAGATGGTAACCCTATACACCACGATATTCTAGTTAATCCACAAAGACCTATTCCTCGTGAAGCGTCTCGAATTCACGGAGTACATGATTCGGATGTGCGGGGCAAACCTATTTTCAAAGAATGTGCTAACGAATTATCAGAATTGATGGACGGTGCAGTTATCGTCGGGCATAACGCTAGAAGATTCGACATGCCTCTTCTTCAAAATGAATTCTACAGGTGCGGAATTTCGCCTCCAAAACCGTTGGTCGTTTTGGACACCTTAGAAGCGGTGAGGAGACTTAAAATTCCGAGACCCCATAATCTCGGAGCGCAATGTGCAAGACACGGTATTGACTTGTCTAATGCTCACAATGCTGCTGCTGATGCTGCTGCTTGTTTGCTACTGTTGTGGAAAGTAATGAGAGATCACCCCTCAAGTTTCAGACGCTCTCTAGAAGAGATTGAAGAGTGGTTAATCAGTGGTGAAGTGCGCAAGGATGAGAGCGAATTAGGCAGGGCCCTTACTGACTTAGAGTCCTTAGATAAAAATGGAAGAATTAGAATCGATGAAGGAGCATATGTCGTTGCATTTGGCAGACACAGAGGCAAGGATTTGCAAAGTATTGAACGAGAAGACCCAAGATATGTTGACTGGTTAATCTCAAAAAATGGTATCGAAGATGAAGCCGCAAGAGAAATTTTGCGCCAATTGGTATCAAGCATCAGGAATGGGTGACCAGGCCAGAACATCGCACCAATGACCAACTCTCCACGTGTCACGATTAGTCATTGCACCACCAATGAAAATTGGGCCTTGGTGTCCGGTTGAAAGCAGTTCTTGCAACGCCTCCTTTCCACGCCCATCGAAATTTATCGGAACTTGAATTCCTGTCGGCATAGCTCTTCCTTCAGCGTTTGCAGGCTCGCATATTTCAGCAACCCCAGAGCCGTTCAAATCCTCATAATGATGTAACAATATTACCGAATCAGAGAAGTCTTGTGTCCCCAATGTACCATTTTCTAATCGCCAATTCCACCAATATGGGCACCACGCTTTCCAATCACAGAAACCGCCGCAAGATGATTGCCCCGGCGTTGCTTCAAGAGGCACTTCAGTAGGTTGGGTTTTCTCCCATGCTTTGAGTGCATCCTCCAAAACCGAATTGCCTGTGGCGGTATATCTAGTTGCATTTTCAGTGTACCACCCCTCGGTTTTGACCGGAGGTGCATTCGGATTATTGGATAGAAGAATGTCTCTGTAAAGCAATAGTTGTCGCTGAACTTCTGGTTTCAAATTTTCACTTGGCGCTCGGCCTGTTTTGAGATCTGCTACAACCCAGCCTTGTAATTCTCCGTTAGAATCAACGTCTGCAAATAGCATGTCGAGTCTACCCATCAATCGATTATCGCTCGTTCTTAATTCTCCTTCTACAGCGATAACTCTCGAGAGTAAATTTCTCCACATTCCTATAGTGGTTTTGAGAGGGGTTACACCAATAACTCCAATAAATTCAAGCAGCATTTTGATTGCTCCTCTCTGCATTTTCTTCGCTTTGTCCCACTCTTTTTCTTTCCACATTGGCCTTCTGGGTGTTGCGAAGAAAACCTCTTTTTCTTCCTCCCATCTTTGTTTCAAAAACTTCTCAGCTAACTCTGGCAGCCAATGAGTTTCATCGGAATTCCGCCCGGTCAAATCTACTTGCAACAGGTCTTCGACCGAAGCGTGAACTGCAGTACCAAGGCTTGCAGCCATTCCGGCTTTTCTTGGCAATCTTTGGCGACTCAGCCAGTACATACGCGGGCATGTTTCATACCTATTCCACGCAGAAGGGGACAGTGTGTGCACTCTTTCCCCGGCCATATACTGCCTTTATGCTTCGACTTCAAATTGCTTGGGGTTAGTTTGAGCAAAATAGGGGGCGAGATTATACACAAGGAGGTATGTCATCAATTCATGGAAGGAGCGAAGGTATGGCTCGACAAGAGTATCGATATTGAAGATGCACTCGTAGTGTGCTGTTTTCCTAGTGTTGGGATGGTTTCCAGCGTAGTAGCGCATTTTTTGATTGACCATCTCAACTTAGAATTCGTTGGCGGAGTTGCACATCCTAAACTTCCAGCGATTTGCCTTGTTCAAGATGGGGTTCCATTACCCCCAATCAGAGCATATGCCGGTGAACCAATCTGTAAACTGGAAGGAGTGTGCGACAAAGTGCTTCTATTGATGAGTGAATTAATTGTTCCCGACCCTCTAGTCCACGAAATTGTAAGTTCTCTATTCACATGGTCAAAAGAACAGAATGCTGCAATGGGAATTCTAATCGATGCTTTCGCTAGGAAAGGCATGAAGGGTGGACTAAATGGCAATGAGCCTTTAGTCGAATACGAGGACACTGAAGAGGTCGATGTTCTAGGGGTTGCTGCAACACCAAAGATGGCTGAAATTCTTAAAGAAATGGATATCAAATTGTTAGAACAAGGAGTCATCAAAGGAATGACTGGGGCTATGCTAAGTGAAGGTTCTAGCCGTGGAAGAAATCTGATGAGTATAATGGTTGAAGCGGACCCTAGATTCCCTGATGCGAGGGCTGCTGCTGTAATTATCGAGCACCTAAACAAGATGCTTCCTGTTGTTGATTTAGATCATGAGCCGCTATTGGCCGAAGCACAGCAACTAGAAGACCAGATTAGGAACATGATGGAAGGAGCTGATTCCGAGCCTTCCCCATCTTCAACTTCTATGCTCTACGGCTGATTTGCCAACTATTGCAATTCCGAGAATGAGTAATACTATGCTAGCCCAAATTGGGAATAGCATGACTGTTTCCTTAGGAATGAATAGTAACAAAGTTTCACTGCGAGAATATTCTCCTCCCATACCTGCTGTAATCAACATTAATCCAACTGAAACCATGCCGATACTAGAGTGTCGGATGTCTACTTCCCCTCCCCACTTTCTTCGTAGTAAAATGCCTACTGCTAGACCTGCGGAAGTCATAGATAGCAACAGTTTGTTAGCCAAAATCGGGTTGTCGATTCCTTCACTTGGAACTGCATTTACTCCACTAATTATTGCGAATGGGGTTGCTATCAAACCGCCGAGTAAAGCCCAATGGGCAACAGGCTCTCTAGAGATTGGGCCCTTTTGAATTGCACATAGCAAAAATGCGACACCGGCTAGAGCAAACATTCCAATTGTAAGTTCGGTTGAGATTACGTGAAAGGTGCCTGCAGAAATCATTGTTGGCCACCTCCTGCTAAACCATCAAGGTGTTCTTGACCATAATATTCCCATTGCTCCATAGTCCAACCTGCAGGAAGGCCTTCCTCTGGAATCGGAGGGCCAGTGGTAGGCAAGTCAACCATTGCAGGAGAAGAACCCTGAATTCTACCAAATTGTGATGTCACATCTGCAGTATTGTCGTACTTGCTTGATTCTATTTCTTCACCCTTCGGCCTCTGCAAAACAACTAATCCAATGCAGAGAATGAAAAGAGCAAATCCTTGGAGATATAGTGCAAATTCGTCTACTTCCCAACCAGGTTCTTGAGCAGTAATTCTGAACCATGGAGATTGTTGTGTTGGGCCTTCACCAATCATGACTACTCTCCATTCAACTGTACCAGGATTAACCGCTGCTGGAATTGTGAATTTGTTGTCGACAACTTGTATAGGCCCTTGATTACTACCTTTCAACTCCACAAGTGCAGAATCAGTGTTTAACAATTGCAATGTAATTTCAGTCTCTTCTCCAATCGGCCTAGTATTGACTGGTTCCCATTCCGGAGACAAGCGAGGAAGATTCTCTGGGACTTCGCTAACAACAACTTGCTTAGCATCGGAAATTCCAGTCATTGCCACTCCTCCATTCGGAGTGCCATGTTGTACTGCAAGGTATAACTCGTAAGTTCCCGGACTAGCAGGAGCACGTAGTGTCCAAGTTTTTCTGACTTCATTTTGCAAAGAAAAAGAGTCGACAATTTCTACATAATTGTTAGTCCCGCCATTTGGGTCTGTAACGACTTCCCATCCATCGACTCCAGGCAGATCTTTTGCGCCTTCTTCGTTTACCAACAATGCTAGCCCGACCATATTATTCGAACTTACTTCAACGAAATTAACCCATGTTTCAATTTCCATCAGTAAGCCAGCATAGACTTGTTCAGGATATTGAATATCTAATTCTGCATCCGAGATACCGTTCGATGAAGATGATGCGTGACAAGACCCTGCGCAATCTCTGGAGCGTATGTCGTCTCCTTTACCACCAGGGTTTGCAGTAGAAATTGTCGTTGACAGAATCATCAATAACAGTACTAATCCCACTTTGAATCGCATTCAATCCCTCCTAGGAATGAATGAAAATATCACACCAGTTAATCCGACCAGCAACAAAATGATGCTGAAAATTAATCCTGCAGTATCGCTAGGCCCAGGAGATTCGGGAACTACACTCGAACTGACTTCGACTGAATCTGATGAAGTTGCCCAACCTGTCAGCGGTGGAGGTATCTGGTCATCAACAACTGCCACTACAATGTAGGAATGTTCTCCTTCCAATGTAGGGGAATGACGGTATTCAAGATTGGGTGTAGTGCCTAGAAGTTGTTCGTTGTGGAATACCGCCCACTCGTCTGCTGTTGTACCATCAACATCTTGTTTCCATGTAATAACTACATCACTGCCTTCCAATTTAGCTTCTACATCCTCTGCGAACGGAGGCTCTACTCCTTCAAAGGTTTCAGAATAAACATCGTGTGCACCTAAATCATCAATCACTTTGACTTGCAAATTCAAATATTCTGACATGGGAGTTGTGAAAGTCATTCCATTGTGCATTACTATACCATCAATACTCCAAATTGCATTTACTACTGAACCATCAACATCGGTAGAATCCATTGCGGAAAAGGTAGCATTTACTCCACTGATTAGAGATTCTGGAGCGGTAATGCTCGCAGTAGGGGCTGTGTTTGAAATTGTGAAATCGATTACCAATACAGGCCCATCGTCCTGACCATCGTTAGGAGTTATCATGGCAGTCCATACATCTCCTGCGCCCAACTTAATTTCAGAAATAGTGCTTCCATTTTCATCGGTCATGAATCCGTTTCTCATCCATTGCCATGATGTAGTGACCATGTCACCGTTTGCATCATTGGATTGCAGAGTTGGATTGAGTTGAATCAAAGCGCTTTGTGTTGTTGGACCATCATACGAAACGGTAGGTAATGAATTGACAATTTGAACTGTATCGCTCAATGTATTGGAATAAGCCGTTTCATCATCATATACGGATAGGGTCAGAGTCAAAATATCTCCAGTTAAATCCCAGGTTTCTGAAGTGGAAAGTGTATCTCCGTCTACATCAGAAGCGTCATAGGAATAAGTTGCTTCAGTATCGAAGAATACGGTTTCTTGATCTATGCTCAACTCATTCAGTACCGGGGCTGAGTTTTGAATAATTACTGCACTACTTTCCATCCAATCTGAATATACAACTCCATCAGTAACCCTGCATCTTACAGTCCAGGATTCTCCCTTTTCTGTGTAAAATGAAGGTAATGTTGATGATGAAACTGCGCCATTTGTTGCGGGCCAATCCCATTCATAGGTCAAAGCATCGTTATCAGCATCGGTAGCTTGCGCAGTTGCTTGTAAATCATCTGTTGTCGTGTACGGGCCTCCGGAAATAGATACGCTTACCATTGTTGGAGGCGTATTATCGCTACCAATTGTGATGTCTTGTGTTGTAAACCAGTCGCTGTCTACCTCCCCATCATTGACTCTGATCTTAGCATACCAAACATCTCCATCTCGAATTGCAACGGAAGGTATTGTCGTATCACCATCAAATGCTGAAACCTTGGAACCGTCCACATACCATTCAGTATCGCTGACTGCTACGATATCATTATCGGCATCTGAAGATAAGTGAATTAGTGTTAAATCATCTGATTCCAAAGCATCTGTTGGAGTGATTTCTGCCGAATTAACAAAAGGAATCGAGTTCACAACTACTAGGCTCGATGAATGTACAGGATTACCATCGTCTGTTCCATCGCTTGGAGTGACTGTAACATTCCAAGACTCTCCTTTAGAAGTCAAGGATGATGGAACTGTAGTTTGATCATTTCTAGAAGATTCTAACATTCCATCTTTGTACCATCTAATCATAGTTCCAGATTCTGAATCTCCATCAGAATCTTGGAAAGTATATGTCAAATTTAGTGTATCAGTAGTAACTGGATTAGCGGGGCTCAAAAGCACAGAGGATACTGACGGAGGATTGTTAGACGGCGGAGTTCCGCCTTCAGGTACTGTGATCGTCGTATCGCCCCAAGTATCTCCTCCTGTACCTCCATTGCCATTTGCTTCAACCGCTGATAGGTCGAACTGTACAGAGCCTGAACCTGCGGAAGGTGCTGTCCAATCTACGCTCCAACTACGGTAACTGTTCGTGGTGTGTGTTGCGCTGTCTGCCGCAGAGTTCACCTTCACGGCCATAATTCCAACGCCACCTGTTGATAGTGTCCCTTTATTCACATCTAAGCTAAATCCACCATTACCAGATCCACCACCACTAACTGAAATCTGTAAAGTGTATGTAGTCCCAGGATTATATGACGCTGGTTGGCCGCTCATTGACACAGTTACTACATTGTAACCATGACAATTGCATCCGCTACTACCGCGGTTGTATATTCCATTGCTGTATCCAATTGATGTTGGAACAGTTGATGCCAGCAAAATAGACACTAACAGAAGTGATGCTAACTTCAGACGCATGTACCCTTACATGTTTGGTGTGTTTTTAGTATCATGTGTTAATCGTCAGAATTCAAACAGTGTCTTGGGTCCTTTTTTCGGTTCTGAAATCTTGTTGAACAATTTTTCTTCACTCCAAACCTCAACATTCAGAGATTCTGCCTTTGCTAATTTACTTCCTGCCCTCTCCCCTGCTACCAAAACATCGAGATTGCCACTCACGCTTCCAACCACCTTTCCGCCAGAATTCTTGATTGCAAGTGCTATTTCCTTGCGAGGGCGAGAGAGTGAACCTGTAATGCAGAATGATTTGCCATCGAATACTCCTGTTGCAGATTCTGCTTCATCGGTTATTGTAATAATTTCAGACAAATCATCAATCAAACTTCTACGTTTTTTGATTCCATCTCTAAATATAGCAGCGACTTTTTCACCAATCCCCTCTATGATTGTAAGTTCATCAATCTCTCCTTCATCGACCCAAAGAAGCATTTTTTCCATTGAAGTGAAATGTTGAGAAATTGTCGTAGCAACCTCTGGCCCGATTCTTTCCATTCCTAGCGCATGAAGGAATCTTGCTAAATTCAAATTTCTTGTTTTACCAAGTTCATCGAGTACGTTGTACGCGCTTTTATCACCCATTCTTTCCAAATTGGAAATTTATGAATGACTTAATCTATACAAATCTGCGATTGTTTTGACTAAACCATTATCGAGCAATGCTTCGATTAACTTCTCTCCAATTCCATCCATCTCTAGCGTTCTGCACCAATAGGTCAACGCTCGTGCGGTTCTTGCATCGCATTCTAACGACATACACCGCAAAAATGCACCTTTCATTACCAAGTTTCTGCCGCATGCAGGACAATCTTTCGGAATCTGAATTCTCTGGACGGATAACTCTGCGCTGAATTTCCTCCCATCCGCATGATATCGGTTCTGCATGTCACTTAACGACGCTTCACCTAAATTTTCAATGATTTTAGGAATCACATCGCCTCTTCTAGTAATTTTCACCTTGTCGCCGATCTTGATACCTAGCCGTTCGACTTCACCAACATTATGCAAAGTCACGTTTTCTACCGTTACTCCGCCAACCATTTGTGGAGCTATTCTAGCTACTGGAGTCACAGCACCGGTCCTTCCAGTCTGCCAATCTACCCCTAATAGCACGGAGTGTGCTTCTTGTGAAGGGAATTTCCATGCAAGGGCCCATCGGGGATGGTGGGCGGTCATACCGAGATTTTCTCGCTGTTCTAAATTATCTAATTTGAATACAATTCCATCTATTTCATATTCGTAAGTCGCTCGTTTAGCGCCCCATTTCGAAGTGTATTCAATCATCTCTTTTTGCGGAGTTTCGGAAGAAAAAATCTCCCATGGAGCAGGTTCGATTCCTACTCCTTGTAGCCATGAAAGTAATTCGCTATCGTTTACCGTATCTGGGCTTTCATTTGGGAATTTGACATCATATGCACAAAAAACCAAATCTGAGGCATCGGCCTTTCCATCCCCGTGTTTTTGCCTCAATGCCCCAGAGCACAGATTACGAGGATTTGGTGATATGTCTCTGTATTTTTCTTCAAACACAGCTAGCGGCATAACCACTTCCCCGCGCACATGACAATCAACAGGTGAGTTCAATCTAGTTGGAACATTTGCTACCAGTTTGGCATTCAGTGTAACATCTTCTCCTCTCTCCCCACTGCCCCTTGTGGCTGCCCTGTAGAGGTTACCTGCGACATATTCCAAAGATAGTGCAGAACCATCCAATTTAGGTTGTGCGAGATATCTTTTGCCACCGAAAGTTGATTGGGTTACAAAGTGGATAATGTCATCATCTGAAGTTCCCTTATCCAATGAACGCATCGGAAACATGTGCTCAACTTTTTCAGTACCAGGAAGGGGTTCGGGGCCCACTTCGTGTAATACTGCGTTGTTGGGATCCAAATCTTTCAACTCATCCCAAAGGGCGTCAAACTCAGCATCCGAGATTTCAGGAGCGGAGTGATTGTAGTACAATTCTCGATGATATCTGACCGCATCGGCCAGATACTTGATTCGCTCTTCTCCGGCCATGAATATACACCTAAGCCAAGGGCTATCAATGTCACGAAAATTGTAACCCTAAAAGTTCGACATCTGGCAATGGACAGCGCGTCATAATTGCATGTGTTAGAATACGAATATGAATTTCTGCAACTACATGAACTACACTCTGAAACATGTGTCCAGCGTGGACATTGTTGTCATCATCAGACCAGCAGCAGTGGATATGTGTGAACGCTTTACCATCTTGTGTCCTAGATATGTTGCCAGATAAACTCACCAACTCGGATGGAGAGTTTAGTTGCCTACGTATGTATACGCCGTCTTCATTCATGTAGCCATACAATGTATCCCTAGTTCTCCCAATACCACTAGTAATCGCTGCAGCATCAAAGCCTACTTCGTCTGCAAGTCTTTGTAGAGATGCGTGGATTTCACCACCTGAATCGATTCTGACAAACAGGTCTTCGCCGCTACGAGTCCATTCCATGACCGTAGCGATTGGTTGGGGCTCAATTATGGTTATCTCATATTTTGAGGACGGTTTGAAGACGAGCATTCTCATACTTCATGCCCCTAGCCTAAGCATGAGTGAAGGGGGGCCGTTCAGGAGATTGTTACGATACATGTCTCCGCATAAAGGAACGATACGCCTCGCAACACTATGTTCAGTGCTAAACAAGATATGGGATTTAGCACCCCCTTTACTAATCGGTTTGGCAGTAGATGTAGTAGTACAAAGAGAGGAGTCTTTTCTAGCAGGATTTGGAGTAGTGGATGCCTGGCACCAACTGATTTTACTGTCTGTTTTGACTTTCATCATATGGGGATTGGAGTCTCTGTTCGAGTACTTTTACGGGATATTGTGGAGGAATTTGGCCCAAACTGTTCAGCATGAGTTGCGATTAGAAACCTTCAGTCATGTGCAAAAACAAGGAATGGGGTGGTTCGATGAGAGGCAAAAGGGGGATATTCTAGCTATTCTAAATGATGATATCAATCAGTTAGAACGATTTTTAGACAAGGGTGCTAATGACCTGTTACAGGTAACTACAACTGTGATTGTAGTAGGTGCTGTGTTCCTTGCAATCTCATGGAAAGTTGCGCTATTCGCAGTACTTCCGATCCCTGTTATCATTTGGGGGTCTTTCCTCTATCAGAGAAGTTTAGAGCCAAGATATGCCGAAGTTCGTAACACTGCTGGCAGATTAAACGCCTTGCTAGAAAATGATTTATCCGGTATGTCCACTATTCAATCGTTCACTGCGGAAGAAAGAGAATTGAAGCGTGTAGAAGATTTGAGTAACGAATACAGAAATGCCAACAAGAAAGCTATCAGATTATCTGTGGCTTTCGTACCAATGATTCGAATGGCGATTCTTTGTGGCTTTACTGCAACGCTGTTACTCGGAGGATGGTTGACTCTTGAAGGAGTGTTGGCTATTGGAGCATACTCTGTCCTTGTTTTCATGACTCAGAGATTACTATGGCCGCTAACCCGCTTAGGAGAAACGTTTGATCTCTATCAAAGGGCCATGGCTTCATCGACAAGAGTGTTGGATGTTCTTTCTTCACCAACTGAAATCATGCAGGGCGATTTCAAACCAAATCATGAGGATATTGCAAGTTCAGATATCGAATTGAAAAATGTAAGTTTTGCATATACTGGTAGGGAAAAGGTGTTCGATAATCTCGATTTGAATATTAAATCTGGAGACATAACTGGAATTGTTGGGGCGACAGGGTCTGGAAAAACTACTCTGATTAGACTGCTACTAAGGTTCGCAGAACCCAGTGAAGGAAGCATCGAATGGGCTGGAAAGTCTCTTCCGGATTGGGACCTGGAGAAATTACGCTCATCAATGTCGTTGGTAGACCAGCACATCACATTATTTCCAACTACCATTATGGAAAATATACGATACGGCAAACCAGATGCTTCGGATGAAGAAGTCAAGGCTGCTGGCCTAGTAGCGGAAGCGTCTGGCTTCATCGAAGATTTGCCTGACAACTGGAGCACTCTAGTGGGTGAAGGAGGACATCGATTATCCGGTGGACAAAGACAACGTCTAGCAATTGCAAGGGCGGTTTTGAAAGACGCTCCTGTCCTAATTCTAGATGAGGCAACCTCTGCTGTTGATAATGAAACCGAAGCGGCTTTACAGCGTTCAATTAGTAAAATTTCTAGCGATAGGACTGCTATAATTATCGCTCACAGATTATCAACAATCCGAAATGCTGAGAGAATAATTGTACTTGAAAACGGCAACGTTATTGAAGACGGCACGCATGAAGACTTAGTCGAAAAACGAGGTACTTACGCGCGCATGTGGGCAGTACAAACCGGAATGAAAATCTAAGATATTTTTACAAGCCTTAGCGAAAATACATCCTATTATATGCTAACCAATATGGCCATAAATTGATGAAATCTTCTAACCTAACTAGAACATCGAGCCTTTTGATATTGGGAACACTTGCACTGCTGACTATCAAGACAGTGTCTGCAGAAGAGGTGGATGCAGCATTAGATCCGACCGACATGGTAGCTGTATCTTTCTGGCTTGCAACCGCTATGATGCTTGCATCTACAGTGTTCTTCGTTCTTGAGAGAAATAACGTAGACGCAAAGTGGAAAACTTCCATGACCGTTGCTGCACTTGTTACAGGTGTCGCATGGTACCATTACACTTACATGCGTGAACACTGGTCTGTAACTACAGAATCACCTCTGGTATTGAGGTATGTAGATTGGTTGATCACCGTTCCTCTACAAGTTTCAGAGTTTTATCTGATTTTAGCAGCAGTAGGTGTAGCAACAGCAGCACTGTTCTGGAGATTGTTCGCAGCTTCAATTGTCATGTTAGTAACAGGATTCCTTGCAGAATCTGAAGAAAACATCGGCTGGATAAGCGAAGGAATGGTTTGGCCATTGTTCGTCCTAGGGTGTGCAGCATGGGTCTACATCATGTACGAGATTTGGAAGGGAGAAGCCAAGGAAAGTGTCGGCAAAGCTAGCGAAGGTACACAATTTGCTTTCAAAGCGATGGCATTGATTCTAACAGTTGGCTGGGCAATCTATCCAATTGGTTTCGTCCTCGGCCAGCAGTATGACAATACTGATGGTTTGAACATACTATACAACATCGCTGACGTAGTTAACAAGACTGCATTCGGTATGATGGTCTGGTATGCAGCAACCATGGACACCAAAGCTTCCTCTTCTGAGGAATGATCACTCTTCTTCTTGAAGAATTGTGACTATCAGACTTGCTGCTCTATCGAGTGCATTTCTGTCTCCGCCAAGGGGTAGGGGTCCGAAAGGGCCCCACCCCTTGCGCAACAACATTATCCTCTTTCTCGGCTGTTTCCTAGCCAGTTTCAATCTATTCCACTCATATCTTTGGCCATCCGCAAAAAGATGCGTGTTAGTAATCGCATATCGCTTAGGTATCAACAGTGATATCAAGTGAATTGCTAGTAATATGTCCCATATCCATACCCAAATTATCGGTGTATTGGATAACTCAGCCAGCATCCATGGAAGTACCATCATCGCCCCCATGGTCAGCAAATTTGCCCATTGGCGTGAAACTTCTTGTGATTGATTAGATTCCCAAGCAAAGCCACCGTTAGGCAACTCTCCAAGTTCAGGTATGTCCATCCTTTGGCGGCCTAACCACCAAGCATCCCATGCAACGATTATTGCTAGAACTACAACACAAAACTGAGCCATTGTTTCTGGATCAGGTAATGCGCTGGTAAATTCCGTCATCACTGCACGTCCTGCTTCCTACGCATCAGCATGAACGCTGCTGCTCCAAGGAAAATAAGAACAAATAACACAGTTCCAATAGAACTGCTCTCTGAGTCTTCACCTGAACTTGTTCCTTCCGAGATGTCTGGGATCCCGTCTCCATCATCATCCGGGTCTACGGTAAGCCAGGTCGTTACTCCTAATGGGCAATGTAAGTCATCAGGCTGTCCGTCATTGTCTGTGTCAATACTAGCACATGCGTCGTAAGGCCACGCATCCCGAACGTCCAATGAGCCATCGTTGTCGTCATCCGTATCATAGATATCTGGCCCACAATACAAGTTTTCTTCTTTATCAAACCAGGTTTCAGAATTGCAAGTTAAACTCCAATCTTCATCTGAATCTAAAAGGGTAATTTCGAAACTAAGTGAATCGCTAGAGGTTTTACCTTGTGTATCGGTGACATCTAGCGACAGAACATAGAATCCCGCAGGAAGATCTGTAATGTTATTCCACTCGCCCGAAAGTTGCATCATTTCGGTTTGACCAACTACTACGCTCCATACAATATCTAAATCTGCATTGGCATCTAGGTCATCGCTGATTACCGCTCTAATCTCAATCGGTAAACTTTCCATAATTCTAAATCCATCATCTGGAATAATAATCTCTACTTCGGGTGCTTGATTGCCAATCATGTCAACTTGAATGACATCACCTTCGCTAATTCCAAAGGAAAAATTAGAATCTGTATCTGGCAAATTTTGTGCTGAAGCAATGACTCTAACCGTTGAGAAATCTTGCTCCCCTGTGTCGTCTACAACCTTTGTTGGTAACGCTATTTGGATACTGCTTCCTTGTGCAGTTCCGGTCCAATAATCCTCTACTTCAAGCAACAGGTCTGCTGCTTGAGAATTTCCATCAAGCCTTACGTCGAAGATGTGTGTAGACCATATTCTGATTTCCCCAAATGATGTAGATTCCGATGTTGGTGATACATCATAGAGATTGGCTATGGCAGAGTCTACGTCAACTGAGCCATTTAGCGTTCCATCGTAAACCATAATTGAGGCCCCATCGCTAGAAATAGCAACTAATGATTCGATATCAACATCCATTAGAATCATCGGCGCCGATTCTCCATCAGTGTGCAAATCTACTCCCTTCGTACAGGAAGAGATTGTAGAATCGGAAACGACTAGCGATGCTGAAGCTCTGCCATGATGAGCAGTAATACCAGTTCCACTTCCTCCACAATCAATATTCAAGTTCGACAAACTGCCTGCAGAATTATCCAAATCAATAGCAGGGGCGCCATTGATACTAACAGTGTCAATGATAACCTCCCGGTTATCAGTACCATTCAAAGAAGTCAGGTCTAGTTCATTCATTTCGAATCCATCGAGATTATTTACAACTAAGCCTGCTCCATCAAGGTTCGACAAATAGCCTTCAACAGCACCTAAACTGACCGTGTCCGTTACAGTCAATCCATCAATCTCCATACCAACTCCTTGTGCCCAGATTGCGTCTGAATGGCAATTTTGCATATCCACATTTTCCATTACTATTGAAATCGAACCTTGAGACTCGAAGCAGTGTGCTGCTGAATCGGTGAAGGTTGTCGATGCAATGTGCAAGGTTCCTTGAGCTGAATTAGTTGTACGCAATAGTGGTTCTGCACTACTCGAGCGCGCTAGAGATGAATGACTGAATACAACATCAGCATCTCCGTTAATCGTCATTAATGGTGAGCCTTCTACCAAACTAGTTCCCAAAATCTGTGCTGAAGTTTCAGCATTATCACCAACTAATAATCCACCCCATCTTGCTCCTCCTCCCATTGATGAGATTGTAGAATAGCCAGAGTTGAATGTGCCTTCAACAGTAATTGTTACTTGATCTGCGATGCGTAAATGTGCACCATCGTTGACTGTCATTGTTTCGCCTTGTGGCACGACCAAATCGCTTGACAGGTGATATGGGCTCCACAATTTTTCAAGAATTAGCCACTCGTCTAGAGTGCCTCCATCAATTGTAGATGCAATGAATGTGTGCTCCATAGAACTCGATGTGTCCCAGGCCATCAAATCGGTAATCTGCCCCCATTGCATTTCTACCTGCATTAGCCCAGTTGCTATTGTTCCACTAGAATCCACGCGCAAAGCAGTGGTTGATTTGCTAGCCTCGCCATTAGAATCCGTCGATACGCTTTGTCCATCGATTGTTACTGTTGCGCCTTGGACAGCATCTCCTTTGTCAACAACTGAGACGTGTAGAGTGTTTACTATTTCCAGTGATGCGCCAACCCCTACAGTTACGTTTGAAACACTACCCGAATTGATTGTAACTTTACAGGAATTATCCAATTGAACATCGCCAACGATGTGTAGGTGATACAACGTGATGTCGCTTTGACAGGATGTCCAAAGAACATCTCCATTTATTGTTAGATTAGAACTCATCGAATCGCTGAACAGGTCTGAATGAGAAATTACGTCTCCATAGAATTGTGAATCTATTCCCTCGAAATCCCCTAATGTGTTCACTGTTAGGGATGCGGTTTCAGGGATTTCTAAACTAGTATGCTGGAGAATCAATTGAGCATTGGATGCAATTGTAATGTTGCCTCCAGCAGTGTGTGGGGAGCCATCTTCAGTTGGGCCCAGGACTACTACAGAACCAGCACCAAGAGCCCAATCCCCTTGTGGCATGATTGGAACTTGCATTGTGTGAGAACCGCCTTGAATGCCCGTTGGAGAGGATAATGCGCCAACTCCTGCATATGTTGCAGTGATTTGTGACCCGCTTTCACTAACAGGCAATACTGCACTTCCGCTGTTTGCTGTTCCGCTAAATCCTAGAACTTGCCAATCTGCATCGACTGGATTTCCTGTTAAATCTTCAAAATTAATTGTCATCTCCCAAAGGCGGTTGTTGGTAGTTGTAGCCAAATTGAGAGTTTGGCTAGTTCCGTAATTTAGAATTCCATCCCCGGTTGAATCTGAGTTTAGATTGCTTGCGGATGTCCAAGACCAGACTGTAACTTCGGATTCCGAATCTATGACTCCGGCTTCCTCGTGGAAACTTGACGACCAAGTTCTCAATACTGCACTAGATGAAACCATTACCAATCCATTATCGGATACTCGTGTTTCCAAGGAATCTGAAACATGGATTGATGAAGAGCTGCTATACAATCCCTGTTCACTAGAATCCAACAGCGTTAAATCGTCGGATTGTAGAATGGATTCGTGTACCATCATACTATTTGCAAATCCGCTTACTGAAATGTCTTCAGCATCGATATTGCACCACCAGGATTCCATTCCCGTACTACCGGATTCAAATTGATTGAATGGCATGTTTATGTGCAAGTCGGAGAATGTGTGTGCTCCTTGAAGAATATCAATTCCCTTTTCTCCACCTGTCGAAATGTTAACTACCACAGAGTCCAGAGTCGTTGCTGAGATTCCAGAAAAGGATAGCCCAAGTCTATCAGATTCAAACAACGAATCTGTGATCGATAGAGTTCCAGTACCAGAGGCTTTGAGTGCAGAATCTGATGCTTCTATTTGCGATGAGGTTACGAGGTAATCTCCACTACCAGCAAGCGCCACCCCAATCCACGGAGCATCGTAGGAATTCATACCCGAAGAAAACTGTCCTGTCAGAGAAATATTGGATAGAGTTACAGTTCCTGATGTTCTCAAATCGATGGGCGTCTCAGGGCTATCTGCAAAAAAAGCGGCGTCAGAAATTGTCAAATCGCCAGCAGACCATGAGTTAACCAATCTCTCACCAGACATATCGATGTTTGATACAGTGAACCCTGTCGAATCGACGGATACGATTGCATTGGTGGCATCTCCTTCCATTCCATCCACATCTCCAGTAACTCCAGAGGAGATAGTTAGTGCGTTTCCAACCCCTGTTGTGAAGTCTAGTTCTTCTACATCAGCAGTACCTCCAGTTAATGCGATGCCAACACCAGCATTACTGAATGTTGCATCTGATAACACCATGTCGCCACTGGAATGAATTCCTGCTGAAACATCATCGATAGTTGCTGCTGTGATGTCTAAATTACCTGTTGAGCGAATTCCATCGTGATCCACATGGCTAATGGTTGCATCATCGATAGTTGCAGAACCATCAACTTCGATACCTATCAAGCAATCCTCGATAACTAGAGATTTTGCAGTTAGCGTACCATCAATAATCATGCAAGATTTTGCGTTTGAGATTGTGACATTATCAAGGATCGCACTACCAATTGAGGTTATGGTCAGTGCATCCCACACTCCCGCATTGTGAGAACCTAGACCGGTTGTTTGGATTGAAGACATAATGGTGGCATTATTTGCAATCAAAGTTCCCTCTACTTCCATCCAATAATTCTGCATGTCGATTGTTGTACCTGGTTTGATTGTTAGAGTAGTACCGTGAGAAACCGTGTAATTCCCGGTCATAGTGTGGTTTCCAGATAAATCGACATCTTGTGTTGTGACCGTATCATTTGCGATTACCACCGACAAAGAAGAGAGGGTGATTAAGGCTGCTAGCAACAAAGAACGGTTTCTCATATTGGCATGTAAAGCCTCATCTACCATCAATACATTGCTTCCGAGTCTCCTACGGAGACTCTTTTTTCAATACGCCTAGAATAATCCCAGGCAGTGGGCCTGCCCAGATTTGAACTGGGGTCTGACGGCCCCCAGCCGCCAAGTATAGGCCAAGCTAACCCACAAGCCCTTGCCCGGGGAATCTGATTCGACTAAGCTCGCTCGCGAGGTGCACTGAAAGGTGCAACTTCACTGATCAAGTCGATGTGTGAAACAAACATTCGACGGCAGCAATAGAGGTCAAATCCAAGTTCATCAAGGGCCGTCATTACATCGGTACCCGCTTTTTTCTTTTCATTGAATTCTTCCCACTTATGTGCGATAAGACCGCCACAACTGAAACAACGTACTGGAATAATCATCTAAATCACCTGTAAGACTTCTGCTTCTTTCGGCGAGCACCACGACCGAGCTGGTGTTTTGGTTCCTTTCGGCGAGGGTCGTTAACCAGTAGGCTGCGATCAAATCGCAGGTACTCGTCACGTAGTTCCTCATCGAGGCCTTCTGCACCACCATTGTAATGGACTAAGCCACGAGCAATTGCAGTTCGAATTGCATCGGTTTGGCCCATAACTCCACCACCATGTGTTAGAATATTAATGTCTACCTTGGACAAACGGTTCATTGCATCAGCAATAATCAGCGGCTCCATTGCCTTACGGCGAGATAGAGCAGGTTGCATGATTTCAATAGGTTCGCTGTTGACTCGAACTCTTCCCTTTCCAACCTTGACAGTTGCACGAGCAACTGCGGTCTTGCGCTTACCTGATGTATGTACGACTTTCTTTCCTTTGCGAGCCATCACTGCTCACCTCCGTTCCATCGGTGTGCTGGTGCGCCTAGGTTAGCGCTAATCTCTCCTAAGCGAACAAATCGCTGAGGAAGAGGGCGTCGAATCTTGCTGTCATCACCTGCTTCGTGACCTTCTGGAAGGTCTCCTGACAAGTGGCTAGGGCAGCCGATTTCGACACGAAGATTGCGAAGTGCACGACGTCCGCTACTCTTTGCTTGGTAAGGCAACATGCCTCTGACTGTTCTCTTTAGAATCATATCAGGCATTCGAGGGAAATATGGTCCCTTGCGAGCATGGTTTAGTGCATACTTTTCGTGATAGGTAGCGAATACTGAAGTTGGTTTGCCGGAAACGACTGCCTTCTCAGCATTTACAATAACCACTTGGTCACTGTTACCAGCACGGGTGCTCTTCAGAAGAATTTCTGCAACTGTGCTAGCCAAACGGCCTAGGACAAGTCCATCGGCATCATAGACGAATGTCTTGCTATCAACCAAGGATGTACACCCCCGATCCGTTTGGGTTTTCGTTCATTAGTTCAGCAAGCGAAAGGACTCTGCCTCCTGCTGCCTCAATTTTCTCACGGGCTCCTGCGCTGACACTGTATGCGGCGACGTCGTGCTTGGCTGAAACTTCACCACTGCCGAGCAGCTTGCCTGGAACAAGGACTGTTACGCCCTCGGGGCAATGGCGGCTCAAACGGCTTAGGTTAGGTTGCGCCCAATTACTACGGCTCTTAGAAAGGCGTAGCGCGACATCTCGCCACAGAGGTGCGCCGGTCTCGCGAGACTGTGCCTTCAAATCGCCGATTAAATCGACAAGATTTGGGTTTGTCTTGCTTACGGGTCTACTCATATGACTCACTCGATGCTTTAGAAGCAAGTCGCCGACCAACCACCCTGTTATGAAGGCACCGACGCGGGCATTCTCCTATTCGCGCCGTAGTAGGCCGCTTTTGCGAGATTTTAATCGAGTAAAATATCGCCTTTAGCATCTAGCAGTTCAACGGTTAATCCTGCAGCTCTAGCCTGGACAAGAATGTCGTTGTGAAGAGTATCTGAAAAATCATCAAGTGCCTGCAACGAAGTAATCGATGCAACATCGGTTAGTTGGTCGATCAAATGGTTTAGCACACAAGATACGCCATACGCTTGACCTGCTCTAAACGCGTGATCTACTCCGCCAACCTCGGGGTCTTCTGCTTTCATTCGCAACATTACCTGTTGTGAATAAGCAACCAATGCGCCATAAATCGATTCGATGATTTGTGCTGCCTCTAAATCGGTAAGCAACAACTGGGCATTCGACAACGCTGCTCGTACCGCAGAACCATAGATTCTGTGCGCTTCAATCGTATTCATTCCTTCTTGCATCATCGCTTGGTCGATGAGAGTCTTCCAATCGCTCATAGTATACCCACAGAGGACTAGCCTCATCAACCCTACGCCGACGAATGGGCAAAGTCGGGACAACCCCCGACTTTGCCCTAAAGCCAATTATTCAAATCTTGAAATTTGAATTGTCTTGATTTTCGTCGATACCGGCCTGCTTGACTGTGCCGTCTGCTGCTACGAATTCTCCAGCCTTGGTAAGACCGCCATACAATTTAGCTTCATGCGCTTCTGTACGAGTAATCATACCACCATCGCCAAGAGCAAGTGCAAGGCTCTTCGTAATCTCATTCAGAGTTGCAATTGCTCGATCACGGTGGCTTGGGCCAATCTCGTGGTCTGAATAGCGTGCTTCTTCGAAGATTGCGATGAATGCATCCAACTGGTCTGCAGGAACCATGTGGAATGCTCCACGAACTGCGCTCTCGAATTCACGTGTGGTTTCGTAAACCTTCTTCATGAATCCATGTCGGCGGAAGTGCTTGACTAACTGCTTGTAACAATCGAAGATGATTGCGATGTATTCGTTAGCAGCTTGCAACTGTAGCATTGTGTCGGTTAGTATACCGCGCAATGCTTCAACTTGGCGTCTTGCTACAACTCGTTGATAGTACATCACTCCAGCAACTAATGCTCCTAATAGAACAATAACCAGCGCCATAATCGTGGTCGGAGTAAAGATTCCGTCACTTTGGTCACTAACCTTTGCCTTCATGTAATGTACTTCGTGAGTAATGTTATCACTAGACTCTGCGAAGAATGTGGAACCAGGATAGTAGGCCTTGATTCTCCAGTCTCCCGAACATGGTTCTCCTTCACAAGTTCTACCGGAGAAAGCCCAATCGAATGAGGCAACACCTTGTTCGTTTGTATATGACTCATTACGGCCTTCTACAACCCATTCCATCGAGTCGGAGTCCCAGTATTCTCTGATGAAGAATATCTCTTCGTTCTCAACTGCTAGGTCTAACCTGTCGCGCAATAGTGCAATTTCTCCGTGAACATTGTCATTAGTGTCCAATCCGTTGTTATTGACATATGACCAAGAGGTCTTTACCTGTAGATCGACTCTGCTTCTTACTAGAACTACAATATCCATGTGTGAACCATTCAATACATTGCTAGTATCCTTATCACATCCGCCTGGGACGTTGATGTCTGGTTCAAATGCAACTCTTAGCAATCTGAATCCTTCAAGTTCCCCACCGGTTGTTTCAACTCCCTTCAAACCAGGGTTCTGACTCGGATCTCCACTGAACCATTCAACCATTCCATCGGATTCTCTTGTGTAGATACTCGATAGAGGGCGTACGTTCTTCTGAGGGTCGAGGTAAATATTCAGGCACTTTCCTCCAACATATTGTCCATTGGATTGTGTTAGAATCGCATCGATGTGGAAACTTTCCTTCAAGTAAAGAACAGGGAATGCGCTTCCATTATTTGGTGCAACGAATGTTTCGACGCTAGACTTGAATGGTCCAACTTCAGCAATCTGTAATGTTGAATTGCTGAATACATCAAACTCGGTTTGTACAGTCTTGTTTTGGTATCGGTAAGCATCATTGTTATCCCATGCAGAATAGGTTACAGTGACTCTAGCTTTACCTGCTAATACGTCAGACAGTGGACATGTTATTGCGAATCTACCGTTAATGTCGGTGATTCCATTGAAACATGCAACCGGTCCCGCAGGACTGTTTACCATCTCGTAGTTGACACGGACATTTCTGAACGTTAAGTTGGTTCCTAATTCGTCGGTTAGTTGTCCTGTGACCACCATTGGCTTAGGAACAACCTCTCCGGTCAATGGGTCGATTTCGCTGGTGTATACAATCTGGTCATCTACATCCATTGAAGTTCTACCAATCAAGGAGAATCCATTTGCATTGTATGCCATTTGTACTCTGAAGTGATCGTTTCCAACAACATCTACACATGGATCCCACTTTCCTTGCATTGTCAAGTATTCTACCTCTAAGACTTCACAGCCTTCATTCGGTAGAGTCTCACGGAATCTTAGGTAAACAGATACAGGTCCAAATCCATCAGGTAGGAAACTGTCTGGGTCTTCACGTAGAATCTGCGGAGATAGTGGAGATACATTCGCCTTCAAACATCCAACTGATTCTGAGTCGTCGAGTTGTCCATTACCATTGGAGTCGCGGTCAGGGATTCCATCGCCATTTCCATCATAGAAACAGAGGTGGCTTCCATCGGCCTGAGGTTCAGGTAGAGAAATCAAACCAGCGTTAGGTGCCAAGGTTGCTACAACTTGCCTGTGCATGACTCCTTCGAAGTCTAGTCCTTCATAGATGACATCGACTAGTCCGCCGTTTGGCGTTGTTGCGCCGCTCAATTCTCGGCCACCAGAGTCTCTTATCGTTACAGTCTTGTTATCATCCGTAACCTGTGCAGTGAAATCCCATCTGTCACCCGATTGCCGGATATTTTCATCTGAAGAAATTACATTTACATAGGTACGAGAAACTACCCATACGCTTTGGCTGTCGATATTTCCTTTCATCAACCGGTTACCTTCGTAATCGAATTGTAGAGAATAATTCCCAAGAGAATCCTCTGGATTGATTTGGAATGGTATCGAGAAAGTCCCTAGGTCGTCGGTGTAATTTACACCACTTCTACCATCATAAGACCAAGTCCAGGTTACAGGAGCATTGCGTAGAGGTTGCAATGAGTTATCTAGCAATCTTGCCTCAATAACTGTCGTAGTGTTACGATACAGTCTTGGAACACTCGTCATCTGGAACTGGGTTGTTCCGACTACTGTCACGTTGATGTAAGCACCTGTAGCTGCAAGGTTAGTTGAGTTACCAGTGAAGTAGTAAGCATTGTTAGTAAAGTCCACACGTATACCGTAAGTTCCTGCAGTATACTGGCTATACCAAGTCCAATTGTACTCGAAAGTTGCCTCTCCGTCTTTCATTATTGGACGCTGAGTGTACGCTGTCTCTTGACTTCCCATGAATTGCCCATTGCCGTCAATATCGACCTGCAAAGCAATTGGGTCTTGGTCCCAAGCGTCATTTGTACGATTTGTTACAGTTCCACGAACACCGAAGGATTCTCCAGTGTTCATTTCTGGAACGATCTCACATCTAATTGGGCTTGAAGGATCTGTAGGGTTAACTTGCCCACAAGGAGGTAAGTCTCCATCTCCACCATTGACCAAAGATATGAACCAATGAGTTGTGTTCACTGATAAGAAACCACGTAGATTGATTGCCTCGCCTGGTAAATTATCTGGAATTCCGTCCCAAAGGCTTGGATATGGTCGCAAAACCTTGGCTTCTTCGAAGCTAACTCCTGCAGCATTCAATGCCTGTTGGTGGAATAATGTAGCCCAATTTCCGAAGGTTCCATCTCCGTTATTGATTGTTCCATCCCAGTAGTATACCGCGGATAGCCCGCTGACAGTCAGTTCTCCTTCGATGTTCATGCGGTGCATAACACGTACAGAGAATGGGTCTGAAGAATCGCCATGTAGATACGGGAATGGCCATTCGTCAGCTAATTCTGGAATTACTGATGCTTTGATTTCGATATCTCCTGCAGGCAGGCTAGTGTTCGTGTAATCATAGCGTAGTGGCATTCCGGTGCTACTATCGATTAGAACATCGTGAGTCTTGGTCAAATCGTTCCATACGATTTCCTCGTAACCACCAGGTATCTGTCCTTGTCCGTTGTCCATAGTAGAATTCCACTGAACTTGCTTCCAAGTACCATTAGCTCCTAGGTTCTGTACGAATGTCAAAGACGCCCATCCGTCACTATCGGTTCTGTATCCATCGTTATTGAATCCAGAGAAGTTAGATGGGTTTGTTCTATTACCAAACAATCCGCCTGTAATTTCGAAACTAATTGGGGAATGTATGATTCTGTTATCGTACAATCCACGAGTCCAATCTGCAGCATAGTGAGCCTTGAAATCCATCCAGAAAGGCTGTTCATCGCTGCGGAAGTAAGTCCAAGCCGAATAGTCCACCGTCATGTTTGCTTCAGCACCAACATAGTATGATTGGGACTGGTTTCCATTGAAAGCAAACATTTCAGTAACTTCAGCATATACTCGGTATGTGGTGTTATCACCTACTACCAAATCTTCTGGATACAAGAATTGGCCAACTGTGAAGTTACCCCACATATTGGTAATTACATCGATCGTTTCAATAGCAGTAGTATTGTTTCCAGTCCATTCAATGTGAACTTGAACAGGCAATCCTGGTGCTGACTCATAGGCAGAAGTTATCGGATTCAACCAGTCGACATGCCCTCTGAAAATCGATGGGCTTTGCGCATCTAGCCAAAGTGTGTCTGGAATGTCTAGAGTAATGTAAGTTGGAGCCTTATCATCAGCATCTAGAATACAATCGTTATCACTATCCCAATCACTTGATTCTGAACCTGCATAACATGGGTCTGAAATATAATTCTCTTCCAAATGGTCCCAATCGTTATCTTCTCTCGAATCGTTATCGTCATCGTTGTCGATAGCATCTGGGCCAGTAGAAGGGTCGTTTGGATTAGCAATACCTAATCCTCCACCGAAGTCATCGTGGTCCCACGGATTAGTAGATTCGGCATCGAATCTTAATGGCCATAGTAGTACTTCGTCTTCGTCGTGCATTCCGTCTTCGTCATCATCAACATCGATATCGTCACGAGTTCCATCGTTATCATGGTCGAATGGAGCGGTAATAGAAATTTGAGCCTCGACTAAATTGGAGATCCCGTCACCATCAAAGTCATCATCAGCCCAATCAACGATTCCATCATTGTCGTGGTCAAACGGATGTTGTTCTTCTCCAGAGAAGCAGCCTGGCTGCAGTTCCTGTACAGAATCTAGGACGCCGTTGTTGTCGTCGTCAGGGTCTTCTGAATCTGGTACACCGTCATTATCGTTGTCTACGTCATAGAATTTTGGAGATTTCAAACCTTGGCTCATTACACCCTTATCCCATACAGCTTGGAACCAACCGTCGCCATCAACATCCTGGTCATTTCCATCATCATCAAGGTCATCACAATTCAAACCAGTGAAGAAATCGTTTCCATAATCTTGATTGGCGTCGTCGTCCAAATCATCGTTTGTATCGACTTCAAAGAAGTCCCATACGCCGTCGTTGTCATCATCTACGTCATTCCAATCATAGATTGCATCGTAATCTTCGTCAAGATCGACTGTATTATTGGTGAAATCGCCATCAACGTCTCCGTCTTCGGCGTTCTTCAATAAGTCGGCACCTAATTCATCAGGGAACCCAACAGTTGCAGCATTTGCAGTATCGTCAAAGTTCCACTGCCAAACTCCTGTTAGAAGGCCAATCCATGTGATGAATGCATCTCTATTATCTTGAATCTGAGTGAATGAAATTGCGCTCTCAACATCGCCATCTCCTCCGAAATCATAGTGCCAGCATCCGCCTTGAGCTCCTGGAGTGCAGGCCCATGTGTTCTTTCCACCTGCGCCTTGGTCAAAGGCTGCATCAGGTCTTGTTGAGTAAGGAGACCCGAAGTTAGCATTGGTTCCAGTTAATGGCATGTGATATGCTACTGCATATGCGTAACCACAAGTGAATCCTGAGCCTAATTGGCCAACTGTCATACCACATTGTGTTAGATCCATTGTCCCTCCCATCTTGAGGTCGTTAACATCCAGTAGTCCGTCATTGCCTTCGTCTTGGTCCCACCAATCTGGCATACCGTCTGCGTCTTGGTCAGTATCTAATCCATTGATTAGAGAGTCACCGTCCGCATCGATATCCCACTCGTTACCACCATTGTATGATGACCAACGAGTAAACATGAACCAATAGAATTCAGGGACATTTCCGCCAGTAGGCGGGTTAGTAGTTTCATCAAACCCATTGTAGTTTAGAACAACGTCAGCGAATGGGTTTGCATTCCAAACTAGTGCCCAATAGTTGTCGGTGTTATCTGTGTAATCTTGGTTGTCAGCACTGCCATCAAGGTCGCCACCATCGCCCACTGGATAGTAGGGGGTTGCGAAAGCATCTGTTGCATCGAAATCAACAATTCCACAGTTTCCGTCATCTGGGTCATACAAATCATTGAGTCCGTCATTGTCATCGTCCCAATCGATGTCGTTTGGTAATCCATCGCCATCGATATCAGAGTCGACATCGTTAGGTCCATCGTCACGATACAAACTACCGTTGATTTGGTGGAATACAGCATCGTTATCAAAGTCGCAATCCCAATCGATGTCAATGATGTCAATGATACCATCGCCGTCATCATCAATGTCGTCCCAGTTAGAAATTCCGTCGCCGTCCCAATCGTTGAATTGAGAATAGGATGCTCTTTCAGTCAAACATCGAGGGTCTGGATTAGGGGGGTTCGGATTAGCAGGAGACATACAGGTTGCAATCCATGCTTCAGAGTTCATAGATAATGGGTAAGTGTCGTTCTCATTTTCGATTTGATCATTGTCAATATCGTAAGCGAAATCTGTTGCTGTAAACTGTGTTTGTACAGCATCGTCAGGGGTTGGAGTCCCTCCCATATCTGGGTCGAGCCAGTCCCAAATTCCGTTGTAATTCTGGTCGAATGGTCGGAACCTATCATCGTCCAAATCTGCGTCATAATCCATCTCACAGTCGTGACCAGGAGTGTTGTCCGTATCCGCACCAGGTGTCTGGTAAGGAGTTGAGTTTAATCCAGTGTAATCGTTTAGTCCATCGCCGTTGGTATCGATATTCCAGCATACGTCAGGGATTCCATCGTTGTCGTCATCTGGGTCGTACATATCGAGAAGTCCGTCGTTGTCGTCATCGGTATCAGAACTGTCTGGGACATTGTCATCATCATTATCAGGATCGATGAAATTTGGGATTCCGTCTCCATCCAAGTCGCCGTCGACGATTGTGGTGAATGCGGGAGTTCCTGCAGCACCGTCTCCATTTTCTCCGCCTGCATAATCAAAATCGTCGTTAGCGTCAACCTTTGCTGCTTCTAAATCTACGAAATTGATACCGGCAGAGTACATTCTGTATTGATTGAAATTCCATGTAACTGGAGCATCGAACATTGCGCCGCTGCCATCCATAGCTGCTGTTATGCTAGCATCATACGGATTTGCATCGTTCCAGTCTAGAGTGCCATCTTCATCATCATCGTTGTCGAAGTAGTCTTGGGCGCCATCGTTATCAAAGTCGCAAGGCCAGCGGAATTGGTCAATTCGGCCGTCGTTATCATCGTCTTCGTCATATCTGCCTGCCCCAGAGCCATCTGTATCTTCATCGGTAACTCCATCGTTATCATGGTCAAACGGCTGTTGGTCTGCACGGTATGCAATTCCAACAGGTTGGCCGGTTAGAGGGTGAATTGTGGTAGGGTCTACGAATCTGTGCATTGAAACATTTCTTGGATCTAGTCCTTGCGCTTCAAGTGCATCATAATCGATTGGCCCCTCAAGAATTCCGTCGTTGTCATCGTCCCAATCTAAGTGGTCTTGAATTCCATCGTTATCGTGGTCGTATGGGTCTGTTCCATAGCAACCATCGAATCTCTCGAGTAAATCATAGATTCCGTCATTATCATCATCGAGATCGTTTAAGTCATCAATTCCATCGTTATCGTGATCATCTGCACCAGATTCTTCGAGCATTAATCCGTAATTCGCATTCAAGGAAAGTGAAGAAACATCGTCAATTTGCCCGTACATAGCACCTGGATCGGCCCATGTCAAATCCCACAGAGCATCGTGCATTTGCAGACCATACTGTGGTGGCATCCCTCCATTCCATTCGCCTTGACCGCCTTGGTCGGTCGATTGTACATCACTTAGCAAAAGGGGATCTGCCTCAACCAATCTTGTCTCAGTTTCGTAGTCTTGATTAATTGTAGAAATCAATCCTAGCCAAGTACTTGTAATCATCAAGAACACAAGACCCACAGATACTGTGGATTTGCGTCTGTTCTCAAACTTCTGTGCAAATTGTCTTTTTGAGAGCATAGTTAGTTCTCCGGAATCATTTCGTGACTGACGCCGACTATATCAAGCGCGCTACGCGTATGTGCGCAATGGTATCACGTGAGGGTTTGAGTATCAACTCTCAAAATTTTTGCAGAGAAAGGAAAATGGGGAGATTTCACCGGGGGCGAACCCCCGATGAAATCAGCTGACCCGAACCTAATCGAACGGGTATACAACAACTGCCTAAACAATTTCAGTAGTTTCAAACTTCGAAGATGTCGATGATTCCATCATTGTCGTCATCGTCGTCGACGTGGTCTTCAATACCGTCGTTGTCATGGTCAAATTGACCAGTTAGGTCGTTACCGTCGTTAGCTTCGAACCAGTCAGACAAGCCGTCGTTATCGTCGTCTGTGTCTGTGCTGTCCCAGATTCCATCGTTGTCGTGGTCGTAGCGGTATGCGCCAGTAGCGCCACCGATTTCATCCACGTCTAGGATGTTATCATTGTCATCGTCGGTATCATCTATGTCGTCCATTCCATCGTTGTCATGGTCACGCATTCGGTCTTCACCAGCGTCCCTTACACCGTTGTTGTTAAGGTCATCAAAGTCGTTGCGGTTGTCGATGCCATCGTTGTCGATGTCAAGGTCAACTGCGTCGTTGATTCCGTCATTGTCATGGTCGTAGATGTTGGTTGTGTCATCGCCGTCCTGAGTCTCTTCGCGGTCATCGATTCCATCGCCATCGTCGTCGTTGTCTTCAGCGTCGTCGATGCCATCGTTGTCGTGATCGTTAGGATTCTGGTCTAGATCATCTGCAATTCCGTCGTTATCGTCGTCATTGTCAAGATCGTCCGGGATTCCGTCACCATCGTTGTCGTTTTCGCCGTT
>CACEWA010000013.1 GCA_902563095.1 uncultured Candidatus Poseidoniales archaeon | reverse complement strand
CTGTTTTTGGAGCCCCGCTAGAACCCGGGGGTTTCCGTCTAAGATATGGGCGGGCTAGGCCTTCAGGCCTTGCAGCAGGATCTTGTAATGCTGCATCAATGGCAGCGATGGATGATTTCATCGCTGTTGGTACTCAAATGAAAATTGAAAGGCCGGGAAAGGCTTGCGCCATCACCCCTTGTGACATTGCTGAAGGACCATGGGCGATTCTAAGAAATGGAGATTTCAAACAATACAATGACCTCGATTCATTTCGTAAAGACAGGCCTATGATATCCTCGATTTGGGATAATGGTGAGTTGGTCTTAGGGTATGGAGAATTCATGGAGAATAACAAAAATTTGGTCCCAGCAGCCTATTCTCATGATTGGTGGGCTGCTGATTTAATCGATGCTTTGGATAGCGATCAAGCTGTAGAAGAATTCTGTAGAATTATTGGAACCGAGCGTAAAGACATGCCCGAAGGCACTCCAGGATTGCCAATTAATCAATCGATAGATTTGGATGAACGTTTTCACATACGCAGAAAATGGAGAGATTCTCTCATCTCGCTAAACCCTTCCTGGGAATCTGCCAAGGAAATCGCTGTAAGATTTTCAACATCTTTAGTGGGAGCCCACAATCCTTGGTGGCTCGACTTACCGATTGAATGGGTTCCTGCATTATTACAAGCAATTGAATCTGCAACTGTTAGAGATGAAAATTTACACTTTATTGGCGGGGTAAAGGGGTGGAATGCTGATGAGATGGATGAATTACGTCCAGAGAAAGAAAACAACTTGGATTATGCTTCAATTCCTGGACCTAGTATCCCTGTTGAAAACGGAATTTTTTCTGATTCTGTACCTCATAGTTGGGTCCTAAGAATTCATGGGCTGGTCAAAGGCAGTGCCCTAATGCTTGGGTTGGCTCATCATCACGATGGTGATGACCTGGTAATAACAAGTGGCTGGCAAGCAATGTTGGATGGTTTGGGCTTCTCGATTAAAGGTAAGGCCCCAATGCGAATAGAAGATGCAGAGCAGGTGTTCAAAAATAGAATCGAAGAGTTGCGAAATGCTGAAATTATTCTTGCGAAAGAACGGGCACGTAAAAATGAACTAGAGCAGAAGCGATCATCAGTAAAAATCGCTGCAGAAACGGATGCTAGGCAGAGGGGGTTAGGAATTGCTGAAACCGATAAAATCGGTAAAGAAGCCGCAAGTAAATTGCCTGACCCTGGCCCAAAAAACCCTGATGAATATTTGCGCGCTCAAATTTTAGAAGACGACCATGGTGTGGACGGGGTTCTTACTCAAATCCGACAAATCTCGCGCCTTCGTTGGGAGCATTCGGCGCCTGTAAGAGTAGGTTGTAGAATGGGGAGGCCTGAAAAGAGTGCCCCTAGGGAGAAGCCAACTGTTCACTCATTGTTCCCTATTGCCCTTTCTGGAGGGAATCAAAGGTTAATCGCAAATTCTGCAGAACAACAGGATTTGCGTGTAGAGATGGGTGCTAGATTCTGTACTGTTTGCGGGAAAAAATCTCCAATGATAACATGTCATCACAGGAAATTAGATGATTTTGGAGAAGAGAAACCTGGCGAAGTTTGTGGAGGGCGAACCGAGTTGAGAGTTTCTAGTGAAAAGCAAAATGCTAGACGAAGAGGCGAATTACAAACCATTCGAATAGACAACTTACTCGAAGATGCAAGAATATCGTTAGGAATCGATAGAGTCCCTAAGAAAATGAAGGGAGTAAAGAAATTGATGAGTAAAAATCAGACTCCCGAAGCCGTAGAAAAAGGCATACTCAGAGCAAGACATGGGCTACCAGTATTCAGAGATGGGACGATTAGATTCGATATGAGTGACGTACCGGTGACTCACTTCACACCAGAAGAGATTGGAGTTGGATGGAGCCAATTGAAACATCTTGGTTACACGCATGATTGCTTCGGAAATGAATTACAAAGTGACACGCAGATGCTAGAATTATTCCCTCAAGATTTCATCCTAGCAAAAAATGGCGCAGATTATTTCGTCCGCGCTGCCCAGTATATCGATGAATTGCTAGTCCGATTTTATGGAATGGAACCCTACTATCATGTTGACAAACCTGAAGATTTGGTAGGGCATTTGATCTGTGCATTAGCACCTCACACCTCCGGAGGTGTTCTTTCAAGGTTGATAGGTTTCTCGAATAGTTCAGGAGGATATGCTCATCCATTATTCCATGCTGCAAAGAGAAGGAATTGTGACGGTGATGAAGATGCAATCATGCTACTAATGGATGGATTGCTAAATTTCAGTAGAGAGATTTTGCCATCAAATAGAGGTGGAAAAATGGATGCCCCGCTGGTACTAACTACTAGGTTGAACCCCACTGAAGTAGACAAAGAAGCACTGAATGTTGATTCTGCATGGCACTATGAAAGATGGTTTTACGAAGCGACTCTTGACCAACCTCACCCTAAAGCTCTTGCCGACAAAATGGATTTCATTGAAAGAAGACTAGGCACTATTGGTGCTGTGCGTGGACTAGGGTTCACTCACTCAACAAAGAGTATGGCAGAAGGTCCATCTCTTTCCGCTTACAAGACTCTAGAAACCATGATTGACAAGATGAACGGACAACTATCTCTAGGCCATAGACTTAGAGGGGTGAATGTTCGCACTGTTGCATCAAGTGTAATTCGCTCACACTTCTTACCAGACTTGAGAGGAAATCTTGTTGCATTCACTAGACAAAAAGTTCGTTGCTTGAAGTGTGGCCATTCCTATCGTAGAATGCCTCTCGCTGCTAAGTGCATTCAACCTCCAAAACAAACGGGGAGAGGGATGAGCGCTTTCGGTGTGCGCAAATCCGAGGGCGAAATGTGTAACGGAAACCTTGCACTAACTGTTACTGAAGGTGCGGTTAGAAAATATATCAAAGTCACAAAACACGTTATGGAGACTTATGGTGTAGATCAATACACTCGACAGAATGTTGAATGGTTAGCAGAAAGCGTTGAAAGCCTATTCAATAACGATAATGCCAAACAATTGAGCTTGGCTGATTTCCTATGATTAATTCGGCCTTAGTGGGTCTTGCCAAATACCGCTCGGCTCTGTGAAAGATGAGGTTTGAACTGTAGTTTCTAAGGGCTCCTGTTCGATTTTCTTCTTGATTATTGTACGCACAAAGGTTTCACCAAAAGCAATGACAACAGTACCGATTGAGAATATAACCAATCCAATAGTAAAGGCGTTCTTCAGTGGCCATGTTGTCAAAGTCGTTGTTGCTTCTACGCCTTCTTCGATGTAGGTGATTACCACAATTTCACCTTCTTCGGCTGTTGAGGAATACGTCACACAACCTTCGTCGGTAGTACCATTCCATGAATAGAGTGTCTTTGAACCCTGATTGACAGTAATACTGGCGTTGTATACTCCGCCATTGGTTGAATCAAAGCAGTGTTCTATTTCATATTCTACTTCAGAGCCGACAAGGCTCGAAAGTTCTGCATCACGAGAATCAGAAAAGTCTGCTCCTGGTCTGTTTATTTCTTGGGCCGCACCTTGTTGACTAACCACATACCAACCAGCGTTTACTACAATCAATGCGATTATCCACAACCAGTAACTATTCTTCATCATTAACCCTCAAAGAAAGAATTTGCAACACTTTATTCATCCACTTCAACTTGATTAGTTTTCGTTTTTCATCTGTAACTCCAGACCATTGTCCTACATCATTAATCGAGAATCCAACTAATTCTACATCGGTTGCACCCAATGCTAGTGCAATACATACCGCGCGGTCACCATCGGTAAATCCTCCGGGGTTATGCATTCCTTCGATGTGATATGGAGTTTGATGAGTCAAGATGACTTCTTGATTTTCATCAATCAGAGAGAGAATACGGGCCCATGATTCCTGATTATCCCCATGTGCGTGTAAGCAGATTGGAATTCCTTTATTCAGTGCCTTTTCTAAATGAGGTGTACCGTCGCCATCAGTAACGATTAGCGCTACTTTGGAAAGGTCTGAAATGGCCCCTATTGCCCCATCGGCGACTATTGCAGGATGCTGTGGGACGATGCCTGGAGATGCTGCCGCGCCTACTACGGTTACTTTAGAATTAAAGCACATTGAGGAGGTTGGATTTTTACATTTCAGAACTAATGATTTAGCGCTTTCATAATCTGATTTGAGGTCCCAGTCAAAAGATTCCCTAATCTCATCTTGAATGAGAATCAAATCTTCAGCCACTGGCTTCATCGCTCTGCCCACATCGATACCCCACATGAATGAGAGGGTTCAAATGCCTCCTCTCAGAATTCTCAATCGTGCCAAAGCCACTTACTATTCCAGACCTCTCTGACGAGGTCACGCTTGCAAGATATCCTTTCTTGCCACAAGCGAAATCTTGGATTGCTAGTATGGCTGTTAAGCATGGAATCGACATTGACGAGTTGCTAGACGGGGGGATGATGGATAGATCTCGAATTAGAGCAAGGTCTAGGTTAGTCGATTCGGTTGATAGCAAAGATGGAGTAGAGGTTGCTTCGATAGGAGATATACATACTGAAGAAGGTCGGTTACTCGAAGCTTTCTCATTCTATTATGCGAGACTAGTTGTTGGAGCCAGCGAAGATGAGAGATTAATTTCCAGATGGGCACAAGCAGAAGCAGAACGGGCACAACGCATTCTTGAAAGAGATGATTCAATCGAAATAATTGCTAACACCTACCTATCTGAAATCTCATGTGATGAAAGGGGTATTTGGAAAATCGGCCTTTCTGATTTCATTGAATTATGTACAGGAATTACCGGCTCTAGGTGGAGACTACCTAATTGTGAAATTAATGACGGTTGGGTAACACTGCACGATGAAGGAGACCGCTATTCTTCTCGGGCCAAGGTCGCTAGATTGCTACGTGAAAGAATGAAAGAAGACATCAAGATTGATGCTCTTGATAAGATGGTTAAGATGGATGAAAGTCTACTGATCAGACTTTCTGAGCCAGTTGGGATGATCCGAGGATTGGTGGCTTCGAAAACAGCAGAAACAATTGCATTGATTGGGGCTGGTGAAGAAGATTGGCCACCATGTATGAGAAAGATTGTGGGCGAGCTTTCAGAGGGAGTGAATGTGAATCACTTCGGAAGAGTTTTCCTCGGCTCAATGTCTAGATGTATTGGTTTGCCTCAAGAAACAACTGTAGATTTTTTCAGAGGAGCACCTGACTTCAGTGAAAGCACCACTGCTTACCAAGTAAACCACCTCTATGAAAGAGAATATACGCCATCCGGGTGTTCAAAATTGAAGGTGAACCACAATTGCGCTGTTCGAACAGGTGATGACAAATTGTGTGACCAACCATGGATGGACCACCCGCTAAAATACATACGCGCTAAACAGAGGCGACGAAAGCGCCAAGAAAGTCTGGAAGTTAATGCCGAGGTACCCAAACCGGGCGATGGTTGATGAACAGGAAGCGCGTCAGGGCAATCGTAGCCGAGGTTGGATTCTGTGACAAGGACACTAGTGTTAACTGTAGACCGAGATAATGATCTTGGTCAAAAAACAGCAATTCGTGGACCTGTCGTTGGACGAAAACAGGTTCTAACTGCTGCGCTTAAGTTAGGTATTGCTGACCCAGAAGAAAGCGATACAAATGCGATTCTTGGCGCCCTACATCAGCACGATAAAATTGACGAAACCAATGGCGAAAGTGATGAGGTTGAAATTGCAATTTTAACCGGTGACGAAAAGGTGGGAGTTCGCTCCGATAGAGCCATTGCTGCACAATTGGAAGAAGTAGTTACTGAGTTTCAACCTGACCAAGCGATATTGGTCACAGATGGTGCAGAGGATGAATCGGTGTTACCAATTATTCAGAGCCAGGTCAGAATCGACCATGTGCAGAAAATTATTGTGAAGCAATCTAAGGGTATTGAAGGCACATACTACTACATCGTCAAGGCCCTTGAAGACCCAAAATGGCGTGCGAAGATGCTGGTCCCACTAGGTGCGATTATGGCAATCTTCGGCCTCGGAGTAATGCTTCCAGACACCTTAGGTGGAATTGTAATTGGTTCGCTACCTCTTGTATTTGGCCTGTTTATTCTTTCTAAGGGACTTGGACTAGAAGCGACCGTTGGAAGAATTGCTCAAGAAATGCGAGAAAACGCAGATGCTGCTATGTTCTCTTCACTACTGTGGACTACTACGGTTTTCAGTGCAATCTTTGCCGTAGCAATGGGCTATGACAGATATATCGAATTGGAGGCAACTACGAACACCTCCGTAGTATGGATTGGCGTTGTTCAATCTGCACTGGCATGGATCGTCATTGCATTCCTTACCTCTACTGCCGGATTCATGTTACTGCGTTTGAAGAAAGGTTCGTTCTCTGGAAGATTGATTATTCTAGCAGTATTCGGCATGGTTGTCTATTCCTTCTTGGACCAAGGCTTGACAATTGCAATGGAGGTCTTGACTGGAGCAGGTTATGAATTCAGTGTTCAAGAAATATGGAATGATATGCTTGAACCACTGATGTGGATTGCAGTACTATGGGTTACTACCACAATCGTTCGTGCGGTACAGGCAAGACAAGCCCAATCTGAAAGATACTGGGGTATCTAATCAGGAATAGAATACCGCTTCATGCATGCACTGTGGACATGTCACTTTAATTGGTCTGATGTCAGGTATGCCAAGCGGAGCGGAGCATTCTGGACAGATTATCGCTTGATTAACTCTTGATTGATTAGACTGGCCTTGAGCCGAAGGGTCGTATTTCATTCGATATTGGTCCGGATTATCAATAAAATTTGGTGCTGAATTCACCGGTTGAGCTGTTTCCAAATCAACTAATTCTTTACTTGCAACTGGCGAAAAGTCTGCTGGTTGATTAGTTTCTTCGGGTTGTGCAGCGCCGGCTTTGAAAACTGCGAGTTGAGATTCTATTTCGGCCAACCCAACCCCGTGGGTTCTACTTACAGTATCCATCTCTAGCATTTGGTCATAGCCAGTAAGACTTGCAAGTCGAGCCAGTACGTCTTGTGGAAGCGCCATGAGAGGGCGTTAACCTCATTCCCATTGAAGGTTCGTTTTGACTGCATCCAGATGCTTAGATTTCCCTCTTAGCAAATTTCAACAACAACTCGCCAGTGGACTGCATATGGCCAACTCTCCTCGTTTGTGGGCAAATCCTCCGGGCAACTCGCCACTTCCATTGCCTTCGCAACCGATGTTTTTCTCTATGGCACAGTTGAGTGAAATGTCATTCCCCAATATGCCGACTGGGGATAACATCGATCTAAATGGCCTGAAAGAATATATTGGAAAATTCACGCTTGAGAATGGTAAAATGGTCAAGGAAATTATCGATTTGGATAAGCGAAGGCCCTTACTAATTGTTGGAGAATTGGCAAACCCGTATCGTCTGTGTGACCTTATGGCTCCAGACATGCCAATCATTCCAGTAAGATTGGAAGGAATCTGTAGAACTTGGGCTGATAATCTAGATGCCAGAGATATTCAACCGGGGATTCATCATGTAACTCTGGCAAGATCTCCTGGCTGGTGGGAGCGTTCTTTCATCACTTTACTTGAGTTACCTGACATGAAAAAATTGGTCTCTTGGCTAGATGGCCCAAACTCCATGACGTGGGCTCCAAAAAGACTGGCTGAAGGAGTTATTCGACTAGAAAATGATATGGACATAGTGTTCCCGAAATTTGAAGAAATTTCATGGGATGGGATTGAAGAAAGAGTTGAAGTCGCTGTTCCCGCACCTAATGGCCCTGCTCTTGATTTGTCGACAATAATGGTACCAATTAATACCCGTTCTGGGTGTTACAATAGTCGTGGAAGGGTGATTCGCTGTGCACACTATCCACAGACAGAATTCCATGAAACACTGTTCAGAAGAGGTTCTTCATTCAAGTGGGACGAGATGTTGAATTATTTGTGAAATTCAACATCTTTCAATTTGAGAATTGGATTAAAAACTGCCAAAGAACTTGATAAGTTCCTGTTCCAGATATCTCTTGTGGCCAAGTATGACCACCAAATTCTAATCCATAATGCTCGACAAGGACGCCATTAGAACAGTCACTATGTACAATGTGTTCAATGTCTAAATGATAGTGTGAATTTTCATCCTGACAGTTTGATTTATCAGCCCAATAGTCGATCATGCCGGGAATATTACTCATGGTTCCAACGCCTTCATGCTCCCCATCTTTCCAATCCCAATCTTCATCATAATCGATAATTAAATCCAATTTACCATGTATGTGCATAACCGCCATACTTCCGTACAAATCACAAGTAGCAGGGTTTACTGGCATAGTTCCAGCAAATGATGCAACCGCTGCAAATCTGCTATTCAATTGGCATGCTACTTCGTAAGTGAACATAGAACCTAATGAATATCCAATTGCATACAACTTATCTTGGTCTAAACAATACACCTTTGACAATTCATCGACAATTGTTTCTGAAAAATCATTGTCGTCCCTTGAGGTTGCAGCGCTATTTAGGAACCATTCACCCTCTGAAGCGGTTCTATCATCTTCTGCAATAACATAAGCCATTATGAATTTCTCTTGCTCGGCCAAATCATCAAATTCTTCCTGCTGTGGGAAATCCTCTTCTGCATCGCCGCCACCGTGGAAGGCTAAGATTACCGGTAATTTTGTTCCGGCATCAGAACTAGGAGCAGTTAATCGGAAATATCTCTCTTCTCCATTAACTAAAACCACAGTCATTGATTGGTTAATTGGTTCAGAAGGAACTGAACAGGGCGTTTCCACTTGGACTAACTCTTCAGCATCTATTTTTGGCTCATCGACTATTTCTTCTGTACAGCCTGCAAGAGGAAATGCCAACAAGATACAAACCACCATCAATGGCATCATAGGTTTGCCCATGTTAATACCAATTAGCAAAATGTTAATAATTTAACCCAAATGTAATTTCCTATTATTCAATAATTCAAACCACTGAGTGTAAATTGGAATAAATTGCAGCATCGTCTTGGGACCCCGGGGATTACCCAAATTACGTCAATATATTCTCATGCCGTATTACATTACATGAATGGAAGGGGCTCTCAGAAAACAGCTAGGCTAGAACGTTTGAAAATGGAAATTACAGAGTATGTTACTAGAAACCCTGGTTGCTCGGCTGCAGATATTGTAGATCATCTCTCTAACACTCTACGTATGCGTAATCACGGACTGACATCAAGAAAGGTTGGATTCTTTATTCCAAGGTACCTGAAGAACATAGTAATGTTCACACTTGACCGTTCTACTGGTAAGAGAATATACAGCACCGCATGAAAAGGTCAAATCGCTGTGTGTAATGGGATGCTATGATGAGCGCCCCTAATGCAGAGGACCTTTGGCCTTCACTCGATGAATCGATAGGGCGTCAACCTTGCTTTCCTTCAGGCCCTGCATGGGCGGTTTTGCCTACTTTGAAAGGGCAAATTGAGGACATGTTGGGAGAAATAGGCCCGAATCATCGCGAAGGTGTCAGCATTGATTCATCGAAAGGGATTGTTCACATCGATGATTCTGCAATTATTGAGCCAGGAATTCACATAATTGGCCCAGCATACATTGGACCAAATGCAACAATTCGACACGGAGCATATATCAGAGAATATTCTTGGATTTGTGCGAATTCGTTAGTAGGGCACGCTAGTGAAACCAAACATAGTGTTCTACTTCCTGGTGCAAAAGCACCTCATTTCAACTATGTTGGAGATTCCATACTCGGACCAAATGTAAATCTTGGAGCGGGAGTTAAACTATCAAATCTAAGAAACGATGGTGGTGAAGTATACACTCGACTAAATGGTGAAAGAATCGCTACCGGGCTAAGGAAATTTGGCGCAATAATTGGTGAGTCGTCGCAGCTAGGGTGTAATGCTGTAACTAATCCAGGAGTCGTATTAGGGCCAAGATGTATGATTATGCCTAATTCAACAATAACGGGAATCCATGATTCAGATTCTACAATCAGGTGATAGAATGCTATTCGGCACCGATGGAATCCGTGGCGAAGTTGTAGACTCTCCAAACAATGACGAGGATGCAATTTCGTACCTAGTAGATGAACGTAAGATTTCTCCTAGACTGATGAAGTTGGTTGGTGAAGCACTCTCTAGAAATGCACCGGTCGGATCTCAGGTGATTATCGGCTGGGATGACCGGCCTAAGAATGCAGAATTGGTCGCATCGCTAACTGTAGGATTACATTTGGGTGGCTGCAACGTTATTCATGGAGGTATATGCGCTACTCCGGGGCTGCATAACGCCCTGCTAGAAACCAAATCTGCACTTGGTTGTATGATTACTGCAAGCCATAACCCAGTTTCTGATTCTGGAATCAAAGTGTTTGATTCTTCAGGATTCAAAACCAGCCCATCTTTGGAGAAAGAAATTTCAGAATTAGTAGTGCAATTGGCGGCTGAAGAAAGAGAGGTTGACGAAAGTGAAATCGCGGGTTTAGCGAACCCTGACTCGTTTTTCGATGCTGACTTGGCACACCAAAATTTGTTAATCGTGAGACTAGCCGAATTCGAAGGAATGTTTTCTCCTCCTTCAATAGACAAAATTTTGATCGATTCATCCAAAGGCGCTGCAAGTGAATGGTTGTCTAGATTTCTTGGTAAAGCAGGCGTTGAGGCGGAGGAGGTTTCTGTCCATGCAAGTGCATTAAACCAAAACTGCGGTGCTGGCGAGTTTAGCCCCACAGACACTTGGACTTGGGAAGAAGCCGCAAAAGATTCGCATGTTCTCATCAATTCACTTCAAAAGACAAGCAAAGGCCAGATTATTGCGGCTGCATTAGATGGAGATGGCGATAGGTGCCTACTTATCGAATCGACAGAAGATGGCTGTAGAATTGTGGATGGTGATGAAATGGCAGACCACATTTTGCGTTCTGCTAATGGCAAGTGGCATTTGGCTGCAAGTATTGAATCTGACTTGTCTCTAGCATCATCGCTCGGCCGATTAAATGCTGATATCGAATTCTCTCAAACAGCGGTTGGTGATAGATGGTTATCGCATGCCCTAAGGGCATCTGAATCTAGAGTCTTGGGCGTTGAAGATTCAGGACACTTAGTGATGTCTTCTCCAAATCCCCACGGAGGGAGGTGTCTCGTAGGAGACGGCGTAGCTAGTCTTTTAGCCGTACTTTGTGCTATGTCGTGTGAAGACAGGAGTCCCGCATTTACAAAAGGATTCAAACGAAGAATTTCTGTTTCTCCATCTAATCGTTCTAAATGGACCGGAGATAATGATTTGGCAAATACTGTCGAACACATCGCCACCAAAAATCTAGGCGAAATGAAACGTAGCGGATTGGTTGGCGAATCTAATCTGATGTTATTAGAAAAAGATGGCATTTCATTAGGGATTCGAAATTCAGGCACTCAGGCGAAAACGAATGTTTCACTACGGGTTGCATCGGGCAAGGATTATTTCCAATCATTAGAGGCAATGGAGCAAATTCTTGCGACATTACGAGAAGCATTATCTAACTAGGTGTTAGCTAATTCTGCCTCAAACTTTTGACCTAACCAGGTGACTAATCCGAGTAACACAGCCGTTGCCATCAGCATTATCAGAAGCATCAATGATGTTGCTCCTGAAAGCATTAACACACCAGCAATTATCCACGCTAAAATTAGGTCAAGTGCTCCGAATACTCTCCAGCCACGACGCAAAGTTACAACTCCAATCAGCCAAGATGTTGTTGAAACCACTATCATCAGAGTCATCATCAAAACAGTGGTATGCTCATAGTGTCCAAATGCTCCAGAAGGTATCAAAAGATGGCCTATCCATAGGCCAGATGATATCCAAACTTGGTTGTCGCTTACAACACAATAAACCGAATATAGTAGACCGATACAACCGGATGCAATCATGAATATTGCAGTGGTTCCATCAAGAATAGAAATCCATTCTCCTAATGCATTCCAACTGATTGGTAAGAACAATGTGACACCGACTAATACTGCAGGCTGAACCCATTTTATTGCATTCTTAAGAGCGAATATACTTGCTAAAATACCGGCTATTCCAAATGAGATTGCAATGGCCATAACCGCCCAAGATATTCTCCCCACTGCCCCCCTGTGGTCACCTAAACCGCGCTTAATCCTCTCGGATTCAACCCATTCAAACAGTAATACTGCTATGACTAAGAATACCTCCAAAGAAATCACTGGAACAATCCACGATAGTTCATCGCTAAATGTTGGAACAAGTTGAATCGTGTCAACGCCCATTAGCGAAGTAAGAACTCTAGAACTCAGCAATAGAAGGACAATCCCTTCCAAAACAGATGGTATTCTCAGCCCGAGATCCTTTCTACCTAGTAGTGAGATTCCAGCTAAGAGGATTAATGCGCCAAGAAGAACGAGTACTTCCCACTGATATTCTGCAGATACATTGGCATCTCCTAATCGGCCTGCAATTTGGATTAGAGTTAGACCGCCCATCGTTATTGCAACGGGCGACTCGATCCCCATTATGTCTGGAAGTTGTAAATTGACTTGGTCTGCCCTCCAACGAGCGATTCCGATGAACAGTACCGAGATGAAAGAGGCTACCGCAATTGCAGAGAGCGATTCACCGCTGGTCCAAGCAAAGAATACTCCGACAAGGATTGTTACAATGATGAATGAAATTACAATAGTCGGTTTGTGATGTATATCACCCACAACCAAATCATAATCTCCAGATGATGAGCGGCGACGTGAACGCTTTTTCTGCATCTCAGATAACTGAAGTAATTCTGCATCGATCATTTTTATCTGTGAACCTTCGCTCTCTTCTTCAATTTGTGATTTCAGTTCTTGGCGTTCGAGATATTTCTCCAATCTCTCTTCTCGCTGAGAAACTTGGCGCAATCGTGACCTGATTTCACCTTGTGCAGCGAGCCATGCCCCGGTAATTATGAAACTAATTCCTGTAAGGTAAAGAGTCATGTCGTCCTCGAAACTGACTGCTGCTAAGCCTACAGTAACCAATACCGCTATACTTGCAACTGCAGAAGGAAGTAATCTCTCCAAGGTAGATGCTCGAGGCAGATATAGTCCGAATACAGTGCAAATTGCTGCTAGACCAGATAGACGCAGATTAGTAATATCATTAGGTAATATGTCGCTATGGGATAATGTGGATGTCAATGGTTCGTTCAATCCAATGATCATCAGCATAATTGCTATGAAGCCTAAAACAATCGAAATTAAATTTCCAGGCATCAATGCCTGATTTGAGAGTTTCTCGCCTTCCATTAAACGCTTAGCGTTCATTTCTGACCAATTGATTATCAGAACCGATGAAATTCCGAATAATGCGATCCATATCGCTCCGAAGCCATATCTCCATTGGAGCACTAAAGCTGCTATTGCCCAGGATACAAGAATTGTTCTTGGAGTGCCTTGATGTCTATCCATTCTCATAGCAATTGAGTGATAAATTAACAATAATCCCATTACTGAAATCATTCCATATGATGGAACAACCCCTGGATTAGTAATGAATAACATTGAACAAATGATTGTGATGAAACTAATGTTCCATAATCGCATCATTCCACTATCTCTCATTCTTGCACTTAATTCAGACATTCCCACTAATCGGCCTGCAAGATTAACTCCACTCTCTCCAAGTTTGAAATTCAATGGCACTTGAATCAATAATAATGTGATTAAGTAAAGTGAAACATCTAATTCGGAGAAATTCATTGGAAGAATGTCTACAGAAACTAACCTTCCTTCCAAATTACTTGCAAAGAGAATCAACCAAATCCATGGAACTAAAGTCGCAGTTCCTGCTAAAGAAGGTGAGTCTCTTTGTATAGCTAAGAATGCTAGTCCTATCCAAACTATTGCTTGACAAGCCAATAGAACTCTTGCCATGTTAGTTTCTTCTGCAGGAATCAACAGGGTCAGTAAAATTGCAATCACTATTGACCCAATCCACAATACATGGTCTGATACCGCGTGCTGATGGTTCAATATTGCGAAGGTAGTAATTCCAGCACTGAATACAGCGTATATCGACCATGGTTCAGAAAACGGAGTATCGATTATTCCTCTTACCATCAAGATTAGGACTCCCAGTAATACAGGTGCAGGCCACAAAGCATAGCGTTGCAATCTTTGCCAATCTTCTCCTCGGACTACAAGATATGATGGTGTAAATGCTGACAATAGTAGTATCAATTGAGCAAGAGCGTACCCCGTTTCAAGACGGTTAGAAGCGATTGCAAGTAGTGCTCCTATCATGCCCAGTCCTACTGATACTGACCAGAGACCTGGCTTTCCAAGCCCCATCGCTTTGAATGCTGATGAAAACCAATTCTCTGCCTTTGCAAACCTAGTAGCTGTTACTGCATTTATTCCAGTAACAGCAAACATCAGCAAGAATAGAAGTAACTCATCGTCGAACGGTTTTATCTCAATGCCAAAGAGTGTCCAATCATTGCTGATTGCATGCAGCCCGATCCATAGATATGAGACCGCAATCCCCAATGAAGCAAGATTTCCTGAACTCCTAAGGTAAGCGAGCCCGTGGAAAAGTAAAGTTCCAATTCCAATCATTATTGCTACGCCCTCTTCGCCATACGGTCCGCCTGCTGCGGAGCCTATTGCAAGTAAAACGAGTGTGGCTTGAGTTGCGATTGCATCTTCATTATGGTACTGTGCAATCGCAATATTTAGCGCTACTAGGCCCAGTAATGATGCCCCTAATTCAGATTCTCCAATCCAATCCCATGCATACATAGAGATTGCCAAACCATAGAGAATTTTCATCGAAATGATAACCCAAGTTATTCCGAGTAGATGCATTCTTTCTTGCGGAATCCATATTTGGCCCAGCCACATTCCAAAGCCAGCCATAAGTAACAATCCAATCGCTGAAATTGTATGACTAAAGATTGGTGAAGTTCCTACAATTGTACCTATTGCAGACCAGACTACAATCATCGAAATCATTAGACCATAATGCAATCTTTTTTCTCCTTCCATCGCATATTCGGTTACGCTGTCGACTTCAGGAGCTGATTCTACCGTTCCATCTCGTTTAATTCGGCTAGGTATATCGCCCCGAGAAAATATCTCTGCAACTTCCCCAACAGCAATATCTACTTCTTTGGATTCTGGTTCTGAAGATTCTTTTTGTGGTTCTTCTTCGATTACATCTTTAATCAAAAATTTGTCAATATTGACCCCTGAATCTTTCTCAAAATTTCTCTTGGAGAGGATTTCATCTTCGGTTTCCTTCTCCATTGATGGGGCACTAACTGAATTGGCTTTCAATATCTCCCTTCGAGGATTGATTATAGGAAGTATTCGCGTGTTTTTTTCCAACGGCGAACCGCAAGGGACAAAGAGCGGGTGCGGGTCGAGGGACTATGGCCGAGATAGTGGGCGTCCCTTCAGGCGACCTATCCCAAAGTGGCATCCAAACCAATGCCAAGATTTTTTGGAACTTGGATAATATTACTCTAATCGACCTTGCTGTCGAAAGAAATGAAGGTTTTCTGACCTCAGATGGAGCTCTAGTTACAGAAACCGGGGAAAGAACGGGCCGTTCTCCTAATGACAAGTTTATCGTCGATGAACCTACCACAAATCAAGATGTAAATTGGGGAGATGTGAACATCTCTACTGATGAAGTGGTGTTCAATAGGTTGAAAGCACAAGTTATCGATTATTTGTCACAAAGGGATTCTTTGTTTGTACAAGATTTGTTCTGTGGTTCTGAAGAAAGTGAAGCTCTACCGATCAGAGTCATTAATCAAAATGCTTGGCATAATGCGTTTGCTCGGAACATGTTCGTGCGACCTACCAGTGAACAACTTGAAACACATAAGCCGCAATTTACTGTTTACCATGCGCCGCACTTTGAAGCAAATGATGAAGATTTGAATTCACAGTGCTTTGTAATAGTAAATTATCAACTCGGAGAAGTAATCATCGGTGGAACCAGATATGCTGGTGAGATAAAGAAATCAATTTTCAGTGTAATGAATCTGATTCTTCCAAAGAAGGGGATTCTCCCTATGCACTGCTCTGCCAATACAAATGGCGAAAATACGGCGATTTTCTTCGGATTGTCTGGCACTGGAAAGACCACTTTGTCCGCTGACCCTAAGCGCGCTCTAATCGGTGACGACGAACATGGATGGGGGTCTAATGGAGTTTTCAACTTCGAAGGCGGGTGCTATGCTAAACTAATCAACCTCTCTGAAGAGGATGAGCCAGAAATTTTTGGAACAACAAGGCAGAAAGGGACTGTCTTGGAAAATATCGTCGTTGACTCAGACGGCATTCCTGATTTCTTTGATACCAGCAAAACGCAGAATACTCGAGGCTCGTATCCAATTGAAGCAATAGAAAACAGAACATTGGACAGTAAAGGCGGCCATCCTCAAAACGTGATTTTCCTCACATGTGATGCATTTGGTGTTCTTCCACCGATCAGCAGACTGACGCCTTCGCAGGCCGCTTACCACTTTATCTCAGGCTACACCGCTAAAGTAGCAGGAACAGAAATCGGCGTCACCGAACCACAAGCAACTTTCTCGGCGTGCTTTGGTGAACCTTTCATGCCAATGCATCCCGGCGTTTATGCAGATTTGTTATCCAGTAAAATGGCTGAACATGGCTCTACTGCTTGGCTAATCAATACGGGGTGGTCCGGAGGATCTTACGGCGTTGGAAGTCGCATGAAGATCAAATACACTCGTGCAATGTTGAATGCTGCATTAGACGGTGAACTCGACGATGTTGAATATACCACAGATGAGCGGTTTGGATTTGAAATTCCTAAATCATGCCCAGGGGTTCCTTCTGATGTGTTAGTACCAAGACAAACATGGGGCGACGGTGTTGCTTACGATGCTACAGCAGACAAGTTAGCTGCTATGTTCAATGAGAACTTTGAGAGATACTCTGCTGGCGTTTCTGATGAAGTAAATGCCGCAGCACCCAGCGTTGTTTGAGCGTTTTTTGCGCGATTATGACAAATACGGCAAATCCGTAGTTTGATAGCGAACCAATGTTAGGGTTCTTTGATGAGGGCCATGCGTACACGTACTATCCTTCTTGCCAGCCTGATGATTATGATGTCTATGACTCCGCTAGTTTCAGCGGATTATGACAAAGGAATTGAACAAGGGAAAGAGTATGAGGACTCTTCAATTTTCGACCTACCGGCCAAAACGATAGACGCGTTTGGACCAAGAATTGACACCGGTGCTTCTGGTCGCGCTCCATGTAGTGCCGTACAGACAGATGCTGGTTCTGCAGGTGATGCTGGAAATACTAGTGCAACTGCCAAGAGCCTTGGTACAGACCCAACAAATGGCCCAAGCGGAGTGACTGGCTGTGTAGATGCAAACGATCCTGAAGATATGTACAGTATCACCACTACTTCCGGAAAAGAAGTCGATGTAGAACTCGTAGTCCCTGCAAATGCAGATTTCGACCTATACTTAGTAGATGCAACCAAATCAACATTCTACGATTATTCAGAGTATAACGACCCGCTAGAACAAGTAACTACTGGCGGCACAGCATTGGAAGGTAATGCCACGACATTCTATGTATGGGTTAACGCATACAGTGGAGATGGAACCTATACTCTACGTGTTTGGACAAACAACAGCGTTCCTAAACCTGACATAACCATCACTATGGTAGATGTCCCTGTAAAGGCGCAAGCTGGTGATACTGTTTCAGTAAACTACACTGTAGAAAACCTAGCAAACAACTCTAGTGCAACCACTGGAGCGTTTGATGTTTTCTTTATCTTATCAACCGATACAACCTATGATGCCGGAGACGAGTTACTTGACGATGTATCCAAAGAAGCGGACTTAGGTGCTGGTGCATCACGAAATACTACTATGAGCATTACACTTCCTGCTAATTTGACAAACGATTCCTACTACTGGTTAGTATGGGCAGATGGCTATGGGAATATTACTGAAAGTGATTCTTCAAACAACAACATGTGGTCCACTGGGATAACTATTGTTGGGAATGATTGTGCCGACCTAATGGGTGGAACTCAAAATGACGGTGGGCTGGGTGCAGATGCTGCAGGTGATACTGCAAATGCTACTAACATGGGCAGCAACGTCACTGCAACTTACACTGGGTGTATGGATGGAGCTGATGGCGACGATATCTTCGCCTTTGATGTTCCAGCAGGATATTTCCTAGAAATTGAATTAGATGCTGAGGACCAGACTTCAGATCTAGATATTTTCATCCATTATTCAAATGGTTCAGAAGTTGATAGAGGATATACCTCTTCATATCCCGAAACAGCTACTGCAAAGTTGACGGATTACGAAGGCGTAGGTGGAACATATTACGTCAACGTATCACACTACTCTGGTGTTTCAAATTACACACTGGATGTTTGGACTAACCAAAGTATTCCTGCGCCTGATTACGTCATTGATTCTGTTACCAGTGCTGGCAGTGGACAACCAGGAGATATGTTTGATGTAACTGCGGTTCTAGAAAACCAAGGTACTGTTGATGGTGTATCTAGTGTGGAATTGGTAGCCATACTTTCTGTAAATACCGGCGTCGAATGGTATGACCACGAAGTTGGTTCCACTACTACAAGCGGAATCCCAATCGATACCAATACAAGCGTAACAATCAGTTCTACTATTCCAGCAGATATAGTTGAAGGAGACTATTACCTCTATGTTGTTGCTGACCAAGATGACTTGATCTTGGAGAGAGATGAAACAAACAACCAAGGTTCCCGTACTGGACAATTCTCAATTGGTAATGCAGAGACTTCCTGTGTAACACAAAATGATGCTGGAATGGGCGGCGATGCTGCCAACAATACAGCTGGTGCATACGACTTAGGGAATTACGCAGATGCTGAATACCGTGGGTGTATTGACTCTGGTGACACTAGCGACTACTACACAATCACTCTAAGTGCAGGACAAAACCTGAATGTCACTCTAGTCGACCCTCCATCGGGGGCTGTAAACCTAGTAATGGTGGATTCTAGTGGTAACGTGGTCGATTCTGATTCTAGTTGGTTCTCCGATGCTGAAGTTTCGACTTACGGCACTTCTAGTGAAGGGCTGGCGGGAACTTACACTCTGATGATAAACCGCTCCACATCATGGCTTGAATCCGGTGGCGCAGGAACCTACAGGTTGCTTATTGGCAGCCCTGCTGGGTATGTAGCGCCATTCACATGCACAGGTCACTCTGATGCCGGAACAGGCACAGATGCTGGAACTGATATGTCGAATGCTATCGTATTAGGAACAAATCCTGCCTTAATGGGACAAGGTTGCCTTGATGGCCAAGATACTTCTGATGCTTACCAATTCGATCTTGAAGATTACAACAACATCAACGTGATGTTCTCACCTGATGCGGGCTCACCTTTCACTGCGAGCCTGTATAATGAAGAAAGCAACATGGTTGCGGGTTGGAATGGCACTGAGTGGATGTCAATGGGTGATTCTGAATACGAAGGACAGAATGGAATGTTTACCTTAGTCATCGACTCTGCAGGAGGAGAAGGTTTCTACAATCTTTCAATCAATTCAATGGCGCCTGCACCAGCAGACCTAGCGGTTAGCAACTTATCCTGTGGTGGAGAAATGGTTAGCAATGAGGAATTGTTCTATTCATTCGAAATTCACAATCTACGTGGCCCAGCTGTTGGTGACTTCAACTGGAGTATCCATCTAACTGATGAAAATGGAGTAATCGTAGAGGAGATTGATTCCTCAGCAATGAGTACATACTCAACATATGGACAATTAGTTCTCGAAAGAGCATCTTCTACATTCATTGATGCAACTACTGCATCGGGAACTTATTCATGCCATGTCATGATTAACATGGACCGCGCTATCGATGAAATGGAACTTATCAACAATGAGCTGATGGGTGAAAACTTCACAATTCAGAACGAAGAAGAATTGTGGGCTAACGATGCTGATAGAGACGGTTACAACACCACTGATACTGGTGATGGAATCGTTGACGATTGCCCAGACAAGTATGGTGAAAGTTGGGGCGACCGCTATGGATGTGCTGACCTTGATGGAGATGGATGGTCTAACCTGAATGACTTCTCACCATTGGATGAAAGCCAATGGGTCGACGAAGATGAAGATGGATTTGGAGACAACAGTTCCGGATACCTAGGCGACCAATGTCCTGGTGTATATGGTGTTGAAAACGGAGAAGGCGGAGATGGATGCCCTCCACCATTCGTAGACACTGATGAAGATGGAGTGCAGGATTCTGACGATGATTGTGATTCTACCCCTGCAGGAGTTACCGTTGATGAAAACGGCTGTGAAGTCGATACTGACGGTGACGGAGTTGTAGATTCTATGGACGATTGTCCAGCTACCGGAGTCGGCGTAACTGTGGACTCGATGGGTTGTGAAGTCGTCGATAACAATGGCGGCGGAAGCGGCGACAATGGTGGTGGAACAGGAGATGGCGGATCCGATAACAATGGCAACTCTGCAGACGAGGGAGAAAGCACTGATGATTCAGCAGAAGGCGGTACTGACGCTGTAATGATCGGAGGAATCGGTTTCGGAGTAGTAGTTATCATACTGCTTACATTCTTGATTATCCGTAAGGGTCGTGGAAACAATGACCTCGCAGAAGATGCATTTGCAAATGCTGCATTCAATCAGCCGATGGCTGGAATGGCTGCTGCTGACCCGAGTATTACTCCGGAACAATTGCAATATGAACAGCAACTTCTGGCTCATGGCTATACTGCTGAACAAGCAAGAGCATATGCTGACCAGCACTTCCGCCCTTGGCTAAACCAGTGATTAGTAGATAGTAAGGGTCATCAACGGGCTTCGCCCAGACCCTACCATGACAGACGTCATGATGCAAACAAGTGCCGGCAATATTCGAATCCGACTATTTACCGATGAAGCCCCAGATACAACCGCTAACTTCCTTCGACTAGTTGACGATGGATACTACAACGGACTACACTTCCACAGAGTCATTGAGCAATTTATGATTCAAGGTGGTTGCCCGCATTCCAAAGACCCTATGAGCAGAATGGCAGGAACTGGCGGCCCTGGCTGGAAGATTCCTTGTGAAGCAAGCGCTCTAAACATGGCCCACGACCGCCCTGGAATTTTATCCATGGCAAATGCAGGAAGAGATACTGGCGGTTCGCAATTCTTCCTAACAACTGTCTCAACTCCTTGGTTGAATGGTAACCACGCTGTATTCGGAGAAGTTGTTGAGGGCATGGATGTGGTCAAGGCTATCGAAGGGTGCAGAAAACTCCCTGGCGACAGACCTGCAGAACCACAACAAATGATCTCAGTTTCTAGAGCATAAGGTGAGTTGATGGTTGGCCTCGCCATTCACGGTGGAGCTGGCGGAGATGGTCCTTGGAAAGGCCCAACTGATTTAGATCCTCAACGAATTGTCTGTATGCACAACGTGCTTGCTACGGTCGGCTCGATGTTAGAAGATGGAATTGATGCCCTTGAGGCGGTTACAATTGCAGTTGAAATGATGGAGAATGAACCACTATTCAACGCTGGAATTGGTTCGGTTATCGCTGCTGATGGAAGCGTGACAATGGATGCTAGTATCATGCGAGGTTCTGATGCTGCTGCCGGTTCGGTAGTCAATGTCAAGAAAATTCGACATCCGATTAGAGCTGCAAAATTAGTTCTAGACAATAATTGGCCTGTTATGTTAAATGGGAAAGGAGCAGATGATTTTGCAATTAAAAATGGGGTTGAACAAGTATCCCAAGAATGGTTGATTACAGATTTGCGTCAAGCACAATGGAAAAAATGGAAGGCTGCAAAATCAAGACCGGGGTCGACTGACGAAGATGATGAAGCAATGCTTGATCACGATAACGAAGGTATGGGAACCGTCGGTGCAGTCGCGATAGATTCGAAAGGCGTATTGGCTGCTGCCACCAGCACAGGAGGGATGACTGGAAAACCAAATGGTAGGATTGGAGATACTCCAATAATTGGAGCTGGAACGTGGGCTGATAACAGAGTGGCCGTCTCTTGCACAGGGGTTGGTGAAGCGTTCATCAGAACATGCGCTGCACATGAAGTTGCCAGCAGACTAAGGTTGGGCGAGTCGCTAACTGAGGCGTGTGAAAATATGTTGGACATGGTTGCACCTCTAGGCGGGCGTGGCGGTGTTATCGCCATTGATTGCGACGGAAATATCGAAATCCCTTTCCAAACGATGTTGATGTACCGAGGGTTTTGGAAAGATGGGGAAATTATGACTGGAATCGGTCCCGATTTAACTCCTCAATGAGTTGTATATTTCCAGGTCGTTTTTGTTTGCATCTTCTATTCTTAGTTCACTTGGAGGTTGGAACTTTTTCTTCTTAAGATAATTGAATAATCTAAACCATCTAAGTTTTGCAAATAGAATCATTGCTCTTTTCTTATCTCCAAAGGTTGGGTGTGTAGTATCGCTTTCTTTAGGCCAGCCAAGTTCATTTAATGCTTGCATGCCATCTTCAGCGATTATAATGTGGTCAAACAATCCAAGATTTGTCTGTGCTTTTTCAATATCTATTTCTCCACGCGCGAAAATTTTGCTGTAGTATTCTGAAGAGGAATGGAGGTGCCCTTCTGCCAGATATTCTTGGTATGAAGATGCTTTAGTCCACATCCAGTAGTGATCATAATTGTAATTTGAAACCAATCTCTTAATTGGGTGTCTTAGGCAAGTTAAGAGGGTCACTCTCTCGTCCTGTGCGAGCGTTTTGAAATCGGGTCCACCCCACTCACATGCAACAAAGGTGACTCCCTTTTGTTCGCATTCATCGATAAAGGAAGTCAACTCGTTTGAGTCTAAATCCCACAGTGGGATTACTTCACCATTTTTGACTGGGTTTGCATTTTGATGGTCAGGCCAAAATGACTCTCCGTTGGCCATTGCTCTTCTAATCACATATGTGCCAGCGGCCTTATGCAGGTGCTGGAACCATACGAGTCGGTAGGCGGCCATTATTCTCTGCTCGAGATTCACCCCTTTGACGCTTACTAGAGGGAAAGGGACATGGACGGTCGGCTATGCCGGAAGAATATGGGAGAAGTACGAATTGAAGCTGATACCATGGGTGAACTAGAAGTCCCTGCAGACAGATACTATGGTTGTCAAACCGCTAGGTCGCTCATCAATTTCGATATTGGTGATGACAAAATGCCAAGAGGAGTTGTACGCGCATTCGGTATTCTTAAACAGGCTGCTGCTAAGGTAAATTCTGATTTGGGACAACTAGATTCCGATGTTGCTAAACTCATCATTTCGGCCGCTGAGGAAGTAATCAATGGTGAGTTGGATGACCATTTTCCACTAAGGGTTTGGCAAACTGGTTCCGGTACTCAATCCAATATGAATGCCAATGAAGTAATCGCTAATAGAGCGATTGAAATGGCTGGCGGAGTTCTTGGTTCAAAATCTCCAGTTCATCCAAATGACCATGTGAATCGTGCTCAATCATCCAATGATACCTTCCCTACTGCTATGCACATCGCAAGTGCTGAAGCGATAACTCATGACCTGATTCCTAACCTAACTTTGCTTAGAGATGCGCTTTCACAAAAGTCGGAACAGTGGTCAGATATTGTCAAGATAGGTAGAACTCATCTTATGGATGCAGTGCCACTTACTCTAGGGCAAGAAGCGAGTGGATGGGTTGCCCAACTTGATGCAGACCTAAGGAGAGTAGAGTTTGCTTTGGAGGATTTGCATGAGTTGGCATTGGGCGGTACAGCGGTAGGTACCGGCTTGAATACTCATCCTGAATTCGCTAAGCGTGTAGCTTCTGCAATAGCACTGAAGACAAATCTTCCTTTCACAACTGCGCCCAACAAATTTTCACAATTGGCTGCGCATGATGCAATTGTTGCTGCAAGTGGCGCATTGAACACTTTAGCAGTAAGTTTGATGAAAATTGCAAACGATGTCAGGTGGTTAGGATCTGGACCCAGATGTGGATTACAGGAACTATCTCTGCCTGCAAACGAGCCCGGTTCTTCGATTATGCCAGGCAAGGTAAACCCGACTCAATCTGAAGCAATGACGATGGTTTGCTGTCAAGTTATGGGGAATCATGTCGCAATCACTGTAGGCGGTAGCCAAGGGAATTTTGAGTTGAACGTATTCAAACCCATGATGATTCACAATCTTTTGCACAGTGTTAGAATTCTTTCAGATTCTATGCGCGCTTTCAGGACGAAATGCATTGAAGGCATTGAGCCGAATGAAGAAGTAATCAGAAATCACCTTGAAAATTCATTAATGTTGGTTACAGCTTTGAACAATCACATTGGTTATGATAAGGCAGCAAAGATCGCGAAAAAGGCCCACGAAGAAGGTACTACGTTAAGAGAAGCCGCTCTAGAACTTGATTATTTGACCAATGAAGAATTTGATCAATGGGTCCGGCCAGAAGAAATGACCGGCTCAAAATAATCACTCTGTAAAAGTGGTTGTAAGATAAGAAATGACCCTTAACAGTCATAAGCGGAACGCACTGGCACCCGATTACCTGTGAGAGCAGGATGGGAGAACTGGCAAGGGGGTTTCATCCGGGTGGGATATCCGCCCCCTTGCCAGCCTCCGCTGGTGGCTGCCGGGTCGTCGTCACCTTCGTTTACTCCGAAGAGCATCTTCCAGATCGTTGACGCCTTGTTGCCAAGACGCCTTCTTCCCAGCGGCCGGGTTTCTGTTCGCCTTCCACCGAAGTGGTTAGCTCCCAGGGTGGTATCGATTCCTGCACCCCGAAAGATGCGTTCCTCTCTACCGGTTGCTAGTTCTCGTATTTCCACCGAAGTGGTCCTATTTGTTCCAGCGGTGCCGTCCGTTTTCTGAAGCAAGCCTCAGACGCGGTCCCGGCGTGGAGGTCCGTCTCCATCCGCCCCAAGAGGCGGATGGCGCGGTTTCCGTCCGTGGCGTCCGTTTCCAGTTCCGTTTCCCGAAGGTCTCTTTCCTGGCGCGGTTTCGCCGTGCCGTTATTTGTGACAGAGGTTGTCCCGAAGAACTGTTACTGTCACTCCTACCGGCGATGCACAGTCGTTGGTACTTCTGCGACTAGGTCGCAGCCCTCCCTGTTCCACACTTCCCGAAGGTTGTGTGGCTGACTCTTTGCCGAAGCTCCGAGTCATCCTGTGGGCGGGGGAACTTACGATCTCCGAAAATCTCGTATCTTCCCTGACGCCTCACTTACCTTGTCTCCAAGGTTCGTGACCAACACTTTGCTCGGTTTGAGCAGGCCGGTTGGCAAGGGTCCCGGAGGCCTTCCGAGGAAGTCCTCCACCACTCCTTGTGGAGCGGCAATTTTCCCTTGTGGCGAGGAGGCAAATAAACTTTACGCTTTTTTTGGCCCTTTTCCAGCGGAAATGGGGGCTTGCGAGCAAGGTTTCCACTGCTTCCACTGGAAGGTTTTGGCAATAAATAACATTATTTTCGCAATGATCTGAGTTTGGCTGCAAGTGCTGAATTCCTACTATTTTCTTCTACGTTTTCTTGCTTGGAACGGCGATGAAATAATTCTCTTTCCCAAATCAAGATTTGGCCATCTTCAAAACCGAATCCAATTCGATTCTCGGAGGAATCTGATACCCTGGGTCTAGAAGTTTCTGCTGAAACCACTAGAGTTCCAATCTCGTCCCTAACCTCAATCTGTCCACGCATGGAATTCCATCTTCCGCACCAGTGTAAATCGTCAAATCCTGCTATTTGTGTTGTGATTTGTGGCCCGCTGGCAGTCCACATCTCTGCCGATTCTGGAGTTCTAGCGACTAATTGGCCGTTTTCTAAAGCTGCAACGAATCCTTTCTCTACACAAGTAAGAGATTCGATAGAGAATGGTTCTTTACTAATCTCTTCTCCTTTAGAAGATGATACTGTCCCATCAGCATGGCCTAACAAGATGTTTTTTCGCCCAGACAAACCACACATTACTGGCGACATACTGGGTAAATCCCTATGCTCGCCGTTAACCAATAGCCCGCATTTAGGCCGACCAAGTGCAAGTATCAAATCTTGGCCTGAATGCAAAAACCATGGCCTCTCATCCATGCGAGTCACTTCGATTAACTCTCCATCAAGCGAAAAACGCCATATTGCGCTTTCCATAAAATCTCCATGCTCGATATCATAAACACTTGAGGTGGCAACGATATTACCATCATGATATGCTAACAAATCTGCCGATCCTTCCAATGGATTGCTCCAAAGAATTTCCCCCGCTTTTACACAGGCGATGTGTAAACCAGAAGTTACTACTACAATTTCATCGATTCGTAATATTGCTTCGATTCGGTCTTCGCATTGAGTAGACCAAAGAATATCACCATCTCCATTCCACATCTTGAGAGCCCCATTCCACCCTCCTGCAATTATCGAATCTTCTTCGATGTCTAAGGAACTGACTGGTTGGCCTAAATCTCGAATCATCCAGGCCGCCTGAATCAAATCCATAGTAACCCTAAACCGGGTTGAGTCAATAGGATGTCGGCTTCAAGCGTCTAGAATAATTGACTTACGAGGTACTGTGAAGGTTAGGGCGAATGCCATTACAGAGAACAAGCAAGCGCTGTAATAATGCCCTGCTGTGAAGAATACTAAAACACAAGATGTCTGAATCATCCCTCGAGACCCTTTCTTTATTCCAAAGAATGCGAAACCTGCAGAAATTAGTGCTAATCCAATCATTGCCCAGCCTATCATAATGTATAATCCAGCTGCTGACTCATCGAGTAAAGGGAAGTCCATCTGCTCATCGAAGTAACTGATTGTCCTCACGCATGAGCCATCTGCGTAGTTTCCTTTACACTCAACTTCCGAAAATTCGCTAGTTTCCGGAACATCAAAATCGATGGTTGTAAAACCGGTCTTTTCGAAAAACGAAGGAGGGTTTAGAATTAATCTATGTCTAACTGCATCATGTTTTCCATCATCATTATGCCGTTTAATTTCGATAGATGTTAGACCTGGGGTTGCACCTGTGAATTCAAAATAGCCATTTTCATCAGTAACAGTTTCTAATGGCACATCGATAATTCCGTCAGCGGTTTTGTGCTCTAACAATACTGTTGCATTTACCAATGGCTCGCCGCCCGAAGTAATTGTGCCAGAAAATTCAGCAGAATCATGCGGCGCTCCCTGCGCCATTCCATTTATCCATTCATGAGGGCGAACCAGTCCAGATTCTGGATTTATGAAATCTAGGCCATTAGCGAATCCGAGAGCACATATCACGAAAACGAAAATCCCAATCATTCGTAAAACAGGGTGCCCATCCTCACTTTTGACTTCGAAAGCAACACCGCTTGATTGGAAAACCGGCTCTTCTTCGGGAAGAGAAGGTACATCCTCAAGCAGTTCGGACATGCTTAGCCCTAAGCGGCAGTCCTACTTGATTGAAATGCGTCCTTCTGATTTCGAAATTAACTTTTGAAGTTCGGCTTGACCGCACCACAAAGTCATCTCCAACCCATTTTTGTCTGTTACAATCCCCAAATCGTAAATTTGACTGACATAGGCTTCTGCGTTGCGTTGATCGTGTTGAGCCTCTGAGACAACAAGTGTCGTTTTAGGGCCGTATAATGAATACATAATCGCTTCACGCAGTTCATCGAGCCCTTCTCCATTATGAGAAGAGATTACCAAAGGTTCAGACATACCCATTGCGGATACTATCTCTATTGCAGCATCAATGTCTCCACCCAAATCGCTCTTTGTCAGAACTACTTTCAGATTAATGCCCGATTCGTCACCTCTATCGAGAACCTCTCTTCTCGTGGTTGAGAGTTTTCTCTGAAATTCAGTGGTTTCATCGCTGCTATCTACTACTAATAGTAACAAATCGCATTGTAAGGATTCGTCCAAAGTCGCGTGGAATGCATCTAGTAAATCAGAGGGAAGTTCGTCAATAAAACCAATTGTGTCGGCTAGTAGAATCCTGGGGCTCATCTCCATTCGGCCAACCGTTGTTTCGAGTGTGGAGAACAATTTGTCTTCGATCAATACTTCCTTACCAGATAACGCCAGAAACAAGGACGACTTTCCCGCGTTAGTATAACCTGCTAAGCCAACGGTTCTTGCTCCGCCTCTAGCTCTTTGTCTCCTTCTCTCTTTGCGGGACAGAGCATGCTTTCTCTGCTTTTTCCTCAATTGAGTTAACTCTCTTGAAACGGTTGCCAATACGCCTTGGATCGCTTGCCTCCCTCCTGCACCGAAACCTGCTCTCTCACCCGTAGTTTGCTGGTTAACCAACTCCCTAAGCACACTTCTATCTGCTTGCAATTGGGCTAATCTAACCTGAGTCCTAGCCTCAACGCTTCCGGCATGAGAAATAAACAATGAGAGCAATAATCTAACTCTATCCCACACCTCTACTTGGAGTGATTCATGAATATTTACCAGTTGTCTAGGTGATGCATTTGAATGTATGATTACCAAGTCTACGTCGTGCCATGGATGTCCTTCAACCGCAGTAGATATTTCGTCAGCTACATCCTGTAAACGACCTTTTCCAAAATACGTTCTGGGGTCATCCTTACCTTTCTGATACTGGACGTCAAGTACGTCTATCCCCATAGTTTCTGCCAAAGAAATCAATTCGGCGGGGTCTCCTTCCCTATGAAGCAACACAGCCTTGCGCCCTTCATGGTCAGTTCGGGCTTCACCCAATGCTACGCCGCCAGTTCCCGCGAGAACTTGGATTGGCTCATCCATGGTGCTGTGAAGAGATGTTGTTCAAAAGTGATTCCAAAATCGTAACTCTCATTGAGGGGATGCTTTAGTTCGGTACATGGCCGATGAATGCTCAACCACGCTAAAGTGGCACGGCTCAATGGAAATTGGCATTAGATTATCAAATCTAATTCCAGACGGTTTCGAATATGAATTGACTGAAGAAGACGGTTTTGCAGTCCTAATGGTGAATGTCTCGGCTAATGACCTTGAAGCCCTAAGAAAATCAGTGGATGATTTGCTGACACTTTTTTCTGACCAAGATCAATGAAGGTCTAGGATAACTGGAGCGTGGTCGCTCACTTCCAATCCACCTTGACGATCGATTTCTACTGAAACTAGCCGGTCTCTTGCTGCTTTATTTCCTAGCAAATAATCAATCCTCCAACCTCTATCTTTGACTCGCGCTTGTCCTCGATTAGACCACCATGAGAATATCTTGGCTTCCGGGCCTACGTGCTCTCTGAATAAGTCATGCCAACCATCGCTCAACAACTCACTAAACCATTCTCTTTCATGTGGTAAAAAGCCGCTTGTTTTTGCATTGCCTTTGGGGTTCCAAATATCATTCTCAGTATGTGCGATATTCAAATCGCCAGCCACAATAACCGTCTGGTCGGATTCTAACAAGGGTCGAATGAAATCGCGCCACTGCGACATCCATGTTTCCTTGTATTGCTGTCTTTCTTCTTTTGAAGAACCGCTTGGAAGATATGTGTTAACCAACAATATGTCTCCATGCTTTGTAACTAAAACTCGACCTTCTGAATCATCGGGGTCCAAACTCCCCTCCATCCCCCTGCCTAATTCTGTCATTTGTACTCTAGAGATTGTAGCTACGCCCGAGTAACCTTTCTTTTGAGCAGGGTGAAGAATCATTTCACTACCCTTGGGTATTGACCAGTTTGAAGGGAGTTGTTCAGGAAGGCATCTAAATTCTTGAAGCAACCATACGTCCGCATCGATTTTGTCTACAAATTTGTCGAATCCCTTGCGGATTGCTGCTCGAATTCCATTGACATTCCATGTTACGATTCGCATATTTCCACCTCAATACTAGCCGGTGCTTCATATGACCCCATCAGAAAGATGGCCTCTTGAATCTGTTAATGTAATTGATTTGTTCTCTCTTTTTGTGATTATATGAGAGCGCCAACCCGATACTCTCTCGTCTAATAACTCCTCAATTGCATCTACTCCGCCCGATAGGGCAATGCACGAAAAGTGGCTCATTCCTGGTGCCTTTTTCGAATGTATTGCAGCCAAATCTAAAATTGCAACATCGCCTTTGACCAAACCATGTAATCCTTTGAGTGGCCGGTTGTCTAATACTACATCCAATGTTGCAACTTTTATTGCATCGCCAACGGGAGCGCCATCACACATTCGTACCTCGTCTGCTTCAATTTTCAGGCCTTTGGAAGTAACTACTCCTCCCTCGTAACTCTCGGTTATCTTCATTCCAGTTTGAATTGGCACACCTACTTCCTCCAAAGTTGACGCTAGACGACCAATCAATCCTGCCCAGCCCTCTCCGACTACACATAAGCGGCCCTTCAACAGAGCTTTGCGTCTTTCTGGAATATCTTGGCCCCAGCCTGAAATTAGGCGTAATGCGTTCTCCCTAACCTGATCTCTTCCCATTTTCAAATTCAGCATTTCTTTTGGATTGTTCACTGGATAAAGAATTCCATGACCAACGACCAGAATTTTGTTTGGCCTGAGTGGTCTAAGTGAAGGTTTTACTTTACTCAGTTTCTTCACCATCTTGTGCAACTCTCCTCCTTTGAGTAAAAGATGAGGGCCATGTTCTAACTGATGTCCAAACGATTCTTCACTAGTTCCTCTGCCTCCAATTCTTTTGCGTTTCTCAACAATAAAAACCTGGTTTTTTGCTATATGTTCGCGAGCTGCGGTAACAAGTCCATGGATGCCAGCCCCCACCACTAATACTCGCTTCATGCACATCCCACGAGGTGCATAACCATCAAATCCTCGCACCTATAGCCACGAATATGCCCGACAATCAACGACCCCCTCATGATAGGGGCTCAGAATTGTGGGGAGCATCAGAAGGAGCAAGTAGGCTCCTTCTTTCTAGCATGGATAGGTGGACCAGTGCCCTGCTTGCAGATGATGGAGTAGATATGCCATTCATGGGCGGAAGCGAAAAGGTCGATGCGAAAATAATCGCAAAATCTAGTGGAATTCTAGCTGGCTGCGCTGCTGTTGACCACATGATTCAGATTTGGGCTGGAAGTTTACAAATTTCATGGAGTCATGGTGAAGGAAGGAGTATTGGTGCTGGCGATGAAGTCGCTACAATTAGTGGCGATAAAGAAGCAATATTAGCCTTAGAAAGAACAATTCTAAACATACTGGGGCAATTATCAGGAATTGCTACTGAAGCTAAAAAATGGTCATCGAAAGCGCCTGGTCAAATCGCTTGCACGCGCAAAACGATTTGGGGGCTGCTTGACAAGTGGGCCGTTCATCTAGGCGGAGGCCTTACCCACAGACTAACAAAACAAGATGCGTTAATGATAAAGGAAAATGACCTTGCAATAATGTACCCAGATGCCAATAGTAATGGTGCTAGAATCTCAAAATTCTTAGGTGAAGTTGACCCCTCTGAGGCTGGAGCATTTATCGAAATCGAAGTTCGTGAAGAAAAAGAAGCAATAATGGCTGCATTTACTTGGTCTGAAAGACGCATGATTGAAGGCTTTGACAGATTAGTAATTATGCTCGATAATTTCAGCCCCGAGAGATCTAAAGCGGTAGCAGACGAACTTGTTGAAATGGGCCTGCGAGAACATGTTGTCCTAGAAGCGAGTGGAGGGATTCTACTTGAGAATCTAGAAGATTGGAGAGAATGTGGGCTTGATGTGCTTTCAACGAGTACAATTAATCGCGGAACAACTCCATTGGACTTATCGATGCTAGTAAATGAGTAATGAGGAATTAATATGACTGATGATGAAAATGTTGTAGACCCGTCACATCCACGATATGAGTCGTTGATGATTAGGAAGAAAGTTGCTGATGCTGGAGTAAAGGGTATGCTCGCTGATTCAGCAATGATTGCCCATGGAAGAGGAGAGGCTTTCGATTATCTATTGGGTGAACAGACCATACCTTCAGCCGAAGAAGCCACTAGAGAAGCTGCTGCGAGATTAGTTCGAGCGAAGAATCCTGTGCTTTCATTAAATGGAAATGCTATTGCTCTTGCAGGTCAAGATTTTTTGACAATTGCTAGCCAACTAGACTGCCCAGTTGAAATCAATATCTTTTACCGCACACCAGAAAGAATGGGCGCACTCATTGGGCACCTGAAAATGTTGAATACAAAGTTAGGACTTGATGTTGAAATTCTCGGCGGAGTCCCCGATGCTAGAATTGAAGGTCTTGAAGGCCCTAGAGGTGCTTGCCAAAGTGACGGTATTTTCCGATCTGACACAATATTGGTACCTCTGGAAGACGGAGACCGCTGTGAAGCTTTGGTTGCTATGGGGAAAGAGGTTCTAGTAATCGATCTGAATCCCCTTTCGCGCTCATCCAGAGGAGGGACCGTGGGTATTGTGGACGAAGTAACAAGAGTTGCAAAGAATCTGATTCAGATGATTCCTGAAAAACCCCCGGTTACAGATTGGGATAACAATAAGTCACTACAATCAGCTTTAGACCACATCACAACTTCGATGTCAAACAAATTCGAGTGATTCAAAGTTCTCGTAATTTTGTTGATAGGATATTGCTGATGGATTCACCAACATCGCTACAAGATGCTGAGCCGCCTAAATCATAGGTCAATGACATACCGCCTCTTAGATGGTCTGCGACACTGTCATCAATTAACTGAGCCACATGTACTAGTCCTTCATCTCCATTCTTGCGGCCCAACCAGTCTAGCATCATTTGTATTGAATTAATACTGGCAATCGGATTCACTTTATTCAGACCTGCGTGTTTTGGAGCACTGCCATGAACTGGCTCAAAGAAAGCGTGGTTGTCCCCTACGTTACCAGAAGCCGCCATGCCCATGCCCCCTTGTAGAACTGCTCCTAAATCGGTAGCGATGTCGCCAAACATGTTTGACAATACAACGACGTCATAGAATTCTGGAGTTCTTGTCAACCACTGCATGAATGCATCGATGTAGCCATGATCAGTTTCGATTGAAGGGTGTGATGAAGCCACTTCATCAAACACCCTACGGAATAATTGGCACCCTCTAGTTACATTGCTCTTGTCAATACAGGATACGCGGCTTATACCGTCGACGGGTGCCCCACTTCGGGTTTGGGCTATTTCGAATCCCATTTTGACTAACCGTTCGGTTCCTTTGGCCGATATAGGACGAGGGTCGTATGCTACTTCTCCTTCCAATCCAGGGAATGACATTTCGGGAGGAGTGTATTCTTCTCGTCCAAGTGCTCTGTCGGCACTTCGGCGAAGTAATGAGTGATACAATCCCTCTGTATTCTCCCTTAGAACAGTCATATCTACCATCCCAGGCTCCCAAATTTGTGTGAACCGTCCGTGTACCTTGTGAGGGACTCCTTCGTACAATTTAATCGGCCTAACATTTGCATACAAATCCAAACCAGCCCTCATTCCAAGAATTACTGATCCGCCCGCTAAATCTCCATTCGGAAGTCTGGCTCCAGGGTAGCCAATCGCCCCTAAGAAAATCGCATCTGCTTCATCACGGCAAAATTCAAACGAGCCTTCAGCCCACTCCTCGCCGGTTTCTTTGTAGTGTTGGCCGCCACACGGAATCATGACCTGTTCAAATCCATGATTAGTGTGTGCTTGAACGGTGTCGAGGATCCGCATCGCTTCAAGAGCAACTTCTCTGCCGGTTCCGTCGCCAGGCAAAATCGCGATGCGGTGGTCGCTCATACTCACGGCAAAAGGCGCACCTACATGAACGCGCGCCCGAGTAATGTTTCAGATTTTCAGACGGTTGTGTCCATTGGAAAGAGTAAACCATGTGCGCAACCGCGCAGTAATACACTATTCCAATAGAAGTGTACCTGTATGTCTCATACTGTACCTTTATGGAGCGCCACTACGAGCATAATATCATGGCTGAGGACAGTCGCGATAAATCGGAGAGAAGATTGCGAGTGGACCAACTGCCTCTCGCTGTCAAACGACTTGTGGACACGATGATAGGAATTGACCCTAACTTCGAAATCGAAGATTGGTTAATCCAAAAAGCGAATGAAGATTTAGCGCTAATTCAGTTAGATATCCAAAGAGAGAGAAGGCAGTTGGAACAGCGAATTCATCGATTAGAGGCTCTTGCTAAAAGACTGAACCCTGAAGATATCAGAGAAATTCCTAAAGGACAAACTAATCTATTCGATTGCTTTGATATCCCTCTTCCATTGAAGCACCTTACAGATAGAATTGAAGAAATTGAAAACGAAGAGCCTCACCCTGCAGGGACTTTCATCAATCTACTACCTCATGAGGGATGCGATGACCCTTTGCTTGCAGTTACTGCGCAAATGATGTTAATTATTGCTCAAGAAAAGGTTGGAAGGGGCGCTAGCTGGATTGATTTGGATGACCTTTTCTCTCCTCTCCTCGAAAACGGAATCTCGCAAGAAGAATGTGACGAAGCTTTGGATCATTTATTGATGACCAGTCAAATTCACGAGATTGATGATGATTGCTTCATTCCCGACGAGTGAACGTGGGCTCCCATGGACTCCCTGCTTCGGTTCAATATATACCGGATGCGTAATGATTTATCATGGGCCTAATACGATCAACAATAATTGGGATTTCAGCATGGTGGGTGATGGTGATATTAGAGGTCAGGCCACATGTGGCTATTGGCGTAGGAATCTTTGCAGCCTTTATGTCTGAATCAATGATTCAGGCAAGTGCGAAAAGTCATCTACGTCATAAAGCGACATCGCTTGAAAGCGAATTAAATATTGCAATTGGCCAAATTACGGATATGAAAAGAGCTCTTAATCACTGCGATAAACCCATCAGGCAACTCATCTAAAATCCCCTCGACAATACTAGTGTCGCAGGAACCATCATCATTAGCAGGAGTTGGAACTGCGATATATGCCATTTCGCAA
>CACEWA010000012.1 GCA_902563095.1 uncultured Candidatus Poseidoniales archaeon | reverse complement strand
TTACTTTCGGGAGACTCTGTCGAATCTGTGAAGTCAAAATTGGAATCAATTACATTTTCAGGAACTAATTTCGATGACGACCCCAAGGGGATGCGCCTTTCTTTCACATTGCCTGAGCATTGGTCGTTTGATGCGAGTGACTCGTTTAGAGTGGCAATAATTGCCACGAGTTGGGCCGAATTCAGCAAACGAAAGGACCTGGCACTCAAGGCGATGGGAGACGCAGAAAAATGGGGATTCTTGATGAGTCAAGGGATTTTGATTAGCAATGACCCAGCTCTTCCAAGCGAAGCCAAAGTCGCCCACATGTATCCTGGCCAGGGAAGCCAGTATGTTGGAATGACTAATGATTTGAATTCAAGATTTACGGGAGTCGGCCAAGTTTGGGAAAAAGCCGATATCACAATGGTCGATGTTCTTGATGGAGAGACACTCTCCTCATTCGTGTTAAGGAAAAACCTCAGTGATGAAGAGAAGAAAGAAGCCGAATACAAACTCAAGCAAACCGAATACACTCAGCCTGCAATGTTAACAGCAGATTTAGCAATAGAGGCCGCACTAAATGCTCACGGCCACAAACCGGACATGGTTGCTGGACATAGTCTTGGAGAATATGCTGCACTGATGAGTGCAGGAATACTGGATATGGACGGTGCTCTAAGAGCCGCTGCAGCACGAGGTACAGAAATGGGCAGCGTTGAGATTGACGATAAGGGATTGATGGCTAGCGTCACAGCTCCTTACGAGCGTATCGCTGAGATCATCGAAGAAGTTGATGGGTATGTTATTGCTGCTAACAAGAATTCACCAAAGATGACAGTTATTGCTGGAGAAACAGAACCAGTCAAAGCAGCAATGGCCCGATTCGAAGCAGAGGGGTTCCAAACAGTTGCTTTAGCGACAAGTCACGCATTCCATTCTAGAATTGTAGCACCAGCAAATGAGCCATTGCGCAGATTCCTTGAGGGCCTAGATGTCAAATGGCCCAAAATACCGATTACTAGCAATGTGGATGGTGGATGGTATCCAATGGATGATGGAGGAGACTCCAAAGTTGCAGCTCTAGAGAAATTAGCACCTCAAATGGCATCGAGTGTTGAATGGACAACGCAAATCAATTCGATGTATGATGCAGGCGCAAGGCTATTCTTGGAAGTTGGTCCGAAGAGAGCACTGACTGTTTTTGCTTCGCAAATTCTTGAAGGTAAACCCGCATTACCTGTGATGACCAACCATCCAAAAGCAGGCGGGATAGCGACGTTCTTGTCTGCATTAGGGACTCTTGCACTTGCAGGTAGGCCTCCACAGTGGCCTGGACGAGATAGCCCTCACCTTACCGAAGCTTTCCGAGCAGGGCCTATTGAGGCCACAGGAGGCGCAACCAAACCTGGCACTCCTCTTCGTGAAAGAGGTAAACCGCTTCCTTCAAAGGGAGGAGAAGTTGTTACTCAGACCGTTGTAAAATCTGGCGATGCATATGTTGACCCCGATGCTGCAAAGAAAGCGCTGGTCGGTGAATTGATCGCTGCTCAAACCGGCTATCCGGCTAAGTTTTGCCAGGGCAATGTCGACATGCGGGCTGTTTTAGGAATGAGTGACCAGCAGGTCCAAAATGTCATCACAACAGTTCATGCCCGATGCAGTACTGACCCAGATTGGGATATTACGGTAGCAAAGACTCCAGGAGATATTACTCGATGGATTACTTCGGCACCAATCGCAGGAAGTAAAACCAGGTCTACGATTTTAGATGATAGAGATGAAGACCCGTTCGTAATTACAGGTATTTCACTTGGCCTACCGGGCGGAGAGCGAGTATTCGATGAAGGAAACTTTGAGAAATTAGTCAGAGGAGAAACTTGCATTAGTGAAGTCAGCGATGATTACAAACAACGCTTACTCGACAAGAATATTGTTCGTCTAATCAAAGGAAGAGACGGTAGCGTTGGAATGGATGCTGCGAAAGAATTTGGAGACATTCCACAACTCGCAGGACTAAGATCTGCATTCGACCCAGAGGAGGAATTTGGGATAGAGGCAAAGATTGCTGCCGCTTGGGATATCACCACTCAACTCGCATGTGCCGCAGGATTAATCGCACTGAAAGACGCAGGAATCCCTCTAACTCCTGTAGAGCAAGTCGGTAAAGGCGGATTACGCTTGATTAGATCTTGGCAAATGCCATCAACATACAGAGATAGAACTGGTATCGTTTTCTCTTCCTGTTTCGCAGGGCATCAAATGGCTGCAAAGCATGCAAAGATGAATGGAGATGATGGAGAAGGCCGCTTTGATAGGAGGTATCTTTTCCAAATTCTAAACATGGGCCACTCTCAATTTGCACAGCACGTAGGAATTCGTGGACCTAATACTACAATCAATCTGGCATGCGCTTCAGCTACAGCGGCATTTGGTGTAGCAGAAGATTGGCTTGTTAACGACAGGTGCGATAGAGTTGTAATCATCTCTGCAGATGATGTTACTGGAGACGATTTGTGGGACTGGATTGGTTCCGGGTTCGCTGCAAGTGGAGCCGCCGCAACCAGTAATGTTGTAGAAGATACAGCATTACCTTTCGACAAGAGAAGGAATGGATTGATTCTAGGAATGGGTGCTGCAGCATTCGTAGTAGAGAGAAAATCCGAATCCGATGCTAGAGGTGTTCAGCCTATGGCAGAAATTCTTGGAACTAGAATTTCTAATTCTGCCTACCATGGAACAAGATTAGATGTTGACCACGTTGCTCAAACTGTAAATGAATTCGTGACAGATATAGAGCAAAGATGGGGACTTGATAGACACCAAATCGCTCCAAGCACTGTATTCTTCTCACATGAAACTTACACCCCTGCGAGAGGGGGCTCCGCACAAGCTGAGGTCAAAGCACTGAGGGAAACATTTGGTGCTAGCACCGACTCTATTGTAATCGCCAATACCAAAGGATTCACTGGACACCCTATGGGTGTAGGAATCGAAGATGCTTCGATGTTCTATGGTTTATTGACCGGTAGAATTCCACCAATTGCAAATCACAAAGAAGTAGACCCCGAACTCGGAAACCTGAACTTATCCAAAGGCGGAGATTATTCTGGGCTGAAATATGGTATGCGGTTTGCTGCAGGATTTGGCAGCCAAATCGGGCTTTCATTTGTAAGGAAATACGAGTTTTCAGGGGATCGAATCAACAGACAAAAACTACTGGCATGGAATCAGTCACTGGCAGGTACTCCTAATCTTGAGTTACGAGTTTTGAAGAATAAACTTGTAGCATACGTAGATGGTGAAAATAATCTACACGGCGGAATCCAGGGCGAGGAATTCGCAGTTCCTAGCGGTGAAGAAAGTGCATCTGCGCCAGTAATCGTCGAGCAAGCCCCCGAACCTGAGCCAGAACCTATTCCTGAGCCAACTCCTGCAATAGAGAACCAGCCCGCACCGGCTGCTGCATCATCTGGCGATACAACTCAGATAGTAATCGAAGTAGTCGTAAATCACACAGGTTACCCTGCGGACTTTGTCGAACTAGACCAAGATTTGGAGGGCGAATTAGGAATTGACACCGTAAAGCAAGCGGAAATCATGGCCGATATTCGCGCTAAGTTTGGACTGCCTGTCGACGAAGATTTCGTTTTGTCAGATTATCCAACACTGAACCATATGATTGCTTACATCCATAAGATGCAAGGAGGCACTCCAGTTGTAGTTGAAGCACCTATGGAGGTCGCTGAGCCAGCACCTATTCCGCTAGTGGAGCCGGAACCAGAGCCGGAACCAGAACCGGTTGCTAGCGAGCAATCTCCTGCAACAGAGATCCAACCGAAATTAATCAGCGTAGTTGTAAAGCACACAGGGTATCCCGAGGATTTCATTGAAATGGACCAAGACCTTGAGGGAGAATTGGGAATTGATACTGTAAAGCAAGCGGAAATCATGGGAGATGTTAGAGAAATTTTCTCTTTACCTGTCGATGAAGACTTCGTTCTGTCAGACCACCCAACTCTCAATCACTTCGTTTCTTACATCCAGAAAATGACTGGAGGAGCAGTTACTTCTGTCCCAGCGCCGGTTGAGGCAGTATCTGAGGCGGTATCTGAGGCCGTAGCACCAGAGCCTTCGCCAGCACCTGCCACTCCTGAAGTAGCAGATAGTGGCGATATACAACCCAAGTTGATCGGGGTTGTAGTCAAACACACTGGCTATCCAGAAGATTTCATTGAAATGGACCAAGACCTTGAGGGAGAATTGGGAATTGATACTGTAAAACAAGCGGAAATCATGGGAGATGTTAGAGAAATTTTCGCTCTACCTGTCGATGAGGATTTTGTTTTGTCAGACCATCCAACTCTCAATCACTTCGTTTCTTACATCGTCAAGATGAAAGGTGGCGGCGTAACTCAATCAGAGCCAGCACCACCTCCTGCCAAAGTTTCTGAAACAACAGAAGCAATCGCATCAGAGCCAGTAGAAAAGCAGCAGACATCTACTCCTCACACCGCATCAATGACTCGCCGCTGGCAGGTGGAAGTCGAACCATGTCCTGCTGTGGCTGAAGGCTTACCAATCGGTGGAACCATTGTAATAACTCAAGATTCATGGGGAGTTGCTGATGCTTTAGCACAGAGGCTTACCGATAAAGGGCTATCAGTTGCAAAGGTTGGATTCGAATTCGGTGCTAAGTCGGTAACAGAGCAAGAGGAATTGTCTGGTCACACATATCGTGCAGACCCAGGAAGCGAAGAGCAAATCGCAGAGATTTGTTCCCGTATCTCGGGAGTTGGCGGAGTTATTCACTTGGCCCCTCTCTCACTAACTGGAAGTTCGTGGGAATCAGAAGGTGCATCAAACCAAGTCAATCTTGCAGCCCAATCTTGGTTTGGTCTACTGAAGGGTTTGGATTCGCAGTTGGCTGTTATTTCTTCAGGAATCGTTGGAAGTGTAACCGCTATGGATGGTAGACATGGAAACCGGGGAGAGAGATTTAACTCCTTAGCATGCGGTGCAAGTGGAGTCACCAAATCCTATGCGTTCGAGCGAGAGAACCTCAGGTGTAGAGCATTAGATTTGCATCCTGAATTAATTATTGATGCAGATGCAGCAGCTGAAATGATTGAGAATGATTTGTTCAGTGCTGGTGGCGATGTCGAAATCGGAATCGATCGAGATGGCCGTAGATGGACACTGGTTTGCTTTGCTGAAGACCTAGTCGATGACATCAAACCACTAGAATCAGATGATGTATGGTTGGTAAGCGGAGGGGGCTCTGGAGTAACAGCGGCTTCGATTATTGGTGTTTCTAATGCTAGTAAAAACGCAGGGGCAACTTTCCTATTACTAGGACGCAGCAGCCTTTCCAAAGAAACTTCTTCATGGCTAGATTGGAGCGAAGAGCAACTCAATAACCGTAAGATGGAATTGCGTGAATCTCTAATGGCAGAAACTGAAAGCGGTAAAGTCACGATGGTTGAGTGGAATAATGCCTGGAACAAGTTGACTAGAAGCATGGATATCTACCGGACGATTAGTGAAATCGAAACCTCTGGTAACTTTGCTGAGTACCACTCTGCAAATGTAACCGACGCTGAAGCAATTAGTGCTGCAGTAGGAGGAAGGACAGTTACAGGAGTTGTTCACGGAGCTGGATTGGAAGAATCCAAACTTGTTGGAGATAAGACATGGAGCACATTCGACTTGATTGTAAGAGTCAAGGTCGATGGCTGGAAGGCACTAACTTCTGCAGCGGGCGATTCGCTCAGATTCGCTTGTGCATTCACCAGTGTTGCTGGAAGATTTGGTAACGGTGGTCAAACCGATTACGCTGCAGCCAACTCGATTCTAGATGCCGAAATGGCTCGAATGACAGCGAACTCGGAATGTAGAGCGGTTGCGATTGGTTGGACTGGATGGCGAGATGTAGGAATGGCAACTCGTGGTTCAATCGAAGCGGTATTCGAATCAGCAGGAATCGAAACACTAGCCGTCGATGATGGTGTACAGATATTCGTTGGTGAAGCCTTAGCAGGCGGAAAGAGAAGAGTGTTAGGCTGCGGCACCCTTGGGTTAATGGACCGCTATGACTCATTTAGAGAGGCGCCATTGAAATTATCTGCACAAATGGCGGCATCGATTGCAGACCCTCGCAGATTCCCACTGATTGACAAACTGGTTTCATTGGATGAAGGTAAATCGCTAGTCTCACAATGCACACTTTCTGTTAAGGACCATCCTTTCTTGAGCGATCATGCGATTGATGGAGTTCCATATCACCCAGGTGTGATGGCAATGGAGATGTTCGCTGAGAACTCACTTCTTCTAGTCCCAGACCACTGTATCGCAGGATTCGAGGATGTAACCTTTGGCTTACCTGTCAAGATAATGAAGGGTGCAATGACAGTTCGTGTTGAAGCAGAATTAGTCAAGAGTGAAGGCGATTTGAAGTGGATTCATTGTAGATTGGTTTCTGATTTAGTTAATTCTAAGGGCGAAATCTTTGGCGAACCTAGATTACATCATGAAGCGAAGGTAAGATTGGTGTTGTCAAGCGATGATATGAGCCAATTCTTGCATGACGAAGTCGATTCAATACCATCTATTGGTACCCCTCCCGATGGCGAATTACAACATCATTCCAGTTTCATCTACTTGAGATACTTCCACGGCCCTAGATTCCAGTCTCACGGCGGTGTACTACGTGGTATTGAAGGAGGAGTTGATGGAATCGCATTGATGCGCCATCAACTCCCAGCGACAGACCAGTTCGCATTAGAGAGTGAAGGCGAAGAGGTACTTTTGGATGCATTACCAATGCTAATAGAAGCAGGATTCCAAAATGCAGGATTAGCAGCAATGGAAAGTGATGGATTCTCAAGTCTTCCAATTGGAATAGAATGGTCTACCATGCTACGGGTTCCCGAACCAGAAGAGCGATTACGAGTGCGCTCGGTTAAGGTTGCAAGCGAAGATGCAGGAGTTACAGTTCACGACGTAGTAGTTGTTGGAGATGATGATGCCCCGGTATTGTCACTCAAGGGATTGAGACTCAAAGCGATGGGAGAAGTCCCTGATGACCAAAGGTTCAGCCTTCCGAGGTGAGATGATGGAAGTAATGGGTCCAATCGTGGGTCCAAGGATGCTACTTGCTAGGATGGCAATTCAGGATTGTAAGAGTATCTTTTCTGAAGAGATTCCTAGAGCTACAAAGAAAAGACTTGCAGATCATAATTCTGGCCGTCTCTTACTGGAGAAATGTCTTGACAAATGGGGGCTACCTCTAGATTCGCTTGAAGTCCTGCGCACAGAACATCGCGCTCCTTACCTTTCGTGGATAAATGGGGTCTGGAGAAATGAACCTCTTCCGGGTATTAGTATAGGGCATTGCCAGAAATGGGCGGTATGTGCAATAATCGAACCAGGGTATTGGATTGGGATTGATGCTGAGCAAAAAGAACGGGAAATTCAGACTAATGCTTTCGACATGATGGCTAAAGGAGATGAATTAAATTTTCTAATTGAAAATTCAAAAATGGCAATTGAAACTTGGACCGCAAAAGAGGCGGTTCAGAAGTCCGAAAAACTAGGAATGCACCTGAATCCAAGGGACATAAATTTGGTGGAATATAATGTGGAATCTTTCATTCACGACGATCTAATGGTTTCAGTTTCTTGGCGTAAAGCGGGTTCGAAGCCCAAAACTGCTGAAGATGATTTACTCGATGCTACAGCAGAAGCCATGAGGCAAAATCCAGAGTTCACAGTTGGATGTAAAACCGTCAAAAATAATCTGTAGCATAGAATACACTCTTTCATTAATGATGAGCGCGAGGTGGTAGCATGGACAAAGGACTGTGGAAGTGGATTTCATCCTCGGCCATTGTCGCATCCATGTGTTGTCTTCCGTCCGTTGTCATGGTGATGTTCGGCTTAGCATCAGTTTCTACAGCTGCTGCGCTTTCTGATACACTATACTGGGGGAAGGATGGCTACTGGTGGTTCAGGCCAACAATGCTGGGTATTGCCGGGGTTTTGGTTACAGTAGGCCTTGTATCGTACTTTAGAAATCAAGGCGTATGTACGCTTGATGATGTTAAGAGAGAGAGAAGGAAAGTAATCAATACCTCTCTGTTAGCGTTCACTATTGCTATAATTGGTTATCTAATCTTCAACTATGTCGTTCTTGAAATTCTAGGTATTGCAGTAGGACTTCCATGGGAAGAAGATGCCTTCTGGAATTAATAGTAAGCAATCCAGATGTATATTCCAGTCAGAATTGACATCGGAATAACGTAGTACATCACTCGCATCAATAGAGGCCTTTTGTCACTCTTTTCTTTGAGAAATTCGCTATCCTCTGCGATTGCTTGACCTGCTGCGGCAAGAAGTTCTCCGACTGCGTCTACCATTCAATCACAGCCATTCATTTTCGAGATGGAGGCTTCCACTCTTTGTACTGGAGATGTGCTGCCATAGGGCTCTCACTCTTCTCCTCATATTCGCTAAATCGCTCAGCCAACCAAGTGAACCATTCAAAGCGTGTATCTCCTCCAGATTTACGTAGTGAAAGAATTAGTGGCTGACATTTTTCGTGATGTTGTTGTACAATTCCTGAAAAGAAATCATAGGCGAGATAGAAGTCAATATCTCCTCGATGAACTACAGCTCCGAGACTCTCCCAAGTGGTCATAATGGAGAAGGCTTGAGGCCATCTATCGCCATGAAATTCTTTGAACTTTTCAAAACTGTCCAATTCATTAGGTTGCTCAATTACTTGAATTATACCAGCAGCAAAATCTGCAGATTGAAGTAATTCAGAAAGAGATAAAGCCGCTGCACCTTGACGTACCCGTTTCATTTCACGAATCTGAAAATAAGAATATATTGCTGCACCAAGGATTGTTATCAATCCGATAATTTCCGCCCATTGAGCAGCGATTGATAATTCCATATTTCCCGCTAATTGTTTAACGGATTAAAGGCTTCGATTGAAAGAAAGACAATTTCTCTTCTACATATGTGTGTTCTCTTTGATTACCCCAAAACCAATTAAATGTATTAGATTCCAATCAATCATGAGAACCGTCAAAGAATATTACATTGGAGCTTTCAGCGCTGACAATCTCTTCGGTTTCCGTATGATTATTTCTTTCAGTTCGATAGTAATACTGCTATACTGCATAGGTTTAGCAGCTCTAGTATGGCGTGCTAAATCAAAGGGATTTGAAAACAAATTCATGTCTGTCCTTCTAGTGTGTGAAGGAATTAAAGCCTCTTTCATAATTGCACAGGTAACGCCCTATATTCGAAGATATGAATGGCTTCAAGATATTCTATGGCATTGGACTATTGACGTGTTTTTCACTGCCCATATTACAGCCATAATTATGTATCTCTGCATACCGATTTACTATCGATTAAATCGCCTTAGTTTCATGAACAGGGCTTCATTCAAAAAACATGCCTGGTATATTGCCCCCGCTCTAGGAATTACAATCTGGTTACTGATTAGAACAGTACCAGCATTCTATGTTTCAGACGCTACGTGGGTTGTTTGTGAAGAGGGCGAAGAGCCAACAACAGATCGTTGGTTTGGTGAAGATGAAGAGTGGAGGATGGACATTGAAGAGGAATTCAAGGAAACTGGCGACTGTACAGCCAGTTATGAGGCGACGGTAACAACACAGCCTCCTGGTTTATGGGCCATCGCTTTAGGCTCGCCTCTTGTTTCATTACTTGCATTATTATTCATACGTTCTTCGATTAAATCTTACCAAGAGGGGGACAATCCTGACTTCAGTAAAAGTCTTACTTCAAGATCTCTATACATTGGATTTTTAGGAAAGGTGATAATACTACTATTCTGGCTTGGACTGCTGATACTAATCGGCGTAGTAAATGGAGGCCAGGTGACATTTGTTGATGAGACTCTTTGGAGATATGGTGACCCCAATTTCACAGAACGGTTGATGTTCTTTGCGTGGATTTTCTCCCTCACTTTAACCCCGGCAGCCATTGCTTTTGAAGCGATGATGTTCGTTCACGCTACACTGAAAGACACTGTATTTGGGATTGATAATAATCTGCGAAAAACATTCACAACAGCAGTCTTTACTGGTCTAGGTGTTATTTCCTTCATTGTGGGGAGTGAACTAATGGAGAGTGTGATTGGTTATGGAGCGGCTGGTGGAGTCTTTGTCGGTCTATCTCTACTTGCGGTACGCAAACCAATTTTAGTAATTTTAGACAAAGCATCTAATCGCTTTATTCCTTCAACTCATACGCCTGAAGAAACGGCTTATTTGGATGCATATGCTACAGCAATGGAAGATTTGGTTATCACCGCTGAGGAAAGGAAATTACTCGAAACAGTAGCTGCGGCATATGGACTTAGTGACAAGATTGTAAAACAATTAGAATCTGAATACGATTCAAGTCTTGAAGAAGAATAATCCTTAATCCGAAGGTTTGGTTAATGCAAACTAATACCGAGAAACATGGCAGGGGACCAACAGCATATTCACGACCCAGCCAAGGCCGAGGCATTTGCTCGTGAGTTGGGTCTACAGATTGGTGGAGGAGGGCATCCATTTGCGGGCCCATGGGGTACAAAAGGTCTCTATGCATACAGGTCTGGCCAATACAGCGGTATGGCTTATTTCGGCACAGGTGGAGATGAAAGAAGTCGTCTCACGATTCCTCATGAATCTGACAAGTATCGTCCATGGAACAGGTACGACCCAGATATTCCTGCGGACATTCGCAAGAAACTAATCGAATTAGAAGATGATGATTCTACTAGCATCGGTCAACCCCCGCAACCCGCAACGGTCCAACCTTCAGTAGAGACTTCATCCATCGAGATTGATGAAGGAAAAATCGCCCTCAAGAGCGTACACGGCAAATATCTCAGCGCCCAGCCCGATGGTCGTGCTGAGTGGAATCGTGACATCGCAAGTGAGTGGGAATATTTCCATCTGGAGAAACGGCAGGGTGGTAAAATCACACTCAAGGGTGCGCATGGCATGTACGTTTCAGCACAGACTAACGGTACTGTGCAAATCAATCGCCAAGCTGCACCACCAACTGGTTGGGAGGAGTTCACAGTCGAAGACCGTGGCAACAATGTAATCTGTTTGAAGTCCGTACATTGGAAATATCTGAGCGCCCAGCCCGACGGGCGTGCGGAATGGAACCGTGACCATGCGCCAAGAGGCGGCTGGGAAGAGTTTCAGATAGTACATTTGGGCGGTATAGGCCAAGGAGGGCCTGCAACAAATACCACATCTATGCCCACGAGCGTGACCGTTTCAGGAGCCGGAAGTTCAGAAGTGAACGGCACCTACGTATTCAAGCCAGGCGAACATGAAAATAGGCACTGGGGTACTATCGCTGGCCATTACCAGCACACACATAATCCTGAGATATTCATCGCCTTCCAAGACTGCGGAACGACCCATCAACGCCCGGAGTGGAACAAGTGGATGATCGTCTCAAAAATTGGAGTCCTTTATGCTGCGCATACCGGTGGAAAGATTGGAGTCCCACCGCGAGAAGGCGGCTGGGAAACCGTTGACAGTTGGGGAAATCCAGGTGCACCCGGCGGTAAACATCCGGCACCAACTGTCAAGCACGATGATCAAGCGTCCAAGGCTGCGACCAAAATTCAAGAGCATGCTCCTGCTAAGCAACAAAAATCCATTGAAATTTTGGAGGCCGTAGTGGGCAAACCTGTTCGTTTCAAAATCAATAATCGACCAAGCAGTAACGATGCTTGGGTCGGCATCTATCCTCCACATGCGAGCGACCAAGATCACGGAGCGCAAAACACCCGATGGAAATGGCTTCGCGATATCGATGTGAACAATGCATCATTACCAAAACAAGCGGTAGGCAGTTACAGCATCCGAGTATTCTCAGATGGAGGACATACGCTACATGAAAGGAAAGATTTCACTGTTGAAGCCGTACCAATTGACCCTGTCGCCGTAAAATCAACTAGGAGGAAGGCATGGACCGCTTTAGCCATTGGTTTATTGTTGCTCGCTCCAGGAATCCCCCTCTTTATCATGGGCCTTGGTGGAGGATTCCAGTATGAGGCAGTCTCTTCTGGAACTTTCGAAATCGTAGATTCAGACGGACAAGGAGACTTTGGGTTTGAGATTTTCATTGAGGGGGTGCCAGGTGATTTTGATGGAAATGGTTACCATGATTACTGTGAAAATGTTGTCATCAGCGCCAATCATACTGGTGGTTGGTTTACCACTGGACCACACGATGAGATTGTGGCCGAAAATCCTTCAAATGAAAGTAGAGAATTGTTCTACAAGGAAATTACTGACGAAGGCAGCGGAGGCTGCGTTCATCATCATCATCCTGAACAAGCAAGTCATAACGGAGTTCAACTCGTCAAAATCGGACGAGCCTGCAAAAGCTGTATGAACGGCACTACAACTATCACTGCACAAAATCAAGAAGGCAACGAGATCTTGATGTGGATTAGAACCGAAGAAAATCAAGAAAAACTTGGAATGCTAATCCCAGGCGCCATCATGATGGGTATAGGCTCATTGACAGTCATTGGGTCTTTGGGTATTCTCGCAAAAACGCGTGGCTCCAATGGTCGAGGCCAGACTACTTCTGCCGATTCAAGTAACATCTCTGGAACCTCATCCAATCCTGAAAATTGGTTTACAGAACTTTCCAAACAATCCAAGGAGATTGAAGTTCAAATAGCCAGTGGAGAGAAACTGAGTAATCACGATCGAGTTATGGAGGAGATGAAATTCCCTGACAAGGCAAAAGTCGAATTCGACATAAAACAAGGAAGTCCATTGTGGAAATGGTGTTCTCATTTGTTCAACGACCCTGCAAAGTCAGCGATTATTGCAAGAGAACTAGGCTTGCAGGTTGGCGGAGCCGGATACGACTTTGAAGGCAAATGGAAAGACAAGGGGTTGTTTGCATACCACACAGGAAAGTATGCTGGCTGTGCTTACTTTGGAATTGGAGGCACTGCTGATGAAGAACTCGAGCAAAAAGGTGGAGGCGAAAAGTATCGTCCATGGGAAGTAAACGATCCTAACATGCCAAATGACGTACGTGAAGCATGGCGCAAGATTGAACCTGCACTTGCTAGAAGCTACTACTTGCATCCTCCAAATTGAGATTAATTTAGAGTGCGGATAGCGGGAATCGAACCCACGACATGAGGTTGGAAACCTCAGGTGATAACCACTTCACCATATCCGCGTAGTAAACCATCCGAGGGCATCTTATTCTTAGCCAATTCGGTTTCAATTAGGTGGGAACCTTCCTGGCCTGTTATGCTCATCCATCACAAATGCGCTAGCCATTCTCTGCTGTAATTGCCGCCTTCTTTCCTCTTTCTTCTTACGTGCATTGCGTCTTGCATTAAATGCTAGGAATAGTGCGAGAAGTATTGCAATAATTACAGCAATAATCTCTTGGATATGAGGCACATCTTTCGCTTTGTCTAAAATATCATCAAACGAATCTCCATCTTCGGAATTGATGGCATCGATTTGAATGGATGTGTATGCCATACTTTTGATGGCACCTGGTTCAGAAGCTTCGATTACCGAGTTGATATCTCCTTTCTCTACCATGTTTCCAGAGAATGCAACCGTTTGAGTGCCGTTACCAGTGATGACAAGAACGTGTACTCTAACTCCAGCATCTATCGCATTGAGCGATTTCCATTCTACTCTCACGGTTAGATTATTTTGGATTAGATTTGTTATCGAGCAAGTGAATCTGACACTTGGGTCTAACGCTAAATCAATTTCAAACTCCGTCGGTTCACATTCAAGTAACACTTCAGCAGTGTTCCTTTCAGGGTCATCAGGCCAGTGATCTGCAAGTTCTGCGCCTGGTGAATTATTGTCACCATATCCATCGCCATCAGTATCTTGGTACTGCGAACGCCTTTCAGGGAAAGCATCACCTGAATTCGACCAACCATCTTGGTCATTGTCAGGGCATCCAACCAAATCATAAATCGCATTACCAGCCTCATTTGGACAATTATCTCCATCGGTTCCAGCTAGGTTGTCACCGTATCCGTCACCATCAGAATCAAGCCACTGCGTAGGGTCCTGTGGCAAGAAATCACTGTTATCTGCCCATGCGTCTCCATCGCTGTCAATACATCCAATTGTGCCATTGGTTGAATTTCCTGCAGTGACAGGGCAGAAGTCGATATTATTTCCAAAGCCATCAGCATCATCGTCAATCCATTCAGTTCCATCATCCGGGAATACATCAATCAAATCTGCCCAAGTATCTCCATCCGAATCTAGGCAACCTAGAATCGTGGAACTACTGTTACCGAAAACGGTAGGACAAGCGTCAGGGTTTGTGCCGTTTGCGTTGTCTCCAAAGCCATCCATGTCAGTATCATTCCATTGTGTAGCATCTAGAGGGAATGAGTCGTCATCATCAGCCCATGTGTCTTGGTCTGCATCGAAGCAGCCGATTGAGCCATTGGTTGATGTTCCGGGTACTGTTGCACAATCGTCTTCAAAGTCTGCATATCCATCGCCATCAGTGTCTAGGTGTCTAGTTGGGTCTGTAGGGAAGTCATCGTTGATGTCGGAGTATCCGTCGCCATCAGTATCAACACATCCTAGTCTATCGATAGTAGAGTTTCCGAAAGTGATTGGACAATCGTCAGCATTGTTTCCAGTTGCATTATCACCGAAACCGTCACCGTCTTGGTCTGAATGTTGAGTGTCATCATTAGGGAAGTCATCGATTGAATCTGCCCATCCATCGCCATCGGAATCAGGGCATCCTAAGACGTCACCTTGAGTTGAATTGCCGGGTGTTGTAGGGCATGAATCAGGGTTTGTACCACCGATGTTGTCACCATATCCATCACCGTCAACATCGTGCCACTGAGTAGAATCATTGGTGAAACTATCTTCCCCATTTGACCATCCATCGCCATCGGAATCAGGGCAACCTAGAGTGCCGTTTTGCCACGAATCACCATATGTATTCGGACAATCATCTGCGAAGTTTCCAGTTGGCTCATCACCGAAACCATCGCCGTCAGTGTCATTCCATTGTGTGCCGTCGTTAGGGAATGCGTCGTATTCCACGGTTCTTCCATCACCATCTGCATCAAGACACCCTACCAATATCCATGTGGAGTTACCTGCGAAGTTCGGACAGTCATCTTCGCTATCTGCAAAACCGTCACCATCTGTGTCAATCGACCTCGAAGGGTCGGTAGGCCACGGGTCATTATCATCTGAAACACCGTCACCATCGGTATCTAAGCAACCTTGCCTGTCAATAGTTGAGTTACCCCAAATAGAGGGGCAGTCATCCCAATTGGTAGCCGGATTAGGATTGTCATAGTAACCATCACCATCCGTATCAAGCCATTGGGTATCGTCATTGAGTAGAGCATCGTTTAGGTCGGATTGTCCATCACCATCTTCGTCCAAACACCCATTCCGATCTAGAGTAGAATTACCCCATGTTGATGCACATGCATCCGCTCCTTGGAACGCTGTCCAGCCGCCATCGGGGTCGGACCAAGAGTCTGAATCTGTATCGGGACAACCGTATCTATCGGAACTAGATGTTCCCACTACGGATGTACAAGAATCGGGATTTACTCCTCCTGGGTTATCGCCAAAGTTATCTCCATCAGAATCCGACCATTGTGTTCCTTCGTTAGGGAAATCGTCTCCAACATTGGACCATCCATCGCCATCACCATCTGGACATCCAGTTTGGTCTTGCGTAGAAGAACCTGCAGTGTTCGGGCAGTCATCTAGAGTGTCAATGAATCCATCACCATCTGCATCTGCAGAGATGTTGATCATTGAATATGGTGCATCAATAACCATAGAGAAGTGTTGAGGTCCAGTCGGAATATTGGTTCCATTGACGTGAATTTCCCACATTCCTGCTGCAGGAGAAGAAATTGTGGTTCCTATCAGGTTGTCTAGGTTGTTACCGTATTCTACCCAATTACCGCTAGGGTCCTTTACTGCGAAATCAATATCATTTACTAGATTTGTAGAAGCAGAAGGTGTGCTAGGTGGGTCTGTCCAAGAGACCATTACTTTGAGATCTGGTGCGCCGTTAGGAACTGTGAACTTCCAACCTCTGGTGTCTCCAGTATTGACAGACTCGTTGTCAACCCATGATGTATTCACAGCTTTGTCAAGGTCTAGTAGACCCCAACCTTCGTGATAATTCGGAGCGGTTTCGCCAGCACCATTTGTCGAAGAGCCATATTGGCCAGTCATATCATGAGCACTAACTGTGATTATCCCCTTTACAAGAGCGCTTGTAGGGTCAGGGTGATTCATATTGTCAATCAAATGCTGATAGATTAGAGCGGATGCTCCCGCAGTAAGCGGGGTAGACATGCTTGTTCCTCCCATGTAGGTGTAGTCGGAATTTGAATGTGCCAACCATCCAGTACTGCTAGTGGACCTGCTCTTTGCTGACAAGATAAATGTGCCAGGTGCTGAAATATCAGGTTTCATTCTTCCATCATCTACAGGCCCTCTGCTGGAGAATGCAGCCATACCTTGGGTATTGTTTGCCATCTTGTCAGAGTTGATTGGGTCAGTCGGGAAACTACCCGGCCACCAATGACCCCATTCAGTACTGATTTGAGACCCGCGGTCATTTTCTGAAGCTCCAACTGTTAGTACATTTTTGCTAGTAGCAGGAGCCCCCAAACTGTCATCATCAATTTCTCCGTTACTATTTCCATCCACTCCAGAGTTACCCGCTGAGAATAAGATTAGCATTCCGCTGTGATTTCTTGCAGAGTAATCAGTTTGCATAGAACTGGTTGTATATTGTCCGGCGACTGATGAGCCCCACGAATTAGTGTGAATGTGAGAGCCATTATCAGCAGCGTCATCGAACATATATCTGAGGTCATCTGGAATTCCCATCAGAGTGTAATCGTCAGTGTAACCGTAGTTATTCTCAACATATGTAGTCCAATCAGTCCATACTTCAGTTGCTTGCATATACAGTCTGGCTTCTGGTGCTATGCCTGTAATAGCGCCAGAGGATTGAGTTCCGTCTCCTAATACTGAGCCAGCGACGTGAGTTCCATGACCAGAATCTAAGTCTGATGCCCCATCATTGTAAGGTGAGTTGGCTAACCACTGGGAAGTTGACGGGATTCCGTACGAATGAATTCCAACGATGTGATCTCGGAAATCAGGATGCATGTTGGTATTGTTTACACCATTGTCTAAGCCGGTATCGGATACAGCTACAATGATTCCAGTTCCATCTAGTGCATTCCATGAAGAATCAATACCTGCCATTTGTGTAGCATTCCACAGTACTGTAGCACCGATGACTTCGTCAGCAACATCATTCATAATCGCCTTCTCGAATCTAGGTTCAAGCCATTCTACTTCTGGTTGTTCTGATAGCCACTGTACACCGCTGGTCTTGACTTCGACTGTAGCCCATCTCCAACTGTGTGATTTTACTTCAATATCGCCTCGGTCATGAATCCCTTCCGGCAATTCATCTCCCGATAGAATGACATTGATTATTCCCATGCCTTCGGTAATGAACCAGGATTGCATTTCACCTTTCAATGAAGGCATTAGATGAGGATGCAATTTAGCAGAAGGAGGCATTTTCACCATCCCATTAACTTCGAGTTTAGCCAATTCTGAAGGAGTATGTCCATTCAATTCACAGTGGAATGCAGAATCCGGTAAGAATGACCAACATTCTACACCTGCTTCCGCTAAATCAGTGACCCAATTAGATGGAACCGGATATTCATGAGTCAACATCCAAAATCCATGTTGTGGTAAGTCTGCAAATTGCTCCAAAGGTATGGATTCAATATCTCCATTTGCCAATCCAATGTTCTCTCCGTGACTGCTTTGTGGCTGCCAAGCAGCAACAGATGTGAAAGAAGATAAAATCAGCAACCCGACAAGTGCCATAGCACGCATGTTACTATGTTACACTGAGTAGGGGATGAATGTTATCATCCTACGCACCTTCATAATCTCAGCCCTAGACGCCCGTTTATGGGAGCAGGTAATCCGCGGGCAGCACAGTATGACCACCTTTCTCCTGAAGAGTTGAATCTTTCCAAAGTAGAGGTTCTTGGTAAACAAATCTGGAGGATAGTACCTTACGGATTGAAGTACAAAAAGCGTGCATTGACAGGTATTTTGGCAAATGGCATGGCTAGATTTGCTGATTTACTGCCTTTCGTATTCATCGGATTTGCTGTTGATTACTATGCAGGAAATGATACAGAGGGTACATTTGGTGGCATGCGGGATTTACTCGACGAAACCATTTTTCCTCTAGTTACTGACAATTTAGCCATCGGATATGGGCTGCTCATTTTCCTAGGTTTTGCCAGCCTAGCTGTATTCCAAGGAATCAGCGAGTACTGTTGGCAAACTTTGGGTTACAAAGTACAACACGACTTGAGATTGGATGCGACAAAGTCTCTTATCGACATGGAAGCCTCGTACTATGATTTACGTCAAACAGGTCAACTGATGAGCGTTTTATCTGCTGATGTAAATCAGTTAGAGGATGTAATTAGCGATGCTTCAACTTCGATAATTAGGATTGTTGTAACATTCGGCACAGCATTTTTGATTCTAGTATTGATGAGTTGGAAGTTAGCAGCAGTTCTGTTTGCACCTCTGGTTCTAATTATTCCACTAGTCTACTTGTTCTCTACCCGTGTGCAGAGAAAGTACCGCCAACAAAGAGAGTCTACGGGGGACATCACCGCAGTTCTTGAGAACGTTATTTCTGGAATTTCTGTAGTTCAGGCTTACAATGCTCAGGAATGGGAAGCGAACCGTGTAGATGAAGAATCAACCGCTTATCGAGATCAAGCCATAGGCGCAAGCAGAGATAGAAACCGCTTCTTACCCGGTTTGTATGGAATTGCAGGAATCGCGTTTGGTCTGTTGGTTACTGTAGGAGGTTATCTCACTAAGTCAGGAGATATAACCACAGGACAATTGGTAACTTTCCTTTTGATTTCAACTAGGATGACGATGCCTATGTTCATATTTGGAATGCTTGTAAATCAATTACAGAAAGGTGAAGCTAGTGCTAGAAGAGTATTCGCCCTAGTCGATTTAGAGCCAACGATTACCGACAAGGAAGATGCAAAGGAATTGGATGGTGCAATCACTTCCATCGAATTTGAAAATGTTCACTTTACCTATCCGGGAACCTCTACAAAGGTTCTCGCAGGAATCTCATTCAATGTTAATGCCGGAGAGTTCATTGGCGTTATGGGTCACACTGGAGCAGGTAAAACTACGATTCTGAAATTGTTGATGCGCTACTATGAGCCACAAGAAGGAAGAGTTCTAGTCAACGGCATTGATGTTCAAGATTTGACACTAGATTCAGTTCGTGCCGGAATGGGCTTCGTAAGCCAAGAGCCGTTCCTCTTCTTTGGAACATTGAAGCAGAACGTTGCCTACAACCGTGAATCGAATGATGAAGAGATAATGAAGGCTCTAGAATTAGCAGGTGCTGCAGAATTCGTCAATGATTTCGAGGATGGATTGGAAACCATGGTTGGTGACAGAGGAACCAAACTATCGGGTGGTCAAAGAGCAAGAGTCTCTCTCGCTAGGGCTTTACTGAAGAATCCTAGTTTGCTAGTTTTGGATGAGGCATCGAGTGCATTAGATGCCGAAACCGAGAAGAGAATTCAGGAGAATCTGATCGCTAGTGGAGATAATAGAACTACTATTGCGGTTGCTCACAGGTTGTCAACGATTCGTAATGCTGAAGAAATCATCTCTATGGTAGATGGTGCAATAGTTGAGAGGGGAACTCACGAGAGTTTAATCGCAAACAAAGGTGTTTATGCTAGCCAGTGGCAGATTCAGACAGGTCAACGCTGATTATCCACTATCCTCTACTCGCTTTCTGCGCTTTTCTTCAAGGTCGGGGGCAAATCGCTTGTCTCCTTGAATGATGACCATTGACACTAGTAGGAATAGCGGGAAACCTACGACTATTGCCCATACAGATAATGAGAAATTGAACAGAGCAACCTCTTCAAAAATTTCAGCGATGATGATAATCGCGATTACCAAAAGAACTCGGAAAATTGTTAACCAACTACGGATTAACATCCAAATCTCTCTGGCATCATTGGATTCATCAGGCGCATTGACTCTCTCACGAAATGTCTGCGCCATAACGGTCCCTACCTCGGGACCTGCATAAAATTAGTCAAGCGGTACGAATCCTATCGTCGATCTGTTCGCCTACTCCTGCACTCCCGCCGGTTTTGCGAATCTCTTTCCACGCTTTGTTAACTCCAGCACCGTACGCCCAGTGAGCTAGGAATACGAAAAGCGGGGCCAAGAAAACAGTTCCAATGTTGCGATGAGGGCTTGTCCCAATCGCAGCACCAAGCCATGAAATTCCGATGTATATTCCTGCTAGGCCAGTTGGGAGATGGAATGCTATTCTCGAAATATCCCATTCTCCACTTAGAGTGAACCATGTGTCTGCTGCTGCACCCCCAGTCGCAGCTCCGAAAATCGTGCTGATTGCAGCAGCGATTACAATCCATGGGAAGAATCCAATCGCAGTGTGAGACCATTCTGCAATTTCTGGCCAGCGCTTGTTTGCAACCATTCTTGTGTAGCCATAATTTCTCATCTGTTTCATGTATGGCCTAAATGGTCGTCGACGCCTGTGTGGCATCACATTTTCAGGGTCGATGAACAACTTGTGTCCTGCACGCTGAATTTTTGCATCCAGTACAACATCTTCTGCGCCGATGCATCCATCCTCGAAGAAGCCAACCTCTCTCAGGTTAGCCATCCTATGAGCACAGTTTACTCCAGGATTGTGAGTGATTGGAACCAACTTCCCCTTAGGCTGTGCACCGTATCTGGTACCTGCTGTCATGAACTTTGTACAGAATGCAACATCTGCGCACTTCGCTCCGAACGGGTCTTCGTCTGGGGCGAAATTCGGTCCACCGACTGCTCCAACATTAGGGTCATCAAACCAGCGAACTAATTTTTCAACCCAGTCCAGAGGTGGAATCGTATCGTCATCGGTAAACAGAACAAGGTCATGGTCCATTTGTTCTAGAGCGTAATTACATGCGTTTGCGCGATTGCGGGACGGGTCATCAATCCAAGTAACTCCGTACTTCTCACAGACTTCCTTGGTATGGTCCTTAGACTTCGAATCGGAGATTACGATTTCAAAATCAGGGTAGGTTTGGTTTGTTAGTCTTCCCAAAACGATATCCAGTTCATCTGCATTATTGATTGTGGGAATCAATACTGCGACTTTGAATGGTTCGCCGTCCTCTTTGAGCAGTGGTGCAACATCTGCCATATATTGTCCACATATCACCCCTTCATGAAACCATCTCATACCTATGCGAACAAAAAAATTCACTCTAAAGCCGCGCGTTTTAGCAGTTTCTTGATTAGAAGGTTCATAAGCCTCCCAAGTCGCAAACATTGTGTAGGGGTGCTCTCATGTTGAACGTCACAGCCCGTCAAGAACTCATGTCGACCATTGTAGAAATACTTGGAGTCGTCGTTGAAGAGGCAAGACTAGATTTTGGAGAAGATGGATTGGCAGTCAGGGTAGTCGACCCTTCACACGTTGCTATGATCAAGATGGATGTCGATAGCGCAGCGTTCGATACTTGGGAAGTAGATGAAACAAAACTTGGTCTAGAAATGAGGAAGATGAATCAATTCATTTCTGTGGGTGGCGCAGGCGACATGGTTGAACTAACATACAACGAAGATTCTGGGCAAGCAACAATTCTAATTGGAAGAATTGAGTTGAATTTGCGCCCATTGGATAATTCTACTTTGAATCCTCCAAATGTTCCTTCACTGGATTTGCCATGTGGCGTCACCATTAGCGGTACAGAACTGTCTCAAGCACTTCGTGCATCTAGACTAGCAGGTGACCTGGTCAATCTTTCACTTTCCGAATCAACATTTACTGTTGATGTTAAGGGCCCAACTGATTCGATTAAACTCGATTTCAAGGTCGATGATTTGATGGCAATTGATTGTAAAGAGCCGGCTCGCTCTCAATACTCTCTGACCTACCTTACTCCACTAGCAAAGATTTTCCAAAAAATCGACAATGTCAATTTGAGATTCGGTGAAAACTTCCCATTGAAGTTGACTTTTGATTTTGCAGATGGCGCAGGTCACGTTGAGTACTTCTTGGCTCCAAGAGTCGAAGGCGATTATTGATCTCATTAGCAATTTAGTGCAATCGACGTTTCCATTGAAACATTTTTTTTCAAGATTTGAACATTTTCAACCTGAGTAGTGATTAAAGTTATAATCGCGCTTTACTTACTTTGTAATATGCAAAGAACCTCGTTGTTTATGTCAATAATGTTAATCTCATTGTGTTTCAGTAATTTATATGCAGTATCCGCAGAAGATTCAGAGACAGATGATTGTTGGGTGATAATTAAGGAAAACTACGAGTGGATAACTGAGGATGAGGAAATGGCTGCGATGCACTCTATGGAATCGAACCTTTCCTATGATTCGCAGTGCAGATTGTTCGAGAGAACAGATACAACTTCTGACTCTCTTCATCACAAATTCATATCATATAATGAAGATAGCACGATTTCCAATACTTCGCTATACTGGTACGATTCTGATGGTGATGTAATCTATCTTTGGCAAGAGACATTTGCCTATCAAGGTGATTTAGTAAGCGCAAGCACTTGGACTGAATTTTCCAATAATGGTGGTAATTATTCATTGAATCAAGAACAGCATACCTTGTATAGTTACGATAGCCAAGGCAGAGAGATTCTCACAAATACCTCACATGGAGAATCATCCTATACTGTTGAATCCACCTATGATGACAGTGGAAATTTAGCTAAGGTAGATTCATCAACTAATGGTGAACTGAGTAGTTCTATTGAATATGAATACGACGCAACCAATGTTTTGACTTCTGAAACATTGACTAATATTTATGGTTCAAGTCAATTTTCAAAGACGACAAATTACTCCTATGATGACTCTGGAAAATTAGTTTCCAAAGAACAGTATGATGGACCAAATAATTGGACTATTTATTGGAATTATACCTACGATGAAAGAGGAAACAAAATCATAGAGGAGTATTCTAGAACCGGGAACTCGTGGGGGACAATTACGACTTTTACTTGGAATTATGGCAATGAAAATGCGGGCATATCGCCAGATGTAGGCTCTTCAGCAGAAGAATCCACATCGAACACATGGTTGGTTTTGTTATTGATTATCTTGATTTTAGCTTCGGCATACATGGTTTTCACCCGTAGTAAAGTCGATGCTGTGAGGACTCTTACAGATATTGATACTGACAAGATTGTCGAAGAAATATTAGAGGAAGAATAGATTTCTAAAATCTAAAAAGACTCAATTTGTAACGAAGTAGAGGCAATGATTGTCCTCTAGTCCGTGAAGATCGATTTCTTCTTCGATATTCAGACCAGCATCTTCGAGTTGCTCTCGTACTTTTCTGAAAACCTCCTTTTCTCCACCTTCGTTGAACCGTTCTGATGCGGCCTTCAGAGATAGCAAGCCTTTACCACCAGGCTTTAGGAATCGCTTTACGGCCTTAATGAAAATTTCAGTTTGTCCAGCCTGTGAAACATCTTGCAGTAACCAGTCTACCTTTTTGGATACAATAATCCCCCATGCTGCATGCTTTCTAGCATCGCCTAGGACAGGAACTAGACCTGGTCTAAGCGTAGATAGATGAACTAAATCTCTCAAGCAGCGAGGAGAAAGGTCGACAGCAATTATTCTACCATCCTTCTCGTTGTTAGCACCACAAACATGGTCATGCAGGTGTGAAATTGAGGTGCCGTGACCTGCTCCTAGGTACAGGCACGTATCGCCTTCTTTGGGCAGAAGTTCGTATTGGCTTTGCCTAGAACGAGAAAGTCCTGCTCCTAACTTAGAGCGAGTAGGGTCCCATCTACGATATTCTTCACCACGGAATTTACGCAGCGATTCTCCATACTGGGAATGCTTAGGTACAGCATTCAGAGTCCAAATAGAACGGCCATCAATTATGACAGCCCAGGAAAGACGGCGCTTCTTAGCCATAGTCTCACCTTTGTCGAGGCTTCGAATTTTCAGTACGGATGACTTCTACTCTAGCAGCAACAGCATCGACCGCTTCTTGGCCCCATACTTCGCCCCCATATTCATCGCATCTTGCAGCAATGCTTGCCTTTGCAGCAACTGTCCTAGCGATTTTACCTCTTACCCATTTAGGGGAGCGAGAAATCCATGGGTGCATGAAAATATGACCGTGTTTAGGGGATGGTGCACCGGTTTTCAAGTGATTGAAAAACGCTTTTTCAGCCCCTAGAATTTGCATTGTACCTGCTGGTAATCTTGCAAGGCGTGCTCTTCCGTGTGCTTCTACGCACAGTCTTGCCGCTAGAATCGGACCCAATAGAGCAGATAGTGAAGGAAGGTGTAAGGATGCTAATTCTCGCACGACATTTTCCATCCTGTCTAGACGTCCTTTGATTTCTTTAACGCTTACAGCCCATTCTTTCAGACTATCCCACTCAGCATCAGTTGGCCCTTCAGGCGGCATACCAATTCCAAGTGTTGCTGCCAAATCCTCGAGATTTTCGGCTTCTACAACCTTCTTTGCCAAAGCATTTCTATCTCGCTCAAATCGAGCTTCAGGCAAGAATAGTCCAACCCATTCTACAAGTCGCCCTTCAATAGTGATGTAAGAAGCACGCAATTCGTCTGATGCTTTCAGAATGTGTTCTAGGCGACGGTCGGGATCGCCTGCTGCAGCATCAACACCTCGTTTAGACAACAATATAGCCGCTTTGTCAAGACTCTCTAACGCTTCCTTAGTCGGCAATGGCCACTCTGCGTCTGGTAATTCTTCATCACCATGAATAAGGGGTTTAGCATCAGGAAATCTCTCCAATAATCTCTCAGCTTCGGGCGTTAGAGCCTCATGAGCAATTATGTCCATCCTCGAACATACCGCATTTGTGTCGCGCCAACCGTCCCATTCTTCGGAATCCAGAATGTTGCAATTTGAGTCGGCTACTGCGGCCGCTCTCCAGTCATACCATAGCCACATATGGTACTCCAGAAGCACCCACTTGATGAATGAATTGCTAAAATTAAATTACAAATGTTGATATAATTAGTCTATTAACATCTACTATGTTCTGCCCAAAATGTGGTACATTGTCATTCCCTACACCTGATGGGATAATCAATTGTCCGAATTACAAGTGTGGATATGTTGGTCCAGCAAATCTCAAAGTAAAGGGTTCGGATGGGAAAGAGGTTGATTTGTCAAAGGCTACCTCTTCCACCAAGGCAGAGACTCGTGTTTACGAAGTAATCAAGGATTCAGATGAGATGAAAGGTGTGCTTACTGTTGGCGATTATATGTGTCCCAAATGTGATGCTGTCGAAGTTTTCTCATATTTGGAGCAAACACGTTCATCCGATGAACCAGAAACAAGAATGTTGACCTGCAAAACATGCGGTCATGGCTGGCGAGAATACTGAGTGATGGTATATGCAAATCCGAGTTTTTCTCGCTTGTTTATTGCTGCTGGTCCCAGGTTGTTTTTCTGAAGAAGCAGGTCCTGAGTTTAACGGTAAGGACTTAGGAAAAATGGATACATACAAATTCAAATTGAGTGATCAGAATCAATCTGATTTCTCATTGATAGATGAAGAGGGCAAGGTCGTAGTCTTAGCATTCGTTTACACAAGGTGTGATGATGTTTGCCTTTTGATTGCAAATAATCTGAAGGTTGTAAAATCACAACTTACAGAAGAAGAACTGGATAAGGTTTCATTTGTTTCAGTTACAATTGATTGGAGACATGATTCCCCTGAGGTACTCGGCAATTGGTCTGAAGAAAAAGGATTAGACTGGCCCCATTTAACAGATTGGAATTCTGATGAAATCCATAATACATACGAAGAATATGATGTTGTGCCATATGATGACGAAACATACCAAGACATTCATTTGCAGCCTGTATACATCCTCGACACCAATTTGGACGGCAGAGTCGTTTGGTCTGAATATGATTGGCCAATCGATTTATTTGTTGAAGACCTCCGAACAGTAATCGATTTGGAGTGAATTCGATGTCAATTTCTCAATGGCTGATGCTGCTGGCATGTTTGTTATTTATCATCGGTGGCATTTTCACATTCATCGAGAGTAGAAATTGGCGTGTATCAGCAGCAATGATTCTTCTCGGTATTGCTAATGCTCTACTACTTTGGGAGGCTTCGTCTTGAGGTTGCAAGCCATTTTTTTGACATTGCTATTATTACTCCCAGGTTGTTTTTCAGATGATGAAGAATCGATTGACTTCAATGGTCGCGACCTTGAAGGAAGTGCTACCTACAAATTTACCTTAGAAGATGCCCAAGGTCCTCTTTGGAGTCTTGAAGAACAGAAGGGTAAAGTGGTAATTTTGGTTTTCATGTTTACACGCTGTGACAATACTTGTCCAGTTACTAGCCAGAATGTGAAAATGGTTCAGGATACTTTGACCGAAGAGGAATTAGAGAAAATCAGTATAGTTTCAGTTACCGTTGATTGGCGACATGACTCTCCTTCCGAATTAAGAAATTGGACTGCAGATAGAGGATATGACTGGCCTCATTTGACGGGTGCAAAGGAATCATTGGATCCGGTTTACGAGAATTATGGCGTCTTCCCTTACGAAGAAAGTGATGATTCTGATGAAGGTTACACAGTTGCTCATCCTTCTCCAACATACATACTAGATACCGATTTGAAAGGTAGAGTAGTTTGGTCAGATTACGACTTCCCAATCGACTTATTCGTTGAAGATGTTAGAACAGTGTTAGAGAATTACTGATTATTTCTGACACGATGCACACCAGAATGTAGAGCGGCCACCTTGGACTAGCCTCTGGATTATGCCCCCGCATTCACAATCTCCCCCTTCCTTGTCATATACCTTGAATTGATGAGGGAAATATCCCAGTGTGCCATCTACTCCTGCGAAATCTCTCAGGGTTGAACCACCTGCTTGTATAGCTTCAGCAAGGATGATTTTGATTTCATTAACAAGTACTTCACATTCCTTCAGTGTGACTTTATTTGAGATTCTTGTAGGAGAAATTTTGCTACGGTTCAATGCTTCACATGCGTAGATGTTTCCTACTCCGACTACGACCTTTTGGTCAAGAATACAAATTTTGATGGCGCTTTTTCGCTTCTGCAGTTTCTGATATAGGTCTGCAGCAGTCCATTCTTCCAGTGGTTCTGGTCCGAGATGGTCCAGTAATTTGTGAGACTCACCTTGGAAGATATCAAGCACACCAAATCGCCTTGGGTCATTGTAAACAGACATACTGCCATCATCTAGATGGATTACTACGTGGTCATGTTTACCTTCGCTATCGCTAGCGTCTAGAATCCACTTTCCACTCATCCCTAAATGCGACAGTAGAACATCTCCATTATCGAGGTCGATTAAGAGGTATTTTGCTCGTCTACGAATTTGTTTAATCTTACTCCCAGTAAGCCTTTCTTCAAGTCCTTCTGGGAAAGGAAAACGTAGTCCTTCACGACGCAATTCTACGCCATCGATTCGCTTGTCAATCCAAGATCGTGCCAGTCCGGTACGGACGGTTTCGACCTCCGGTAGTTCTGGCATGTATCGCTCGAACGGCTTGACCTCAATAGTATTGATTGTAGAATCAATACAACCTGTAAGCCGTCCAAATCGCTAATCCAATCATGAGAATTCCTGTTATTTGATTCAGAATTTTCTGATTATTCTGTATCTTTGTTAAGATTACTGAGTTGGATAATAGGAGTGCTACTAAGACGTACCAAATCGTATCGATAGTCATGCCCATTCCTGCAATGAACCATTTTGTATCGCTAGACATTGATGGGTCTAGCACGGAGGACAGTACTGCAAGCATGAATACCGCAATTTTTGGATTGAGGAATGCGATAAAGAAACCTTCAACGAAACCTTCCCTCTTGCCTTGCGAGTGTTCGATTTCTTTGACTTCTGCCCTCATCATTTCTATTCCTAAATACAGTAGAAACAATCCACCAATAATTTGCATTAATGTAAACACGTCTGGATTGTTCTCCATAATGATAACAAGTCCAAACACAACAGAAACTGCATAGAAACCGAAACCGATTCCGTGGCCTACTGCACAGGCCAAACCTCTTCCTCTACCGCCGATCATTGTGTTGCGCAATACTACTGCCAAAGATGGGCCAGGAGAGGTTGCACCGAGAATGAACATCACGGCAGCAGCAGAGATTGCGGTTAAGTCCACACCTCCCGCAAGGTGATTACAGACATGACCTTTCTGTTACTTTAAGCAAGGTAAGTGATATTGTGGGCACCCAATCGCTTAGCTGACTCCATCGATGCTCTCATGAATTGTGCCTGAACATTTACATTGTCAAGGACAGTTACAGTTGCTTTGACTAGTGATTCTGCAGCAGACGGACGTTCATCGACACTTTCTTTCGCCATGAACAGCCATTAGCATACTCCCTCTTTGTACCTTTGCTTCACTGCTTAGCAGTGGCTCATACGCGATATATTACGGAATCCTGAGATTGAATTCCGGAAGCAGGAATCGTCTCTTCCACAAGAGGTAATTTACGCTTCACAATACGGAAAGAAACTGGCGCTTTTACCCTGTGAGAGACTCCTGCCATCGCCAAGCGTCGTCTGGCCTTTTCTCGCGCCGCCACAACCTTTCGGGCTCGGCGACGAAGTTCTGCTAAGCCAAAGAATTCTGCAACAGGCGCCTCTCTAGACTCTGTCTTCAACCACCAGTGTTCACTCTTGAGAGTTTTTTGTCGAACGGTATTTCCAGTAGTTAGGTCGTAAGCCGCGATTCCTGGGCTTTCCTGATTATATGCACAAGTATCCATTGCAATCCAAGAAGGCCTTCCATCATTTAGTGAAATTTTGGAATGTGCAATTTGCCCAATCCGTTTGAATTTTTTAGTAGGCGTGTGACCAAATAGGATACATCGTTTTTCATCGATTGCTTCATCATGTTTGAAAAACGCTCTTCGTATCCAAAGCAGAGATTTCTCATCTTGTGCATCAAGGTCTATTTTGGGATTATATCCTGCATGTACTAGTCTCCAATCATCTAAGACAATGTGGCTAGGTAGGTCTGCAAGCCAAGCACAGTCTTCTGCAAATGTCAGTTTGGCCCTATGTAGATCGCCCTTTGCGGCAACTATGTATGAACCCCAGGTTGAAGCCCCTCCTTTGGACATCCATACATGGTTTAGTTCGATATTTGTAGCCTGTAGGGATTGAATGGCCATCTGTTCGTGGTTTCCTTTGATGGCATGTATTTGTGGGTGCTCACGGATGTATTCGACTACGCCAGCAGAGTCAGGCCCCCTGTCAATCAAATCTCCGAGTAAGACAACTCTGTCTTCTTCTTCGAGTTTCAGTCTGTGTATCAAGGCCCTTAGTGTACCTAAGTGCCCATGTACATCACCTACAACCCATACTCGGTTGCCTGCAAAGATACGAGCCTGCAGGTCGGATTCAGTGCCTCGGTCGCGAACGGCTGGGGCCCGACGTATGTCGTGTTTCCATCCCATGGATTTCCACCGGAGAGTATTGTTCTCTCCGGTCTCACGGCACCTATGACGGTATATTGTCTTCGGTTGAGAAGTCTAGTCAAAACCCCGTTTTTGCGACCTTTTCCGGTTTCTCCGATTTGCGCGGAAACGGTGAGTCCATAAGCGAGCGTCAGCCGGCTTGGTCTATGTCCCGTGAACTAATCCGTGTCGAGGGTGTCGACCGAGCATTCGGTCCAGTCACGGTTTTGCAGGACATCAATCTCATGGTCAATGAAGGAGATAGAATCGGAATCGTGGGGCACAATGGTGCTGGAAAGACCACATTACTCAACACTATTTCTGAGCAAAAGCAAGATGTCGGTGAAATAGAATTCGCTTCAGGAATTAGAATTGCTTATCTCACCCAGATTAGAGATATTGATGATGATTCCACAATCGAGGAAGAACTTGGTCGCAAAGGCCGTCAATTTCAGGAACTAGAAGAGGAAATTGCTGCTATTGAAGCGCAAATGATAGACCCTGCGTTTTACGAAGGCGATTGGCAACCTGTGATGGATAGATATTCCGAGTTGCAAACAATGCTTGGAGCTTCAGGTGGAGGCAATGTGGCAAATATAGCCAAGGCAATTCTCGAAAGGCTTGGCTTAGACCAGCATCCTATGGATATGAAAGTCAGTTCACTTTCCGGGGGAGAGAGAGCAAAACTCGCCCTTGCTCGTCAACTTGTTGGGCTTGCAGGTGTCGATGTAATCTTCCTGGACGAGCCGACAAACCACTTGGATATTCAGACTACTGAATGGCTTGAGGAGTTCATCAATGAGTTCATTGGAGCACAACTAATCGTTTCACACGACAGATATTTCCTCGACCAAGTTTGCACAAGAATCGTTGAAATTGACAATCTAAGAAACTGGAATTTCAAAGGTAATTACTCTCAATACCTCAAGCAGAAAATGAATTTCCTAGCGGCTCTTGATGACAGAATCAAAACAGTTGAGAAGAAAATTTCTCACACTCAATCTGCACTTCGCTCAATGAAGTCTGCAAATAAGTACGACAAGTCGATATCTGCAAAGCACAAGATGATAGAGAGAATGCAACAAGAGTTGAAGGCTTTGAAAGCACGTAAACCGAAGCAACGCAAAGGCTTGCGATTCAACTTAGAAGCAGCGGATAAGTCTAGCAATGACATCATCGAGTTGAAGGACGTTTCAAAGAGATTTGAAGGGCTACAGCGACCAATTTTAGATAATCAAAATCTTGAAATTTCAAAGGGCGATAGAATTGGAATTGTCGGCGGCAACGGACAAGGAAAAACAACGTTATTGAAGATAATTACAGGTGATGAAGAAATCGATTCTGGAGACAGAGATCTTGCACCGGGGGCAATCATTGGTTACTATCACCAAGACCACAGAACCTTAGATTTCAAATTGAACCCTGTAGAGCAAGTCGAAGTACTGCGACCTGATATGCAGTACGGAGATATCCGTGCAGCACTTGGTAGATTCCAATTTAGCAAAGAGCAGGTAACGACTCCACTCGGTAAATTATCAGGCGGGGAGAGAGCTCGTGTGGCTCTACTCAAGTTACTTCTCGAAGAAAACAATCTGTTACTTCTCGATGAGCCGACAAACCACTTGGACATGGATGCAAAAGAAACTCTGGAAGAGGCATTGGTAGAGTATGATGGTGCAATTGTAACCGTCAGTCACGACAGATGGTTCCTCGACCAAGTGGTCAATCAAATCTGGGAATTACAAGATGGTATTGTAACCAAGTACTACGGAAATTATACCGATTACATTAGGAAGAAAAAGGGTCTTCCACCTTTGGTGGATGGAGAAGAACCGGTCCTGTGATGAGGGCTCTAGACAGGTAAGGTGGCACATCATCAGCTACCATTCCCGGTCCAATTTCATCACCAGCTAACTTTCCAGCAACTCGCATTAGGTGGACTCCTAGTCTTGCAGCACCCCAAGGCGACAAACCAAGCCCCAGTAGGCCGCCTATGCATCCAGCAAGCAGGTCACCAGTACCTCCCATTGACATGCGCGGATTTCCGCCTTTACCTATTCCTCCGCGCCCTCCTGCACCGATGATTATGTCCTCGGCACCGGTTCGGATAACCACTCTTCCTTCCTTAGAGCCGGCCACTAAATCGGGCACAGCGTCGATGTTGCCGATCCAATTTTCTAATTCTTTTTGATGAGGAGTGACAACTCCGAGCAAACCTTCTGGCCATCCTTCAAGTGCCTTGATTGCGTCTGCATCAATCACTTTGGGAATATTAGGAGTTGCTTGAATTAGCATCCTGACAGCTTCCATTGAGGCTTGATTATCTCCCATTCCCGGGCCGATAACCATCGCTTGAACTCCTCTTCCTGTCATACACCGTTTCACTAGTGAGGAGACATCGCTGATGTATTCTCCATCAGTCATTTTCTCTTGAATCAATTCACTGGGCCACTTTGCACGTGCTGCTGCTTGGCTAGGCATTGCAACATGAACGAGGTCTACACCCATTCTTGCAGCAGCCATGCCTGCCAAAATCGGAGCGCCATGATATGGCCCACCACCGATGATTAGCACACGCCCTCTGTCACCCTTGATTTGGTCTTCTCGGGGGTGAGGATAACGCATCAGATCGCCGGGTCCAGGGTCAAGTGTGCCTGCAGGCCATCCCACTGGAGCAATGAAAAGGTCACCGACCTCAGGAAGCAGTTGTCCTTTGGAATCAACCATATTCGACTTAGGGGCCTCAAATGTCACGGTTCTGAAAGCGTTGAATGAGATACCTGAACCACAACCCGTCGGCATATCACAGGCCAACACCATTGGCCTTCCTGGGATCGCTTCCATCAGCCGTAGAATTTCCCCTCTAGGTTGGCCGTAAGTTCCTGCACCCAGCAGGCAATCTACGATAGTTGAAGGTGGGACTTCGGGCAAGGATTCAACCGAGTGAATAACTCCGTTCCAATCATCTCTTGCTCGTTGTGATAATTGCGTCTTTTGTTTATCATGAGTTGCAACTACATGACACTCCTCAAGCATATTGGCTAAACGGAAGCCATCACCGCCATTATTGCCGGGTCCACATAGAATCCAAATCGGCTTTGGTGCACCTTCTAGCGCATTTGCTAGATGCTCGGCTGAGGTTACCATTAATTCGTCCATATCTGCACCTAATGCCTCAGCATTCGCATCTAGGATTGCAATCTCTCTTGGAGACATTATCCAGCGGGGGCGCATAAGCCAAGCACTGACTTCGAGGCTTTTGATTCAAACGGTATCATGATGAATGAAATTATGTTCCGTAGGAACATGTCGGACGAGGCGCCAGTGTTTGAGACCACTACCGGTCCTGTCCGAATTATCACCGCAGCAAGCCTATTCGACGGCCATGATGCTGCGATTAACGTGATGCGTCGCTTAATTCAGTCAAGCGGAGCTGAAGTAATTCATTTAGGTCACGACAGGTCTGCGAAAGATGTTGTTGATTGTGCAGTTCAAGAGGACGCACATGCAGTCGCTCTAACTTCATATCAAGGTGGCCATATGGAGTATTTCACTTACATCAGACAACTCTTGGATGAAGCAGGATGTGCCCATGTTCGAATCTTTGGTGGAGGGGGAGGGACGATTACTCCGCCTGAAATTAGAGATCTTCACAAGAGTGGTATCTCGAGAATTTATTCTCCAGACGATGGCCGAAAGATGGGTCTAATGGGAATGATTCATGATTTGATGGGTACGGCAAGCGAAGTTGATTTGATTGCAGATGATAGAATTACAAGTCTAGATGGCCCAATTACTGCAGATGAAATGGCTAAGGTCGGGCTTCTGCTTACACTTTCTGAATCTGCGAGTGATGAAGATTTCAAGGATATGGTAGAGAAGGTTCGTTCAAGCGATAAGGAAGTGCCAGTAATTGGTTTCACTGGAACAGGTGGAGCTGGAAAGAGCAGCCTACTTGACGAATTGATGCTGAGAATCCTTCGTGATAATCCCGACAAGAAGGTCTGCTTGCTATGTGTGGACCCAACGAGAAAACGAACAGGTGGTGCGCTACTTGGTGATAGAATCAGAATGAATTCACTTTCAAACAATAACCTGTATATGCGCTCATTGGCAAGCCGTGGAAGTGGTTCAGAAATTAGCGCAAATCTTGACCGAGCAATCGAAGCAGCAAAGGCCGTAGGTTTCGACTTAATTTTCTGTGAAACAAGCGGTATCGGGCAAGGTAGCGATGCGATTACTACCGTCTCAGACCGCTCTCTGTATGTTATGACAGCAGAATTCGGCGCTCATACACAGTTAGAGAAAATCGAGATGCTTGATGTTGCAGACCTTGTCATTCTAAACAAGTACGAGAAGAGAGGCAGCGAAGATGCACTGCGAGCAATTCGCAAACAGGTTCGCCGTAACAGAAACAAGTTCGATGTCGAAGACCATGAATTGCCAGTGGTCGCTACAATTGCTAGCCAATTCGCAGACCCTGGTGTCGATGTTCTATGGCAGAAGTTGGCTGCAATGGTTGGATTTGAGGCTAGTGAGCCTATGGGCGTAATCGGCGAGCGCAAGGGTGTAATTCCTCCTGAAAGAGTCCACTATCTTTCAGAAATTGCTTCTGTAATTCGAGAATATCATGAGCATAACATTGCGTTATCTGAGAAGTTGCGAGTAATTCAGCATCTTGAAACAGCGAGCAAAGAAGTTCCATCTATCAAGGGCGAAGTCGACGAGCATCTTGCAGAATTGCGTGAAGAGGTTGTTATTGCAAAGCAAGAAGTTGATGAATTCAGATCACTGGCTGAAGAATATGCAAGTGGAGAATACACTTACCACGTACGTGGCAAACCGTTCACAGTTTCTACAGTAACCGAGTCTCTTTCACATCAGATGATTCCTCGAGTTTCTTTACCAAAGTACAGCGATGATGGCGACATGTACAACTGGTTGACCAGAGAAAACGCACCGGGTTATTTCCCATTCACTGCAGGAGTATTCCCATTCAAGCGAACCGATGAGTTGAGTGCGAGAATGTTCGCAGGTGAAGGAGAGGGAGAGCGTACCAACCGTAGATTCCACCTCCTCTCACAAGGCCAAGATTACGTCAGACTTTCCACAGCTTTCGACAGTGTAACTCTGTACGGGCGTGACCCAGACCGCAGACCTGACATTTGGGGTAAGGTCGGTAACTCGGGTGTTTCAATCGCTAGTATAGATGATGCGAAACGCCTGTATTCTGGATTCGATTTGTGTGATGCTAACACTTCGGTTTCAATGACAATCAATGGACCAGCACCGATTATTCTGGCATTCTATCTGAATGCAGCAATCGACCAGCAGGTCGAGAAGCATCTGAAATTAGAAGCAGATGCTAGTGGCTATCGTGGAGATCTACCTGAAGGTCACGATGGATTCGGTCTAGTAACCGTAGGCAAGCGTGGAGATGAAATGGTTGATGCAGCAACTTATGCAGAAATCAAGGCAAAGACACTGCAGACAGTTCGTGGAACAGTTCAGGCTGATATTCTCAAGGAAGACCAAGCACAGAACACCTGTATTTTCTCAACCCCATTCGCTCTCAAGATGATGGGCGACGTTCAGCAGTACTACATCGACAATGGTGTACGCAACCACTACTCAGTTTCAATTTCTGGCTATCATATAGCAGAAGCAGGGGCTAACCCAATCACTCAATTGGCTTTGACATTAGCAAACGGTTTCACTTACGTAGAATACTATCGAAGCAGAGGAATGGATGTGGCACATTTCGCCCCTAACCTGTCATTCTTCTTCTCAAACGGATTAGACCCAGAGTACACTGTAATCGGTCGAGTTGCTCGAAGAATTTGGGCTGTTGCAATGCGTGACCTGTATGGTGCAGATGAGCGCAGTCAGAAGTTGAAGTATCACATTCAGACAAGTGGTCGTAGCCTGCACGCACAGGAAATCGACTTCAACGACATTCGTACAACCTTGCAAGCATTACTCGCAATTCAAGACAATGCAAACTCACTGCACACCAATGCATATGATGAGGCGATTACTACTCCAACCGAAGAATCGGTTCGCAGAGCACTTGCAATCCAGTTGATTGTCAACAAGGAAAGTGGCTGGACCAAGACAGAGAACCCGATGCAGGGTTCATTCATCGTTGAGGAATTAACCGACTTAGTAGAAGAAGCAGTTCTACAAGAGTTCGAAGCCCTATCCCGCAGAGGAGGGGTTTTGGGTGCTATGGAGACAATGTACCAGCGTGGTAAGATCCAAGATGAAAGCATGTACTATGAGCACCTCAAGCACGATGGTACACTTCCAATTATTGGCGTTAACACATTCCTAAATCCAAATGCTCAGGACTTCGATGAGAATGCTGCTGACGAATTCGATATGGAATTAGCAAGAGCAACTCCTGATGAGAAGCAAGCGTGCCTTGAGCGTACTCAAGCCATTCCGAAGGATGAGGAAGCACTCAAGAGATTGCAGCAGGTTGCAAGAGAGGGTGGAAATGTATTCGAAGAATTGATGGAGACAACCAAGGTTGCCTCACTCGGTCAAATCACAGATGCGCTATTCGCAGTCGGTGGACAGTACCGCCGTAACATGTGATTGTGTTTCAAGCGTTTCAATCATGACAGGAGTTGGGATTCATGGATGCAACAACTGCCATGATTGAGTTGTTGCTTTTATTGTCATTAGGATTGCTTACCCCTGGGCCAAATGCATTGACCACATTTGCTCACAGTGGTCTATTTGGTAAGAAAGCGAACATACCATTGATCACGGGAATGGCGATTGGATTTGTTTCGATTGAAATCATAATCGGCTTTCTAGTCAACTCCTTGGATGGAAATGAAACCGCACTCACAGCTCTTCACTGGATAGGAATAACATTCCTTGGTGCTATGGTCATAGCCATGTTCAGAATCGACCCATCAAAGATTGAGGCAGAAACTGGGGAAGGCAAACTTGGTTTGAAGACAGGAATTGCCATGCAATTTGTCAATGGTAAAGAATGGGCGTTCATCATTATCATGATGAGTCAATACATGGAACCATTGGGTGGAGGCATTGTTGGAATCGGTGTAATCGTCATGGTAACACTGGTAACTTGTGTCTCTGCTCTGATAGCATGGACTTTCTTTGGAAACCGTCTCTCTGGCTTTTTCAGCAATGAGAAATACGGCAAAAGAATCTTCCAAATTTGTGGCACCTTGCTCTCACTATTGCTTGTGGTTTTCCTCCTAAGGGGTCCAGCAACTTGAATCAGCCTTCTCGCTCAAAGGTGTTCAATTCGCTTTCAAGTGCCTGAGATTCAAACTCTAAATCAGAAACCTTAGCACCCGATAGTTCTGCCTTCCTTATTTTTTCTTCTAATTCCTTTAGGCGCA
>CACEWA010000011.1 GCA_902563095.1 uncultured Candidatus Poseidoniales archaeon | reverse complement strand
GTTGATTCAATGGTCAACAAGATGTCAGTACCTGGAAGAGCGTTGTCCATGTTGGACTTGTCATCATAAGGTACTGCGGCGAAGTAGTAGGTCTTAGAACCAGCTGCGCCACCTGGGTGGTTGATGTCAGTGCTTGTTGCGTCGCCAGCATCTGCACAGGTATCTGGCATTTCACCAGAGGTAGACCATGAGAAGTCTGTCCAGCAAACCATCCATCCTGCTACATCAGAGGTGTCTCCAGATGCAGTCCAGGAAACGGTCCATGCATTTGCTCCTGCCTTGTTAGCAACAGTCATTCCAGTTGCAGATGCATCTCCGTCAACCATCTTGTCAGCAGTTGCTGAAGCGGTTGCGATAGTTGGGTTGCATCCTCCAACGTTACAGACTTGCAGAGTGTAGGTGTATGTTTCACCGTGTACAGTGTCAGTCTGTCCATTCATGGAGTGAGCGACTAGAGTTGTGTTCTCTTGTGTGGTAGTACAGACATCTGCAGAATCACAGATTTCCATTGATAGCCAGTCAACGCCTGGAACAGTGTTACCAGAGTATGACCAAGATGCGGAGATTGTACCGCCCTTGGAAGCCACTACAGTAAGACCAGTTGCGTGCGCACCAGGTGCTTCGATAATTTGCAGTACTCCACCCATCAGAGCGATTTCACCCTGTGGAAGAACTTGGCTGTCTTCTCCTAAGTCAATGGTGATGGTACCATCGCTTCCTGCGGAAGTAATGGTAGCATCTAACTGAACCCAGTTTCCATTGCTAATCCAGAATACACTGGTTGGTTCTAGTGTAGCAGTATCGTAAGTCATTACGACTTCTTGAGAGTCAACATCTTCTGGCATGTATGTAGTAGATGGTTGATAATCAATTACTGCAACAGAACTGTACTCGCCGGCGTATCCGAACGCAGTTAGATCTTGTGTGTAAGAGGTCTCACTATCTGCCCAAGTATCCAAGTGGAATTCGTTTACTCCATCATAGGTTAGGTTGTATTCAATGCCAATTCCGCTAGCGGTTGTTGCGGTTGCAACGATTTGGTTCCAAATGAATACATTTGTGAAATCCATTGCGGATGAGCCGTGCTCGTCAGTAACAGTTACTGAGTAGGTTTGAACTCCAGCCCAATCAGAATCGAATGCCATTAGATTGCATGTTGAGAATGCAATTCCTAGACCATTACACTGAGATGGTTGCTCTGTTCCGTTAATGTCTTGCATTGCCGGATGAGTCCATACATAGTTTAGATTCTGACCAGTGTCGTCATCTGCATCATCTGCATCTGCTTCAAGAGTAATCATTCCATCAGGTCCAATTACAATAGAGCCTTCATCTTGCTGTACTGTCAAAGAAACAGAAGGTCTGTTGTTTAGTGCAGAGATTTCGTAAATACTTGCAGCATTATTCCTTGCGGACATATCAGCTGTTCCTGCTGTTCCACCGACCATGGAAACTGTTGCAGTAAGATTGTAGATACCTGGAGCGAACTCGAACATGATACATGCTTCTCCGACTTCAAATGCTCCTCCATTGCCCATATCATCACCCAATAGCATGTGGGTGTATGCTGGTCCTTGACCAAATGTACAACTATCTGCAACAATGGTCTCAGTGACTCCTGTTACAGTGTTCTCTACTACGAAAGTAACTTCCCAATCATATGTTACCATCAGATCACTACCAGAGTGTCTGACCGATGCTTGAATGCTAGACCATGCAGGGTTTAGTGGCCCTGTGGTGATTCCAGGCATTGTAGGTGCTGCCATTGCATCACCGTTTTCGTCAACAACATATCCTTGGTTGACAACTAGAGTAGATACTCCAATGTCGTGGAAAGTCTGTACTTTACCTTCGATTTCATCTTCGCTAGTAGCAGCATCGCCATCTTGGTACATTGTTACTTCACAGAAGTGAATGTAAGTCATTTCTTGTGAACCGTTTTGGGCTTGTGAACTGTTTCCAGTTGTTGTTTCCTCACAGTCAGGAAGTTGTCCATATACCACGTAACTTACTACGTTAACAGTAACAGAGTAATCTCCACTGTCACCAGATGTATCTGGGCTTACAACTCCGAACCACTCATGTTGGTTCTGGAAATCGATAACATATCTGTTATCTGAAGTAGAGTTGTTTGCTTCGGTCTCGTGACGCCATGTTTCAGTCATTCCATAGGTTCCGAATTCTGCGACTGTTGTGATTCCCATAATGTCGTTACCACTGTTGTCTGTTGCAGAAGAAAGAGTTCCTTGAACGCTTAGGTCAACAGTGATTGAACGTGCAGACCAAGAGGATGAACCTCCGGTTTCTACGGTCAATGTGAATGCCTTGTCTCCAGCGCCTCCTTCAACATCTTTGCCTGAATCCCATGCAAGGTCAACTATAACGTCAGTCCAATCTACAACTGAAACTAAGTTTTCAGCGTAGTCGTTTCCTGCGTCAGCATCGCCAATTGCGTTGGTTTCTACTACGATGACATAGTCACCAGTAGCCGGGCTCCAGCTAACTGGAGAACCTTGGTAAGCAAAGGTGTACTTACCGTAATCTAGCGCAGTACCTGCTGCCAATGTTGACCATGGGCAAACGAATGTGTCGTCACAGACGACGTCTCCATTGTACCAGGATAGGTCATTACCAGCTGCGTCCTTAGCGATCATTCCTCTCTCGCCATTCTCTGCTAGATATACTGTTAGTGATACACCCATCTCTTCGATGGCTGCGTCTCCTACATTCTCAATGTAAACTTCAAAGTGTACATTGTCTCCTGCGCGCATGGTGTGTATCTGTTCACCAGTTATGCTGTCGGTCGTTGTCGCTCTAGGCGATAGTATGCTCGTGACTTGAGCGTCAGGGCCAGATCGGCCATCTGCTTCAGTCATTGTGTTGTTTTCCAATTCGGACCAATCCATTGCAACTAGCGAGGTGCTAGCTAGCATTAGTATAGCCAAAATCATGGGGGTTAACTTGCTCATTGTCATCTCCTCCAAAAGGGTCGGTATCACCTCCGACGACATATACGGTATTTAGGCGTTGGCAAAGGAGATTAGCCAAAAAGTCACAGGAAATGGCTCCTGTGAAGTGCAGATTAGGGCTAGCAGTATAGCGTTTTTGGCAAGGAATTATTCAAAAAACTAGGGGATATAATTGTCAATGGTACAATGTGTTTGTTTTTGTATTTGCAAAGAAATATAATATCTAAATTAAATCAATCAATAGATGATAATGCTTGTGACGGAGTTACTCTTGTTGCTTTAGTTACTGGAACCCATGTTGCCAACAAAACTAGAATCCAACCCCCTAAAACCATGGAAATAACTTCGAACCAGGGCAATATTAGTTTGGCACCTTGCTCCTCCCAAAAGGTCTGATAGAGAGCATAGTGGAATGCAATCGCAACTATGGCTCCGTTTATCATTCCCAACAGGGAAGTCCAACTAACTTCAAGGATCATTCCACTCATCACCATTCGCTTTCGGAATCCAAGCGCTCTAAGCATACCGATTTGGCCTGAGCGTTCAGACACTGAGCGATAAGTAACTACGCCAATTCCCGCAATTCCAACCACCAATCCTAGAGCAAGATAAGCTTGGAAGATTGCTAATATGGCAAAAATCAACCCAAGAATTAGAAGAATCTCATCTTCAATAATTGAGGTGTAAACTCCACTAGGTGCCAGGTCTGAAGAGAGTGAAGATTCTAGGTCAGAAGATGAGATTTCAGGTCCGTGTGAAACATAAATTCTAGTCACAACTCCCCCATACTGTTCTTCGACAATTTCCCCATCCATCCATATGCCCTGGGAGAATAGTTGGCTAGACTGAGATAGTATGCCTCCAACAATCACATTTCGACTATTTCCGGGGTTGGAAATATCAATTAGCGAAATCGATTTTCCAATTGGAAGAGTCATGCCTGAAATTGACTCCCCCGTATTAGGGTCGATTAGAGCAAATGAACTATCTACAAACACTACATTCTCGTTGATTTTTAGCGATTCCCAAGCCTCTTGCTCGGTGTCTCCAAGAGCCTTATCCCAATCCTGTAGAGGAATCGCTCCGTGTTCAATAAATCCTGAATCTACTCCGCGTAAAATATAGCCTATGCTATCATCACCATCATCAACCCAAACAACCGCTCGATTGACAATACCTACCGCATCAATATGTTCAGGATTGGTTTCTTCCAAATCCCATTCAACAGGATTGGAAGATAACTCGAGAGGCACTCGTCTCGATGACGATAACAAAATCTCAAAGTCACCACTAGCATCTTCGACGTAACCAGAAGAATGCTCCTCAAACTGAACTGAATATCCAGCGAGAACAATTACACTGAACACCGTCAAGGAAAACATGCCCATGATTACGGCGGTACGCAGAGGTGCAGAAGCAGGATAAGCAAGTGAAACCTTGGCAACTGGCCCTATACGCTTTGCAAGGAATGATTTTGATATGACCCAAGACGCAAACCTAGGTGCAATGCCCGTCAGGATTAGTACACCTGCAAATACCTGAACAATCCCCAAAACTGCGAAGGTGATTTCGTCTGGTTTTATCCCACTGTCAACTGGTACCCAGGAATCAGGAGTGAGTGCCCAAAACGCAAGACTCAAACCTATGGCTGCCATGGTATTCCGGCCTGTATTTCTGATTGACCACCCTCTAAGATGCGGTAGGATAAAGGTGAATAATGGCGTTATTCCGACGATCAAGCATGATGCCATAATATGCCACAATGCAAATCTCATTGGTGAAGATGAATCAAATGTAAGAATACTAAGTCCCGCCAATAAACCGGTACCAATGAATACAATCAACAATAGAAATAGCCACCATGGTATTCCTCGTTTACGCATCGGAGATAGGCCTCGTAATGCTTGCACTATATTCAGCCTACTAGTCCAAAATGCAGTACCCCAAAGAGTTGCCATTGCAATGATGAAACCTGCGGACATTCCAATAAGCATACTTTCGATACTGAAAGAATAGGCAATACCATCAGCTCCTGCACTAGCAAAAACACTGCTAAATGCAAGAGAAACTATCCATGCTAAAACCAAACCAAATATTCCGCCAAGAATTGATGCTCCAGCAGATGTCATCATTCCTTCCATCAATGCTAGAGACCTCATGTCGGAGCGCTTCAATCCAATTGCTCGCATGATTGCTTCATCGGTTCTTCGGGATTCTGCAAGCATCATTACAATTGTTAGCACCAATAATAGTCCTGCACCAATCGTGAACGCTCCGAATACTAGGAACATTGCTGAAAGGGCTCCTGCGCCTTCTTCAGCTGTAGCAAGCGCCTCTTCTTTGGCTGCAATAGTTTTCAGGTTCATTGAGTCTACACCAGAGATAGAATCAAGCCAAAGCAAAATTTCAGACTGATTTCCTCCATTCACGACTAAGATGCTGCGTTCGCCTTCAGCCGAAGCCGCTAGTATTTCTCCATCGCTTAGATTAACAAAGCCAATAATTATCGATTCAAGTTCATCTAAACCTGGAGCATCGATTGAAGACATATTGCCTTCTATTTCCAAAGTAATTGGTGAGTTGTCGCCATACGCCCATGGAATCAATCCATTGAATAGAACGTTTTCAGAAGAATCGAGTAAAGAAAGCCTAGATGAGATTAGCACATCTCCCTGGGCAGGCGATAGCGGGCCATCGGTAGCAAGCAATAGTTGTGGCATTACTCCAAATCCACCAATATCAACTGTCAAGGGTAAGCGGGGGGATAATCCTCCCGAATCGATTACTACCCCAAATGAGGTACTGCAGATTACTTCACCATCGTAAGAAAATACTCTTTCATCACAAACAGAATCGAAATCTGAAAGATAAATCACCTCTCCATCGAAACTGTATATCGAATTGTTATCGAGCAGTAGGCCCCCTCTTACTGCAGGCCAAGTTGGTGATTGCAGTCCAGAGATTGTAGTCCAGCCAGTAGTAGGTGAACCTGCCATCACCTCATCGTCGAAATGTAACCATTCACCAATCAATGTCGTTTCTAGCCATTCCGAGCCAGAATACCGATAGACTTCTTTTCCTGTAATGTGGCTAACTGCAAGCCAATCTTCACCTGATATTTCGAGATAATCCATTGAAAATACTGTCGAGGGAAGATCCGGCAAATCTTGTTCAAATAATGCAGCAACCATTACTTCTTCACCCTTGATATGGTGAACTAAATCTCCATCTCGATCTGCAGGAACCTCAACCAATCCTTCACTATGCGCCACCAATAAAGAATCGTTTAACAAAGTGACATCTCTAATCAGTCCCCCATTTGGCACCTCCCAACCATGACTTGATCCCCCACGCTCCTTCTGATAGGAAACCGCACCTCCTGAAATGTACCAGTCACCTTCTTCTGTTGCCATAATCTCGTCAATTCTATCATCAGGGAGCGACATTACCTTTCCATCTTGTTCGATTTGTACTAACGGGATTTGCAAAACCTCCATACTCGAGCCTTGGCCTATTAGTCTGGTCTTGTTTCCATCCCAAGATTCCATGAAGGATGCCTCTAATCTCCCTAAACCATTGGAATTAGAAATTGAAATGGAATCTTGATCAGTGTTGATTTCGAAGCCTGCTGATTCATAATCAATTAGACCGTCCAGAGTGGATTCGATTCCAGTAATGCTCTGAGATGCTGAACTGTCATCAACTAGAGAAACTCGCATCATGTTTACTTTCCATTGCTTTGATTGTAACTGCTGTGATAGTTCAAGTGAGGTGAATAATGCTGGGGATTTAGTTCCGCTCATCGAACCCTTGCCATTCATTGAGATAACCGAGGTAATTGTCAAATTTTCAGAGGTACGGACCAATTCTGCATCATCGGAATAAGAAAACCAAGAAATTTCCAACACATCACCCTTTGAAATCTTTAACTCATCAGAAGCAACTTGGTTGATAGCAACGCCTTGCCACCCATCATAGGCGTACCAAGCTGCTGACGGCAGCGCTAGACCGTCACTTCGAGACAATGTTGCTGTCGTGTCGATGCCATGAGACCATTCATCTGCAATTTTCGATTCGATTAGAGCACTTCCAAATGCAGAGGTTAGATTGATGTCCAAATCGAATGAGAAACCAGTACGCCTATCTTTTTGGAAAATTAGTATATCTGTATCTCCATACACTGCCTCTACTTCTTTGCTAAGTGTTGCATCCAAACTATCTCCAACTACAAGTGATGAAGTAATTATCGAGGATGCAACCAATAATCCTGCCATCATCAATGCCGCCTGACGAGGTCTTCGACGAACTTGTTGCCATGACAAACGGAATACTACTAGCCTTCTGGGAGAGAATATTGGTTGTAAAAGCATACTAGAAATAATTCCTGCTGAGATAGTACATCCCCATGTAGAGAAAAAACCCATTTCAAGCCAATCAAGGAATAGCCAAACAAACCAGGCATCGATTATTGGTCCTGCGTAAAGCAGAATTGATTGCCAAATCTTCTCAACATCATTACGCAAAACCCAAGCCGAAGTTGCACTGATTGGAGTAATCAATGCAATGATTGCAAGGGTTTCAAAGAGCATTTTTATTCCTCTTCAGACAAGATTCTACCGTCAATAATGCGAATTATACGAGAGCAACGTTCAGCGATTTCATTGTCGTGGGTTACGATAACTAGAGTCGACCCTGATTCATTTAATTCGGCGAGCAATTCCATAACTTGACCGCTAGTAGTTGAATCCAAATTTCCTGTAGGCTCATCGCAGAGTATCACAGAAGGATTGTGAACTAATGCTCTGGCAATAGAAACACGTTGTTGTTGGCCCCCAGATAACTCTGCAGGCCTGTGGTCTGACCTATCGCCAAGGCCTACTTTGGTTAACGCAGCGTTGGCTTTAGTCCGAGCTTCGTCAGGGTTCATGCCCAACAATAACAACGGTATCTCTACATTTTCAACTGCGTTCATCACATCTAAGAGATGGAACTTTTGGAAAATAAAACCCATTTCTGTCCCGCGTAGGTCAGTTCGTTCATCATCACTGATTCCGAACAGCGGCTTCCCAGACACCATAACCTGTCCTGCAGAAGGGTCATCAATACCGGATAAAATGTTGAGCAGTGTGGTTTTTCCACACCCAGACGGGCCCATTATTGCCACCATCTCTCCATTTTTTATTTCAAGATCGATTCCACGGACTGCTTGCACCTTTTCATCGCCCATTTCGTATATCTTCCAAAGCCCTTGACAAGAAAGTGCGACTGCCATTGTGTAAGACACGGCGCCACGGGTTGATAAGATGCCGCTTGATAGCGTGTTCATGCAGGCCAAAGTACTCGCATTTGGCCCGTTGGCTGAACAAATGGGCGCTAGAGAGCACCTGATTGAACTGTTGCCTAATTCTTCAATACGGTTTGTCTTAGAGGAATTAGGTATAGAAATGTGGCTCAGTCAAGGACTTGTGGTCAGCATAAATGGCAACAAAGTGGCGGAAGATGAGCCTGTTAACGACGGAGATGAGATTGCATTACTTCCGCCTGTTTCTGGCGGTTGAGAGCCGATTGATTGACAAAGCGGGAGTAACTGGCGTGTATCAGAGGGAACAACATGAGGTTCGGACCATTTGAAATCATGATTCTACTGGCAATCTTCTTCCTACTGTTTGGAGCAGAACGCCTACCTAAACTTGCGAGAGCCGCTGGACAGTCGAAAGGGGAGTTCCAAAAAGGACTATCTGAAGTAACTGGAGAGCCGTCATCCGCCAATACTGAAGCCGATTTAGATGCTGGTGGAAAGACCAAGTCTGTCGACCTGGCACAAAAAGCAGAAGCGGCCGGCGTCGACCCATCGGGTAAGACTGCGGAAGAAGTTGCTGAAGAGATCTCTACTGCAGAAGAATGAACCATGTTAGACTGGATATCTGCAATCTTTGCTTCCATGTTTGGAGCGGGCGAAGAAGTTGAAAAAATCCTCGAAGAAGAGTAATCACCTTGCACGCTTAATCTTCATCACTGAGCCACATACATCGCATTCTTGCTCATTCTGTGAGTCTGCCTTTTTAGTGGCTCTACAGCCAATACATCTCAATTCCCAAGACCATTGCTCCTTACTTGGCTTATTCGAGACAGCTTCGAAAGGGTGATGCAAATGCCTGCAGACATTCTGTAAGGAATAATCATCTGTGAACAAAGTTTGACCCGTTGCTAATGCTATTGCCAAAATTTCTAGGTCTACTGGACTCAATCTAGGTAAATCTCCCGAGAGGGATGCTGCTGATTCAGCATCACCTGTCCCCATGGTCATCCATTCCATTTCGATGGACTCAAGCAACATTGCCCTTTGTGGTGACAGTTTTCTCAATTCCTCTAACTGGCTATGAGCTACAATTCCTCCTTGTAATCTCTCCACAGGCCAATGAAGCAATGCGGCTGTATCCAGTACCGGCATGTATGGTCGGGTCATGATTTGTAGCAATCAAGACTTCGATTAAGAAAGGGTTCATCCGTGTGATTGTTACCCCATGGGTTGGATGTCGTGGAAAGAGACCATCGTAGAATGGTTTGATGGGTTTGGCTGGATTAGTCTAGCGGCCATGTCATTTACCGAGGCGATTATCCAGCCTGTACCTCCTGATTTGCTATTTTTACCAATGTTAGTGGCGGCTGAAGGTGACACGGCTCTGGTTTTTTGGCTATGGCTAGTTGTCACGGTCACCAGCGTATTAGGCAGCATCGTAGGATATTGGATTGGTAAGAAATGGGGCAGGCCACTCTTTACTAGATTCAAGGCCGAAAGGCATCTTGAGAAAATAGAAGCCTTGGCATTACGATATGGGACAATTGGAACTTTCATAGCTGCATTTTCTCCTATCCCATACAAAGTGTTTGGCTGGGCTGCAGGGATGGGTGAAATGAAAATGAAACCATTCATCATTGCAGGTTTGTTAGGTAGAGGATTGAGATTTGGCCTAGAAGCAGTTCTTATCGGGATATATGGAAACAAAGCGATTGATGCGTTATGGTGGATTCTGGATCGGGAAATATTGATTGGGGCTGTTTTGATAATTGGAATCGCAATATCATGGTTTGGAATTCGTTGGTGGAATAGCTTGACTGTCGACCCCAACATTCATGAATAATCAACGATGGGCGAAGAATATCTGCTTGTGTGGTGTAGTGGTCCATCATTTCGGGTTTTCATTCCGGCGACCCGGGTTCAAATCCCGGCACGAGCACTCTTTTGCTGAGCAAGGATTCATGGAGGTAAGAATTTGACCTTTAATTCCGAATACGAACCGTTCTTCCAACCACCTGGGTGGATTATTGGGCCAATTTGGAATGTCTTGTATCTCATGTTGGCAATCAGTATGTACACTACAATAGTTAATCGAAGTGAGATTAATTATCGAAATATTGCTATCGCTTTGTTTGCTATTCAGATGATTGCAAACCTAATGTGGCCCAGTGTATTCAATGATGCCAAATATCTACAGTCGCTGTTATTGATTGTAGTAATGGTTGTGTTCACAATCGCATATGCGTACCTGATTTACGAAGGTAACAAGCAAGGTTCAATATTGGTATGGCCGTACATTGCGTGGGTAAGTTTTGCAGGGTTGATCAATGCTGCATACTACCTGCATGCAAATTAACGTAGGTATCTCTGAGTCTCGTTAAATCCACCAATGAACATCGGATTTTCGCCCCTGTTGTCAATTACAACAGGTACAGTTCTGTGGCCGGTTTCAGCAACCACCTCATTTCTTATTCCAGGTATATGGTCGAAATTGATTTCATCATAGGTTAGGCCTTTCGAGTCAAATAAGCGCTTCACTGCGACACAATAAGGGCAAAATGTCGACGAATATACAACGAAATCTGCATCCGAGGCCAATGCATCTTCAACAACACGTCCCATGATTTACACTTCCTTACCAGTCATTTCAATCTGTGTGTTTCACTACTCTGAAAGAATCAAACCATCATTGTCAATCTGCCAATCTAGAATTTCCCAAGGGATCGCTTCTTTCGTTGCATCTGGATTTCGTGAAATTATTCCTACAAATCCCCCAGCTGCGGCTCCCATACCCTTCCATGCAAGTACATCTGGAAGTTCGGTTAGGAGTTGATATGGCTCGTTCAAACTTGAATCCAAACGTCCGACTGCTTCCGTGTAGGCATTCATTGCAGCACATACGTTGAACCTATCATCCCTCTGAACTGCAGCAGCCATATCCCTTCCACTTTGCCGTATATCCATCAAATGTGGTAAGACTTCCTCATATCTGGCCCAAACCCCGCTATGTAAGTCTCCAGAAGTATGACGTATTCCTGTATCTGCAAGAATTAGATGCTTCTCAATCCATCTATTGAATGAAGGTGGAGGTACAAGATGAACTCTTTCAACATCACTGCCAATGAACTTGAGGTGCTGAATACCTCCATATTTGGCAGCCCACTGATCTTGACGGCCGCCATGGTTTCCAAGTAATCTTTCAAATTGGTAGGCTAATTCTTCGGAGTTTTCCTTGCCTTTGATTGCCGCTAGTAGTGCTACGTTGATTGCGCCAGTAGTTCCTAGACCACTTCCAATAGGAACATCACATGTGTATGAAACACTGAGTTTACCGGATTCATCAACTTCCAAATTTGCGTGTGCGTAATGATTGATTGCTATGTTTACTACATCGCCGCCAACTTGTTCACAAAAAGGAGGAGCATCTGACCATCCTCCCGCTAAGTCAATTCTAACGGGAGCTTTTGCGGAAGGCATGACTTGCCTAAGCAGCCATAACTTATCTCATCTGCCCCTAATAGGCCGGCAATAGAATTCACTCGCTAAATTTTCAATTTAAAATTTAAAATTCCAATTGGTTTATTCAACCTATATTTCCAAGCCATTCTCTGACTGAAAAATGAAATTCAATTGGAATCATATGCCCTTTTTGATGTTGAATACGAGTTACTTCCCAGCCAGATTCTTCGAAAATCGCTGGTATTTCCATACCCGCTTCAAGTGAAACTCTATGATCGGATTCGCCATGCATCCACAATAATTTTCCTTCAGGAATTTCTCTAAGCCTGTCCTTCAATTCTAGAGGCCTGACCGCCCTAGTTCCGATTGCGATAATTCCCAACACATTGTGATTGAATTGAAGGAGCTCTTGAGCCATAGCACCACCTTGACTGAAACCCCCCAATACTAAATCATCATCAGGGAGTATATTCGATAACTTGAGTAAAGATGCATCAACATCTGAGAGTTCTTTTGCAGTTAGGATTCTGCGTCCGGGGTTATCTCCACCTTCATATCGCCACCACGTGTAACCTCGGCTAGGATGTTCAAAATCGGCCTGTGGAACGAGTAAACTCCAACCTTCAGGCAAAATCTTCTCAGCGAATGGTCGCATCATTTCTGCAGTACCAGTCATGCCGTGCATCATGACAAGTGTAGGCATATTGCAACCTCACAATGTCCAAGAGCGGACAAGTGCACCTGCAACTTTGAGATGAACAAATGAAGTTTCACCTTGTAATGTTAGAGTTATTCTATGCTCGCCTGTCTTAGATGGAATAGTACCAAACGAGCCTTTTTCGGTTGCTCCATTACCCCAAGCTCTAGATAACGGAGAAGTGCCATCTTGCTGGTCGCTTATAGTCAATGTTCCAGAACCTCCTTTGTCGTCGATTTCGACATCGAGATACCAAACTAGAGTATCCCATGCTTCATTGGGAGAATAGCCATCATCAAAGAATGAATCATAAATTTCTTGATCATTTTCTTCATACAAGTTATCGTGTAAATCTCCAGCACGGTAGAAGAATACATCACCTGTATATCCTGTATCTTTTTGGACGAGACTCATTTGTAAGTTAACTACACCCTCATTATCTGTCCAAAGAAGACTCATGATGAAACCCTGGCGACCACTAAAGATGTAGCTAAGTTGGTGACCTTCACTTGAACTTGCAGATACAGTGACTTCCCCATTGTAGATATTATCAGTAGTCGCACTCCAATCTTGGCCTAAGAGTCTGAACGCCCAATTGTTGCCAACCTCCCAAGGGAAATTGAAAACTGGCTGAGGTTCTCCGTTCTCATAAACTGACAATCCATCCATAGTAACTCTGCCCAAAAATGGATTGTGATTGATTACCGCATGCCTTTGAGCCTCGCCCTCCGAGGAGATGCCTAGCATGAACAAGCCATCATCCTCACGGACATCTGCAACCACTAAGCGAGTACTGTCTTCTCCAAACTGTGGAGTAATGAAAGTGTACAACCACTGGTCACCAATTTGCCATTCAGGCAAAATCAAATCATCTTCTGTAGTATCACCAATACCAGAGGTAGTATTATCCTCGTTACTAATACAACCAGCAAGGCTGACTGTTATCATCAACAGCGACAACAAGTAAGCACGCATGTTACGACCCACAACGGTCTTATTTTTCAGCATGCGGGTTTCCTGCTCAGAACAAGAAACCGCTATCCAATCCGCTTGCGATAACAACCGCAACGATGCTCATCAACTTGATTAGAATGTTCAGAGCTGGACCGCTTGTGTCTTTGAATGGGTCACCGATTGTGTCACCGATAACAGCAGCATCGTGAGCATCATCGCCCTTCTTTGCGCCTTCAATGTGACCTTGCTCGATTGCCTTCTTTGCATTGTCCCATGCTCCACCGGCGTTTGCCATGAATAGAGCGAGTAGAACACCGGTTACTAGAGCACCAGCAAGCATTCCACCAAGAGCAGAGGCTCCTAATGCATATCCAACAATAACTGGAGCGAATACTGCTACAAGACCTGGCGCTACCATTTCTCTCAATGCAGCCTTGGTTGAAATGTCAACACAGGTTGCGGAATCTGGCTTGACTCCTTCCTTCCCTTCTAGAAGGCCGTCGATCTCTTTGAATTGGCGACGGATTTCAACAACCATTTCTCCAGCAGCCTTTCCGACGCTGGTCATTGTCATTGCTGCAACTACGAATGGTAGTGCACCACCGATTAGAAGACCCATTACCACAGATGGATCTGCAAGGCTTAGAGTGAACTCATCGTATGTGACCGCAGTACTGTATGCTGCGAATAGTGCTAGAGAAGTTAGAGCAGCGGAACCGATTGCGAATCCTTTACCAACTGCTGCTGTTGTGTTTCCAATTGAATCTAGAGCGTCAGTGATTTCACGTACATCAGAACCTAGTTCACCCATTTCTGCGATACCACCTGCGTTGTCAGCAACTGGTCCATATGCGTCCACAGTCATTGTTACACCAACAGTTCCCAGCATACCCATTGCAGCGATTGCAATGTTGTATAGGCCAAACTCGTCGCCACCAATCTTGAATGCTCCAAAGATACCTGCTGCGATTAGTAGAATTGGAACAAATGTTGACATCATTCCGACTGACAAACCAGCGATTGCGTTTGTTGCTGGGCCTGTCTTGGACATCTCACCAATGTGAGGAATCGCTCTAGTTGGAACTCCCATTACCGGTTCAATTCCAGTGTAGTATTCGGTTACTAGTCCGATTAGGATTCCAACAACGCTTCCTAGGATTACAGCCTGCATCACATCGGAGTCGACATCAAGTCCGAAGTAGTCAATTGCAAGGTAACCGCCTGCCCAGAATAGAATTGCTGCGATGAAAGTAGTGTTTCTTAGAGCCGCCGCAGGGTCTTTCATTCCCTTCATGAAGGCCATTGAGAAAACGCCTACTAGAGAAGCAATATATCCGACTAAACCTAGAAGGATTGGGAGCAGAATGTAATCCTCTGCAGATCCTGTGAAATTATCCCCGCCGAAACCAGTACCATCTGCAATAATCATTGCAGCTATGATTGAACCTACGAAGGACTCGAAGATATCCGCACCCATTCCTGCAACGTCACCAACGTTGTCACCAACGTTATCTGCGATAACACCAGGGTTTCTTGGGTCGTCTTCAGGAATACCTGCTTCGACCTTGCCCACTAGGTCGGCACCAACGTCAGCAGCCTTGGTGTAAATACCGCCACCAACTCTTGCGAATAGTGCAATTGAAGATGCACCCATACCGAATCCAGCAGCGGACTCGATGTGAGATGTTTCACCGGAACTCAACCAGTATGCAATCAATGAGATACCTAGTAGACCAAGTCCACCAACTGACAATCCCATGACTGCGCCACCGTTGTATGATACAGCAAGTGCAGCAGGTTGCCCTCCATTCTTAGCAGCCATAGCTGTTCTTCCGTTAGCGGAAGTTGCTGCTCTCATACCAGAGAATCCTGCTAGTACGCTTGCGACTGCACCTGCTAGGAATGCTCCTGGAGTGTAGTAATCGCCGGTATCGTAGTACAGTAATCCTGCAACAATTACGACGAAAATTGAGAGAATCTTGTACTCAGCATACAGGAAAGCCATTGCGCCATCCTGAATTTCCTGAGTGATCTCAGCTACCTTCTTGTCTTCAATTTCAATGCTATCGTTCTTCTTGTATAACACAAAAGCAACAATCAGTCCTACCAATGCTGCTCCGGCTGCCATTATCTCGATGTCCATAAAATACACCTGCTGGCCGCCGACCTACCTCCCCTTCATAAGGACATCCCTATGAAAAACTACGGCGTATGGCGTTTTTGCTTTACTCTACACTAAAGCCGACATTCACAATTTTGTCGATGATCTCATGTGATTCTACACCTTTAGACTTCACGATTACTAACCCTTTAGCAGCAGAAGCCTCGACTTTCTTAACCCCTGAAATCTTATTCAATGCTTTGGTGATTTTACCTTCACACCCTCCACAACTCATTCCAGACACGGAGAATTCTAAGATTTCGGCTTTGGAAAACAATCCCATGGCCTCCCCAGTATGTATCACACTTGAATGCGATGGTTGATAGATGAGCGGCTTTTGCAGGTGTTTGATGGCAATCACAGCAGAGGAGGTCCTCAAAGAAATTGGACCTGTTCAAGAGGTATTGGACGCGCACGATGGTGTGGTTACTGTTATCGACACGGCTGATGGAAATGTCATGCTTTCTCTTGATGGTGGATGTGTTGGGTGTTCCTCCACTCCGATGACTGCAATGCAAATTTACTATTCTTTAATGAAACTGGATGCTGTAAATGATGTGATCTTCGTAAATGGGGAACTTCCGGAATACATGCGCACATTCATCGACCAAAAAATGGCCGATGAATCAGGTGAGCCTGAAGGCGAAATAATCTGATTATTCCTCTTCTTTCTTCCCAATGTTGTGAGGATTAGCCCCGAATGATACATTCTGGCCTTTGATATTCAACCTAGCTGCGATTGCGACAACTACGCAAAGCAATGAAAGCGGTTTGGGAAGATAGTTCGAACCCCACAGTTCCCCTCCTGCTGTTGATAACCACCACAGAATTCCTGCTGTAATCAATAAAGAAATCATAATGAAATTTTGAGCCATTAGTTCCATCTTCTCATTTCTGGAAAAGGTTGCTATGAAAATAAAAGCAGTTAGCGATAAAAAACACATGGATTGGGCGAGAGTCTCGATGATTTCGGTCTCGACCATGCCTATGCTAAAAGGCAGGAGTTCTTGAACCCACACGCATTGGAATAATCATGGCAGGCGGATCTTGGACACTGGCAAAGCCGCGAACTAGTGGCCCGCCGTACTTTAGCCGCAACCAAATCAGCACTGCACTACATCAGATGGCGGTGTTACTGGAACTTTCTGGTGCGAACATGTTTCGTACTCGATCTTATCAAAACGCTTCGCGCCTCATCGGTTCATTATCACAAGACTTGGGAGAATTGGTTGCTAGTGGAGACATTTACGAACTCAAAGGTATAGGCAAAGGCCTTGGCTCTGCAATTTCACAAGCGGTTGGAGAAGGCAAGTGGCCTGAAGATTGGGTTGAATTACATGAAAGCACTCCTCAAGGACTAATCGAAATGCTCGGCATTCCAGGAGTAGGCCCAAAGAAAATCAAAATGTTACACGATGAACTAGGCGTGATGTCTGTAGCGGATTTACAAGAAGTTTGTGTAAAGAACGAAGTAGCGCCAATGAAGGGATTTGGCGCTAAAAGCCAACAAAAAATCCTCGATGGGATAGACCTACTAGCGAGATTCTCTGCTCGCAGAAGACTAGATATTGGTTTGAGATACGGACAAACATTCCTTTCAATGATTCAACAACTTCCAGGAGTTGAGCGAGCCGAACTTGCTGGCTCAGCACGCAGAAGAAGAGAGACAATTGGGGACTTAGATATCGTCGCTGCAGTAAAACCAGAAGATGTAGAGGATGTGACAAATAAGATTCTATCTCTCAAAGGAATTGCAGACGTCAAAGGTGCTGGAGATTCCAAAGTATCAGTCATCCTTGACACCTCTATTTTTGAAGATGGATTTAGCCTAGGACATCTAGATGCAAATGTGCTTGACGCAATTGGTGGAGAGTCCTATGAGCAATTAGAATCGGGTGGAACTATCGATGCCCAAGTTAGATTAGTTCCCTCTCACGTGTTCCCTTACACCTTGGCATACTTTACCGGTTCCAAAGAGCACAATATCCGCATGAGGCAAGTCGCTCAAGACAAGGGTCTCAAACTGAACGAGTTTGGATTAATGCCTGAAACTGATTTGACTGGCTTAGAGGCTGCTGCAACATCGTTGCCCGCAGTTGATGAAGCTGACATCTATGCGCATTTAGGACTCAGGTATGTCACTCCTGAACTGAGAGAGGACTTAGGAGAAATGGAGGCTTCGGCTGCTGGTGAACTACCTGAACTGATTTCTCTATCCAATGTCAAAGGAGCATTGCACAACCACACCACCCTTTCTGATGGCGATGCAAGCCTAGAGCAAATGGCAGATGCTGCGAGACGCATGGGGTGGAATTGGCTGGGAATTGCAGACCATTCTCCTACTTTACAAATTGCAAATGGCGCTAGCGCTGATGATTTAATCGCACAACACCAGACTATGCAAAAATACAATGCTGAATGGAAGAATGAAGGCGTTGATTTCCGTTTATTCAGCGGCGTGGAATCTGATATTCTAGAGGATGGGAAATTAGACCATCCTGATGACGTGTTGTCGCAAATCGACTATGTTGTTGCCAGCGTACATGCTATGACTCGATGGAGAGGAAGAGATGAATCTCAAAATACTGAAGACTTACTGAAATGTCTAGAACATCCTGCTACAACTGTGTTAGGACACCCTACAGGTCGAATTTTACAAGGCAGAGATGGTTATGAAGTAGACTTGCATACCGTTCTTGAGCACATGTCTGAAGCGAACAAGGAAGGTGAACTGAAGGCTGTTGAACTGAATGCATCACCATACCGGCTAGACTTAGATTGGCGATTGTGTAAACGTGCTAAAGAATTAGGCGTACCAGTAGTAATCAATCCTGATGCTCATTCAATCAAAGGATTGGGAGACATTGACTATGGTGTAATGGTTGCTCGTAAGGGCTGGCTTGAAAATGATGATATTCTCAATTCATTGAGCGGAGAAGAAATGGCAACGAGGTTGCTGGGGTGATTTAATGAGATTTATACGTGCAATTGTGATAGGATTACTTTCGATATTTCCAGGTACAATTATTGGTTATCTTGGTTGGCTTGCGACTGGCTCGAGCGAGAATAATTACTCACTCTCAGTTGTATTCTTTTGCAACATTATCCCGCTAGGCTCAGTGTTCCTAGGCTTCATGTGGGCATGGGCCAATGGAGCAGAATACGGCGTAGATTATCGAGGCTGATATTGTGAAGCGTTCGGAAAAAGCTGCAAAAATTCTGCAGATGCTTGAAGAATTTTATCCTGAAACACCTCCCCCTCTAGACCATGATAATTCGTTTCAGTTGCTGATTGCCGTACTAATGAGCGCTCAAACTACCGACAAGAAAGTGAATCAAGTTACACCTGAGTTATTCCGCCATGGCCCTGATGCTACGAGAATGGCAACCTTAGAAGTAAGCCATATTCAAGAGATGATCCGTGAAGTAGGCCTTGCTCCAACTAAAGCCAAGAACATCTCCAAATTATCTAAGATATTGGTCGAATCATATGAGGGAGAGATTCCCGATACTTTCGAAGGATTGGAGAGCTTACCTGGCGTTGGTCACAAAACCGCAGGAGTTGTCATGGCCCAAGCCTTCGGAGTTCCTGCATTCCCAATCGACACACACATTCACCGCTTGGCAGCACGATGGGGGCTTTCTAACGGCACTAATGTGGTCAAGACAGAAAAGGACCTCAAGGCAATCTTTCCAAAGGAATCTTGGAACAAACTTCACTTGCAAATCATATTTTTTGGACGAGAGTATTGCCCAGCAAGAAATCACGACTTAACACAGTGTCCAATTTGTTCTTGGGCTGCTACAAAGAAGAGAATCAAGCAAGAGATGGGCTCTCGCTAACATCCTCGAATCCAGACATTGGGTCAGGAACACCCTTTCCTCCAATAACCCAAGTTAAGACATCAACCATGCCTTTTGCACGAGCATATTTCGCAGATGCTCGTCTGAAGCTATCTTTGTAGGATAGATACTACACTATATTCTACATTCATGTTGAGAACATGCTTGATGCGCCATCTAGGATGAAAGACGAGATTAGACTTGCTAGAGCTGCAACCCAGAGTAGTTGAATCATTTGCCCAACAGCACTTGTGAAACCTCCTCCTCGAAGGCGTGTTGCGATTAGAGATACTGCTAATACTTGAACTAAAATAAGAATTGAGGCGATTATCTTGAACATCAAAATATTGTCTGCAACTGCAGTAGGGTCTTCCATTACTGGAAGGACGAAATCACCGGCAGCATCGGATATCGACCCAATATCTGTGGTTTCAGCAATACTAGTTGCAACTCCAGCGATTGTTTCACCCAGTTGAAGAACAATGGAAATTGTAACGTTCAAAGATACAACTGAAGAAATCAGTAAACCAAATGCTACACCCCACATTGTAGAAGCAGAAAGACTCCTTCTTCTACGCAGAGATAGTAAGTTTGTGACAGAACGAGAAACCATATCGGCGGTTTCTGCTGGCTCACCAGATGATTGTGAGCCTTCAATGTAGATTCTATTGTAGCGAGAAATCACTGCAGAGTTGGTGTCTGCTGCGAAATAATCCCATGCCCGTTCGCTATCTATTCTCGTGGAAAGACGCTTCTCTAGGCGATCGATGGATTCGTCCAGCATACCGAAGTCAATCCCGCGGAGTGCCCTAATTGTAGCGCTTGGCTCCGCACTTCGTGCTTGCGCTGTACCACCTAAAGCGCGAATGAAGTCAGGATATGCTTCGTCTCTGCGCAGAACTTTGCTTTCTTCTCGATGAACTAAAATGGAGGGGACTAACAATGGAGTCAACGGTAAAGCTAGAAGAATTAATCCGTATTTGTCCCAAGTAGTGGTCAAACTATCCCAATATGAAATTACTACAACAATTGTTACTATCATTAGAGCAATACTAACCAAACCTGCTCCAAGCCAGGTTTGTCTGAAAAGCAGACGGAATGGTGTTTCGAATCCATCACGAGCGAATGTCTGGTCATCGGGAATCGTAGCCCTAAATGCGAATAAGGCACCAACTTGGATAACTACGAATAAGAATCCAGCAAGTAATAACCATCTAATTCTGGTTGCTAATTCAATCGGAGTCGCACTACTACCGTTTCCAATTTCGAATAATACCAAATGGATACCAGCAACAACTAATCCAAATAATCCAGCGGAAACAAGTGAAACGTAAATTTCCTTTAGTGTGTCAACACTCTCTAGCCTAGTATCATAGATTGTGTTGTACTGTTCAGCAACCGTTTCTTGCTCTGCACGCATGAAAGCATCAATAGGTTGACCTGCTTCAATCGAGAATGCCATTCTATCTAGGAAATCAGTCCACAATGGAGAAGGTGATTGTTGAGCTACGATTCTCGCTGCTTCTGGTAAAGAGGTGTGCCATTTGTCTACAAGTGTTTCAATTCGCTTTACTTCTTGAGCTAATTCACCGTAATCTTTCATCTGCCTTAGTATATCGAAAATAGTGTCTGCTCCGACTTCACCAAGAGAGAGAATTCCCATTCGCGTAATGAACATGTGCATTTCTTTCTCGATTTTTATCGCGGAGCGATTTACTTCGAGAATAGGGAAGTAGATTGCTGCGGCTCCCGTCAATAGCGGTAACGTGATGATTAGAAAAATTCCAGTGAACCCAGCAAATAATCCTCCTTCAGAGAACCCGCCTGTCAACCAAATCAACAGAATTGCAGAGACCAAACCAGCCAATGCAGCAGGTAAAACGAATGCAAACAGAAAGCGAGGAACTGGCATCTCTAGACGACGCAGAGCAATCTGCCACGTCGCCATTCGCTCCATCTAATCATCTCCTTTTCAGCGCTCAGTAATACTGACCCAAGTTTCTACGGCAGCACGGAATGCTTCCCAGCCGCCGTTGTAATACAAATTCAACAGATCGAAAACATCATCATAGTGGGTCAAATTCCTCTCTGCCATTATTTCAATCGCTTCTGCACGTCGCGTCAATTCATCATACGCTTCTCTTTTGTTTTCGAAACCCATCTGAGCAGCAATTTTGTTTTCTAGAAGATGTGATTGAAACATACCACGGAAGTAATGCTTGTCTTTTACTGGGTCCCACTCGAACATACCTCTTGTTAGAACACCGTCACTGTGCTTGTTGTATCCAATAACTTCGTCAATACCGGTAATACGTCTTGCTATTCCACCGCCAGGTGCTTCTACAACTTCTTGGAAGATTGCGAAGTTCAAGTTATCGAAGAAACGAATTGGAACGTTGATTGGGTCGCCAGTAAATCTCTGAATCATCTTAACGATTGACGATGCGTGGAATGTAGCAATGACCGGGTGACCTGTCTGCATAGCCTGGAATGCAGTTGCACCTTCCACACCTCGAATTTCACCAATGATAATGTAACGAGGACGGGAACGCAAAGCAGCCTTGAGCAAGTCGAACATCTCTACTCTACTTTCCTCATTCTTGGAGTCTCGAGTAACTAGTCTCTGCCAAATTTTGTGCCTTACCTTAACTTCAGGTGTATCTTCAGCAGAGTAAATCTTGACATTGTGGTCGATGAAAGGAAGAATTGCGTTCAGAGTAGTAGTCTTACCAGATGCTGTTTCTCCACTCACCAATACCGACATTCCATACTCCAAACAAATCCAGATGTATGCAGCTTGCTGGGCACTCATCGTACCCCATTTAATCAGTTGAATTACTGAGATTGTTTCTTCAGCGAATTTTCTGATTGTAAATGACGGACCTAACATAGATACGTCATCAGAGAAAATGATGTTGATACGTGAACCATCTAACAATGCTCCATCAATAATCGGTTTGTTATCGGATACTGGTCTTCCAATACGCTCAGACATTGCTCTAAGGTATCTTGCCAGTAAATCTCTCTCACGGAAACGGATGTTGGAAGTTACCATGCCGAACACCTTGTGATCCATATGAACATGCTTCAAACCAACTGAGTGAATATCTTCTAGCATCTCATCTGAAAGAAGTGGTTCCAATGGACCATTACGGATTAAGTCACGAATAATTGTATATCGTAGCCTATCTCTTTGCTCCTTTGTGACTACAATTCGCTTGTCGTCCATACCTAGAACTTCCCACATTCTACCTTGCCTACGTACAGAACCTCTTGCTTCTGAATCTAGGATGGTATATCTATCAATCATTCCAGATAGAATGTTTTCGAATTCATCATCCGTTGTGAATGTAGGTGCACTTGGCGCTTCTTGGAGAAGGACTTCAATCAAAGTTCGACGTATATTTTCTTCTTCATCGGTCAATTGAGGTTCTAGACCAAACCAAAGTGTCTGACCCTCTGAACCATCATCATCGACAGGCCGATACATATGCACAAAGATTGGTTCTTTTGTGATATAGATAAGATTCATTGGCTCGACCTTTCGAGCATCTCTATCCAATGGCCCGTAATAGTACGGTCTACTGCCATATTTTGCTTCAAAATCCTGAACCCACTGTGCCACGTGAGGATGTGCAGCCATGACAGAATCTAAGTCACCGCGTTGGAATTTGAGTTCTTCATCCATCAGCTCACCGCCGTAATATCTACGATGAAGCCCATGTAAGGCTCAACACGCCATCCAACGCTTGCTTGAACTGGACCAGCAGCACGAAGGAATCTAGTAACAACGATTGTTCTCTTGATTTCCCCACCTACGAAACCTGCATTCATATCAAGCAAGACTTCGCAGGATGAACGTAATTTGTGTAACAATTTCTCGTCCATCTCTGATGGATCTACTGTTAACAATAGTGAGCGTGATTCGCTGCAAACCTTTCGCAGCTTCTGTAATGTAGCGAGATGCTCTGATTGCTCTAGGCTTTCCGGCATCAATGCTGATGCTGAATCGACTACGATGACATCTGCCTTTTCGATGGCATCAGATTCTAAGACGTCGAATAAGTCTACGCCCTCTTTGGCCTCTGCGATAACACCGAACCTAGAGAATACCATTAGTTTCCCAGTTGCGATGTAATCTGTGATTGGATAACCAATCGATTCCATTTGTTCAATCCAACCACGAGTGGTTAATTCTGTGGTAACTACCAATACCTTGGAACCATTTTCGAGCAATCCAAAAATTATCCTTTGACTCACTAGGGATTTACCGCTACCTACCTCGCCCTGAATCATCCAGAGGCTTCTATTCGGTAAGCGAGCACCCATCGCATTTGCAAGGCTATCTTGCTCAAGAGTGAATTCATACCCGTCCTCAACGGGCTTTGGTGGTTCATCAAACACTTAGCCTCACCTCGGCAGTTTCAGAATCTGTTCCTTTGACTCCATCGGTAGCAGTAGATTGAACAATAATTGTTACAGTTGCTAAATCATTGTCAGCATAACTGAAACTGGCGTCGCTAACCGTCACTTCAATGACATATTCAGTAGCCCATACTCCATTAGCAGGGTACAGCGTTGTAGCACCCACAGTACTAGCAGCGACACCATCAACAAATATCGAGAATGAACTCTTGTCTAAAGTGCGAGAACCAGTATTTTGGAAATACAGAGTTATTTCTTGATTCGCACCTGAATTATCTAACAGCACATCGCCTCTGTCTCCACTAAAGGAAACATCGGTTTCGGAATTAGCCACTTTACCCTTAGCATTGGTACCGTTGGCTGCTGCAAGATCCCCCCATGATTCTAGGAGAACAACCGAGGCTGCTCCACTAATCAATAGAGATGTGACAAGCAAAATCATTGAACTTGCGCCGCCGTCTGCCATAGAAATACCTCACAGAACACTTGTAGCCTTGGTTTGGCCATCTATGGTAATAGCAAGACGAGAAACTGTTGCTTGAGTCCCGCTATCGTAGTAGAATTGGAAAGTCTCCCCTGGGAAAATGATAGTTGGTTGATATCCATCATGCCCATCTGAGAGATTTATTGGCGAACTTCCATCAGAAAACAACCATGAGAAATCAGTTGCTAAATCCGTGCTACCATCATTGGTAACATTCAGGTAAACTAGATTCCCTAATGTGGCTGAGATGTTTAGGTTCGAACCAGTGTTAGGACCTGTGACCTCCAAAAAGTACGAGGAGGCGTAGAGATACGATGATCCGTGGTCAAGAATATTCAATCCTGTAACTGTACCCCCGGAGATCACAAGGTCCGCGAGGAAGGAGCCTGCGCTGCCATTCACTTCGACTTGGCCGGCTGAATAGCCGGTTCCACCGTTATTTATTGTGAATGACACCACTGCTCCCTCAACGTTATTGGCGTTCTCAATAGTAAATTGTGAAATGGGTTCAGCAGATGCCTCGATTTGCGCAATGGAATCATCCACCTGCGCTTCAAGAGTAGCCATCGCTAATGCGAAAACTACCAGCAATGATGTTCCAACCACCATCGCTCCAACTGCTACGCTACCCATTCACTCTTCACCCCTGAGTGCTCTCGCCCTTCTCCAATTGGAGATTAGGGCAGAGAATGTTAGCAACTCTCTGTGTGGCAAATGGTCTTCCAATGCGCTCTCTGTATCACCAGGAGCGGCCATCTGAACAATTGCCAATACATGCTTTCCTTCATCTGCAGTTAGCATGCCAGAATTCATCGCCTTCTGAGTGAAGGAGACTGCTGCCATGCCAGACAGATTGTCAAGCAATAATGCTGCTACAGTCGGCGCACCGACTGTTCCATCTGCACCATCTCCTAAGTGCGCCGGAGCGATTAGGAATGGGTTAGATGCTAAGGCTTGAGCCTCATACAATTCCAACAAAGGTGCTGCATCATCAGACTTCAGGCGTTCTGTTCCCGATGCTGTAATGACGTCGCCTGAAGCTGTGACGATTGTATCGCCTTCTCCAAGTTCGACTTCACCAGATGCACTACCTTCTGAACCTGTGCCGTCAGCGCGAGCCACAACACCGTCCTCAAGTCTATTCTCAACTCTATTGAGAATATCTTCAACCAAATCTATGCGAGTGGAAATCATTCGCTCTAGACCTGATGTATCGACGTTCGCTTGAGTTTGTGCTGGAGCAGTTGCTGCAACTGGAATAGATCCAGAACTGTTGAGCTTAGCCCTTGTAGGTCCGGGAGAAATTGTCCAAGCGTCCTCTTCGGTTAATTCGCCTTGTTCAGGCATAGGAACTTGCTCGATCGCTATGTTTGACATAACGCGCAAGCGCTCCTCCGAGAGGTCGCTAGGGACTTCCCCAGACTTTTCACTGCTACCGAATGGCCATGCCATATCAGTACCTCCTAATTCTCATTGAACCCCAATGCCCCGAAGAGCAATTTTGGGGTTCAGTTCGAATCAGATAACTATCGATCCTCTGGTAGTATCGGAGATGTATAGCGTCTCATAAGTTGAGCCGCCACCTTCGACGTGTATCCAAAGTGTGACTTCTGCGTTAATTCCAACAGATGTTGCAGAGCAATCATCGCCTGGTGCTGCGTTCATAACGAGCGCATATGTTACACCTGGCAGTAGATTATTTGCTACTGCAGCACCGCCTACATCATCGACTTCTGTAGCTGCTGCGAAGGTTCCTGAAACATACTGATATGCTCCACCTGCAGTTTCACAGGTCATCTGGTAATCTGTTGTAGACTCATCTAGAACTTCGGAACCTGGAGCGGTTTCGAAGTAGACTAGGTAAGATGCTGAATCGTCATAGACAAATATTGAGTTAACAGAAATCTTTCCAGAGATTTCTTGCTGAGTATCAGAACCTGTCTGTTGTGCGTTTTGCTGTAATTTCTCACCGGTTTGGATGATAACAGCGGATGCCACTGCTGCCACCAGGATTAGAGCAATGAATACAATCATTGCACCGATACCAATAGAACCGATTTCATCATTCTTAATTTCGTTATTATTCTTCATCATAATCACCTCAAACAACTTGGTCTCCTTGTGTTGTGCTTTGATAGAACAGTGTTTCATAGGTTGAACCTCCACCATTTGCGGAGATTACCATAGAGTGCTCTTCATTTAGTGTAGGTGGACAATCTGAGCCGCCACCGTTTGCACCACCGACAATCAGGTCGATCATGTAGGTCGACCCTGGGTCAAATTGTGCTACTGCTGTTGCACCGTCTAGTTCTGTTGCTGTTGACAAATCGCCATCGACTACTGAAGGAGTACCAGCACCATCATCACAAATTACAGCCCAGTGGACTGCAGTATCTGCAATTGGCTCGGAGCCAGGTGCTAGTTCAAAGACCATAGTGATCTCTTCATTGTTCGCGTTTTGGGCACCGACCCAGACAGTAATAATCGAGATTTTACCCGAAATTTCCTGTTGTGTGTCGCTTCCCGACTGTTGTGCGTTTTGCTGCAACTTCTCACCCGTTTGGATGATAACTGCACTTGCGACCGCGGCAACCAGGATTAGGGCGATGAAAACAATCATCGCACCAATACCGATTGAACCCCAATCGTTGCTTTCTTCATTCATTTTTCTTTTCTGCATTGGTTTTCACCTCTTTTTCTTTTTTGTATCTCTACATCCTCCCCACTGGCTCAACCGCCGCAGGGTGGAAAATGATTAGGCGGCGGTTTCACCCCCGTCGCCCATGTCTATTACGAGTGGCATAGTGACCACTCCGATTTCATCTGGTGAGAGTTTCTCTACCAGAGGGATAGTATCTGATTTGTACCCAGGAGGCATCCAAGGCTGAAGCAACAAATCACGAATTGTTTCCATGCTACGGTTTTGTACGCGCATTGTAACATTTACTTGTCCTGCTTCTACTTCATACCCTGCTTGGATTGCTAATTTGCGAGACAGTGGAATTTCGTCCAATCCAAAGCGCAGTCCAGGTTTGACCTCAAACCTGACAAGAATTACATCGCCGGGGCGCATTATTGGCAAATCGATTGATTCGGGGACGCATTGCCAATCAGTTGGGACCGGGGGCGCTAGCCTCATCTCAGGAATAGGACGGGTTCCATCATTGCAAATTCTGACAATCATGACTCCAGTTTCTCCGCCTGCTGGCCAACGAGTATCTACTCCCATCCAGAAATTTCTGAACAAGAACGGATTTAGAGCGACAGCGGAATCTACTACTAAATCTCCAATCAATTGTTCCACTTCTTCGGCTGCATAACCGACTTCGCCGACTTCAGCGGCTCCTGTGGCATTCCGTAAGCGGCGCAGTATTATCTCAAGTTCCGCTTCAGTGAGAGTCTTTTCTTTCAACAATCGATTCAGCATTGCGATATTTCTTCGCAGGTCAACTACATCTTCTTCTAAGGAAGAAAGTGCTTTTTCTGCACGCCTTACTGAACGGCTAGCACGCATCAACTGATGTTGCTCAAGACTGGTTCTTGCTTCGATAATATCGAACTCTGTAGCTGCCAATGAGGATTCATCTCTTGACACGCCATAGACAATATGCTCTAGTTCACGACTTGCACGAATCAATCTATCTGCGCTTGTCTGTGAATCGCGAATGACTCTACGAGCATCTTCCAAATCAGAAACTCCTACATCATATTCTTCAGATTCAGTCATCGTTGCTCACCTCCTCATCTACAAATAAATCCTCAACATCGATATCGCTTACAGCCTGTTCATCTTCCTCTGTGCCTTCATCCGATGGAGTTTCATCGGATTCTAACTCTAAGGTAATCGATTCCGGAGGCGATTGATCATCTTCCATCAATAGGCCTACCTCTTCGTCCCAATCGATTACGGCAGAGGATGATGCGTTGCCAGGCGCAGCAACCGTTGATTTGGGCTGAGAGATTATTGAACTAATATCCAATCCATCGCTAGCCAACTCAGTCAGTAATCGTGCTGGGTCACCTAAGTCTCTCTCGATTCGACTCGCCTGTACTTCAACTTCAGTTAATCTACCATACAATGAACCGTACATTCTGTTAGCATTCCAAATTAGGAATGTTACTCCAACTATTACAATCGCCAAATATGCGATTAGAGAGAACATATTTGTTGAATCTGGATTTATCTGAGGTGGGAATCCTAAGATAACGCCGATCATACCCAATATTGGCATCGCCAAAATGATTACTAATTGGCGCTTAGAATTCGACAATACGTCAAAGTGGTCACTGTAAAGGGTGCTGATGCCCTTTCTTGCACGCTGATAATCTTCGTGAATCAATTGGAACTCTTCGGTAGACTTCCATGTCATAATCCAAACCCATAACGCTGCAATGAGCAAAATTGCAGGACCGCCCCAATCGCTTGAGATTAAGTCCATCAAGTGGAATGCGAATCCTAGGGCCAAGACGCCGGTGTAGATCGCTGCAAGACGGAATTTGTCATTTTGACCAACCAGCCTTAGCAGCCCTACTGACGCTCCTAACAATACTAATACTGCTATGAATGAAACTGTAACTCCTGGTGACCACGAACTGACTGTTGTCTCACGTGTTACAGACCTAGAGTCGAGTGGCGTACCATTCCAAGCGGTTCCAGAGAGTAGAAGTTCACAAGAAACATCTGTTGATTGCGCCCACCAATCAAGGTTGTCGCTTTCGACTTCCCAAACAACAGGAATAGATTCGCCTGCTGTTACCAATCCATGTTCAACAACAGGATTGGAAACTGTAACTCCTTCGCAACTCAATGTGGATATTACACCAATTGCTATTGAGGTTCCTGCATTCCCAATGGTTGCGGAAATGGTGGAAACAGAACCTTCGGACATCGAATCATCATCATACTCGAACTTGGAAATATTCAGAGAAGCCTTTGTTGTAAAGTAAAACGAAAAGGTCTCTTCAGTATATTCTGTGAAACCATTGTGTTCGCCAGGGTGGTACAACCTAAATGTCAAATCATAACCATCATTCTTCAAAATATTCGGCCGATTTGGAGTATCAACAATCATCAGTAGCGGATTGTTGGTTTCCCATGCTGGTCGCAAAGGTAGAGAGATTACAGAATGCGAGCTGCCATCGCAATTGTTGTTTAAGTTCAATTCTTGATTTTCACCGTTCAAATCAATGGCGAAAGACCACTCGAAATCATCTTCACTTAGCCCTAATTGGGTGAGATTGACTCTTCTTTGTGCATCACACAACTCGATCATATACTCTACAGGAGTTTCTCCCGCAAGACCTGGGATGTGAGACCAAATTATCTCCTCAGTCAAATTGGAATTGTCTTCAGGTGGAAGGCTAATTTGGTAATCCTTGTAGGCGAATAATCTCGACATTTTGAGTGCTGTTTCTGCAATTGCTGAACCATTTACTTCTGAGTCGTTAGGAGTCAATGTAAGGCGCAATAGAGCCTCCAAGTATAGGTCTGGCTCGAATTCCTTGGCTTCTACTGAGAATGTTAAATCCACAGATTGTCCAACAGGCAATATCAACGACGGTGGCGCCGGTTGAATGACTTCCCAAGACAGGGAGTTGATTTCTAGACCAGGCCTGAGGACTTCATATTCCAAATCCGCTGTAACATCCTTGTTTCCAACATTGGTTACAGTTACTTTCCAATCCCTTACCCACTGACGATGGTAATTTACCTCGGAAGGCCAGTCTTCAAACTCAACTAGGAATAATGGAGCAACTACTAACGTAATTGTTCTGGAAGAAAGAAATACGCCATTATTTGTGTGGTACAGAGAAATGGTGACATTGTGAGTATCACCATTTGCTAGGGAGAAGTTGCCACCTAATGCAGGAATTGTGACTGTCAAATCGTTTTGCAGGCTACCGTTGATAGGCAGAACCATTTGGCTCTCGACCCAACTCGATTCCCAGCCACCTTCAATAACAGCTGTAACATTCAGGAATTCTTCCAAATTACCCGTATTTGTGAATAAAACATCTATTGTTTCGTTAACACCAGGAGTAACTGAGATTAGGGGCTGTACTTCGATTGTAAGATGGTGATCAGCCGAGATATTCGCTACAATACTAGCAGACTTATTCATTCCACCAATTGCTTCCACCCAGAGAGTGGTCATATGCGATTCATCTGCGCTTGCCTCTGTATCTGGAGTAAGTCTAATCTTCACAGAGTCCGAGTATCCTGGAGCAACTACTACTTCGGTAGCTGACTCTAAAGAGAAGTCTACATCATTAGATTGTGAATTATCTAGCCACACCAAGAATGTAGTAGCAACGTTTCCTGTATTGTTGATGTATACGCGAGTCAACGGAGTTTCATAAGGTGACAAATCCACAGTATGATTGGTAGGTTGAAGTTCGAAATTGATAGATTCTTCAACCCGAATCAATAAAGTGTTCAGAGATAGAATCTCTCCAGTATCCCTATCTTCTACTCTTACAGTTAATGGTTGCAAGGTATCTGCGGGAGCCTGAGGGTCAGTAGTAACTTTGAGAGTCACATTGGAAATATGTGCATTGCCAGTGATTGGATGGTCGGCCATTGATGGTGTTAAATTGGAAACAATAGATGGATTGTTTGTGTTTGATGTTTCAATGCTAGCAGACCAAAGTTCCGGAAGATCGTCTTCGATAACTAGTCTGTAAGAAGAAAGGTCATTGCCCGTATTGGCTAATTTAATCGTGAAATTGGTTAGATTTCCAACATCGGCATCTAGAGGACCTTCCGTAATGATTTCACCATCAATAACGCTTGGAACTATGATTGAAATATTCCTAGTAACGCTACTCGCCAATACGCCGTTAGCTTGTTGGCTAGCCGTCAAAATTGGTGTTGCTGTGACCGGGACTACCAATTCGCCTGCTAATGGCAATTCATCCCCAGGACCATCTATTGCTAACCAAGATTGGAATATTTCGCCCACTTCTAATCCAGAAACGGAATTAGGAGTTACATTGGTTATCCACCGTGCTGCTTCGTTATTTCCACCACTATTTGCTGGAGTGAATAAAGCAGCAGAAGTAGTAATATTGGCATCGACTCCGCCAGTAACCGTTCCTCCAAGATTATGACGTACCTCTACTGAAAGAGATAGAATCCTATCGATTCCTCCTGAACCATTCGCATCAATAATGTCCTGAGGAGTGAGAATTATCTGGTCGGTTTCTGGACCAGGGTCTACTGCAATAACTGCTCTGATAACCAACTGGGTTGAGTTAAGTGCCGGGATTCCGCCTTCGACAGGGGTTGCAGACAGCCATGCGTACAAACTGTCTCCAGCAGCGTTCCTCTCTCCGGAATCAAGCGGTGAAGAAATTGGAGCAGGCGTTACTTGTATCGATACAGAAACATTTGCGCCAACTGGAATTACATCTGTTCTAGTGACCGATGATTCGATTAGCCAGTTTTCAGCTGCTGCTGAAAGACCTGTTGCGATATCAAATGCCGCCGGAACATTGCCACTATTTTCTATGGTGAATAACAGTGAGGAAGTTTGTGCAGGCGTTACAGTGACTGGTCCTGCTGGCGCAATGACCTCGGCCTGATACTGGTCGCCGACCATTACGTGTGCAACACTTCTAGCAGTGTATGGACTAGCTGAATTGCTAGTCAGATTAAGATATACATTTTCTAGAGTAGGTTTTACAGCATTAGCAGGAACCGTGACAGGGACAACGATTGAAGTTGATTCTCCCCCGTTTATGCTGATGAGGTTTCCATTCTGGCCATTATCGTGCCATCCCAAATCTGAGCCCAATTCAATTGTTAGAGTATCTGTATTACCGATATTGGAAACTATCCAGGTTAGCGTAGTTGTTGCCCCGGGCTCAATCGCTCTATCGCCTGGAGTTGATAGATCTACTATGAAATCTGAGAATGTAACAGTAATGACATCTGCTACAATCATGTTAGTCCAGAGTGTTCCATTGAAGTGGACCTTGGACGCCATTGTCCATGAACCCAACATAGTTGAGGCGTCAAATGAAACTGACAATGTTGCACCGCTAGAAGCATATAACAAACTGCCAGGTTCCAAAATTAGAGTATTGGACCAATATGAAACTTGATTGCTAGGGTTTGAATCATCTGTGAAATTCAATTCGTAAACAGCAGAAATATCCATGACACCGTCATTTCTAACCGTTGCTTCATACGTATGAATTGAATGGTCTAATCTTAGGTCTGTGAAACCAGGCGTTGGTCCTGGAACATTATGACCCAATACTGTACCTTTGTGATACATAGTGACATCGAAATCGATGCTACGCTCATTGTCTGAATTATCTGAGTCCGCAGCAGATACGATTCTTGCGAAGAGAGTCTGGCCATCACCCGATGTTGCAGTCCAGTTAATCAGAACCGGATTAGAAGATGATGCTGCACCAATACTACCGAGGTCGATGGAAGTAACAGGCGTTTCTCCAGAAGACGCAGATGCTTGATGAACAATGTTCAGAACTGCAGAGCCTGCAGCTGGACCATCATTCGAAACGACTACGCGAATGATATGGTCGCCAGGAGATAACTTGATTTGGCCTGCTTCATCGATAGAGCCGCCTGAAGATAGAGTCAGGACTGAGACATTGAAGTCTGGCGAAGTTCTGCCGGTTGTTGCATCAGCAGGAATGATTGGAACTATCACTTGAACTAGGAGCAAAAGTAGCATTGAGAATGCAACTTTACGACTGGACATCGGTCATACCTCCTCTAAATGCATGAATCTGTACCGACTTACCTTGGCGAGTCCAGACTGTTAGCAATTGTTCCATCAATTGATTGTGAACTATGTCTCCAATACCTAGTCGCCTTCGTTCTTCCCACAGGAGAAGTTGTTCAGCCTGAGTTAATACTCCGTCCTTGAGATACAACTCGAGAGTTCTTCGATAAGAGTCTCGGTCAGAAACCGCATAAACAATTTCGTCACCAGGCAATGTATCTGCCCTGTCTTGGAGAATGTTACCCAAATTTAGTGCCTCTTCGTATGAGAGGTAGCGGCGATCAAGGTCGCTTTGGATGGAGGAAGCGATTTCCTGCAAGCCATATCGGGTGGTCGCCTTGTGAATCTGCCGCATGAATTTGCGACATCTTCTCGACATACGCCCGGCTGCCATGACCTTCTGTAAGTTCCGGGCGGATTATAAGACAATCGCTAGCAGTACTCGTTTTCATGCGCAATGAATGCAATACTATTCAATCTGCATAACAAGCACATATAGCCCCACCTAGTAAGAAAAACTAGGAATGAAAGCCTTGATTTGCTATCACTATCTGGAAGTGACATGGCAGAACCAATAACACTCGAAGCCGGTGGCAAATCTCCGCAATTTGATGCATTAGATTCCAAAGGCGTGCGTCATAATTTAACAGAAATAACATCTTCAGGAAATAAGGTGATTCTGTACTTTTATCCAAGAGATTCAACACCTGGATGTACTGTACAAGCATGTGATTTCAGAGACGATATGGCGAGACTTTCCTCGCATGGATATACCGTATTTGGAGTATCCAAAGATTCGGTAAAAAGCCATGAGAATTTCATTGACAAACAAGAGTTAAACTTCCCATTGCTGATGGATGAGGACGGATCTATTCACGAAGCATTTGGCACATGGAGAATGAAGAAGAACTATGGCAAGGAATACATGGGTTGTGCAAGATCAACATTCGTAATCGGCGAAGATGGAAACTTAACTTTCGCTCGTTACAATGTAAAGGCCAAGGGCCATGTTTCTATGCTAATGCGAGAGTTGGGAATAGATGAGTGAGCTTAACGGCCGTAAGGTCGAGTTGCCACATGGCGCAATTGCATGGCAGCCTTGTATGATTGCTAGTGAATCGATTGGTAATAGAACAAACATTGGAGCATTATCTCATATTGGCAAAAATGTGAAGATTGGAGAGAATTGCAAAATCCAAGGCTCCGTATACATAGCAGATGGTTGTGTAATCGGAAGCGAGGTATTCATCGGACCAAATGCCACACTAACAAACGACCGCCATCCTCCTTCTGGAGGCAAATGGTCCCCGGTTGTGGTCGAAGACAAAGTGGTAATAGGAGCAAATGCCACAGTTGTTGCTGGAGTAACTCTAGAATCAGGTTGTGTTGTAGGAGCCGGCTCTGTAGTAACAAACGATGTACCAAGCAATCAAGTGTGGGCAGGAAATCCTGCAAAATTTCTAATGACTTTAGATGAGTACCATTCAAGGAGGGAGTCAGGTGAGTAAAAAATCGGTATGCGAATTCCTCAGAAGATGCATCGAATATGCTGATTCTTCTATGAAGAGAAAGGAAGAAAGAGGCGATGATTCTGAAATAATCGCTGAATGGAAAGCATACAGAAATTACACCCAGTACGCCCTAGAAGAGATAGAAAAGGGTGACCTTGACCATTGGTTCGAAAGGAAATCTCCTACGGCTGACATGGAACTTGACATGGAAGAATTGGATCATTTAACTCGGGCTAAATGGCTAACTGCAGCCGCATCACCAAGACCGCTAGCGATGGTTTCAACCAGAAGCGAAGACAGAGAAAACATTGCTCCGATGACTAGTATTTCAGTCGTATCAAATTCACCTCCACTAATTGTTATGTCGCTATCACAAAATAGAGAAGGACGGCAAAGGGACACCTATCTTAACCTCATAGAAAGCAAAGAATGCGAACTGCAATTCCTTGCACCAACCAGTAAAGCTGCAGCAGATGTAGACATTGCAAGTAAGCCAATAGAGGGAAGTGAATGGGAATTATTGGACAGTGATGGCCCAATTCACCCGTTGGCAGTAGTTGTCATGAAATGCAGATTAGTCGAAGATAATCCATTACCTGAAGGTGCTGTAGCAAGGCTGCTTACACTTAGAGTTGAGAGTATGATCGTTCCGTCATACCTACCTCCCGAAGAAGGCCTATCCTTACTTTGCCAGCATGGAATGGACAGATTGACACCCAGTCCAATCGATTGGGCGCACATCGCAACTCATCACAGGAGTTGAGATAAACCCTCATCCAAAGTGGTCCGAGCAGACCATTGAATTTCTTTGTTCATTGAAACATCAGGAAGACGCCTTCTGCTATCTCCATGGTTAGTATCGCCATGAGTGACGCCTACGCCCCTTAGTTTTGCGATTTTTGTTGCCAAGTCTAGCATTGAAATCTCTTCATTTGAGCCAAGGTTGAATGCTTTTCCTGAAAGATTAGCTTTGTCATTGACCTTGAGTAAACCTTCAATCACATCATGAATCCAGGTCAGACTTCTTGTTTGTAATCCATCCCCGTGTACCACGATTGGATTAGATTCCATCATCATTGAAACTACTTGTCCGTTATCATCTCCACGAAGTCTGGGGCCATACACGTTGCATGGACGAACTATGCGTATATCCAATCCCTTTCTCGATTCGAATTGACACAATAATTCCCCAATGTGCTTCGAAGCACCATACGAATGACGCTGGTGTAAATGTGCAGGAGTGAACACACTTGTGGATTCGTTGTTCAAAGGCATAGATTCTTGTTCACCGAATGCCTCTGGAGAAGAATAGAATATGAGATTTGAATCAAATTTTTTAGCAGCCCGTAAAGACATTCTCGTACCATTTACATTGACATCTACAACTAAATTTGCTTCTTTGTGGAATCTACGAGTGCCGTTGATAGCAGCTAAGTGATGAATTACATCAGGATTGAAACCATCACACGCTTTTTCCCAATCAGCAAATGAGCGAACATCTCCTTGGATGAATGTTGCATTTGGGTTGATATGCGCCTTATCCCCTCTGGATAAATCGTCTAAGACAACAACTTCATCGCCTCGAGCAACCAATGCATCGACCAAGTGTGAGCCGAGGAAACCCGCTCCTCCCGTCACCAGTATACGCATTCACTCACCTACGCGCTCCAGAACTTGAACCGTGACCTTGTCCCCAACTTTGCTTACTCTGACCATGTCACCGTCATTGATTGCGAGACATGGATCTTCTTCGAATCCATGAGAATAAGGCAAATCAAGAAGACTACATGCGGGAAGAGTTAACGAGCAAACATCTCGATTGACAATTGCTCTTGGCCCCTTTCCGGTGTAGATTAATCCCATTAGGACGTAAGGAGCAACCGTTGAACCTGAACCCTTAGGATAAATCAGAATCGTATCCTCAATAGATTGCCCATCCAAGGGGTGACCAACTTCCTCAATCACACCACTATCCCGATTGACATACCCTAGATATGTAATCGCTACATCTGTTACCATCGCTCTACCTTCGACTTCCCAATCTCCTTGAGATTCAAGGCCACCGCCTGTGATTGAGCATCCACCAGATTGATGTGTTTTTGCAGAAGCATGCTGTGGCTGCGCCTTAGGTTGCAACTGTGTGACCTCTCCCTCGCTCAATCCAGGATTGAAGGCGTGTGCTATGCAATCCTGAATCGTTCCAACAGATGTTGGCATCTTGTTTAGACCGCTAGTTAGGTAATGTTCAGCCTTGAGAGAATTTGTCATTAGATGATTGTAATGATTACGATTGTAAGGTGTTACTTCAGGACAGGTATCTTGCAGAATAACGGCTCCAGCTTCTTCTAAAATTCCGATGGAGCCGTCGGCTTCAGCGAGTTGGTAGTTATGTCTCGAGGTGAAAACCCAAAGTCGCTCATCTGGGATTAGTTGGCCCATCTCACTGTGAGAACGCACCGCAGCAGCCGTGATTCTAATCTCTTCAAGACTGGCTTGAGGACAACCAATAACCACTAGGTCAACTTGCCCTTTAGGAGCTAAATCTTCGTACCTTGCAGCCAAATCTTGCTCTGTGAAAACTAGAGTTTCTTCTTTACCTGTCAATGTAGGAGCCTTGGTATGTCCTTCAGCCCAAAGCATTGCACAACCATAGTTAGCAGCAGCGGCCGTCAATGCCTTCTTAGATGCGAAACTGATGTATGAAGGCAATCCACGAATTAGCGGCATTGGGCCGTATGGAACATCCCATCCCGGCCTTACCTGCTTGCCAATCCAATCACCAAGTATTGACCAATCCGCTAACGAAGATAAATCACATTCAACATCTACAACAATGTTAGGAACTCTATTTTCTTCTAGATGTAAACCCCATTTCGGAGCATAACCTGTGAGTGCAGTTGCTAAAGCGGATAGCCCAGACTCGCGGTTGGTAACTAGGTCTGTCCATGAATTTGAGAATGCAACCGCATTGGACTCCGCCCATGAAGCGATCCCCGATTCTCCTTCTATCCCCCTATCATAAGGCGTGCATGACAAGGTAGACTCAATTCCAAGTTGCTCGTAAGCAGTAATAATCTCGAATTGTTGCTGCAAAAAATCTGGATAGTCGATATCCATCTCTTCCATCTTTCTCTTATCGCAGCCTGCAGAATTCAGCGTAGTTGGAATCGCTACCGAACCCTCTCCTGCTAAATCTGCAAGGAATCTTCGCAAACCATGCCCGCCAGTGATTACAGATACTCCAGATACGTGACTGTGATTAACTTCAATGAACCCTTCAGCACCTGCTGTATTTGCTAAATCTATCACCAATCTAGCAGCCTTCTGGCGAGTCAACCCCTCTGCGCCCGAAAGCATTGTTGCGAGCCTTTCGGGTAACTCCATGAATAGACGCTAGAGAAACACTCTCATGAACACTTTGTAGGGAATACACTCTAATCATAGAATGTCTGTGACGGAGAATTAAGCGATGAATGGATAATCATTCATTGACGCCAATCATGGCGAGCAGCCAGAGGTTGGCGCCAACCTTGACCAAATGCTCTCTTGGAAACACGAGGAGCAGGCGGCATTTGCCAACGCTTGTGTTCATTTTTAGCAAGACGTGTTAGTACTTCCTTGACGGTTTTTTTGTCATGGCCCTTTGCCGTTATCTGTGTCGCATCAAGACCATCTTCTATGTGTAAACGAAGAATCTCATCTAGAATGGGATATGGAGGAAGACTGTCCTCATCTTTCTGGTCCGGTGCAAGTTCAGCACTCGGCGGCTTAGTTAGTGTTGATTCTGTTACGGCTTCAACACCCATTCTCTCGTTAAACAACCTGGCTAATGCGTAAACTTCCATTTTGTATAAGTCACCCAATGGAGCATAGCCTCCAGCCATATCTCCATACAAAGTGCAGTAACCCTGCCCAAGTTCAGATTTGTTACCTGTAGCAATTGCCATAGCGCCATGCGCATTAGCATGTGCCATCACAATCAATCCTCGAAGTCTTGCTTGCAGGTTCTCTCCAGCAACAGGATGACCTCCCTCGAGAATCCCTCTAAGGGCTAACTCTGAAGCATCATGCAAATCCGTTATTGGTTGTATCGAGAAATCAAGACCTAATGCTTCAGCTGTAGCCTTGGCATCGTCTATGCTGTGCTGGCTTGAATGCTTAGAAGGCATAGAAATTCCAGTGACATTCTGTGCGCCGACCGCTGCACTGGCAACGCATGCTGCTAGAGCGGAATCGATACCACCTGACATTCCAAGAACAATTTTTGAAATCCCACTCTTCATACAATAATCAGACAAACCGATAATTATCGCATCAAGCAAATCACCCTCGTCTTCTTCTAAATCTTCATCCGGCTTTAGAATCCTAATCTCGCCTTCTCCTATCCAGGTACAGGCTTTAGGATCTGACAAATCCGTGAGTAAAACTCCTTGTGACCACGCTGGGCCAATGACTACTGTGCCATCCGGCCAAGCGATGATTGAACGTCCATCGAATAACAGGTCGTCATTTCCACCGACTTGGTTTGCCAGCAAGAATGGATGATTGAGAGAAGATGCTGCACTGCGAGCAACTGCAATTCTGATTCCAGATTTGTTGGCATGATATGGTGAAGCTGAGAGATTTACAGTAGCGTCTAAGACGACTCCTTGGCGCCCCCATTCAACAATTTGAGCAATCGGGTCACTTTCGTAATCATTGGGAGTTGCTCCGCAATGTTGCCAAGCATCTTCACAAATTGTAACTCCAATATCTAAACCTGCAATTGTTCTTGCAATTCCCGGCCTTTCATCCGCTTCAAAATAGCGTGCTTCATCAAAAACATCGTAAGTCGGCAACAATTGTTTACGAGTAACTTCACGAACAGAGTCACCGGCTCTAACTACACCATTACCAGGTAAAGAACGGTCTGTGTGTGGAGGAACTGGGGTCCCTACCAAAACTGGAATTTCCGTTTCCAAGGCGCTTGCAACATTATGGCATTCGTTTACGAAATCAGACTGAAGTAACAAATCTCTGGGAGGATAGCCGCTAATTGCTAATTCAGTAGTAACTGCAAAACTAGCGCCAGCCTCTGCTGCAATTTCCGCCAAATCGCAGATCATTTCGGCGTTACCGCCAATATCTCCTACAATGGGATTAGCCTGCAATAAAGCAATTTTTGAAGTCACATAATCCCCCCGTTGACACAATAGACTCAATCTTCGTCGAACTCTTCTTCGTCGAACTCTTCATCCAATTCCCATTCTAAATCGGAATCCCCGTGTTTTGCAGTAGCGACTCGCATCCATGAAAGCACGAACAATAATCCGATACAGATCATTGTCAATGTCGTGCCTAATATCCATGGATTTGTTGCACCGATTGCATCCTCAAGGA
>CACEWA010000010.1 GCA_902563095.1 uncultured Candidatus Poseidoniales archaeon | reverse complement strand
TACTCTAGAAACCTTGACCAAAACATGACTACATTGGCCACCGGTTGGCATAGCAGCAACCACTCTTTGACCAACTTCCAAACCAGAAACACCTGGGCCTAAAGCGTGAATTACTCCACTAATTTCGTATCCTGGAGTAAACGGATATTTCGGCCTTGGCTGATACAATCCTAAGCGCATTAAAGTGTCTGCAAAGTTAATTCCTGCGTAGTGAACTTCAATGCAAACTTCGCCATCTTTAGGACTTGGAAGTTCTATTTCTTCGATTGCTAATACAGAAGGTGATCCTGCCTTTGTTATTGATACGCAGTAGGGCATATTTTGAGGCAAGGTTAGTAATAATTAAATCTTTTTTAGGGGGCCCTAAATTGATATACTGCCGATACTACCGCTGACTGGTCACGATGACAAAAATTACTGTACTGTACGGAACCGAAACTGGGAATTCAGAATTGCTAGCCATGGATATTTGCAAAGCTGGTGAAAATGCAGGATTGGAATGTGAGAATTTTGGCATGGATGAGATTGACAACTCTGATTTTTGTGACATACAGAATCTACTGATAGTTTGTAGCACATGGGGTGATGGTGAACAACCAGATAATGCAATTGATTTGTTTGATTATGTTGAAGGACTAGGGGATGGAGAACTTGAGAACATGAAATTTTCAGTACTAGCATTAGGAGACACTGCTTTCGACTTATTCTGTGAAGCCGGTATACAATGGGATAATGTTCTCGAAGAAAAAGGGGCAATTCGAATATATGACAGAGTGGATTGCGACGTAGACTACGAAGATGATGCTGAAGAATGGATAGAAAACGTCATATCGACATTTGAATGAAAAATCAATCTCCACTTTCTGAGTTGTATTCAGTTACTCTGACACCTAAACGGCCCTTTATTGCAGGCCGTTGCATAATTCTTTCATATTTGTACTCAAATGCTTGCTTCAAATCAATTTTCATGGCTAGAGAGTGACCCATCAACAAAATTAGTACATCGGCCATCTCTTCTGCACATTCTTCAATCGGCTTGCCTTTGGTTACTGCTGCTGCTAACTCACCTAACTCTTCTACAGTAAGAGCAATTCTATATCCCATATCATGACCATTATTTCCTGCGAAATCGTGCTTATGGTGGAATGCTGCAACCTTACGCATCATCTGACTCCATTCATCGTTTTCTTCACTTGACAACCAATCTTCTACACTACGGCCCATGTACAAGGGTTGAACAGCATAATGTTAGTTATTATGTAGAAATAAAAAATAATCTTAGCTGAAAAATGTACTATATTTGATATGATTTCGGGATTTAATCACACTCAACGATTAGTAAGAATTACAAATTTAAGATTGGTCGAGAATTTCATGGGAGAAATCGGTATCCTGCTAATGAATGTCGGAACTCCGGATCATCCTACAATTAGTTCAGTCAGAGATTATCTTCGTGAGTTTTTGTTAGACCCTGATGTCATCGATATACCAGCACCTTTACGCCACTTGTTAGTAAGAGGAATTATTCTTAGATTCCGACCGAGGGAAATCGCACCACGCTATGCGAGTATTTGGATGGAAGAAGGGTCTCCATTACGTGTTTATACTTCGAAAATATCCCAAGCCCTCGAATCCAAATTGGAGAATGTTGCATGTGAAGTAGGAATGAGATATGGTAATCCAAGTATTGAGAGTGGATTAGAAAGGTTGAGAGATAGAGGAGTGAAGAAAGTACTGTTAGCACCATTATATCCTCATTATGCACAAGCTACTACTGAATCATCTCTAAAGCATGCTAACAAGAAACTGAAAGAAATCAGATGGTCCCCTCAAATTGCTAATTTGTCTCATTTTCCTGACGACCCCGCATTTATTCAACCGTTAGCGGAATCTTTGAGGCCATTGCTAACAGAAGAAACACATCTGTTATTTTCATACCATGGGTTACCAATGTCACATATTAAACGTGCAAAAAAACTTGGGATTCCAAATTATTTTGAACACTGTAAAGATACCACGTCGTCCGTAGTAGATTATTTGCAGATTGATAAATCTAAATGGTCATTAAGTTTTCAGAGTAGGTTGGGACCTGTGAAATGGTTAGAACCATCTACGTTAAAGGAAGTTGAAAAGTTAGCAAAAAATGGAAGTAAAAGAGTTGTAATCGCATCTCCTTCATTCATTGCTGATGGACTAGAAACTCTTGAAGAATTGAATATTGAAGTTAGAGAGCATTTCATGAAGCACGGGGGTGAAGAGTTGGTAGTAGCAAAATGCCTTAACGACTCTCCTGAATGGATTGAAGGTTTGACAGTTCTAGTCAATAATTCACTCAAGGCTTTTCATCAGACAGATTAGGTATTCTTAAGATGAATATTGTGCCTATAACGGCCAATATCAATGTAGAAATTTTCGAAATTGGAGGTGCACTATCAGGAATTGCAATTAAAACTGCAAATAAAACGAAGAACCAAAGTGTACTCAATATCACTGGCTTACTTTTTTTGGGAATTCCTTTACCTTCACGATAATTTTTGACATGCTTTCCAAATAATCTATTATTTATGATCCAATCGTAAAACTTCTGACTTGATTTAGCGAAACAAGCTGCTGCTAAAATCATTAGAGGCGTTGTAGGCAATCCCGGAACAACAATGCCGATTAATCCAATCACCATAGATAAAAATCCGCAGGAAAACCAAAATATTCGACTTAATAGAGAGCGATTCAAATCAACTTGATGAACTGAATCCTCCTCATCGCCAACCATGTTTTGGCCCCGGTGAGATGTGTATGTAATACCTAGCACAGAATGTTCTATACAATTGCTAAGAAATCGAATTGAACATTGATTAATCAACTAATATCAACGTAATAAAAATTTGATACATTCGATTACAGGACCGAGTTTAGTTTCAGCAGTTGCAGAGACTTCAGAGTGGTCCAATGCCTTAGATGAGTCTCCAGGTTCACGACCTGCTGCCCAATTGCTCGATACGAGTATGGCTGCATAAGGAATACCTAATTCCGCTGCTAATTTACACTCCCTTGGCATAGTCATACCGACTACTTCTCCACCTAATTTCTCGATTGCATCGATCTCTGCACTTGTTTCGAAATGAGGTCCTTGTGCTAGCCAATAGGTACGGCCTAACCTAAGTTCAGGTTGGATTTTTGAAAGAACGGTTTCCAGTAAATCGTTCATCTCGGAATCAAATGGTTGGGTCATCGATGTGAATTTCACATCATCTTCAAAAAAGGACATATCCACTCCGGTAAAATCAATGTATTGAGTAGCAAAACCGACTGAACCTGGAGGGAAATCTTTGGGAATAGTACCGACTGAACATACCGCTAGAATAGAGTCAACACCTGCACCTGCCATGGCTTGCATATTCGCTCGATGATTGATTCGATGAGGAGGTGTTGTACCATCTCCATGATGCCGCTCAATAAAAATCAATTCAGTGGAACCACTCGTCACACAAATCATTGGTACTGGACCAAAATCTGTCTGAGCAATGATATTGTCACTACGTGTCACTTCTATTTCATCAGTAGCAAGGCTAGTCATAGCCGTGCCGCCAATGATACCTAAGCGCATCATGGCTCAACTCACTCAAGAAGGCGAGCAACGATATCTGCCTTGGTACCAGAAGTTGCGACTCCTGCTGCCTTTGCTCTTTCTACAAGTTCATCCTTCTTCAGCTTCATCAAAGATGCTTCAGATTCACCAGATGGTTCGTCTGCAGTTGCTTCTTCAGCCTCAGGTTCGGTTTCTTCTTCAGCAGTTTCTACATCTTCCTCTTCGGAAGGAGTCTCAGTTACTTCTTCCTTTTCGGAAATTGATTCCATTGCTTCCGCAGCAGCAAGTAAATCTCCATCACCAGAGTTTTCTTCATCCTCAGCCGCTTCCAATGCTGCAGCCTTCTTTGCCTTCAATTCGGCTTCTTGGCGAGATTCTTCAGCATGGATTTCATCCAATGTTGGTCCCTTTTCAGACACTACACCAGTCTGCAGCAACTGACTCTTACGAATCACTACATTACGACATGGATAGATTGACTTTACAGCATTTCTGATTTCAGTTTCTAGGTCACCGCCAAGCATTGCTTCCTGTAATTTTGAATAATTAGACTTAGAAGCAAATGCACGAATTATTTCAGCAGATTTTGCTCGCATTGCTTGCTTAACCGAGGTCTGGCAACGGCGCTCAGTAATCATCAATGGTTTCAATCTAACTAGGAATCCATCTGTGGTTACAACATCAACAACATCGTCAATCTTTCCACGGTATCTGCGGATTTGACGGCGTGTGTGATCGGACTGGTGTGAATGTCCAACGAATGTTGTCAAAGCATCCTGCCCGACTACATCAGTAACACGGAATCTCAGAAGAACGTGCATCTTAGTGAAATCGCCACTGAATTCTTGTTGGGTCATCTCGTATACGCGACCCATGATATGTTCGTCAGTTTCTCCGATTGTTTCTCCTATGCGCTTGAAGTTCCAAGGGTGTCGTGGTGCACGTATTGTGAACCATCTTTTGTTCTTCCACTTATCTCGCTGCTTACGTGCTGCTGCACGTGCCTTTGCACTCAACTTCTTTGCCATACGGATCAACTCTCAGATTGCGGGGGCTACCCCACTTGCAGCCTTCCGACCAACATGGCCTATATGAAAGGGATAGATGAACAAAAATCCACCCCTACGGGGTGTTTCACCAGCCTCTTTGGTCTAAGCGAACTTCAAGAGTCTCTAATTCATCTCCGCGCATCGGTGCACCAGCCATCATTCCCATGGCTTCAGCAACCTTGTCCGGGTCATCGAAGTGAGCGGTTGCCATAACAATAGCATCCGCCATTGTCTTTGGGTCCTCGGACTTGAAAATTCCAGAACCTACGAAGATTCCATCAACGCCCATTTGCATCATTAGTGAAGCGTCTGCTGGAGTGGCTATACCACCCGCACAAAATGTCACAACAGGTAGCCTACCTAAATCTGCGACCTCAACTAGAATATCGCGGATACTACCGTGCATCTCATCATCTATCTCTCCAAATGGAGTGATGTTGGAAGTCCCAGGAAGTTTGCTGGATTCTGCCAAAACTCTGTATCGATCCATTATCATATAAGCTGCATCATCTAATCCTGCGTCATCTAAAGTTTGCACCTGACGAATTTCTTGGTCAATCAGTCTAGCGTGAGTAACAGCAGCCACGACATTTCCTGTTCCTGCTTCTCCTTTAGTTCGAATCATTGCTGCTCCTTCATAGATTCGCCTGACAGCCTCGCCTAATCCAGTAGCACCACAAACGAAGGGAATGTCATGAGCATTCTTGTTAATATGGAAATAAGGGTCTGCAGGAGTAAGAACTTCTGATTCATCTACCATGTCAACTCCTAAAGCCTGGAGAACTTGTGATTCAGCTTCATGTCCAATTCTGGATTTAGCCATAACCGGTATAGAAGTACAATCAATAATTCCAGTGATCATGTCAGGATGCGAGGTTCTAGCAACTCCTCCTGATTTTCTGATATCTGCTGGAACTCTTTCTAGGGCCATTACTGAAACTGCACCCGCAGTTTCGGCTACTGCTGCCTGTTCTGGAGTAACAACATCCATAATTACTCCACCTTGAAGCATGGATGCAAAGCCACGCTTTAGCAAATCGTCAGCGTGACGGAGAGATTTGATATCGTTGTCAGTATTCATTGCCATCAAACCCCCGTGCGGGATTCACTTCATGAATATATGTTCTACTTCGGAATTTAATCGCCAAGCACTGGAGTGTCTCCTGTAGCGATTTCAGCATCTACAGATTCTTCCTCATTTCTTTCAATCCATTCCTCTTCTTCATCTGGAACATCAGTGTCAGCAAAGATTGCATCTACTGGGCACTCAGGCACACACGCTCCACAATCAATGCATTCGTCTGGGTCGATAATGAGGTAGGTTTCTGCTTCTCTGAATGCCTCAACTGGACATACTGCAACGCATTCCTGATATTTGTGGTCAACACATGCGGATGTAACAACATAAGCCATACAGACACCAACTAAATCTTCGTCTAAGTTTTAAGATATAATGGCTTGCTCAAACTCATAAATTTTTAGGGCAACCTAATTCAGTACATCGTTTATAGCCTTATCCAAAGTTTCGTTAGCCACAGTAAATACATCTTGACCAGGATAAACCTCTAATTTTGCTCGTCCTTTCACCGTCGGCCGATTTCCGGGAACGGTTAGAACAAGTCTGCCGGCAATTAGTTCAATCAAGTCTAGGCGAATGTGAATGAGATTATCTTCATCCAGTCGAGTTGACAATTCTGATTTTAGTTGGTTTAGAACATCTACTCCCAAACGAGATAGTGATTTTGTCGCTTGACCACGACGCTTGAGTTCTGCAGTAACAATATGTATCGCTGAGCCATGATAGGAATTCATTCGCTCAATTTCAATAGCATCATCATCACCTACTAGCCATGAAAGAGCGGCGGCATGAATGTACTCATCTTCAAGTCCACTTGCTGTGGACTGCCAAGACACATGGTGTACCCCCATGTTCAACTCTAATCACTGGTAGATGATGAGGATTGTCAATCTAGTGGGTGGTCAACACCTTCTTCTCCAAGAGTCCATTGTAGAGTCTTGATTACACCATCTAGGGCTTTATGATTGCGAGCGGCTTCCTTCATCCCGTTTCTGTCACCGTCTTTGCTGCATTGATCGAACCATTTCTTCCACTGGTCACGCCTTGCAATAGCTTTGTCCAACATTTCTTCGATTTCACTCCAAGAACGGTCGTAACTTCGGACAGGAACGCGCCCATTTCCATCGCTCATGCGCAGCGGCGAGATTCTAGGGTATAAGAATCAGACGCCGACTTGTCACTCAACGCCTTTCATTTTCCAAATCGATTACAATATGATTTCCGTCACCAATTACACAATTTTGAATCCTAGAATCTACAACAGAATTTTCTCCGATGATTGATGATTCTGAAACTCCATTAATTCTAGAATTTGACATTACTACCGAATCTACAACTGCACCATTTACAGAAGCCCCTTCCAAAATTACTGATTTTGAGATGTGACCGCTTACTGATGCTGAACTGCTGATGAAAGAACCATCTGGGAGAACTTCACCTTCTGGCATTGGGAATGGCAACTCATCTCTTCTCTCGATTAGAGCCATTTGTGCATTATGTAATTCGAATGGATGTCCTACATCGAACCAAATACCATTCACCGTCTTTGCATACATTGGCCATCCTCGAGACAAGACATCTGGAAACAACTGCTTAGAAAAATCATATTTTTCTCCCTCAGGGACCAAATCCATAACTTCCGGTTCGATGATGTATAATCCTGCATTAATAAGATTAGAAAATGCCTCCTCAGAGGTTGGCTTTTCTTTGAATTTAGCAATGTATCCTTGCGAAAGGCTTGAATCGATTTCTCCTTGATTTTCTGTTGAAAGGCCCACTATTCCAAACTCAGTAGGATCTTCTACTTCCCAAAGTGCCATGGTAACCTTAGCACCAGAATTTCGGTGTGCATCCAATAAATCTACAATATCGAATGATGCCACAGAATCTCCTGAACCGACAACAAAGGTTTCTGTCAATTCATCCGATAGTAATTTGACACTACCTGCAGTACCCATTGGAGAGTCCTCTTGATTGACTCTACTCTGAGAACCCCATGTACTAACATGGGAAACTAACTGCTCACCTTGATGACCAGTAGTTACGATTATTTGTGACAAACCTGCTGCAACCATTGCATCCTTGACATAGTCAATTACTGGCCTTCCAAGAACTGGTACCATCGGTTTAGGTCGGTTAGCAGTCAATGGCATCAGACGGGTGCCTCGGCCCCCGGCCATGATAATGCCAAGCAGAATCTCACTTCCTTCCACGAGATGCAGTCATGTCAACTCGACGCATTCCTTTCTTCTTGTTTGAGCGCCCTTTCTTTCCTGAAACACCGGCTCTATCTCCGGACATTGTGCCCCCGAAAGTAAGCGAACCTGCACTAAGCAAGTGGTCAACCATTGAGTCTGCAACTTTTCCATCTTCGGCTCCGGTCTTCATTTCTTTTGATACCGATGCATTGTGGTCAGTTATCCAAGACTCTCTTTCTTCGCGAGCAATCTTTAGTTTATCACGCGCTTCATTGACTTCCTTCATCATTTCAGTAATCTTGGCATGTACTTCATCCGCTTTTTCTCTGCACGCTAGGAATTCTTTGTGGAAGCGGTCTCCTTCGCCCTTCAGGAAATCACGATGGGCAAACAATTCATCCAATTCTTTGCTCATGCCCTTAGCACGTTCTAGACACTCTACGAACTCCTTGTGAGCAGCATCGGCTTCAGCCTTTAACTGAGCAATTGCTTCATCACGGTTTGACAAATCTACTTTGATTAGTTGAAGTTTTTCAACCTCAGGCTCCAACTCTTTCATGCGCCGACGCATATTTTTGATTTTGTCCATTGTCTCCTTTTCTTTCTTGGAAGACATACCCCCACGAGTTTCGTAGGTCTTTTCCATATTATCGACCTCGCTAGCCAACTTATTGAATTCAAATGAGGCGGATTTCTTGTTATCTTTATCTCCTCGCTGCGCCTTAGATTGACCAATTAGATCACGAATCTGTGCCTGAATAGCATCTCTGCGCTTCTTGTGCAGATTTTGTTCTGCTCTGATAGCCTTGACTTCAGCTACAGACATATCCAACTTTTCACGGTGCTCTTTGTACTGTGCTTGAATTGCATTTCGCTGTTCAGCAAAGCGCTTTGCCTGCTCGTTGTGGTTATTTCTTCCATCGCGTAACTTACGGACTTTCGCTTCCATCTGGTGAAGATGGTCCCGTAGGTCTGTATCCGGTCGAGGCTCCTGACTTTCAGGCTCGGTCATGGTTTCTGCGACAGCGTATTGGATTTCAATGCTACGATTAGAAATTTGAATCAAGCAGTTGCTAAAACAGCCATTAATTGGAAGATAATTGAGCCTGCAAGTCCGATACTACCAATGAGATATGAAGTAAGAGAACTTGTGTTTCGTAACCAATTTACAAACTCTGGACGGACCCTGACATTGATCTGACGTCCGACAAGTAAATCGCCACTAGTATTCTCTAATCTGATGGAAACACTCGCTTCACCTGTTCGCTCGGGTAGAAGAGTCTGCCAGGCAATGGTTCCATCTCTTAGTAATCCAGACATTCTGCCAATAATGTCATCATCGCCTTCACTAGAAACAGGGACTGCTTCATTTGGCCACCATGACTGCTCTCCCGGTTGAAGATTATACCTCAATGCCAGATCATGCGGCCTAAAATCCGGGGAATGAACTCGTAATACAACAGCCCTTTCTTCGTCAGATAAGTTATGAATGTAGCAGAATAGATTTGCTTTCTCAGTTACTATATTCTCTAAATCAACATCGAATAATAATCCATCCATATCGACTTTCTTGCCAACTGCTAAATCTTGTTCTAATCTTTCAATTAATCTATAAAACGCTGGATTAGTACGTATAGAGCGGGCAAATAAGGAATCCCAAAGACCTTCATTAAACACTTTGTGCTCTAGTATTGATTGTACGCCTTCATCTGTTAAAATCTCAGTTAACTCAATACTTGTAGTTGAGCGGTCGATGCTACCTTTGTACCTTCTATGCATTAGCATCAAAAATTTCTCACGACCGAACTCTCGATCTACTTCCTCTCGTGAAAATGACTCAAAGTCCTGTAAGAAATCTTCGAATTTACTTCTGAGTAATGGATCCATTTGTGTTCGCAACATTTCATTGTACGCCATGTCCAGAGTGGAGGGATGGATTGGAGCAACATATGCAGACAATAAACCATCGTCAGTAACCATGTTGAATTTGCGATTCCTAGTTGACAAATGTTGACCGAATGCCATAGTTACTAGAGATGCACTAGCAAGCAGTCCTCTCTGTGCAATTTTGGAATCCGAATCCAAGAAAGCGACAGCTCCTGAAATTAATGTTGCTAAAATCCCCATCCAAAGTGCGGTATTGTGACTTGCCATTGTACGAGAAATCAAGCCATCGACTGAAGAATATCCATGCATACTGGTAACAGGACGATGAGATTCAGCAGCCGCATAAACTTCTGAACGGAACACTTGCCTAGTCAACTTAACTCGGAATCTATGCAAATACAATCCGCTACAAAATCCAATAAGTATTGTTGATGAAATTAAAGTAAAACCTGTAGACAAATCAAAACCAACTGTTGGTTCAATATTATCTAGCCACCATGAAGGGCTAACTCCTTTGTAGGCCCACGCCCCGAAAAAGAATAGTAGTGAAAAACCAGGTAATAGTAGTACTAATCTAATTCCTTCAGTCAAAAATTGACTATCTATTCCATGAAACTTTTCTTCTCGGGAACGAAGTATATCTAATTCATCAGCCATTAGTACGCCTCAAGATAATTTTTTCAGCTAACTCATTTGTAATCTGAAGTTCTTTTCCATCACAGAAAAGACCTGCATCAGTTCTTGAAATTTCACACCCCACTTCCACACCACATTTTTTGAGAACATCTCTATCAACGGAAGTTGTCAAAATCAAAATTATCTCTCCTGAATGTGAATTTTCCAAATCTAGAATAGATGAAAGATTGGACTTAACACTCAATTTATCTGCAATCCTTGAATTCGCTGGAGGTATATTGCTTCCTGAAGGATCGATTTCTGGATTTCCTAAGAGTAGCGAGATACATAACTCCAATTCATCGTTAAATGCATGTTCCAATCGGCATGCAGTTTCGTGGACATCACCTTCGAAGGGCAATAAAGTGAGAAGAACTTCTGCAAGTCGATGCCTTCTCTTCATCATCATACCATGTTCAAGCCCCTTCGGTGTTAAACAGGCTCCTTTGTACGGGACATAATCTACAAAATCGTTCTTTGCTAATCTTTGTATCATCTCTGTAGCAGAAGCCGGTGAGACATCAAGATATTTGGCGAGTTCACCGTTACGTACTCTTTCCCCAGGAGCCTTTTCATGGAACTGGTATAGAGTTTCTAGATATTCGTCTTCAAATTCTTGAAAATGCCCGGTTACCATAATTATCCCTCATTCGGCCCTCGCTTCAAATATGGTCTGACAGGCGGGACATTTTGCTTTTGCTGGTCTGCGTTCGTATGGGACTTTCAATTTGCGGGCACATTTTGGACATGCAAGTATGTCGTCTTTAGATGACGACCATAATTGCTCTGTTTCGATTTCTTCTTTACTATCAGATTCTCCAATTGATGGCTCTTCAGAGTCATCATCATCTTCTGATTCTCCTTCCACATCAAATTTTGTGTCGCATTCTGGACAACGTACTCCACCTGAATAAGTTCTAGGAACATTTAGCCTGCGATCACAGGATGGACACGCAACTTCGACCTTCTCATCCTTTTTGTGAGATTTTTTGTCCTTCTTTTTCTTTACTTTCTCATCCTTAGGAGAATTCTTGATTCTAATTGCAAAAATCAAGACCATTCCAAGAACCAGGCCTCCAAGAATCCCGCCCCATGGGATAGAGAATCCTTCACCAGATGATTCTACCACTTCTGAGGATATCATAACCTGATCACTTACTGATTGTCCACCTACATGCCATGTTACTGTAATCTTGACATTATCACCAGCAGGCCATGTTACTATTGAACTGGTATCAATAGAGTTGGAAGTTAATTCCGGACTTACATCTGAGGCTAGTATCTTACCTCCATCATCTGTAATCACAATTTGACCTTGAGGGACATTACCTTCTCCCGAATTAACTAGAGTATAGAAAACAGTAACTTTAGAGCCGAGACTAGGAACTTTGGGCTGTGTGGATGGATTTACAGTAATTTGAGGTGCAATCATGTATTGAGGCATATCGAATTCGTCGCCTGTATACGAGCCGAATCCTATCGTCCAACCGCTTTCAGCTACATCTGCGAAAACCTTCTGTCCACTCTGGAATCCAATGTTCATTGAGCCATATGTCCTGCCAGGCAACAAATTTCTCTCTTCAACGATTCTATCGCCTTTCAAACCATCTTGGATAACTCCGAAATCGAGAATCACCAAACGTTCCCTTCCATCAGACAAGTCTACTGCCCATGAGATTTCCATGCCGTCTTCTGCAGCATCTACACTTTCTATCTGAATTGAGATTACTTGGGATGCGAGTACAGGAATTTGAATTGAACCTGAAAGATTTGTGTCTACTGCTCCATCTGGACTGAAGACTGTCCAGTTAACTACATGATCACCAGCTGTAGTAAATGAGAAATCATGGCTAACTTCTCCAGCCTTTCCTTTATCCAATGTTGTTGAAGAACCATTCATTGTAGCACCATCAATTTCTATCTGCATCATCGCGCTACCTGTTGCATCCCCCTCATTTCTAAGAAGTAGTGAGAGAGTAATTTCGTCCCCAGCATGCCAAGGACCACCTAACAAAGACGGAGTTGAATGCCCTGCTCCGATGAATATTGCTGAAGTCATTGAAACAATATCGGTTGCATTTTGGGTAAAGCTTGTTCTTGCGCCTTGAGTTGAGCATACTAATTCTCCAGGTTTAGCAGACATAGAGATAGTCGAATTAATAGTTTCAGAGATTAGAACTGTAGTGTTAGAAAGATACACTTGTTCTCCATCAAAGAAGCAGACTAACTCTCCGGTAAAATTTGATTCACCCGAATTGTAAGATGATAAAATCCAAGATATTTGTGACCCCGGCTCTGGTTCATTCAAACGTTCTAATTCTAATTCCAAGGCTGGCAATGGAGGTGGACCGACTTCGAATTGGCCAGCATATACATCATCGCTAGGTTCTGAATCAGCAGGACCTACTAATGAAGCGTTAACAAAATGATTTCCTTCAGTGACTTGATTGGTCAGGAATGAGTAAATCTCTGTAGAATCTCCACTAATATTGACTGATTGTGAGTCAAGTGAAAATGAATCTAATGCGAGTTCAAGCGTGCCGTTCCAAATAACATCACCATCATTGATTACTGGGACATCAATCCTTACGTAGTCTCCATCATTAATCGTCAAATTTCCTGAATCTACGCCTTGGGAATCAACTGGGTTGAAAATTGGGGTGCCAATCGAAATGTCAAGAGGTCTTAGGCGTTGAATTACTGAATGATGAACAAGCCATTGATCTTGACCTGGAGTACCAATGTCCCCAGAAATAGTAACTGTGAGATTTGATAATCCTAGTGGAGCGTTACCCAACATGGTTTCTACATAATATTCGATTCCATCATTTACTAGGGCGTTTCCATTATCTGAATCGATTAGATTACCTTCCATATCTGCTAATGTAACACTCCAATTCACAGAAGCGGAATTAGCGCCACCAACTCCAACTAAGGTGATGTTAACTTCGATTGGACCTTCACCGATTTCGTTATTCCCAATAATGGTCACGGAATCAATTACTCCGCCATTCCCTTGTGCCAATGGAATAAGAGCCATTGACAACAAAAATGCAACCATTATGGCTCGTCGCATGTAATACCCTCGGGGCTAGGGGGTTTTTCACATTCACCCACCCTATAGGGTGGGTCGTAGCCTTTATCCAAGAGAGTTGGGTGGGCGCAGTGATTCCAATGGATGCAAACGACCTACTCGCGGTTTCGCCAAAACTTCTGGCGCAAGCAATTTTGCATCGCAGAGAGCGTCTTGCTGAAATTATTCCTGAAGATTTAGAGGAAAGAAAAGAGGAATTAATCGATGCAGAACCTAAAGCGAAATCTGCTAGGGAAGAAAGAGACAAAATTAACTCCAAAGTTGCTAGTCTAAAGAATGAAAGGGACTCTGCACAAAAGCAAGCCCGTGAATTGTTCGAGCGCTCAAATGAAATTCGCGAACAATTGATTTCCGAGGGTGGAATGAAAAACCCAGATCCTAAATGGGCGAAGGAAAAATTATCTGCAAAACTTCAGTCTTTAGAGAATCAACTAGAAACTAGTGCAGGTACGCACAAAACTGAAGAGAAATTCATCAATGAGATGAAGAATTTAATCAAGGAACATGAAGAATGGGTGGAAGAGAGAACTGCCTCACAACCATTGGTGAAAGAGATGAAAGATTCTCGTGATAAAGCACGTAAACTACTAGATTCCGCCCAAAAGGCACATGATGCTATGGTAGAATTAGCACAGTCAAATGAAGAGATGCACGAATCTTTCATGAAATGGGAAGGTGCAAGGACTAGAGCTGAGTCTCGTACAATGCGCCTCTCTAACGCTCTTTCATCCAGTCAAGATGCTCTTGAATTCTGGAAAGTTAGAGTTGAAAATGATGATTTTGATGATTTATTGATTGATGCTAATCGAGTTAGGAATGGTGGCCAATCTTCCAAGGCAATTGCTCGAACACGCAAAATCGAAAAGGAATCTCGTCAAAACAAGGACCTAGGAGTTGAGGAAGAATGAGTGACAGGTGTGAGGTAACTGGGCTATCACCTGAAAATGTAAACAAATTCCAATATTTACACTCTCATTTGAAAAATTCCCTAGAGATTTCAGAACCGTCTTCCGATGCATTGGAAGGATTCAGTAAGCCATTGCAATATACTGTCTCAAACCATAGAATTCACAATAGTGACATAAAGCGTAGAGAGAGTCTTTTCAATCACCTGAAAAAGAGTATTGCTTCAAAGTTCCAAGGCTCAAAATTATCTAAGTTTGGGTCTGCTGAAAGTGGCCTATCACTAAAGGGTGGAGATTTCGATCTCTGTCTACAGATTCCAGACGCCAATGATAAAAAAATCCTAAAGAAAATTGGTGGGATCCTTCGTGGCCAAGGAATGGAGAATGTACAAATTATATCTAGGGCCAAGGTTCCTATTGTTAAATTCGTAGACCCTAGAAGTGGGTTACACGTTGATATCTCAATAAACAATACACTTGCTTTACACAATACGAGATTACTGTCCAGTTATGCTAAAGCGGATTCAAGAGTGAAAGAATTAGCCATATGTGTAAAGCATTGGGCACTTCATAGAAACCTTTCAGATTCTGTTAATGGGACACTTTCTTCATATGCTTGGTCAATTTTAGTTATCGACCACTTACTAAGCCAAGGAGTTGTTGCAAACCTCCAATCAGGAGAGGACAGAGTAGTTATTCAACTGGATGATTCTGAATATGACATCACCATCAACTCAGAAAATACCCTGAATACAAAATCAGATTCTGAACTACCGAATCTTTTGCATTCTTTCTTCACAAACTTTGCCACAAGAGATTGGGATAATTCCATTGTTTCGATAAGAAATGGCAAATCAATTACTCGGGATTCTAAAGGTTGGATGAATGAAAATCCAAGCGCATTAGATATTGTAAACGACGATAAGGAAAATCCTCCAAGGATGGGAGAACATCACTTGGCTATCGAAGACCCGTTTGATACTGATCACGACTTGTGTCGCGTAGTTCGTGCTGAAGGAGAACTAAGAATTCGAAATGAGTTGCTTAGAGCAGCCGTCATGTTTGGAAATGGTTCAACTTGGAAAGAAATTTGCGAGACCGTTGACTCAGAGAGATTGAAAGATTTGGAACCGATGGATATATTCCACGACCTAAGAGATAAAACAAACGATACTGTTCAAAACATGCTGGAAAAAACTCGTGCAGAAATGGATGCTTTAGACCGACGTATCGATGCATTGGAAGTTGAAAGGCAGTCCAATCTTAGAATGGCAAAGGCCATGCGTGGAGTAATCGAGGAAACTTCAGATTTGAGAAAGGAACACAAGGCGATTATCGTTGGACTAAAGGGTAGAAATTCTGAAATTGATGAAATAAAGAAAAAGAGGGACAAAATCAACTCTGATGTCATCTTACCAATTCACATGATTGAAGATGAACTTTCCAAGGTTTACTCTAGATTGACCGAGGAACTTGACATTCACAGAGTTCCTTCATTAAAGAAAGAAAAAGAACAATTCTCATGGTTTATGGAACTTCAAGCGATGAATGGTAAAGCTAGGGAAGCAAGCGAATTACATCAAAAATTCATTCAACTTGTCAAACAACAAAAAGAAGAAATTAAGAAACTCAAAATTTACGAAACCAAACACGATGATGCAACTTCAAAGTTGTTGGAACAGGAACCTCTATTGAAGGATAAGAGCATTAATTCCAAAGAAGTTGGTTCTTACGACCGACGAGTGCATAATATTCAGAAAGCCCTGAGGCAAAGACGCGGAGAAATGCATAAACTTCGAAGAGAAGCGGGAAGATTAGATGCTTGGTTGCGTAAATCTAGTTCTCAATCCAGTAACAGGAACAAAGGAAACCGCAAAGGCGGCAAAGGTAAGAAACCAAAACAAGATTCTGGCCCTATGACTCTTGGGGATATTTCGGGATTATTGTCAGGGATGAACCAAGAATCATCTTCAAAGAAAACAAGAAAGGTCAGTTCAAAGAAAGCGGGTATGCGCAAGATGGGTGACCTGTCTGCTCATCGAGGATCTAGAGGCCAATTCAAGAAGAAAGAATGAAAATGATGTGGCCCATCACGATTCAATGGATGCTAGATGGTGTTTGGGGCCTAGTCCTAAGTCACTCGATAAAGGAACTATTGAACTAATCAAGCAATTATTCTTCGACCAAACCGGAGAAAGATACGTAGAAGCCTCGGTGAAGAGTTTACCGATTCCTGAATGGGGAGGAAATCTTGTATTGCTGGATTCCAACAATATGATTAGAGGATTGCTGTGGGCAAATAAATTCAATGAAAAAAGAGTGAGAGTTGTAGCGTTTGCAATCGATTCGGATTACAAAGGAAATGGTTTCGGTTCACAAGCCTGGGACATGTTAGTTGAGGCTGCCCGAAGTGATGGTCATTCAGAAATTCAATTAGAGGTTAGAGGAGATAATCAATTCGCTATTGAATTCTATAGAAGAAGAGACTTAGAAATAGTTTCTACTCTAGAGGGATACTATAATGCTGGCTTAGGTTATGTTATGCGCGGTAAAATTTAATGCAAATAGTCATGACCTTCCAATTACTCAGGCTTAGTGTGGGAAACACTATCATTGCAGATTTAGTCGACAATGAATGCATTCTTTCAGCTGCATTGTTGGATACTGAGGGATTTACAATTGAGAGAACCTCCAGTCAATTCAAGCCTACTGTAATGAATGAAATTATGGATCTTAATCCTGATAGCGAATTACTAACTGTAGTGGGCGAAGAATCTACGGTAGTGATAGCCAGGTTGGAAACAGGCCATTGCATCGTTATTCAATGCCCAAATGATGGGAATTTAGGTAAAGCGAGACTTAAATTATCCAAGGCAAGAGAAGCAATTCTTCCATTTTTGTGAATGCCTCCCGTAGGGAGGCTTCAAATGGGATAGGACAGTCGGTCTGCCGCTGAAGGTACGGGAGTACAAGGCGAACAGGTGCGATGGATAATGGCAGAATTGAAGGACACTTTGGAAGTTAAGCGCAAATTGGTTAACCAAAAGGCTACGCAGTACCGCAATACTCGTGATGAATGGAACTCACGAACTAAGGAGCACACTGTAATAAGAAACGAACTGAATGCCGAGGTTCGTGAACTAATCCAAAATGTCCGCCAACAGCGCGAGATTCGTGAACAAATGAATGAATTAGTGCGCGAAAAGAAAACTGTTCGTAATGAAGCCAATAAGAAAGTCAAGAAAGCAAAATCAATGCTTGATTCTGAGCGCTCTGACAAAGACGAGCGAGAACCTGGTCATCGAGGCCGCCGAGAACGCAAGGTCACAGTTCATTCACTGAAGAGAGAGTTTGACAGGCTTGACCGTGAAATGGAGATGGGTAAGCACCTTGGTCAGAATGAAAAGAAAGTTATGAAGCGCATGAAGGAAATTCGTGCTCAAATTAGAGATATGCAAGCTTCAGAAGATTCAAATGGTGAGTTGAAGGAAGCAAGAGGAATTCTCAAGGAAGCGATGGTCGAACAAGAAGAAGCCCACATCGAAGTCCAAAAGGCTGCAAAGGCTGCACAAGAAGCGCACGATCTAATGCTTCAGTGGAACAAAGAAGTCGACCGACAGAGAGAACTGGCGGAAGATGCGCACCGTGAACTTCGAAAATCAAAGAAGGAAGCGGATAAAGCTCATCATTTCTACATTGTTTCACTAAGATGTCTGCACTCAATTCAAGACATTCTTCGTGCTATGCAAGGCACTTCAACTGGTGAAAACCAAAGAGGTGCACGTGGAGAAGTCCAAGACTTGATGTCTAAATTGATGAGTGGAGATACCCTCTCTACCGAGGAATTGATGCAGTTGCAACGTTTTGACTAAATTCAAAGGCCATCAAGTATTGAAGCACAATTAGGGAGAGGTTCATCATGATAGGCAAAGATGAAATCGCATCGATTATCGAAGACTATGACCGCCTAAAATTGCGTGTTGGAATGTCTGCCAGTCATTCGGCCCTCGATATTTGCGATGGAGCAATTGAAGAGGGTTTTCCAACTGTGGCTTACTGCCAAAAGGGACGTGAAAAAACCTATTCTGAATACTTCAAAACTCAGAGAACATCCTCGGGTAGAGTTCGTAGAGGAATGGTCGACAAATCAATCATTATGGACTCATTTAACGATGTAATGAATCCAGCAATGCAGAGTGAAATGCGTAAGAGGAATGTTGTTTACATTCCTAACAGATCATTCACTTCGTACTCTAGCATTGATGATGTAGAAAACAACTTCCACGTGCCTATGTTTGGTTCAAGAAATATGCTCAGAATGGAAGAAAGAACTGAAGACCAAGATTACTACTGGATTCTAGACAAGGCTGGTTTGCCATACCCAGAAGCTATCGAAGACCCGCAAGACATCGATTGCTTGGTTATCGTGAAACTACATCACGCTCAGAAGAAATTGGAGAGAGGATTCTTTACTTGTGCATCATATGAGGAATACGTTGAGAAATCTCAAACTCTTTTGAAGGAAGGTACAATTGACCAAGAGAGCCTTGATGGTGCAAGAATTGAGAGATATGTAATTGGACCTGTGTTCAATCTAAATTTCTTCTACAGTCCACTCGAAGAGGACATGCCTAAATTGGAACTTCTTGGTGTCGATTGGAGATTCGAGTCTTCTCTTGATGGACATGTTAGACTTCCTGCCCCTCAACAGATGACAATGCCTGCTCACCAACAAATTCCTGAGATGACAGTTGTCGGACACAACACTGCGACAATTAGGGAATCTCTACTCGAGAAAGCATTCGAGTTAGGTGAGAAATTCATCACCGCCTCCAAGGAACATTACGACCCTGGGATCATCGGTCCATTCTGTCTTCAAACCTGCATTGACAAGGACATGAATTACTCAATTTATGATGTCGCACCTCGTGTGGGTGGCGGAACAAATGTTCACGTTTCAGTTGGACATCCCTACGGAAATGCAACTTGGCGAAAGCCTATGTCGTCAGGCCGAAGGATTGCAATGGAACTGCGAAGAGCTGCTGAACAAGACCGACTACTCGAAGTTCTAACTTGAAGCCGATGTGATGGTAATGAATTGGTTAGATGACGAGACTTTGATTCTAATCTCATTTCTCGCATTTATGCTCTTCTTTGCTGGCGTTGGTATAGCCAGTATACGTGTAAAGAAAGATACTACTGACGATTATTTGGTTGCTGGACGTGGCATGCACCCTGCTCTTGCCGCTTTATCTGCAGTAAGTACATGGAACTCCGGATACATGTTCATTGGTTTCATTGGATTTATCTTCGTGCAAGGGTATTCTGCAATTTGGATTGCTGTATTTTCAACATTCGGGCAACTATTTGCTTGGATTTGGTTATACAAGTATATTCAGAAAGAAGGTCAAGAAAGAAACTTACGCTCATTATCTTCTCTAGTTGCAAGCAAGAAAGGAGCACCTGAAGCGAGATTAGCAGCGATTCTTTCAGTATTTTTCTTAGCAATCTATGCTGCAGCACAACTTACTGCAGGTGGTGTTGCACTCAATTCAATGCTTGGTTGGTCTGAAATTACGGGTATACTGATTGGATTTGTTCTAGTCGTTGCTTACTGCTATGCAGGAGGAATCAGAGCCTCGATTTGGACTGATGCTGCTCAATCCTCAGTTATGATAGTTGGTTCTACTATTCTGTGTATTGTTGCATTGGGCGAGGTAGGAGGTTTTTTAGGACTTCATGACAAGTTGACTGAGATTGATTCAACCATGGTCAATGTCTATCCATCTGGACTGAAATTTGGAGTTACTTTGTGGATTGCTGCATTCTTCTTGGGTGGCTTAGGAGTTGCGGGACAACCGCAAGTTGTCTCTAGAGTTATGACTCTGAATGATGACTCAGATAGAAAACAAGCAATGATTTGGTTCTTCGTCTGGCAGACTCCATTTATCGCTCTGATGTTCATCATCGGTCTAGCATGTCGTGCTATTTTCGATGGTATACTCTCAGTAAATGAGGCTGAAGCCGGCCTACCTATGCTTGCTCAAAGTCTTGACCCAATTCTTGGAGGAGTTATTCTCGCTTCGATTTTCGCTGCAACTATGTCAACTGCAGACAGTCAAGTACTAGCATGTACAGCTGCAATTACTGATGACATCAAACCTGAGTGGAGTCAAGATCATGGTATAACTAAGTCAGTAACAGTGTTAATCGCTGCATTTGCAACTGCTATTTCTGTTGTAGGTCAACAATTCCCCGGATTTGGCGACTCAGTATTCGCCCTAGTTGTATTCGCTGTTTACGGCCTTGGAGGAATATTTGTCCCTCTCATCTTGATAAGAATGGCTGGCTATGAGCCTGATTCAAAGCATACGATTTCAATGATGGTCGCTGCTTTACTGGGAGTTCTAGTTTGGACTGTTCTTGGATTTGGTGAATATGTGTTCCCATCTGTACCAGGAATGGGTGCAGCATTTGTGGTTCACTTCGCATACTGTGCGAAAAGAGACCAATCAAATCCCTACCCATTTGGAAGGATTACAATTCCTACAGATCGGATTTTTGCAGTAGGTGCATCTCTTGCGTTGATTTTTGTTGTAGTTGGCCTAGAAACATCCTATCAAACATTCGCACCTGACGATGATAGTTCATCGAGCCCTAACCCTGATTCAATGTGGAATTTAACTGTAGATTTTGAATACTCATATTCGGAAGAAACTATCCTAATCAGTGACGGTTCAACCAATAGTTTCTATTTCGACATTCCTGCTGACGTGATTCAGGTAACTTTCATGCTGAATTATTCGGAATCAAATGAAGGAGGGTTCGGCGAGCAATGTGATGATGTTGATTCATCCTATGATTCATCTGATGTGCCAATGGAATTCATTGTATGGAATTTGGATAATCTCTCAGGACAAAATTGCGGTGAAAATTCACTCGGTGGTTTCTCTACATGGAGTGGTTTTTCACAGACAGATACATACGAAAAACAACAGGCTACTATTGATTCTCTTACGGTTGAAAAGGAAAGTGGAGAAATCGTGTTTAATGTCAATGTAAATGTTAACACAGCCACTCCAGTAAATGGTGATAACGGTGAAGAAATTACAATGTCTGCAACTTATCTCAAATACGTCAGCCACGATTTAACTGAGGTTGAATGACATCCCTTCTTTGCCAACCTTCCAGCCTAATTCGGTTACCGGAGTCACATCTCTGCACAACGGATTTGTGTGGTTTAAGTGAATGAATACTACTTCGCCATCTCCTTCTCTTCGTTCACCTAACATCTGGAGAGTTTGCTCAACAGGTGGATGTGGGACTTTGCTTTGGTCACGGTGCTTGAGTTCATCTGCACTGTAGAAGGTACCATCAATTAGAGCAATGTCTACTTCAAAATGATTTAACCAAGCTCTCAAATCATGACCTCGCAATGTTTCCTGCCATGTATCGTGATCTGGTAAGAATAGCAGAGTCTTATCTGCTTTGATTAGATATGCATGCATATCTGACAACTCATCACGATGTGGAACTTCAATCGCTTCAACAATTACTCCTGGTAATTGATACACACTTGCTACTCTAGGGATGAATACTCCATCAGATAGCAGTGCAGACCAGTGTGGAGTTCTCTCGATGAGATCAAGCATCATCTTTGAGCAATACAAATTGACACCTTTTGCCGCCATTGTTTCCTTACCAAACAGGCCAAGACCATCGACATGACCAATGTGTGCATGAGTTAGAAATACTGATTCTACTGAATTACAGCCCCAAATTCTCAACTGGTCGCCTAAATGTCGTGTTGCCTCAAACAAATGCTTGCCGCCTTCTGCATCGGTTAATCCAATTGACACAGGATATCTTTGCTCCAAGTCAATACAGCAATCACAACCAACTTGGGGTACTCCACCATCTTGAGCCGAGCCTAATAGGACGACTTCAACCATCGATTTCAACCTCAAATCTTGCGTACCCATTGACGTGTGGTCGCATCACGCATGTACCATGCGCCACTTGCAGCAGGATACTCTAACCATTCATTGCCATCACTACGCATGGTTCCAACATCATACATTGTCGGAGCGGCAGGTGCTGCAGGTTGAGGCACAACCGCTTGATTGCCAGGCAGTGCTGCAGGGTCAGGAGACGCTGCTTGTACAACTGGCTGAACACTTGGTTGCTGATATTGTGGATAGACTGGTTGTGCAGTCATATCCGGCATAGCAGGTTGAGTTGCAACTGGTTGCTGGTACTGAGCATAAGCCGGTTGAGCTGACATATCTGGCAAAGCTGGCTGAGCGTACATATTCGGCATTGCTGGCTGAGCAGACATGTCTGGCATTTTCACTCCTTGATTCCAATCCTTTTGCTCACCTTCACTATCTCTGTAACGCATGATTAGCAGGCCCACAACGATTAGTACAAGAATTACTCCTACTGAAATACCGCCATACTTGAGAATACTGCTGCCCGATGATTCTTCAACTACTGCCTCACATCCGTTTTGTTTTGCTACTCCTGCAACATCAGGACACTCGTCAGCATCCTTACCGTTTAGATTGTCACCGAATCCATCACCATCAGTATCGTTCCATTGTGATGATTCTTCAGGGAAGGCATCGATTAGATCAGCCCAACCATCGTTATCTGAATCTAAGCATCCAAGAATTCCTCCTTGGAATGAGTAACCCGATTCATTTGCACATGAATCTGGATTCGTACCTTCTGGGTTGTCACCATATCCATCTCCGTCTGAATCAGCCCATTGAGTTGAGTCACTTGGGTTCCAATCGGTTCCTGTCGGTGGGTCAGCCCATCCATCGCCATCAAAGTCAGGACATCCTTCAACATCCTCAGTTGAATTACCATAGAAGTCTGGGCACTCATCATATCCATCAGCGATTCCATCGCCATCTGAATCAAGATATTCGTTGGGGTCTGCAGGGAAAGCATCCATGAAATTAGCCCAACCGTCTCCGTCACTATCCGGACATCCTAGGATATCGTCTTGCCAAGAATTACCTGGTAGAGTGGGACAGGCATCTTGGTCTCTAGCGTATTGATAATATTCACCAGGCCAGTTTTGGTTGCGGTCTATCCATGAGAGGTTTCCGTAATTGTCTCCAAAGCCATCTTCATCCCAATCAGACCACTGGGTATCATCAGTAGGGAATGCATCAGCACCATCTCCAACAGACCAATCATCATCAGCAGAGGAATATCCGTCCATGTCTGGGTCTGGGCATCCATATCTATCAAGAACAGAAGTTCCCGAAATGGTAGGACAGTGGTCTGGCGTGTTGCCTTCTTGGTTATCGCCATATCCATCGCCATCTGTGTCAATCCATTGAGTAGGATCATCAGGTAAGTCATCATCAGAATCTGCCCAGCCATCACCATCAGAATCAGGACATGCTAGGGTGCCGCCCAAAGTGGAATTACCTGCAGTGTTAGGGCAAGTATCCTCTAGGTCAGCCCAACCGTCACCATCGCTATCAACGCATCCTGTATACGTTCCTAAAGTCGAGGTACCTGCAATTTTGTTACAATCATCAGCAGCATCATCGAAACCATCACCATCGTCGTCATAGTCTTCATCTGCATCTCTACATCCATCGCCATCTAAATCGTTAGTAGAGTCTGAAACCCACCAATTTCTTGGAGGAGCGTAAGAACTCAAACAACCATCGTCATCATCATCAACGCCATCATTGTCATCGTCGTTGTCTTCGCTAGAATCTTTACAACCATCGTTGTCAAAATCTGTGGTAGAATCACTAGTCCAGTTCCAAGCACCACCACGAGGACAGTCGTCACCGGAATTGTCAGTAATTCCATCATTATCATCATCGTAATCGCACTCGTCCCCATCGCCATCCAAATCTGAATCAATCTGAAGAGGGTTGTTTGTGTTTGGACAGTTGTCTGTCAAATCATTCACACCGTCATTGTCCTTGTCAGCGTTATTTACTGGGTCAAGAGCCCAAATAACTAGGTCTAATCCACCACTGCTTGTTACGGACTGTGTTCCTTTGTTGATCGTGCTTTGGAATGAACCGAAGGCAGCTGGAATGTCAGTCATATTGACTGCAACTCCGGCAAACAAATCATCTGCAGTACTACCTAGGTTTTCCACCCAATCCCAATTACCGTTAGAATCGAGCATTGCCATGTATAGGTCTAGTCCGCCATTAGTATTTGCAACATGAATTCCAAAATCAGTAGAACCTGAAATTAAACCACCAACAATGAAATCTCCCGTAGAAGTCTGAGCAATTGACGATGCCCTCTCTGTAGCGCTACTGCCTCCTGCGCTAGTAGCCCAAGATGTAGTGCCTGATTTTAGGACTTTAACGATGTAAGCATCTCCGTTACCCTTGTCAGACAATATGTTTTGATTTCCTGCATCCATTGAACCCAAAAATACTCCTGAAACAATCACATCATCATTTGATGTAATTAGCAAATCATCTGGTAAGTTGATTTCAGAAGCAGCACTAGAGAATCCAATAATATTTTGAGCAACTCCTGATGGACTCCACTTGATTAGAATTGTATCACGCTGACTAACAGCCTGATGTGTCATTCCATTCTCAGTAAATGAACCAGTAGTTGAGCCTGTCTGCCAAATATTACCCATGGAGTCAACACCTACTGCTCCTCCTTCGTCGTCTCCGATTCCACCGGCTGTAACTACCCAGTTAGTAGCACCTGAATTTCTATCAAGTTCAACCAGGAATAACTCATTATCGGGACTGACTTCTGTTATGCCTCCAAAATCAGTAGAACCCTGATGGACTCCTGAAACGATCACATTTCCTGAAAATGATTCAGCAACCCCAGAAATTATGCTAAAATTGCCTGTGCCACCAGCGGTATTGAATGAGGCTGCCCAAACCCATTGACCTGTAGGGTCTATCTTAGCAACGAAACCATCTCCAGCTCCATTTTGCGTAGTCAAAACTGGTGAGTTAGGAGATGAGCCGAATATTACAGTTCCAAAAATTAGACCAGCGATGTATGTATCTCCTGCCATTGTTACTTCCATTGTTTGCAATAATGTCAGTCCCTGTGTAGCATCTGGCATTGCTGCCCAAAGCCAAGTACCTTGTTCATCTATTGCTGCCACATAGGTGTCAGCATCCAGTTGGCCATTGTATGGAGAAGTAGCCTGTAACTGGGTCGAACCGAAATTCAGAGAGTGTTTAGTGTCGCCTGCAATAACCCAACCGTTTGGTATTGCACCAATACCTGTACCATTTACGTGGCCAGTAGAAGTACCTGCTTGAATCAATAATTCGGGCTCAGAATTAGCAAATGATTTCTGTTTCAAATCTTCTAATTCCACATCATTCGAGATAGGAATCAAACTTCCTAGCAAAATTGCGATAATTGCCAAGGTCAACATTCCACGATTGCGCATGCCAGACGGTCATGATTGAAGGTCATGAATCCTTTGTCTAATAGTTCAGATGTAACTTGTTTGAAACTCCATCCAAAATCCATTCAGAACCCATCGCATCCAAGCCTTTGTGAGCAGGTACTAACACATCGTATGTATCTACATTTTTAGTATCATTATCAAAAGTCCACCAGTGTAACAAATCACCCATTCCGTCAGAATGAGAACGTCTTTCTGAAAGTATATCAGAAAAATCGGGCTTAGGATTTATTTCTAATTTGACATGGTTAAGCATTGGAGAACGCTCAAGCAATTCAAAATCATGCAAAATATGTAATCCCCCACAGTTCAATATCCAACGACAAATTTCATCTTCTCCGGGACCCTTCAATAGTCCTGTTACTTTGTGCAGCTTGGCAGGAACAAGTACTGGTTTGGCCATCGAAACATCAAGTCCTTTTTCCTCTAAAACTGAGAAATCATTTGATGGCTTCAAAGCGAATGGACCCTTGCCTGAAAACAATGGTGTTTCTTGATCTTCTTCGGTTTCTATTTCTTCATCCAATATTTGCAGTCTACCATCAATGACTGCGTAACCGATGAATGCTGCAATATCGTTAAGCGTCCAAATAACCAAATTTCGGCCTTCTCTAGTGGGGGCATTGTCGGCATCAAAGGTTATTTTACGCTCTGCAATAATCAAATGGTCACCTCTTGGCGCATCAAATAACCAAGATTCTACACCTGCCAAATCCAGTGGAGCAAAGCCTTGACCTGTACCCCATAACTCCATTCCCTCCTTCATTCCAAGATTAGATTGCTCTGGAGTGACATCAAATAATCTTCCAAACCAAGATATTACCCCTGGAGATGTGAGCGGAGGTGAGTTTGTGTCAATGCTGACGCTCAACCTCCTTAGTACGGCGACCATGTCAAGGGCCATATGCCCTCTAAGGTGAAACCGTCTTTAGTTTCACTCTAGGTTACTGTTCAAAGTTAGCAAGTCCGATTCGCCAGCATCAATCACTGTAATAGCCGATACACTGAACGGTTTTCCAGATGCAACACCAAGGTCTCTGTTAACTATTAAAGTACGGTGCATAGTTACTTCTGGGTGCTTCGCAGCAAGGTTATCTATATACTCTTGAGGGCAGTTGGCAGCTAGTACGATGCACTTGGCATCTCCCTTAGCACATGCATCAATTGCTTGGCGTTGACCAAACAATAACTTACCCGTAGTACTTGCAATCTTTAGTTGTCTACTTATGTCCATTTTTCATTCCTCCACAATTTTGCTTCTCAATGTTGAATTCACTCTGGGATGTAATACAATTCCACAGAACCAGTACCTAAGCTAATTGGCTGACCAACGATAATGTTCTCAGCAACACCAGTTAGGTTGTCTCTTTCTCCGATAATACCTGCCTTTAGCAAGTGATTGACGGTAACTTCGAACGCAGCACGAGCGAGGATAGAGTGCTTAGTTCCTGAAACACCGTGACGTCCAATAGCACGTACTTCTCCTTCACTGGTCATAACATCAGAGACCATTAGCAAGTGGCGAACATCTACTTCCAAGCGTGCTCCATCTAGAGTTGCTTGCAATTCATTGACAATTGCTTGGCGAGCAGCCTCAATTCCTAGATATTCGTAAATCTCGATGATATTGTTTGTGTAGGTTCTAGACCTGTCAATTCCATCCATATCTGAGATCCTTGATAAGTTGCTTCCAATAGTTGAAAGATAATACTCACCAGTCTTATCGTCTAATTGAACGTTAGCTCTCTCAACATTAGGAACTCCTTTCAAGCGCATATCTCTAATCTTGTCTTCTAATTGTAGAAGTTCAGTGTAAGAAGGTGGATTCTCGGCTAAAGTCTTCATATCCTCTTCGGTTTGAATACCTGGAATCAAAGTCAGAGTTGAAGGATTCTTTTCCTTGTCTGCTTCAACATATAGCCTTAGAGCACGTTCTAACTTGTCCTTGACTTCAGCAGGAGTCATTCCTTTCTGCTTTAGGTTACCCTTCTTCAACTTCAGAACTAGTCTTCTCTGTGCAACATCGGTATCGATGTCAGCGATGTTTACAGTTGTTGTAATTTCAATAGCTGCTGCCAATTTCTTAGCGGCATCAGCGGACTTACTGTTTTCTCCTTCTAAACGAATAGTCATAGTTGGAGTGTTTGGAACCTTACGAGCATCTACGATTTCGATAATCCTTGGAAGACCTTGTGTAACGTTTACTGTTGCAACACCCGCATAGTGGAAAGTACGCATAGTCATCTGCGTACCTGGTTCTCCAATAGACTGTGCAGTGATAATTCCTGCCGCTTCATACGGGTCAATTAGAGCCATTTCTCTAGCCTTTCCTGCTTCTGCCACCAATGCTTCTGCTTGCTTCTTGGTTAACTTTGACTTGTCCCTGTTATGAACAGCTTCTGTCAAGTCATGGATTGTTTGCTGGGAGAATTTGATTCCAGCAGCATCAGCAGCAGCCTTGATTGATTTGAAAACTGGATCTTCAGCCAATTCATCATCGTAGATTTTAGGGATTCCTGCATCATTCAATTCTGGAGTATAAGCTTCCAGTTCCTGTACTGTTTTTGCAGTACGGCGGCGGCGAGTACCCCTACGTAGTCGGACCGAAGTTGTTGCAGAGTTATCACTAGTAGAATCTCGGCTTGGCGATGCTGCTCCAGAAATAATTCCATGAATTCTTGCGGCGGTGTCTGAGTCAGTTTCACAGAACTGAGCAATCTCTTGTGCTGTTAGAATCTTAACGTCATCCCACTTTCGGTCGTCTGCCAACTTGTGAGCAAATTCCTCAGGAACAAGCATGTCCATTAATTTCTTCTTGGTTGCGCTCTTTACTACCATCACAAAACACCTCCTGCAGCTGCTTCAGAATCACCCTCATCGTATCCAAGGTCGAATTCCTTGTCACCTCTGTCAATGTATTCTTCATTGCTTACCTTTGTTGGGCCATCAGTTCCTAGAGCCTCATCTACTACTACATCGATGTTGAATGGCTTTCCGTGTACACCACGGCTAGGGTCAATTCCATCTTCACCATACGAGAACTGAATAATTCTGTCTGCAGTGTTTCTTACAGATAATTTCTCATCATCGAAGACCTTCAAATCATCCATTGCGTTAATCAATCTTCGCTGCATGTAACCTGATTTACTGGTACGAACCGCTGTATCAACCAGTGATTCTCTTCCAGATACTGATAGCATAAAGAACTCTGTTGGTTCAAGACCACGCTTGAATGAAGAAGAGATGAATCCCTTCTCGGTTGCACCCAGTCCACCACGCTTGAAGTGAGGTAGAACACGCTGGTGGTAACCACGCTCTAAGCGAGCACCACGTACCTTTGCTTGACCGATACTACCTGCCATCATAGTCAGGTTATCCATTGAACCTCTTGCTCCAGAAATTGCCATTCCAACAGCGGCGTTAGAATTACCAGGATGGTTCAATTCTTCTTTAGCAACGTCACCAGCAGCCTGCTTGCCTTGATCTAAGATGACCATGATGTTCTCTTCTAGAGTCTCCTTTGGAGTTCTTCCAGGTCGTGTCTCATATCCTCGGCCATCCTTACCAAACTTCTCAAGTTCAGCACGGACTTCAGCACGTGCTTCAGCATTATGCCTTTCAATCTCACTTAGTGCTTCAGCAGATAGGTCTTCATCATCGATTCCAGTAGTGAAACCAAGAGAAGTACATGCTCCGATTGACAGACGTGTGAACTCATCTAGGAACTTCGCTCCTTCCGATGGGCCGTTAGTCTGAACGATGGCATCCAACAATCGTCCGTCTTCAGCACCGATTGCACGCTTATCTAGAGTACCTGAAACCTTTCCTTTCTTAACAACGACATCGTCATTTGAACGGCTTCTAAATCTCAAGTGGATGTTTTCAGGAATAATTACTGAAACCAAATCTTCTCCGTTGAAGTATTCTCCCTCAGGGCCCTTGTGGACCTTTGGAAGTTTACCAGTATAACCAATGTTACCTAGCATTTCCAGACCATTGCGCTTGGAAATCTTAGTGTCTGGTCTTGACAACAGGTATGCTCCCGAAATGTGATCGTGAATACCGCCGATAACAGCACCACCGTATCTTGGAGTTAGGATGTGCTCTTGAACACGCATCAGAATCTTTGCTTCTGCACGAGCTTCTTCACCTTGAATTACGTGAAGGTTCATTTCGTCACCATCGAAATCGGCGTTGTATGGAGTACAAACTGCCAGATTAAATCTGAATGTGTGTCCTTCCATCACTCTAACCTCGTGTACCATCATTGACATTCTGTGAAGAGAAGGTTGTCTGTTGAAGATTGCAACATCGCCATCGATTAAGTGACGCTCAACAATCATACCTGGTTTTGGATTGCCATTCATGTCGACAGTGGATAAGCGGTCTTCGACTCTAGTTCTCTCTCCCCACTCATTCATTGGGCTTCCACAATGAGGACATGTGACCTCTAAGTGCTCAGGGAATGCTGTATCAGGGTTTGCCAATTCAAATTTCCAGCGGTGGTGTAGAATCGCTCTTGGGTCATCCTCTGCTAGAGGATTACCATCAACATCTTCTCCACGTAGATTTGCAATTGTAGCAGATTCGTCTATAGCATATGTTACCATCTCTTCTCCACCAGCAACTGCTTCTTCACGAGATACAAACTTCTTGACTACCACTCCTGGTAGGAAGTTTGGAGCAGGCAAAACTTGATGCAGGTCAAATCTTTGAGTTGTTTCTTCTGTACATTCAGGGTTGTGGCATCGGAATCCAGCGTTAATTAGACGACTTCTTTCGTTAATCCTACGTCGGCGCTTGTTGCCATCAATAACGTAGTTAACACCAGGGTGCTTGTCAGGTCCACGCATAATCATCTGACGCATTTGTTCACGGTTACGAGTTGTTACACGAATTGGAACGGTTAACTCCTTAGCGACTTTTGTTGGCACACCAACTTCATTGACCCCTAGATAAGGGTCAGGAGAAATTACTGATCTTGCACAGAAATTTACACGCTTTCCAGATAGGTTGGAACGGAATCGTCCTTCCTTACCCTTCAAACGCTGAGTCAAGGTCTTCAAAGTTCTACCAGAACGATGTCGAGCAGGTGGAATTCCACTTGTTTGGTTATCGAAGTAGGTAGTAACGTGATACTGCAGAAGTTCCCAAAGATCTTCAACAATCAATTGTGGAGCACCTGCGTCACGATTCTCTCTAAGTCTCTGATTGATTCTCAGAACGTCAACAAGTTTGTGAGTCAAATCATCCTCAGATCTGTCACCAGAATCTAGTGTGATTGACGGCCTTACGGTAATTGGAGGCACAGGCAGTACCTTCAAAATAATCCATTCAGGCCTGTTTTCTTTGTGCATTCCAAGGAAGATTAGGTGTTCCTCAGGGATTCCTTGTAACCACTCACGGATGTCGCGAGCGTTCAACTTTCTCTCAGTAGCCTTGGCGCCACCTTGAGCGACTATGTGCTCCTTGAATGTAGTAGGCTTGTCAAGAACGATCTTACCCTGTTGAGCATTACAATGCATACAGATGGTTCTTCTTGCTTCAGAAGTCTTCTTTTCAATCTCCTTGATAATCTTCGAGAATTCAGTAGAACCTACACCGTGCTTCAGAATAATATCGTAAACTCTCTTACGGTAGTAGTCTTGCTCAGATGGTTCATCTTCACTGGTCATTCCTGGAGCTGTTCCTCCAGCGCTGTGCAACAAAATCTTGCTACAAGTATTACATGTTGCCTTCAGTGCAGTCTTAATCAGGTTGACGAAACCAATGTGAATTACAGGTAATTCTAGTTGGATGTGTCCGAAGTGACCAGGGCTTTCGTCATACTTACAATTGTCAGTAGGACATAGAAGACCAGGCTCGATTACACCCATGTGAGGGTCCATCAAACCTTGGCGGTAAGCGTGTCCATCGTCCTTGTAGGTGTCTGCGGTCTTGACCTCTACTGAAGACATCTTACGAATCTCAGTAGGATCCATCAAGCTAAAGCGGATGCTTGCGATTCTCTTAGGAATCATTGTTGTGCTGTTTCGGCTCATCTGCGGTCCTCCAGTTCTAGGCGCATTGCCACTCCGAGACTCTTCATCTCATCAAGTAGCAACTTGAATGCATAAGAGGTCTGTACCTTGTAAACCTCTGCTCCATCACCGTGTATTGGTGATACGTAAGTGCGTCGTTTTGGATCATACCATGCAATGTGACCAGACTGAGCACATACGAATAAGTCGATTCCGTCAGATTCATCCAACAAACGATCTTTGATTACCATCGAAGCACCGTGAGCGATCAAACAGTCACGCTCCATTTCTCCGAATCTTAGACCACCTTGTCTTGCACGACCTTCTGTCGGCTGACGAGTTAGAATCTGTACACGTCCACGGCTGCGAGCGTGTATCTTTCCTGATACCATGTGGTGCAACTTTTGATAGTAAATACATCCAACGAAGATTTCTGCAGGATATGTTTCTCCGGTTTCACCGTTAACCATTACTTCACGGCCTGTGTGAGCGTATCCATTTCTTACAAGACTGTCACGTAGACTTCCTTCCTTTTCTCCACGGAAAGCGGTTCCATCGATTCTGCGTCCTTCTAGGGAACCAACCTTACCACCAATCATCTCTAGAACGTGAGCTACGGTCATTCGAGAAGGAATTGCGTGTGGGTTGATAATCAAGTCAGGAACAATTCCATCACGAGTGAATGGCATGTCTTCAGCATCAACAAGTCTGCCTATGACACCTTTCTGTCCGTGTCGAGATGCGAATTTATCACCGACTTCAGGAACCTTGTGCGAGCGAACCATACAACGGACTAGACGTCCAGAGTCCAGTGATTCTGTAACATAGACATTGTCGACCCATCCCTTCTCACCGTGGCGAACTGGCATCGAAGATTCACGGCGCTCTTGCGCTTGCAAGAATGCGCCAGCACCTGTTTCTTCCAAGAATCTTGGAGGACTGGTCTTTCCAACGAGCACATCTCCGCCTTCTAGATACTTCTCAGGATGTGGGAGACCATCGCCTTCAAGGTGGCTGTAAGCACCTACTGGCTTCAATCCCTTGACTTCTTCGAGTCCAGTACCTGGAATTTCGATTTCTTCAACTTGTCCACCAGGGAATCTTCGGCGTTCAGCGTTGTATGTTCGGTTGAATGTAGAGCGACCTAGAGCACGTTGAATGCTAGATCTATTCATGATGACAGCGTCTTGCATGTTGTAGCCATGCAAACTCATAACTGCAACAATGAAGTTTTGACCTCCTGGCCTGTCATCGAACTTTGTAGTATCCATAGCTTGCGTATGAGTAATCGAACGCTGAGGATAATGCAGAATATGCAACCTTGTATCTGGTCTTAGCCTATAGTTAGAACTTGGTAGACCCAATGATTGCTTGACCATCGCAGTACCACCTGTAACACGAGGAGTAGAGTTGTGTTCAGGGTATGGTATCAATGATGCACAAACACCCAATACCAACTGTGGATCTATTTCGCAGTGAGTATGCTCAGAGGTGTATAGCAAGGGTACCTTGAACACAGCATCCGCCTTTTCACCGTTAGGTAGAGTAACTCTAGCCTGAAGGTTTGCTTCTGTAGCAGATGGTTCGCCTAGGTTCAACCAAGTAACATTGGAATGGCTAACTGGTCTTCCAGCGAATTCATTTCCTTCAGGGACAACTTCTGGAAGTACGAACGGACGAGGTGATATGTAGAGATCTTCTTCCTCTTCAGCATCAATCCATTCAACAACTCCTTCATTGACTAGATCTTTGAATGTCATTTCACCAGAAGAAACCATCTCTAGGTGCTTCTGAGTTAATCTAGGTGCACCGTCATATAGAATTAGAACTGGCCTAAGAATTCGACCTTTGTCAGTGTTGATGAAGATATCTTTGTTGACACTATCATACCTAATGGACACTTCAGATCTGATTGCTCCACGGCGGCGAGCGTTCTTGAATTGAGATACCAAATTCTTTCCACGCTTGTGAACACCGTATATGTCACCGTTAACGTGGATTCTATCACCATCTGTCCAATCATCTGGTTGGAATACATCCATCTCATCCAAACGAGAGCGGATTTCTTCCTCAGGAATCGCTTCAGAGATGTCAATCATCTGAGCTGCATTCTTCACCAGACCACAATTCTGACCTTCAGGTGTCTCGTTAGGACATAACCTACCCCATTGGGTAGGGTGCAGGTCACGTGCCTCGAAGTGAGGTTGACTTCTAACCAGTGGACTGGTTACACGGCGCATGTGTGATAACGCGGAAAGGAAAGTAGTTCTGTCAAGCAGTTGGCTTACACCTGAACGCCCACCAACCCAGTTTCCAGTGGCAAGTGCGTGCATGATTTTGCTTGTTAGAACATCTGGCCTCAAACAAGATGTGATTTTTAGTTCACGCTTCCTGTTGTGGTGGCGCTCTAATTGGTACTTCAAGTCACGAGCAAGTTGTCCCATTGATACACGGAACAAATCTTCGACTAAGTCACCTGCCAAGCGTACACGCTTGTTTGCGTAGTGGTCCTTATCGTTTGGCTTGCGGCTTGTAATTGCCATTTCTAGAACTTGGCGGACAATTCTTCCTAGGAAAATCGCTTTCTTCTTACGGTCTTCGACTTGATCTCCCAAGTGAGGTAGTAATTCACGATCTAGAAGTTGGTTTACTCTAGCTTCTCTGTATTCTTTCTGCTGCCCTGCAGCGAATTTCTTCTCTAGCCAGCCATGGGCTTCTTCCATTGAATCGACAGCATATTCTTCATTATCCTTAACTTCGTTGATGTTAGCAACAATGAATTTGAAAGTCTCAGTTGGACCTGCGATTGCTTGGAAAAGCTCTTGGTCGTTCTCAATACCAAGAGCACGCATTAACAATACAACTGGAATTGCGGTTGTTCCAGCAGTACTAATCTTGACCATTAGCATTCCATCGCGGCGCTTTTCCACAGTGAGAGGCTTTCTCATACCGTCTCTTTGAGAGAAAATTTTCGCAACTTCAGTCTTCTTAGCATATCGCTTGTTGATTTCAACTGTAACACGGTTTGGAGCCAAATCTTCCATTGAAATTAGAACTCTTTCAGTTCCATTGATAATGAAATAGCCACCAGGGTCTAGTGGGTCTTCTCCCTTTTGTCTAAGTAGTTCTTCCCACATCTTTCTATCTTCATCAGAAGTAGTAGGGTGTAGGACACGGTCTCCTGCGATGTGGTTTGAGTGTAAGTTACATCTACGGCTACGAACCATAATCGGCATATTTCCTACTTGTACTCCCTTTTCAGGTTGTGTAGGTACACCATTTCGGTAAATTGTGAAATCCATCCTTACAGGTGACATGTAAGTCAACTTTCTTAGGCGGCATTCCATAGGCTGTGAAGGATGGTCACTACCATCTGCTTCACGGATAGTTGGCTCCCCGAGTTGAATATTCTTAACTCGAATAATGATATCTTGATCGATTACGTCAAGTTTGATTAATCCGCCCTTATCATCCTCTACTTCTTCATCGGTACCAACTCTGATACTGCGAACAATCTTTTCCATTCTTGATAGAGAGTTGTCTCCTGATGGAATACAGTCGTCATAAGAAGCCAACTGGTGATTGACTAGGCTACGTTCTCGGAAAAATGATTCAATAATCTCCTTCATGGTACCACCTCGGCTCAGCTGCCCTCCACAATTAATCTGTAAGCCACAGAAACACCGGCTGATGGAGATTGTCTTACAACCTTCAACACACGGTCTGCCAACCATCCGGCCGGCAGAGGCACATGTTCTTCGTCTTCTCCAGACGCAGCATCATGAGCCCTTTCAGTGGTTTCCTTTATCACTTGGACAACTGGATCAGTAATCAGAATCTTTGGCAACAATTCCTTAGCAAGTCTGGACTCGCCAGTTTCTGAATCATTAGTCAAGAGGCCCCATGGAGCGAGTTGCTCTTCCTCTTCTTCGACTGGAACTAATTCCTGGTGAGGTACTAAGACGTGATTTAAGACATTGAATTTGGTACCAGCCAAATCCATATCATCGTCATCAAGAGCTTTTCTCGAAATAGTAATTTTCCGGCTTCTGCGCTTCTGCCTGCGCTGACCTAATTCTGCAAGCGCATTCATTGCGCCGGTGAAAATTTCGTCGTCTTTGGAAACGCCGAGAACCGATGCAATTTCATCAGCAGGCATTGCCTTGATATCAGTCATGTTTCGATCTGTCGCAAGTTTGTGAGCATATTCTTCTGCGATGCCCATTTCCATTAATCGCTTCTTAGTTGCCGACTTTACTACCATAACACACACCCCGCCTAGCCCCTCATACACCGGTCCTGTTCTTGTCAGGCGGGCCTGACGGGGTTCGAACCCGCGACCGTCCGGTTAAAAGCCGGACGCTCTACCTGACTAAGCTACAGGCCCAAATGTATGTGTTGGGCTTCTTGGCCGACCTGTATAGGGTTCTTAAATCCTCCGCCAGCAAAAAAACTACGCTGAACGCAGGACAGAGCGGGTCTGAGGAGAACCTCTTCGACATGCTTGGAATTCTACTCATAGACATAAATGCTTCGGCCCTAAATCCAATAGGATGTTGTCAAAACGCAACACAGGAGCCACGTATAGGTTTGCTACAGTAAAATTCCGATTCTCCAAGAGGCATAAAGGCAGCGGCACTTTGGAGCGAATGAGTCCAATGACTGACGGCGGATTTTTCTCACCCGAAGATGCGTCTAAAGAAGTCGAAAGATTGGTCCGACCTTCCCGGCCAGTGCTCTGGAATCCATCAAATGAATACAAATTTGAACTTACAATTCCGCCAACGGTATATCCTCCTAGAGAAGACACTGATTTAATGGCTACAAGGCTGATATCTTTCGGCCCAGGAAGAGGTAGAAAATTATTAGAAATCGGTTGTGGATCAGGAGCATTATGTTTGCTAGCAGCATCCCTTGGCTGGAATGTTAGTGCTTGTGATATCAACCCATTCTCAGTTGCTGCTACTAAAGGAAATCTAGAATCATATAATCTACAAGGAAAAATCAAGGAAGGAGGAGTTAGTCCTGAAAAATTCCCTTTCGAGGGGAATTTTGACCTGATAATTTGGAATTTACCCTACATTCCTGTTTCTGAAATTAAGGATGTTTTAGGGCCGATGGAAGAGGCTGCATTGATTGACACTGATGAAGAAGGATTAGGAAATAGGATGATTAGCTGCATCGTTAGTAACCAATTACTTGCACCTAATGGTAGAATTCTAATTCTTAGCAGGGAAAATGTGACTTTCAATAACAAAATATTCGCCATACGTAAATGGGACAAGTTTGATTTTGAAGACGGTGAGAAAATAGCAATTTTTTGTTTGTGGAGGCCATTTGAAAATGCAATATCAGAATATGTCAAAAGTACCGGTTCTACCAATGATGATCTGATGAAATACTCAGGCATTGGAAGTCATATTTCTACATCTAGGCAACATTCAGGAAGGGGTAGAAGGAATAGAGAATGGTTCTCTATAGAAAGTTCATATGCGGGCTCATGGATTGTCTCGGAAGGAGAGGATTTTAATCCTGGTATGCTACAACTTTCGGGAGGACTTGCAGTACTAAATTCTATCAATGATCAAAGACTTAAACTCAAATGGCCAAATGACATTATTTTGGATGGTAAGAAACTATGTGGGATATTGGTGGAAGGTAAAACTCTGAATAATCAAACTAAGGTAATAATTGGCATTGGTATCAACCTAAAAAATGGTGAAAATTTTGACAAAATCAAGATTGCCAGCTTAGATGAACTTACTGAAATTACACATGAAGAATTAGATGTTAGATTAAATCGTGAATTATCATCACTTCTTGAAGAAAAGCAAGACATCCCTCCGATTAATTTAGAAATTATCAGAGAGCATGTGGTGAGTTTTATGTCGAATTCTGGAAAACCAAAGTATGATGGTGTAATCTACAAAAAATTTGGATTAAACGAACGTGGAGAATTGATACTAGGAGACAAGATTATTGACGATGGCGAAGATATAGAATGGATCTAATCATCTAACACTGCTTCCATCGGCTCATCCTCTACTCGATTTGAAATTCGCTTCAAAATTCCAAATACCAAGATTAGTGCCCCTATTGGATACAACCCATAATCTATCAAAATTCCACGACTTACTGAAAAATCGATAACGGCATCATCTCCAATATCATCGGAATCCGAATCAATTCCGGCAATAATGAAAGTATGTACACCTGAATTTTCAGCCGAATATTCCCACTCTTTTTCTTGTACATCAAGATAAATATAATCGCCTGATGGAAGTACTACTGTGGGCTGAATTTGTCCTTCAAAGACTTCCAATGTGAAAATATCCCCTTCCGACAAATCAAATTTTACTTCAAATGTTTCACAATCACCACTTTCAGCATCTATATCGGTGGAATCATAGCATTGGATAGTAGTTGGAGTTGACCATGCTTGTATGACTAACATTGTCAAAAGAATCGTCGAGCCGATGAGGATCATTACATCCTCGCTCTTGACAGGTGGTGCCGCTCCTCCTGCTCCCATATTGCAACGGGGGACGATTTAGCACTTCAACGCTTTCTTGGCTTACGAGAAAATTGCATTCTCTCACGAACCAATCTGATTTTGCCACTCGAAGTACTGGATAATACTCTGCCTTCGGACAAGGATTCTTTGATGGAATCATAATCTTCTAAACGGACCACTAAAATACATTTACCATCCTCAAAATCATATAACTTAACCGGTAAATTGGACAAGTAATCTTCCAATTCATTTCTTGAGTTAAAACTAGTACAAGTGCAGCCAATCCACCGGCGTTTGCCCCGCAATGCCTTTGTCAATTTCTTGGCCATGCCTAATGCTCAAGGGCACTTGTCTTAACATAATGCCATCACTCGCCGGTTCGGGCGGACCTATGAGCGAGGAACCTGAGAAGCAATTTGAGCAGATTGGAATATTCCAATTGATCAAAAATATGCTTTCACCAAGGACATTACCTCACATCATTATGATTGCATTAATCTCCACCTTACTACTGTTCCTAGTTGATTCTCAAGAAGTCCTAGTTGCGATGTCATTCATTTCACTAGCGATTTCATATGTATTGATCGCCGTTCTCTCAAATTCAAATTTAATTCAAAGTCTTACCAAATTACCTGAGCAAAAGGGTGATGCTAATTGGTTTGTCCGTTTATTATTCAGTTTCAGAATAACGATAGTTCCTATATTGATTGCAGGAATTATTGTTGGAATCCTATGGAGTTTCACTGGAGGTGATGATAACGGTTGGATATCACCGCTCCTAGCATCTCTATTCATAGTCTGGTCAATAGCACAAGCTGCATCGTTCAGAGCAGGAATGGTTGAATGGTTAGCAAATGGATTAGGAGATGCGAAACTGCATACTTATCAGGAGAAAATCTCTACTGCATCGCAAGTTGTAGTTGTGCAGGTTTTTGCTCTAGTCATTTTGTGGCTGGGTCAAATTATTTCTCAGACCGAAAAGATGACGCTTCAAGATGCACTGCTTGGTGGAATTGCGTTCATACTGGTCAGCATAATCTTACAGGTGGCTACACTCTGGTTGACCCGTGATGAAAGGGAAGCTTCAGGGAATGAAAAGGGGATGGCTGCATTTTCATTCAAGTGGATGATAGTTGCACAATTATTCATCACCTGGCACGCATTCAGTGTATACAGAAGGACGGCAATGAATCCATCGGATATATCCACAATAATCGAAGAAGGTTTACTGATGGCGTTTACTGTAATTTTCGCTGTTTGGTCACTAACTACCTATACGGTAAGGGATGGAAAGAGATTGATTTCACAAAATGCGTCTTTACCATTGGGAATTTCATTTGGATATGCGTATGCTGGTTCAGTAGCACTGCTTACAGGTACATTTGACAACCTTACAGAAGTCTTGATTTTTGGACACGTTCTTTCCATTGGCGCAATGATGCTTCTACTAAGGCCTACACTTAGAACCAGTAGAATGACATCGGAGATGTTCTTGAACGCTAAATCCGTGAATATAACCAAAACAGAAGAGCAAAAGGAAGAAGAAATTTCTGAAGATGATGGTTCTGATTCTCAAGAAGAAACTGAAGAAGAATGGCAAGAAGATCAAGAGATTGATTGGGAAAAAGGCATCGACATTTCTGAAGATACTGAATGGGAAGACGATGATGTTGAATTGGCAGAATCAGACGAGGCTTAAATTCGATTTCTCTTCCAAACCTGCCACAACTGCAACAACTCTAATTCTACCTTGTAAGTCATCGCTTACTCGGGCACCTAAAATCACTTGTGCGTCCTCGTCAAACCTTGCTGTAAAGGCATCTGCAATCAAACCAACCTGTCCTACTGTCATCCCTGGTCCACCTTCAATTTGGAGTAAACAAGCCTTGGCTCCATCAAATGACAAATTCGCAAGTGGAGCACTCATCGCATCTTGCAATAGACCATTTGCATCATCAGGGTCGCCTTGGCCGACCATTAATGTTGAACCACCTGAATGTCCAACAATAGTTTTCAAGTCCATCATATCTAAATTGATTAGACCTAATCTCATCAGAGTTCTTACCAATCCATCGACAAATTCCTCAACCCAAGATGCTCCTAAGCGCCAATCTGTACCTCTTTCTCGGGCCTGCCATGCCAAACGATCTAAATCCAGGCGGACACAAACATCAGAATTTGCTTCTAATTTTGATAGCCCTTCTTTACTTACTTTCAGCCTTGTCTCTTGTGCCTCAAATGGAATTGCGGCAATCGAGATTACAATGG
>CACEWA010000009.1 GCA_902563095.1 uncultured Candidatus Poseidoniales archaeon | reverse complement strand
GTTCCAGTAGTTGCTTTGTGTGCATCATTGCTAATTACAAAAGGCAGCGACCCTCGACTGCCTATCGTTCTTGATGATTTCAAAGGGTTGCCGGATGTTGACCACAGAAGGATTGGAATAATCCTATTCCTTTCATTCATGCTCGCATTACCTGCTCAGACCCCATTCTATGAGAATGAAGATTGGGATGATGAAATAGAATGGGTTATTGGTGAAGATGAACTGCTGATAAAGGATGGTTGGTTCAATCAGACAATGGTTGTGAGTAACCCCTCACTAGTGGTACAGAGTTGGAGTTTAGCATATTTAGGTGGCTTGTATGGGAGTTCAACTTTGGTTGAGATTGATTGTAAATCTGGTGATGTAATAAATGAGTCATGTACGGGTGAAGTTGAACCTTTGGACTCGATTGAACTTAAATTTAGTTTCCAATGGCAAGAAAACTGGAATTCTACCTCAATGGAATTACTGTGGCAAATTGATGAAGAAATAATCAGTCACGATGTAATTCCAAATCAGAGTATCTTCCCTATTGGTTCCTGGCAATTTAATGGAGATTTAGACGACCCTAGGTCATGTATCAGCATGAATATAGGTTCACAGCAAACAATCAATGTTTCATCATTACCGAATTTCGCTACCTGGTACAATATCGATGACGAAGGTAACTTAACGGTCAACAAAGAATCTTCATCGATCTGTATTGACGCTTTATCTGGGGATGATATGTCATGGTTACAAGAGTTGGAGTTTATGATAAACCAAATTCCGTTTAAAGCGGGTTATAATGCAGACAATATTGTCGTCATCCCGGAAGAAGGAGTTATTCTTGACCATCAAGAGTTAATGTTTAGTCAATCGGTTTTAGCACTTAATCACGAAGGAGATTGTCTTGGATTAGGCACACCTTCTCCACCGCTAGCTATCGATAACGACACACGCATATGGAATATGTCAATTCTTCCAATCGCAACCAATCATCTCACAGAATCGAACGAATCTATTCGCTTAATTGCAATTGAAGGCTCTGTAATTAGCGATTGTCAAAATATACATGTTCCGATTTTGTACACTGTAAAAACCGGACCATTGCTTACTATTGGGGTGGGTGAAGATAGAACTCAGAAGTGGGTTGGAACCGTTGAAGTGATAGATGATCAAATCGTTATTGAAAATCTTGGAATAAATGATGTTCCTTTGAATATTGAATTCGATGGAAATGGGCCTCAATGGGACATTTCGAATGACATAACCCTTGTTTCTGGGCAGATAACAAATGTTTCTGCAATCTCTCCCGAAACAGGCGTTTCCTTTGCTTGGTTAGAATTAAATGATAACGAAGTCATATTGCATTTGGTTAATCACGAGGTCTAAGCATGCGTATTGCGGTATTGGGTGCTGGTTCAATCGGCTGCCTGATTGCTGCAAAATTGGTAGAAGCAGGCCATGATGTTCTAGTGCACGCTAGAGGGGAACACGGGGCAGTATTGGCCTTATCAGGGTTGAATGTCTCTGGGATTTGGGATTTTCAAATACAGCCAAATCAATGGACTGTAAGCCTTGATGAAGCGGGAATACATCCCTCCTTAGAGAAGTCATTCGATCAATCAATTATTACTTGTAAAGCTAAAGATACCGCAAAATTAGCCGAAATTGCTGCACAGATTACAGATGGCCCAGTACTATCTCTTCAGAACGGTCTTGGAAATCATGAGATTCTGAGCCGATATGTTTTCGAGAATTCTGCAGTAGGTGTTACTACTAATGCTGTGAAAAGGATTTCACCTGGACAAATCGAATGGGTTGGGCGAGGGAGTATTGCAGTTGGGGGCCCAACAGGAGAGCAGTTCATTGAAACTCTATCAATGCTTGATGCAGAATACAATCACGACGTATCTTCCATAATATGGAATAAATTGCTAATTAATGTTGCAATTAATCCTTTAGCAGCAATATGCGGGGTAATGAATGGTGAATTACTCTCGGAACCTCTTCTGTCACAAGCAGAATCAACTATGCTTGAAGCAGCAAATGTAGCAAGATTGCTTGGTGTTGAGGTTGCTGAAGATCACATTTTGATTCAGAATTTACATTCAGTGTTAGATTCCACTGCTGAAAATGAATGCTCGATGTTAGCAGATGTCAAGGCGGGAAGGGAAACTGAAATCGATGTTCTATGTGGACAAGTTGTGGCCCGCGGTGAAAAATTAGGAGTTCCAACACCCCTAAATTCAATGCTGTTGTCACAGATTAAAGCACTCAGATGAGGTCTTTATTCCAATGCAGCCCTCTATTTTCCGTACGTGCCAGTGCATCTTCGGTAATATGAGTGGCTACTAAGACCAAATTTCTTAATTCTACTAATTCGCGGGTAGGTGTGCTCTTTCTCCAAATCAAATCAACTTCAGAAGAAAGTAAATTCAACATTCTTCTCGCTCTCTCGAGTCTGTCGAAACTTCGAACAATTCCAACATCATCGGTCATGGTTTTCCTCAATGTCTCCAAGTCGCGTACAAGGGGTGCATGTTCTACTAATGTCTGCATTCCTTCAGCACGCCAACCAGGAACCTGTTCTAGATTTTGAACTGAGTTTGCGATGAAATGTTCTGAAGCCTTATTTGCAAAAACAACAGCTTCAAGAAGACTGTTTGATGCTAATCTGTTTGCTCCATGCATTCCCGTGCAAGCAACTTCGCCAATGGCGTAAAGACCAGGCATAGCCTTACCATTTGACATCAGCACTCTTCCCTCGATATCAACTTCTAAACCACCTACCATGTAATGGGCTGCAGGAGCAACTGGTAGGGCATCTCTACCCAATGAGAGTCCTAGTTCATTCAATCTTGACTCGATAGTAGGAAAGTGGTCATGCAACTTTGCACTGTCTAGGTGGTCGGTAACCAACCACACATTGTCGGCGCCTGAAATCTTCATTTTTTGGTCACATCCTCGCGCTACTACATCTCTGGTTGCAAGACTACCTTGGGGTGAAAAATCTAGTGTAAAGGAATATCTTTCAGGCCCTTTGTCACTGTTTCTATATTTTTCAAGTCCTGAATTGTCAAGTAAAATACCCCCTTCGCCTCTAAGGGCTTCAGTTATCAAAAACGGCTTCTTGTTGTCAGCCATTAATGCGGTTGGATGGAACTGGAAAAATGCCATATCTTTACTCGCTGCTCCTGCTCTAACAGCCATGGCCAAGCCATCTCCAGTTGCAACTGATGGATTAGTTGTTCTCTCCCATAATTGACCACACCCTCCTGTTGCAATCAGTATTGCATCGGCTGCTACTGCTTCCATCTCACCATTGTCAAGACTCAAACACCAGATTCCTTTGACTCCCTGTTCGGTATTTCCATGCGATCTCTGTATCAAATCGACTCCCAGTGTGTGTGGGCGCATCGAAATATTGGCTCTATCTGAAACCGCTTGATTGAGCGCTCTTTCAATTTCAGCGCCTGTGGCATCTTTAGCGTGAAGGATTCTTCTCGATGTATGTCCTCCTTCTTGCACATAATGGAAATCTTCACCTTCTTTTTCGAACTCAACTCCCGCTGCAAGTAAATCTCTGATTCTATCGCCTGCTTCCTCGACTACGCAACGCACAATCTCTTCGTTGCACAATCCGTCGCCACTGGATAATGTGTCAGCAATGTGTTCTTCCATACCTTTGCCGTCGGTTTTATCTAAAATTCCAGCAATCCCTCCTTGTGCCCAATTTGTCGAAGAATCTTCGGGGCGCTGTTTAGTGATAATGATGACATCGTGTCCTGCCTTTTCGAGCTTTAATGCAGCGAATAGACCTGCTATTCCGCTACCAATAATGACCACTCGAGACATTGTCTTCGCCCAACCCTGTAGTGTCCCACATTCAAATGTGACTCATGAATATGTGCGACATCAATAAGGTGCTTGACATACACCGACATGCATGGGCCTGATGAAGAAGTTGGCTGCAATCATCGGCCTTGCTCTAGTTGGCTTATCCATTGCAAATGTTGAATTTGGCGCACTTATGGGGTTAGACCCACCGCAAAAAGTGATATTATCACGTATAGCCGACCCTGGTTGCAATGCTGATGAAATCCAGAAGGACCTGGATTCTGGAGACCTAAATGCCTGTGTTACAACACCAGGGGTTTGGGAGGCTCCTGATTTACTGTTGTTGGCAGAAGGTTGCCTCATGTTCTTTGCCTCATTTTTACGCTGGCCCAGAAAAGGAAGATGGGCTTTACGCATACGTAAAATTGCTATTGTAGCAGGTGTAATTCTGTGCAGCATTGCTTTAGCAGATAGATTCGACCGACTGCCCGGCACATCGTCAGATGATTTGGCAGCATTACTTCCATTCCCTGCTCCTGGAATTGCCGTACAAATCGGGTTGTTCGGATTAGGAATATTCTTGATTCGCGGCCCTAAGTACAGAATTCATTTCGACAAGAAGAAAGACAAAGAAAACAAAAGAGATTATTCGACTCAAGAACTCGACCTTGCGTACAAAAGAGGTGGAGATTTAGGGTCTTTGTCAAATTCTAGGAAACTCAAGGGGATGGCTAAATACAAGACGGTTAGAGATCTTTGGAGCCATCAAGGACTTTCAAGTTATGAAGATGCATTCGAAGGAGGAATGCGTGATAATTTCCATACTAGTGTAGGTCGCACATGCCATTTGTGTAATGGAGAGGGTTGTAATGGCTGTGCAAATACTGGTTTCTTGTCCTGAAAAGGGGTACGGCGGCTATTTTCAGGGTGTATGGGAATAGGCCTCTCGCGAGCGCGAGACTAGTAACCTTCAAAACCCCCCTCGTGTCCTTTGCTCTTTGAGGTCAAGGATTCAGTTCCTTGATTATGAGGGAAAGGGATGTTTCTAAAATCACTCGAAGTAGAGAATTTCAAATCGTTCAAGGGCGAAGCTGTAATTCCATTTGACCGTGGATTTACTGCAATTACGGGCCCCAATGGTTCTGGGAAATCAAATTGTGGAGATGCAGTTCAGTTTGTATTAGGTGCACGTTCTGCAAAAGTATTGCGTGCTCAAAATTCCAAAGATCTGATTTTCAATGGCGGGAAATCCAACCGTCCAGCAAGAAATGCGAAAGTTACACTGGTTTTTGCAAACCCTGTTTTGTCTAACGGACGCAGGCGTCTGCCATTAGATTCCGATGAAGTTAGGATGACCAGAGAAGTCCGTTTAACCAAATCGGATAATACAGTCTCAACTTACTTGTTGAATGGAGAGGAAAGTAATCAGAAATCCTTCCATCGAATTCTTGGTCAAGCAAACGCACGCCCAGATGGCTACAATATCGTCCTACAGGGCGATGTTACTAGGCTATCTAGTATGACTGCAATGGAGAGAAGAAAAGTTCTCGATTCGGTTGCTGGAGTTACATCATATGATGATGAAATCCGTAAAGCCGAGAGGCAGAAAGGGCAGGTCGAAGATTTCATTGAGAGAATCGCCTTGGTCGAAGGTGAGCAAAAAGATCAGTTGAAGAAACTCGAAAAAGAGAAAGCAGTAGCGGAAAGAGCAAAAGAAACCAAAGAGGAGTTCGATGCAGCTCACGTGACCCTTCAACAATCTCGACATCTTACAGCAAAGGCAGAAATCAAACATCATGCTGATGAACGAACAAGATATTTGGCCGAGGCAGCTGATTTAGAATCTAAAGTCAAAGAAGCAGAGATAATTTTGTTGTCTTTGGATGACAGAATCGGAGAATTAGAAAAACAAATCTCTGAAGCGATGGGCGGCGACAAAGGCGGCCTCAATACTCAAATTGGAGAATTACAAGTGTCTCTTGCATTGAAGAGGGACCATGTCGAAGAAGCAGAATCTGCAGATATTGAAGATAAAGAATTACTTGTTGAGTTAGAGGAACAAATCACTGCAGCAAAGAGCGATTTAGATTCTCATGAAAACAGTCTTCTTGCAGCAATAGAGGCTTTAGAAGCCAGTAAAATTGCATTTGCTGAAACCGAAGCAATCGAGTTGGAAATTCGACAAACATTGGAAAATTCTGGGACTGCAAATGCAGCGCTTTCTCGTGCACTTTCCAAAGCAAATGAGTCTCTAGAAGCATGCCGAGAATCGGTTAATGAAGCCAAAATAGAGGCCGAGAAAGTCGCTAACCAAGCAGATTTAGTTGCTGAGCAGTTGTCTGCTGCTGAAGAGGAAGTCGATGATGCAAGGCTTGCATATGATGACTTGCAATTACAAGTTGAAGATTTAGGGGACTCAAATCCTGATAATGACCGTTCAGCACTCGCAGAAGATTTGCGCAAAGCACAATCTGCTGAGAAGAAACTAATCGAGGAATCTACAGCTGTTAACACTCGCTTACAGGATGCAGAACGAAAACTGGCAGCAGCCCGTACTGAATTGGACAGGCGCTCTGGAAGTAATGGAATGGCGCCTGGTGCTGCTGCAGTAATGGCTGCGAGAGACCGTGGTGAATTGAAAGGAATAATTGGTACAATTTCCGAATTATGTGCTCCAAAGGATTCTGGACACGCAGATGCTCTTGCGACCGCAGTAGGTGGCGGAATGAATTCTGTTGTGGTTGAAAACGACCAGTTTGCTGCCGAAGCCATGGCTTTGTTGAAGAGTAGAAATATGGGTAGGGCTACGTTCCTCCCACTTAACAAAATGCAGGCAAATAGGGCATCTGGAAAGGCTGCAATGTCTGTGAATAAACCAGGTGTGTTAGGATTTGCACATGAATTATTAGATTATGATCCTAGAATTGCTACAGCGGTTGCTTATGCATTAAGAAACACGCTTGTCGTAGATAATATCACCACTGCTAGAAGATTGATGGGAGGAGTACGCTTAGTGACTCTCGGAGGAGAAATTACAGAACCTGGAGGAGCCATGGTGGGCGGTAGCAAGCAGAAGATGAAAACAGGTTTCGGAGGAAAAATCCACGGGGCTAGCGAAGTCGACAAATTAGTTGGCGAAGTAGACCGATTATCTGTGATGGCTCAAACTGTTTCATCCGCATTAAGCGAGGCTAGAACTCGGCAAAATGAGATACGTGGTAAGATTAATTCTCTTGTAGAAGACGACCATTCGATTAAGGTTGGAACTCTGAAGGCTGAAATGGAACTTGCTTCAAAGGCATTGAACAAAGCCAAGGGAGCCGCTAGTGAACTGCAGAGAAGATTGTCAAATTTAGAATCAGAACATGTTGGTAAGGTGGAAATGATCCAGAGTGCAGAATCTCGGTTGATTCAAGCAGAGGCTGCACGAGATAAAGCGTCTGAAGATTTGCAAAATGCTAGTCCTGATGGAATCCGCCAGCGCCTTCTAGAAGCCCAATCATTGAGAGTGGAAGCAGAAGGCGCTGCAAACAAAGCTCAGGTAACCCTTGATAGCGGTAAGGAGAAAGGGGATTTACTATCCGAGAGGCTAGATTCATTGACCTCAAGGGCTGACGAAATCCAAGCAGAAATGGCGGGAAGAGAAAAGTCAATCAAGACTTGGAATTCTGCTATAGAAGAGGAAACTGTTCTACTAAATGCCAAGGTAGATGAGCGTTCATCTTTACTTGAAGAGCATGAGGAACTAGAAAACGAAAGGAAAGAATTGGTAGAAGAGCGAGCAGAAGTCAAAGCTAATGCTAACCAGAAAGCAAATTCAGCAATTAACAGCCGCTCGATGGCAGAAGATATTGCAAACAGCCTCGCAGTTAGAGAACAAAATCTTGCGGATTTGTTAGTCGAAATGGCAGCGGAATCGATTCCTGTAGCCGAAGAAGATTCAGATCTACCAAATGTTGGTGATGCACAGAAGACGGTCAATGACCTTCGAAGAAAACTCGATAGATTTGGCGACTTCAATATGCTAGCCATCGAACAATATGATGCATGTAAGGCACGTCTGGATGAAATGAAAGATGATTTCAAGACTTTACAGCAAAGAAGAAAGCGTTTGATTGACATCACTGACAAATTAGAGAGCCAGAGGAAGAAGCGTCTTCTAGCAACACTGAAAGATGTCAATGAGAACTTCAAGGTTGTTTACAAGCGACTCTCTAATGGCGGACGAGGAGAACTATTCCTCGAGAATCCCGAAGAGCCATTCAAAGGAGGTCTTGACATGTGGGCACAGCCTCGTGGTAAGTCGAACAAGTCTAGATTGCAAGGTCTATCGGGTGGAGAGAAATCCATGGCATCTTTATCTCTGATTTTCGCAATTCAAGACCACGACCCGAGTCCGTTCTACTACTTCGACGAAGTCGACCAAAATCTGGACGTTCCAAATTCAAAATTGATTGCAACAGAATGTCGAAACAGAAGCGAAGCCGCTCAATTCATCATGGTTACATTGCGCAAAGTTTCGCTTGAACTTGCTGACCACCATATTGGTATTACTCATGGCGGCGATGGTTGCTCTAGAAGAATCGTCGACTTTGACCGTGACCGAGCAATCGAATTAGGTGCTCAGGCTGAAAAGGAGGCTAGCGATGCTTCTGACAAGAATCATTCACGCATCGAGGAAGCCAGGGTAATCGCAGAAGAGATGCCTGAAGTTCCTGATGCACTACCTGCTCCAAAGAGCCTCGGAGGCTTGCTGGATCACATGGCTGATGAAGAAGAAGTAGAGGAAACTGGCTTTGCAGCATTGAGTGAGAGAGCAGAAGAATTGAGCGAAGAAATCGAGGAGAGGCAACAAATTGTATCGGAGTTGCTCGCTCAGGACGAAGAAGTTGAAGAAGAACCAGAGGCAGAACAGGAGGTTTGAAGATGCAACAAGCCGTTCTTGACGATTGGTTCCTTCGCCAAGACATTCTCGACCAATTGATGAACCAAGAGGAAGAGGCTAGTGAAGCAGAACGTTACGCTGACCGCATCATGAGAATTGCACAAGAAGACAGTGCAGAGCATCAAGTTTTGACCGATCCATTTGACAGGTCCGTAGCTCTCGTACTTTCTCTGGTTAAAGAAGAAGGCATGGACCCTTGGAACATAGATCTTTCAGCCTTCTTGAAATTGTTCACACAACGGGTAAGAAAAGAATCATCGGGACTGGATTTGCCTGCATGTGGCCGTTTGATTAGAATGTCTTGGGAGGTTCTAACCCAACAAGCTTCGACCCTATTTGACAGAGTTATAGCAATGGATATGGAAGACGAAGATGAATTCTTTGATTTTGGCTGGGAAGCAGAATATGATGATGAAGAGTTCATTTTTACTTCTTCAGTGCTTGAAGGCAGTGCGGACCAGCACCTTCCCGCATTCTTTGGTGAGAGAATGCGACGTGACGAGGGCAGGCCCTCAACGTTGGGTGAATTGTTATCTGCATTGAAAGATGCATGTGATGAAGCTGAGATATTAAAGGCCAAAGAAGAGTATCGTAAGGCTCACGCTGAAGAACTCAAGAACATGCTCGACAATGTCGGTTCAAGAATGCATAATGAAGACATGGAAGGTGATATCCGAAGATGTTGGATTTCCATGCGCAAAGTAACACAAGAACTTGGGCAATCTAAGGTCCCTGTAGTCGAAGTAACTAACCAATTGAAGGAAATCCTCTTGGAGACATTTGGTGAAATTCCAGAAGGCTATGACGTAGAATCAAAGATTACTTCGTTTGTTGCAGGATTGTTCCTAACACACAGAGGTTATGCTTGGATAAGTCAAGAGGGCCCTGAAGATCCAATTATGTTAGAAGATAGGTGGCCAAACGCTGAAACTTTTGATGAAGTAACAGTGTTGGCTGAAAAATTGATGGAGGAAGATTCTCAATCAATTAAGGGTGATGAGACAGAATCGATGAGACATGCTGCACGTCTTGCAGAAAGGGCTCAACAAGCGGTCGAGGAAGAAAAAGAAAGGTTGAAACAGGAAGAGATGGCCAAACTGGCAGCGGAATCTGAATCCGAAAACCCAGGTGATTGGTTAGTGGAGTAAGGGGTTAGTAACATGACAGAAATACCATTGGAAACTTTACTCGAAGCCACCCTGTTTAGCGCTGGCCGTTCACTCAGCATAGCAGAATTTTCTGAGAATTTAGGTTACGAAGAAGATGAGATTCTTGAATCAATGACCAACCTTCAATCTACGATAAAACGACGAAGGGGAGGCGGTCTTCAAGTTGTTGAGATAGGAGGAAAGTGGGCAATGGAAGTCAAGCCAGGGATTGCAGACCACCTCCCAAAAGAGACAAAGTCCGAACTGCCACCAAAATTACTCAAAGCAGCCGCATTGATTGCATATCACCAACCAGTACCTCAATCTAGATTGGTAGAACTTCTAGGTCAACGAGCGTATGATCACATTAGGGAATTAGCACAAGCGGGCCTAATCGGACGAAGAAGGGATGGAAATACGCGCAGATTAACGACAACTCGCAGATTCTCTGAGATGTTTGGTTGCCCGCATACTGACCGAAAGAAAGTCAAAGCCTGGTTCAGAGAAATGGTCACATCATCCGGTATGCTTGACGGCATGGAAAGCAAACTTGCTCTAAGAGATGAAACAGATGAAGAAGGTAGTATTCAAACAACTTTAGATGTCTCAGAAGATGAGTGATTATCTATTGCGAATACTTTCTAAAGTATCTTTTACCAATTGTTGGGTAACTGGTCCACTTTGAGAATTAACAATGCTTGCTACCTTCTCTACCTCTTCTCCCACCGCTCCAGCGCTAACAGCCATGTTCCTTGCATGCAATTTCATATGACCTGCTTGGATTCCGCTTGTGGCCAATGCTCGCATTGCTCCAAGATTCTGGGCAATTCCTGCTGCAGCCATTATTCCCGCTAATTCTTGTGCGGATTCAACTCCGAGTATGGATAGGTTCGCTCTGGCTGCAGGGTGCACCTTAGATGCCCCTCCTACTATGCCAACAGCCATTGGAGTCTCGATACTTCCAACTAGATTTCCTTCATCATCTCTATCCCAGCGAGTCATAGAAGTGTAAGTTCCTGTATTGACTGCAGCCCATGCATGACAGCCAGCCTCAATCGCTCTCCAATCTTGACCACAAGCTAATGCGATTGCACTTATTGCATTCATTATTCCCTTATTGTGAGTAGTTGCTCGGTATGGGTCTGCCATTGCAAAGTGATGTGCTTCAAGAATTCCAGTGATTATCTTGCTACCGCTTTCTCTTGAACCGTCATCAGAGAGTTCTTCTGGCGTAAAAGTTGCCTCGACCTTTGCGAGTCGCTGAGTTGCCAGGTTTGATAGGATTCTCAAATGGACTCTTCCGCCGGTAATATCCTCAATTTTTCCACTAACCAGTTCCGCCATTGTATTCACTGCATTAGCGCCCATTGCATCTCTTGTATCGACTAGTAAATGTACAACTAAGATTCTTCCAGACATTGAATCAAGACTTCGAACAATTATGTCCTTACATCCTCCTCCAAGTTTTATCATTGTAGATGGCAGAGAATTACACATCGCCATTAACTCATATTTTGCAGTTAGAATTGATTCTCCTGCTTCATCCACGTCAGGCAAATCCATAACTTGGATTTGAGCAATCATCACAGGGTCGTCATTATTGGTCCGAAACCCGCCTTTGGATAGGCATCTTTTGGCCATATTGCTAGCAGCAGCGACAATACTTGATTCTTCAACGCAGAAGGGGATTAGGTATGATTTACCATCGATAACGAAGTTTGTTGCAACCCCTACAGGTAGAGACATTGTTCCAATGACGTTCTCAATCATACGATCTGCTGCAACTTCACTCAACTCTCCATTTTCAGCTAATGCGGCCACATCATCAGCAGTTAGTCCTGACAACTCTGCGACCTTGTCGCGTCTCTCTGCAACTGAAAGTTTGTAGAAGCCAGAAAGCCTGCTATCGTCTACTGGCATATGGCTTGTCTCCATTCAATGCCAATAGGGTCTACTTGATGAAGAAACCGACGATTAACGCTTCCACTAACGCGTTAACTATGCGTTAACCTTGCGTTATTTTAGGAGATTTAGAGATTTTCGTGTTTCATTTAACGCGTACTAACGGGCCTGTAATGGTGCACAACAGAGTGAAACATCATATACTCGGAAAATACCAGTGCTATCATGAGTGAAGATGTCCCCATTTTAGGCATCCCTGCGCTAAGAGAGAATCCGTTCAAAGCAAGACCTTTGGAAAGAGGTCAATCTAGTATGTTGATTGGGCGTGATGAGATTAGCGCTAGATGGACTCGATTCCTCAAAGCTAGAACGGCAAGAATGGTACTACTGATCGGAGAGAGCGGTTCTGGGCGCTCATCACTGATGAGATGTGTATCAGAGGAAACTAGCAAAAGCGTTCATTTGGATATGTTTCCTACTTCCGAACATGCTCACAAAATTCTTCATGAGATATTCGCATCATTAATCGGTTTTGATGTACCATCTAGTACTCAAGAAATGGTATCTAGGTTAGTTAGCGAAACCGAGAATTTCGAAGGACCCCTGCCTTTAATTTCTCTGGACTTTTCCAATGTGGATGGAAAGCATCTTTCAGAAGTCCTTTCGACATTAACAGCGCCCCTTGAAAGGCTGAATGCATTAGTGGTGGTAGTCCTGTCAACAGAACAGAGAGCACAATGGCCAAACGCTCTAGTCAATCGTTTTGATCATGCAGACGTAATCCAGCCATTAGACCAGGAGCAGGTCAAAGAGTTATGTCAATCCAGAATCGCTAGTGCCTCCAAAGTCTCATGGGAAATGCCAGAGGCTGCTCTAGAGTCTATTTTTGAGAAAACATCGGGGACTCCGTCTAAGGTAATGCGCTTGATGCGTGACCTTGTCGACGAAGAAAGAGCCAACCCTAGGGAAATCAAGTATGACGACCCCACTCCGGAGATTATCGCAAACCCAGTGGAAGAAGATTACATTTCTGTAGAAGAAATAGAACAAGATTCAGGTCCTGCATTTGATTTAGATTTGGATGAATTGGCTAAAGAACCCGAAGTTATGGTTGCAGAATCCTCTCCATCATCATTTTCTATGCCCAGGGGGCCCTTCAGAGCATTAGCTGCTAGAAACCGTGTAAACAAGCAGGAAGCACCTCCTTTTGACAAGAGTTCTACAAAGAAGCAATCTAGAGAGCCTATCGGCGTTGATGCCAATAAACTCTGGTTATCAGATGAACCCGGCGGGATGTTAGTCCAAGAAAATCATCAAATTATGGATGAAGATTTAGAAGAATTCCCATTGGAGGATTTCCAAGATAACAATGAAAGTGGTACTTTTGTGGAGTCTACTGCTCAGCCATCAAGCGACGTGGAGGGCTTATTTGGGCAACTGCTTGATGCACTAAATGTCCCAGAAGGTTTGGGGCTGGCTGAATTATTGTCTGCGATGAGAAGACCCACTATAGGCCAGAAAGAAAGTAATGCTCTGGATATACACACTCTGAGAAACCTATCAAAAAATGAAGCTGTGTTAGTTGAAGTAGGTTCGAACAGAGAATTCTCACCATCGGATAATAGATTGCAGGACAAGTTGAACGTAAGGCGGCCGAGGATGTCGCAGATGTGTAACCGGCTCTATAGAGCGGGAATCTTATCGGTTCAACAAAAAGGAAGAACAAGAATGTTCAAACTAACTAATGATGCAAGAGCACAATTAATTGCATGGGGAATGATGGAGGCGATAGTATGAGTTGGTCAGTTTCGAGGTCTTGGCAAGCGCCTGATTTGATATCCACAGCATGCAATGTCGGCAATGAACTGCTGGTATCGTGTGGACTTGAATTAATTCTTCTAGATGAAGAGACTAATCAAAGATGGAAACGATCTTTGCCATTCCGCGTACATTCAGCAGCTCATGATGCTGGCAAAATCGGTGCGTTGTGCGGCCACGGCTTCCATTTATTGCGAGTTAGCGATGGAACGCAAATTGGAGAAGGCCGTTCTACAACTGGTGGTTTTAGTGATATTCTTGCTAGACCAGGAGGCGGTTGGGTTCTATCTTGTAGAAAGGGACAACTACATGTTTTCAACCAAGAAGGTCGCGGTTTGAAGCGTCTCGATGTTGGTGGAGTTCGTAGATTGATAGGATGGTTTGACCGAGAACACTTGATGTGGCAGGATGAGGATGGGAAATTGCGATGCGCAAGGCTTGCAAATGACGATTCACAACGCTTGCTAGAAGACAGAGTTTGGTCATGGGTAAGTCGGATGTCCGGGGGCAAAATTTTGCTTCAATCAGCTGATGGCATGCTATGGGAGGGTACCCCTCACCCCTATGGCTGGGATAGTTTGGAAACAATAGACACACGTTCTCTTGAGCCATTATCTGCACACAGAGCAGGTGATGGGTGGTGGGTACTGTCTATCGAGGGTGGGATTCATTGTATGACTGAGAATGTCGCAATTGAATCCACAAATGCTGAACTTGGCGATTTCCTAATTGGATTGGCAGCCGATACAATGGCTACTGTGAAGCGAGATGGCTTGGTCAGGCTTTGGCAATCTCCAGAGTTGTCTCAATTAAGAAGAGTAGAGATGCAGAAAATGGTTGCAGAAGCGAAGGTTGCAAGCGATTGGGAAGAAAGACGTAGGATCTTCAAAAGAGCATGCGATGCTGAAGATGAGGGTAGAATTTCCCTTGCTATCGATTTGTATGAATCTCTCGGAAGAACTTCTGATGTGAATCGATTGCTTGCTAGGCAAAGAGGTGATTAAATGGATATTGGATTTTTGCTAACAATGCTATTTTTTGGCGGATTATTGATATTTGCTCACGGATTTATTTTGCTTGTGACAAGATACAAGCAGTGCGCTCCTGATGAAATTCTCGTTGTTTATGGAAGAGTCGAGGGAGGTAGATCTAGTAAATGTATACATGGTGGTGCAACTTTAGTTTGGCCTTTAATTCAGGACTATAAGAAATTGAGCCTTATACCAATGTCGATTGAAATACCATTGGATAATGCTGTTTCAGTTGATGAAATCAGAATGAATGTTAAATCTAATTTTACTGTAGCAATTAGTACTGAACCGGAAATAATGCAAAATGCTGCTGAGCACCTATTGCATTTGGCCCCATACCAAATAGAGTCGTTGGTTTCTGAAATCATTCTTGGTCAACTACGTATGATTTTTGCATCAATAACATTTGAACAAGTCAATTCTGAGTCGGAGCATCTTGATGAGTTGATCAACAAAAAAATTGGAAAGGAACTTGGTAATGTAGGAATCAAAATTGTCGCTTTTCACATAAGTGATGCCGATAATGGATCTGAATTTGAAAGTGAAGTTACTCAAGAGAGATTGACTCATTATCTTAATCTCACCAAAATGGCCAGAGAGAAAGCAACTCCTATTCCTAAAGAAGGAAGCCCTGAATCACAACAACTAGCAATATTGTTACGAATGGCTGATGATTATGCAAGTGACGCTAAGCATTTCATGGATACTGGAGACTATGTCCGTGCTTTTGGTGCAATCAATTATGCGCATGCATGGATTGATGCTGGAGTAAAATTGAGGCTATTAGACGGCCATGGTGATGACGAATTGTTCACCCTTCCCTAATCGTTGGTCGAATCAGCAAGTTTTGAAAGACGAGATAATTGGTTTTGAAGAATTGTTAGCCTTTCCTTTGCTTGATTTCTAAACGGGATTAATGCTTGATTGAGCGGTACTGCTAACTCATAGATTTGAGAAGGCCTTCCTCTCCCTCTACTTGCAGAAGTAACAACACGAACGATTTCTAATTTTTTCAACTTGTTAATTGAAATTGAAACATCTGGTTGTCTCAAATCGCATCTTGATTGTAAATCTCTAGATTTTGACGGACCGTGTACATAGAGGCACATCATAGTTTTCGCAGTATTCAAATCTGCACCTAATGAAACAAGTAAATCGACCATTTCTTTTGAATCATTAATGGCTTCATCAGTGGGCAGTTGTACATCATTACCAATGCCTGCAGCCATGAACTTCCTGCATTTCTTAGACTATATGAATTAATCACCGGCATAATTCATTCAACGAGTCTCAGGTGTGACCTTCCACTTACCTCAACCCAAGAAATATTAGATTGAGATAATCTCCTTTTTAGTTCGGTATCTACTGTTAAAATCGGCCAGTTATTTTCTTTAGCGAGTGCGAATAATTGGTCATCAGTATGTTTCCCAGAACCTTCTGGGGCATCATGCAATTCGGCTTTTGATTCTAACATAGATATCATCAATTTAGAATCATTTAGGGATTCTAGTTCAGTGATTACACTCGAAACGATTGCAAGTTCTTTGTAACCACAACATTCCAACAATGCTAGGTCAATATTTATTCCAGCTTCAATGACTGCGACCCAGCCGCAGGCATCAACCAATATTCGGGGCATAGGAATCACTCGATTGTTCCGTGACCGATTAATCTCCAGCGTGAACCAACACGCCTTGAGAGTGAAATTCGTTGTCCACTATCTGCACAAATTGGAAGTCTAAGTGTCAGTGTTGCTTTCCCTTTCTTGACATTAGAAACAACACCAACGCTAGTAGCAGTTGCCACATTTACCATCAACATCTCATTTGAGCGCAATGGCATAATTGGTGATGGTTTTTCACCCTCTCCTGCAACCATATTTTGCATCAAACTAACTGTTATGTTTACCGATTCACGAATATCGGGTAAATCTCCGACTCTAGCGACTACTTGGCCTGATAAATTATCTGCAGTTGTGATTGCAGGGTCTAGTGGCGTTGCCATGCCGCAGAGTCCTCCTGCGTGCATGTTTCCTAGGTTTAATCCGCCACCCTGCATACTGGTGATCTTTGAGCGAATTGGCTCGTAGTGAACCTTGTTTCCCTTCTCTATTTTTTTCCCAGGTCCGATAATAATTTCGTCATCAATGTTGAATTCACCTTCGACGATACTACCACCGATAACACCGCCACGCAACTTGGCGGGCCGGGTTCCTGGTTTGTTGATGTCGAACGAACGTGCAACGTGCATGATTGCTCTCTTGTCCTTTGAGCGGTCAGGAGTTGGTATCGTATCCTCTATTGCTTGTATCAGTATGTCGAGGTTAACGTCATGATGCGCAGATACCGGAATAATCGGTGATTTTTCAGCGATAGTTCCCTTTAGGAAAGTTTTGATTTCATTGTATGATTCAATAGCCCTTTCACGGCTAACCAAATCGATTTTATTTTGGACTACTACTATGTTTTCAATACCTGCAATCTCTAAAGCCATCAAGTGTTCTCTTGTCTGTGGTTGTGGACATGTTTCATTCGCTGCGACCATCAGCATCGCTCCATCCATAATGCTGGCTCCTGTAATCATGATTGCCATCAGAGTCTCGTGACCTGGGGCATCAACGAATGAAACGACTCTTTCCAACTCTGTAGCATCGTCATTTCCACCGCCAGGCCTCTTGCCTGTTGCATAGTATTCCCCGTCACCAGTTTTGTAAAATGCAGTATCTGCATATCCTAGTTTAATCGAGATGCCACGCTTTCTTTCTTCAGAATGCGTGTCTGTCCAAACACCTGAAAGCGCTTGAGTCAGAGTTGTTTTTCCGTGGTCTACATGACCAACTAAACCAATGTTTACTTCAGGTTGTGCGGGAAGCTTGCGTGCCATGCTTCCCATTCCCCCAGTACCTCAGATCAGCCTCGCGGCTTCACTCACTGCTCTCCTCTGATTCTGCTCCGAGGATGTCTGAAAGGCTCTTATTAGCAGCCTCTACAACTTTGAGATTGATCTGTCTGGTATCTTGGGTTATTGTGTTGCCACGGAAATTGCGGCGCTTGCGCATTCCATCTGGTTTGTAGCGGAATCTCTTCTTCTCGCCACCCTTTGCCTTGTGAACTAGATTGTGGCCCTTGAAACCGGTTGATGCGGTAACAAGAACGGATTGGCGAGTACCGCCTTTTAGGTCGGAACGCATTGGGGTACCGGTCTTGTCAGAGCCTCCGGTGATTTCTAATTTGTATCCAGCAAGCGTTTTGTCACCTTCTCCAACGAAGATTCCATCGACAACATCGCCGATTTTCTTACCTAGGAATTGGGATAGATTGTTTCCACTAACCGTTAGGTTGTAGGAGCGTCCTCCGTTGTCTGGATTTGTGTCATTGACCACTGCGACGAATGTAGTGTCTGCCATGTTATCAACTCTTGAGCAGCCTGCCGACATGCGACGGGTATTTAGGCCCTTTGTGCGATATAAATTAGGCAATCAGCGACGTAGTCGGCTAGGAATGAGTGTTTCAAGGCGCCTTTCAACATCACTGGGGAGCATATGCGGCATCGAGATATGTTGTGTTCTCCCTCTGCCAACATCTGCCTTTGCTGTCTTAGTTACAACTATGTCTTCTTGTGCTAAACGCTTGATGTGTTTCCACAATGTGGTGTGGCCTTTAGGTGCCTGGTCATATTCTTCACAAACCACATGGTAGAGTTTTTCTGCCTCACCACTGGTGACACTCTCTTCTTTCTTCAATCTCCTGCACAATCCTAGTAAAATCATCATAGCGTGAGGAGGTAGATTTTCTATATTCATCGAGTCAACATTTGTGGGCATAGTTACAACTGTTCTTTGAACATCTTTAGATTCTATAATTGAGCGACCTGAGGCTTCAGCACGCTTTGCTGCCCCCTCTAGTAATTCGATTGCTTGGCGAGCGTCTCCCGAGGGCGCTGCAGCTTGGGCAATTAGGCTGAGAATTTCTTGAGGACAAGTGCCGGTCACGAGGCCTAATTCAGTTCTCTGTGTGATAATTTTCATCAAACCATCCTCATCGTAAGGAGGTATTCGAATATGGTTTGAGCGACCGACACGAGAAATAACTGCATTTTCTAGTAAATCTAGCACTTGTTCTTGGCTAATCATAATCGTTGAGAGCGTGCCTACACCCTCTCTATCTTCGTCTATACGCATTAGTTTGTAGATGATATCATCACCAGAGCGGCGCAGAAGGTGATCAACTTCATCAAGAATCACGATTAGATGTGTATTGCTGCTGTGTAGCATTCGTCTTAGACTGGTTAGTAATTCACCAACTCCGAGCCCTCTATCCGGGTGCCCTGGGTCCAAGTCTTGTACAATTTTCTGCATGACTCGTGATGGAGTAGCAGCATTCCTGCAGTTTACATGGACTCTCTTGATGTTTCTTTTGTCACTAAGGTGTCTGATTATATCTTGGCAAAATCGCTTTACTAAGACGGTTTTACCCGAGCCTACTGGCCCGGTTATGACTACCCTTCCTGTACCTTCAGGATGCGCTATACTACCAAGTATTGTAGCCAATTCGCCCTGAATATCTTCTCTGCCTACTAGTACCTCTGGTACGAAATCAAAACCAAAAACCTCGGGTTTGCTGAGGATTAGGCCTGCTCCGATGCGGTCGAGATATGAACTCATGACTACAGAGGGTTATCGTCTATGGTTATTGAACTTTCAACCCGATAACCCCTCTCAGGGTATCTCATCGAACTGATATCCAGTTTCCCACTTCTTATCTCCTAGGGCTACTTCCAATTCAAATGGAGTAACCAAAGGTTTCCCGTATTTTACCGAATCATCAATTGCTATTCTGGGGCATGCAGTGTTGACAAATGCATCAACTGGGTAGAAGTCAATTAGTTCAGGTCCTATGTGCTCTAGTGCTAACAAGTAACCTTTCTTTCCATGTTTAGCTAGCGATCTCTTTAGTTTCAAAGCCAAACTTCGGCGCATTTGCCCGGGCTTTTCACCAATCAGTATAGCAAAATTCTGAGCATCCTGTATTGCCATGATTAAACCAAAGCGCTGCCTGAGAATCCTTTCAATCCGTTCAGCACCCATCTCGCTAGCATCTCCTGTGTAAGGGTCGAGCATTGCTAGAGGCTTTCCAGTGTGCAATGCAAGGCCTATTGGGTGGAAATCACCGCTTCCCAAGAAGAGATAGTGTCCGATTTCATCATCATCCCCTGAATAATTGCAGCCAAGAACTTGTCCCGGGAAGGTAAGTCTTGCTCCACCGACTGGGACTTCCACTTCAAATCCAGCATCTTCAAATCGCTTCTTGTAATCGAAAACCAGGTGTAAATGTTGGATGGAGGCGACCAATCCTAATTTTGCACCTTTCAATGGAGCGATTCTTCCAACAGCATCAAGGAATCTCTCTTGAGCTTGCTCTTCGCTCATCTCGCTAACTTCTCCTTCAGCTAGTCTTGCTTGAGCAATTGCTCTATGTTGAGTAAGGATAGGTAACACAGGGTCTATTGCAGGGTCTCCATCGTATGTGACGTTAATGAATTGAGTAGGCATTCCTGAATCTATGTTCATTTGTGAATGACCCATGTGGGCAACCAACTCTACACCCATCATCTTCATTTTATCATGAACTAAATCACAAGCGCCGTAACACGGGTCAGCGGCGAGAATAACTTTAGCGGATGTTTCATCTTCGATTTCATCCATCATTTCCAATGCTTGCATCTTCAATCCTTCAGGAATTTGAAGAGCTACTAAGCGATGGTCATGGCCTTTGATTCTCTTGATTAACTCATCGAGTTCGAAATCATGTCTATCAAGGTCCATCCAAATCACTCCGGTTCTATTTTTGTTCCGGAATGTGAATCAACCTTCTGCTAGGAAATCGACATACTCATCAGGTTCTAGCAGATTTTCCATATCTACATCATGTGGATCTAGAATGATAATCCAACCTAAATCGTAAGGAGAATCATTTACCAGTTCCGGATTTATTTCTACTTCGCCGTTCACTTCTGCAATTTCTCCAGCAAAAGGACTTGGGAAAGTAAACTTTTCTTCTGCTGTCCAAATTGAGAATAAATTCTGTTCTTCATCGACTTCGGTTTCAGCGTGCGGAAGGATAACACGGAGGACTTCTCCGATATCAGCAGCAAGGTAATCAGAAATTCCAATTACCAAGCGGTCGTCCTTTTCTTGATACCATAGGTGGTCCCTAGAGTACTTGCGGCTGTGTGCGATGCCAAATTCCATGACTTCTTCATCCATGGTCTCAACCCTGTGGCGCGGTTTGACAAGTAATATATGAACACACTGGAAAAGTGAATTATCAGAGGGTATCCCTAAAATGCTCTAACCACTTGGCCCATAACATGCGATTCGAAGAGACTGATGAGCAGCAGATGATTCGTGAGATGGTTAGGGACTTTGCAGAGTCGGTACTGCCTCCAACAATTGAGCATAGGGACGCTAATCAGATAACTCCTGCAGAGGAATGGCAGCAGTTCTTAGAGTATGGTTTGCAAGGAATAACTATTCCAGAAGAATATGGCGGAAACCCAGTTGATGACATTTCGGAATCAATCATAATTGAGGAACTAGCCAGAGTCGATCCTTCATTCGCTGTAATGTTCTGTGTCCATGTTGGATTGTGTGCTAAAACAATTGCATTACACGGTAATGAAGAACAGAAATCAAACTACCTAACTAGGCTCGCAGCAGGCGAAGTAGGTGCATACTCACTTTCAGAAGCAGGCGCAGGAACAGATGCTGCAGCAATGGTCTGCAAAGCCAAATTGTCGGATGATGGAACCCATTACATTTTGAATGGAGAAAAGATGTGGGTAACCAATGGTGCACAAGCCCAAATCTATGTTCTATTCGCCAAGGATGTCGACCATCCAGACTATGGGGTCAAGAGGCACGGTGGAAGCACCGCTTTTATCGTTGAACAATCCTTTGAAGGTTTCAGTGTTGGTAAGAAAGAGGACAAATTAGGAATCAGGTCTTCAGACACATGCACACTTGTTCTTGAGAATTGTAAAGTTCCAGTTGAAAATGTCTTGAAGGGCTCCGGTAAAGGCTTCGCAATCGCAATGAACGCTCTTGACAACTCAAGAATTGGTATCGCTGCACAAGCATTAGGAATCGCACAGGGAGCGTATGAAGCTGCTTTGAAGTATGCTCACGAAAGAGAAGCTTTCGGCAAGCCAATCGCACATCATCAGATGATTACCACTTACTTAGCAGACATGGCAACGCGCATAGACGCTGCAAGACTATTGGTATACAAGGCATCCTGGGCTAAGGAAGAGCATTACGAGAATGGTGGGCCAAGACACACCAAAGAGGCTAGTATGGCCAAACTGTATGCAGGAGATACCGCAATGTGGGTGTCAGAGAGGGCAGTTCAGGTATTGGGCGGATATGGCTACACCAAGGAATTCCCAGTAGAACGCTTCTTCCGTGACGCAAAAATCACTCAAATTTACAAGGGAACCCAAGAAGTCCAAAGAATCGTCATTGCAAGAGCGATCAAACCCTGAACTAGAGGGCAGCGTTCAATATGGCCCACGCAAAGCCCTCGTGAATACCAATTTTGAACACATGGGTGTTATCGAGTACCCTCGTTGAGACTGTAAATTCACATATTTATTTACAAAATGGAGTTTAAGCTATAATTCCGTACTCGTCGGGAACAAATTAATCTATCAACTCAATCTGCTGAAAACATTAGAAGGAAGGGGGTAGTTAGAGTGGGTGGCTTGGAAGATTCAAGAGCAGATGGAGTTCCCCTAACACCCATTAACACCAAACTGTTTGAAAACGTAGACGGCTTCTTAGTAAGATTGCTTTCTTCATTCTTTCTACCTGTATTGATGCTTACCTCGATATATTTCACTACATTTACTCATGACCTTGAAGTGGAGAATTTTGAAGTTTACGACCCGAATTTAATTGGGAAAGAGGAAATTGAAGGCCAGGAATTTACGTTGTATGCCTTCAATATTGAAGAATACAATTCCCCGGGATGCTGTGCTGATGAGGAAAGAGGATGGTATCCTGGTCTGGTAACTTCCGCCGAAGAAATTACAATTTTGTTGGACTTTAACGATCGTAATGGAGCCATCGCTTCAGGAGGAGATGTATTCGCTACAAGCGTTGTGTGTCCTGATGGGTTCGGGGAATGTTCCGGCAAAGTAGCCAGTGGGGGAGAGGTTTGGATTCCGTTTACCTACAGTAGTAGACACAATATCCAAGGTTATGTTTCATTTGACAATAATTTTTTCGAAGATGCAAATCTTGTTGTTGCTGTTGATGATCAATTTATTCCAGCCGACCTTCGTATTATTTTGGATAAAGACAAGTCTACATCATCTTGGTACCTCTCAATGGCGATTGCCCCAATAGGCTTCTGCGTCGCATTATTCGGAGCTACTAGACTAAATATGGGTAGTATAAAACGAGGAATCACACTTAGTAACTATCGACTCGACGGGAGCTCTTCTTCTTACGCCATTTGCCTTTTGAATACAGTGATGAGACCAACTATTTTCGCCTACTATTCGTCAATGATGATATGGATTTCAATTGACGGCGATTGGTGGAACAACCCTGGAGGCGCTTTTGGTGCTATTATCTTTGGAATGGTGCCAGCCCTTGTGATGCTATTCATCAAATCCTCTCCGATTCCTGAGGGGCGCAGGATGAATTTATGGGGAGCAATTATCTATATTCCATTCTGTTTCTTTGCAGTCTTCATTGCGCTACTTACTTTTGAAGGTCCTTGAGTTGTCTGAAAATTTCTGATTAGCGAATTGAGCATATTCCATCAGAGATCTCATTAGGACTTAATTTGTGTATTAGGGCTGCAACAAGGCCAGAACTGAAGGCTCCTGTATACAAGGGGACCCCTTATGATTGTATGAGTGTATATGGGTACCCACTGAAAAGGCCCGAATGCCGTCAAGGATTTACACTAGCAATCAACAAGATCACTCCTACGATTATTGCTGGAATCGTAGTATGTATCGTCGCCCAAAGACTCGCAGCTTTGTGTCGTACAAGTAGTGGAAACAATGCATCGCCGTCTTGACTGATTGCATTTGCTGCTAATGCAGGGAATGAAATTATATCTTTTGTATAGGCTGTAATCACAATAATTTGCGGTCCGCAGCCAGGTATTAAGCCAATTATAGATACTGCAATAATTGCGATAAACCCGTCGCCATAACTACTCATACTCTGCTCCGAGATGCCGCTAAATAACATTCCAAATTCGAAGGCTAGATAGGCAATCATAACCCAGAAAGTAACGAAAGCGGTTTCACTAGCGGAATGAATCATAGTCTCACGCATGGAATGCAATTTGTCACCAATAGTTGCTTCTGTATCGTCACCTATCCAATTCTTCTGTGCAATATACAATATTACGGAAAGACTAGTTCCAATTAGACCAATCCATGTTATGAAACCATCCATGGTGGTAGGGTCAAAGGATAATTCAAGGCTGTAATCTGGATCTTGACCAGACCAAACCAGTAGTAGTATTGCAAAAATCAAACCTATGAGGGTAACACTCCACCACACCAAGTAACCCTGGTGGAGGATTTTGTAGCCAAGACCTCCCGGCTCTTCACGAGGCAATTCTTCCAAGAGTGACTCGTCACTTGGCTCGGCCTCAATAGGTTCTTGGCCAATACTAGGCCCAAAACGGCCCAATGGCTTGTGTGGGGTTGTACCTGTCATATCAACCAAATATCCCCACGATACACCGGTAACGAAGGAAATAGCATGAACTGCGATCAATGGGGCAACAAAACTTGAGTCGGTAATCGCAGCTCCTATCAAAATAAAGGCTGAATCGCCTAATGTGGCGATTAAAGTAGCCAAAACTGTGCCATATGAAACATATCCACGTGCATACATTGGCATCATGACAATGGCACCACCGCATCCGGGGGTTAATCCCATCAGCGCACCAATTACTGGCTGTAATTTCTTTTTTCGACGAATATATTCGACAAAACGCCCGCTTGTGGCATATTGTAACCAACTGAAGAGAAAAACCATCGCAGCGACGAAAACAGTAACCGCAAGAAACGCATCTCGCATACTGATGACAACAATCTCAACGACTTCGTCAAGTGAGGCCATGAACCAGCGACCGGCTTCAATTCAATAAGTGTTAGTTAGAATATGAGTTGCATTGTTCTAACTACCATCTCAAACACGGGTGTTACATAGGGTAGCGTATGAAAAGACCCACTGCTAACCCTTTGAAATTGCAAATCAGTTTCAATGGGTATTAGGATAGCCCCTCTAATTCTACAAAACGATTGGGCTAGTATTAATATATCATTCCATTAATAATATTTTATGGCCGTTCATTTTGCTATGACTACTATGATTGTCCCGCGTACATGTGTTGATGCAGTTTATCCTGGTGGATTTGAACAGTTTAAATTGGATAATAGCCGTAACTGGAATGATGACTTCGCATACGGATTAACTTCACCTCCTGATAAATTTCAATATTATGATGATAATATTGTGATAGTAGACATCAATATGGACCATGGAGCCGGAGCAGATATTGAAGGTACTATTGCCTATTGGTCTGAATTTGGATTAGATTTTCCAACTCACATTGGAGTTGTATTTACCGATCCTAAAACAGGTCTTGGCATAACCAATTGCCCTTGGCTAGAATTCGATGACGAATCAATGATGATTTCTTCCAATGAAAACCTTTCTAAATTTGAATAAATCGCAAGGGCCCCCCTTTGCTTGGACGTATTAGCAATGGGTACCGTTTGTAATGGAGTTCAGATCACTTCACTTGCTTCTAGAACCGGCCTCTTCAAACTTGGAGAGAAGTCGACCAATTTTGCCCAAACTTGAATTTCATCAGATACTTTGTGCGCTAGGATCGTTTCATCTAATGCGACTGGAATTTTAATTACGCCAACATATGGTCCTCCGTCAATCAATGCATGAATTGATTGCCCACCGCGGTATATCGGGTCGCCAACTAGAGTTCTTTCCATCTTTTCTATCCTCAAATTAACCAAGAATTCCTTAGTTTGTTTTTCCATCAATTCTCTTCTCTCACTCGAGAATCTAGCGCCTTCCATCTCAAGAACTAACCTTTCGAATTCAGTATCTATTCCCTCAGTTAATTCCTCACTTTCTGTAATTGGTTCCTGAATCACTTCATCCTCGACCTGCATTGCAGCCTCTTCTTCTGCCAATCTGGCAGCATCCAGTTCGGCTTGCACTCTTGCTTCCTCTTCTGCCTGCCTTGCAGCCTCTTCTTCTGCAAGTAATCGAGCTTCCTCTTCTTGTAGTGCGGCTTCATCCTCGGCGGGCTCAATCTCTTCTAATGTAGAGTCAATTTCTTCATCGGAGATGGAATCTTCTTCAATTGCTTCATCGGAACTTTCAGCAATTTCTTCTGTTTCGATATTCTCAACCTCAGCATTTTCACTTAAGCCAAGTTTATCCCAAAGCAGATTCAGTTCGGCTAGATCCAATGTGCCATCATCATTGACGTCGAAATCCTTCATCGCATCCTTAACAATGAAAGCAGGAACTGCAAAACCAGTTGCTAAAGTCATCGTATTAGCAATCTCATTCGCATCTAGCCGACCATCTTTATTCACATCTGCGATTTGTAATAGCACTTCAGGAGTCAATCCTCTTTGTTCAATTTGTACTTTCAGTTGGTCCAAAACAATGTTACTAGCAACATCTGTGGCAGATTCGCCACTCTCTGTAGTTGGTAATTTAGAATTAATATTGTACTTACCGGCTTCGATGTTTTCTTGTAGCTTTTCTCGGCCTTGTTCCTTTAGTTCCTCTGCACGCTGCATCGCTTTTTCTCTTCCAGATTTAATGATTCGAGATGCACCTACAGCACCGGCACCAGCGCCGACTCCTAAAGCGCCAATTTGAAGTGCTTTTCTTGCTAAATCATTCTTGTGTAGTGCTTCGATTTTCTGTTGTTTTGAGCCACTGTGTACGCCGTATGTACTGGCAATAATTGACAAATCCTCATCATTTAGATCTTGTAGATTTTTGCCACCACGAATTTCTGAAATGACTCTTGACATAATCTGAGTAGATTGGTCATTATAATTGGCAGCAGTATCGGTTACAGGACTCGGAATATCTGTTGTATTAGGTACCCAAGACCATTGACCAGTAGAATCCTGCTTCAATACCATTGACCCATCTGAACTGACAGCAGCTGCACCTGCAGATGAAACAATACCTCCTGCAACTAGTCCGAATATGCCTAGGCAGCAGCAACCTGTTCCTATTGCAGATTCGCCATATATGATCGTCTCTACAATCATGGCAACAAAACCAACTCCAATCGCCATAATACCAGCAGTAGACATAGGATTGGAAGGTTTAGGCGCCTCCGACATGATAACGCCATTGAGGATACGGTGATGAAGTTGGTGCCGTCATGGCCACTTAGGGCGAGGCCATTCTTTTGGGTCTCCATTTGTCCATGGAACCGTGCATAAAGCGGTTTCCATTTGCATCAAATTTTCATATCCTCTCTCGATTTGAATTCGGAATAACCAATCTTTCAAACGGCCTAATTTCAGCCCTGGTTCTAACCCGGTTCTTTCCATTATCCAGACTCCATCAACCAAACAGTTTATTTCAGTGGGATACTGTAATGACTTATTGATTAAATTAGTATCTTCGCCGAGAGTAGATTTCAAGATTAAATGTGTTGAAACTTCATCTCCAAGAGTGTTTCTATAGAGCCTTAAATCAGTTTGTTTAGGAGAATTATGAATCAGGAAATGAAGGAATTTGATTCGAGAAAATACTGCTTTTGGTACCTTTAATCTCTCTAGTATCACCGTAATTTCTTCGGATTTAAGTCCAGAAAAAATCATTGCCATTCGGGCTTCCAAATCATTGGGTAAATCAGTGAGTAAATCAAAAATCTCTTTGGGTAACGGGAAACCAATAATCGCTGGTAATACTCCATCGTCATTCATTCTTGAAAGTACAATGTTCGCATTTACTCCTTTGATTATTCTTTCGAATTCATTCCAAACCCGTTCGATTGAGACCATTGCCAGCATAGCGCGATTATCAATAAGTGCCGAGGATAATTCATTGTCTGGTAGCCAAATGCCATTCTCTTGACGATCCATGAATCGATATGCTCGCATAATTCGCAGTCCATCCTCTGAAAGTCTCTGACTGGCGTTTCCTACTGCTTTTAGGAAACCGTTCTCAAGGTCAGTTTTACCTCCAAATGGGTCATGTAATATTTCTCTTGCATAGTCATAGGCCATTGCATTCATAGTGAAATCACGCCGAGATAAATCAATACTCAAACTTGAACCCCATTCAACTTCATCAGGCCTTCTTCCGTCGCCATAGCCACTCTCAGTTCGCAGTGTAGTTACTTCAAACATTGAATTCCCACTTTTGACGGTAATAGTTCCGTATTTTTTGCCAGTCGGAATAGTGTCCTCAAATGATTCAATAATTTGGTCAGGGGTCGCAGTAGTGCATATATCATATTCATGAGGTATTTTCCCCAAAATGCAATCCCGAACCGCTCCTCCAACAATCCAAGCTCCATATCCAGTGGTACAAAGAACGTCTAAAATATGTGCTAGGTTTTCATTTTCGGGAATTAAGGAAGGGATTTTTTCTCCCGGCACATCTGCTAGTAATCCCTCCTCCATGAACGGCGTCAAGTTCGCCCTTTCCAAAGCATTATCCCATCTAACGACTTGGAATGTGCCATGTCGTGGGGGAATGATGACGTTTCATTAGTTGATTTAGATTGGCTAAAACCCCATGAAGAAATCAAAATAAAAAATCGCGATAAGTTGCTGGAGATGACTAAGAAGTGGGGTGGATTCACTAAACCGCTATTGGTTGATTCACAAACTGGTTCAATCCTAGATGGGCACCATCGCCACTCAGTTGCTGTATGTCTGAACCTGAAACGTGTACCTGCAATTCTGATTGATTATTTATCAAATGATGAGATTTCTGTCGATGTCTGGCCAGGAAGTGGGCTCGAGACGATTACTAAGCAACAAGTAATCGACATGAGCCTGAGTGGCGACCTATATCCTCCAAAAACAAGTAAGCATACAATTTCCAACCATATGCCGCCAATACATGTGCTATTGGAAGTTTTAGAGAAATCTGAGTAATTATCGCATAGTTGCTTTGATTGCATGCCATAATTTGTTGCCTTTACCTTCGACTTTAGTCAGGTGATTCGGATTAGGAACTGGCGTAATCTTGACATCATGCAATACTCCTTCTCTAGCAATTGTGAATGTGGTTTCAACATTTGCGTTACCATGTACGGCTGCAGATATATCGCTTGCAGATTTTACACGTAATCCATCGATTGCAATTATTTCATCGCCAGTATGGATCATTTCTCGGCAAGGTGAACCTGTCAAATGGGTTCGAACTTTGACGCAGTTAGCATTACTCGTGAGATTTAATCCGACCCAAGCGCCTTTTTCTTTCTTATCTGGAACCATTTCTAGTCCGAGTACTTTCATTGCTGAAATGACATCAGGGACCTTCCTCTCACCCACTAGTGAATCGAGCATTGTTCCTAGTCTCCTTCCTCCAGGTGTATTCACTAATGCTTTCTTGATGTCAGCATGAGTTATCCCAGGATTTTCAGAATTTAGTCTGTGATTGTGATACAGCGTGGCCATCACGTCATCCATTCCGTGCTTGCCCTTCGAACGCTTTCGCAATTCAACATCAAGGCAGAAGATAGCCATCTCTCCTTCGAGGTAGTATGAGATTTGTACTTCCCTGCTGTATGAATTCGGCCTATACAGGTGAATCCATGCATCGTGACTGCTTTCTTGCAAAGATTCGTTATGCATTCCATTTCTATCGGTATGCCTTTTCATTTTTCGAGTCCAGTCTTTGCGCCAATCTTCTTCACTCCAAGCTCCACTGCGCAAACATAAGATGTCACCAAGCCAAGACGTGAGTCCTTCAAACCACCACAAAAGGTCTGAATGTACTTCTTTTTGAAGTTCATAATCTAGGAAATTCTTCGGCCTCAATTGCTTAACGTTCCATTGATGTAAGAATTCGTGACTGAATAATGAAACCAGGTCTCTCCATTGTTCTTCATTTCCTTCTTGTAGGCATTTTCTAGGCATCATCGATGTCTGGCTGCGAAGATGTTCAAGTCCTCCTCTTCCAGATTCTGTGAGGTGTAGTACTGTCCAGTAATCCTTCCATTCAGGGATTCCAAATAATGCAAAGTGTTCTTCAATAACAAGTTTCATCGCTTCAATGAATCGATCTAGGCCCTTTTTCGGAATTGCTAATCCTCCAGAATCCCACAATTTCAGGTATTGAGTAGTTCCCATTACATCGAAAGAAATGATTGGATTAGCGTTTGATTCCATTATTGCATCTAGGAACTCATCTCTACCTTCAGCGAACCATTCACCTTCTTTACCAGCCAATTGAGTAGCGGTTTGCCATCCCTTCGGAGTGTCTAAGGTAACTTTGTGACTTTGTTCCAGCCTTGATTTTTCTATTCCTCTTGTAGGCATCATCCAAGTATATGGAGGCATAATATGGACATGAGTTTCATCCAAGTGATTTGCTCGGCAAGTCATTTCTGCTGCTAGTAATTTGTAAGTGATTACTATCTTACTCGCATTACTAATCCCTGTTATGCGCGCTCCATCAACATCAATTCTTTTGATTTGAATTTCTTTGTTGTCACAGGTTGCCTCGAGATTAGACATGTGTTGAATAGGTTCGCGGATAAAGTAAGAGCCAGGGACCCAGCGCGGGAATCTTAGTTCCAAGATATTCTCGTTGAACGGGCCATCGATCTCAATTTTTACGCCGAGTCGCCTACTAGCTCCATTAGTCGCATCAACATGATATGAAATTCCCGAATTCATTTTTCTCCCCCCAGTTCTTCCAGCGATGTGGATAGATTTTCTGCAGCAATCTTGACCAAAACCGATTCGTCTTCAGAAATGATTGCTAGCCTTTGCTTGTCGACATCACTTCTACCTTCCATCTGCTCAATTAACTTTGAGCGTATTCTAGAATTTAGTGAAGCGTTTTCTATCAATGACCATCGAAGTGATGATGATCTAGGGTCATATCTTGAACGTAACCATCGCAGAATAATCTCGGGGCTAATGCTTGCAATCAAACTAATTCTCTCATCTACTTCAGTAACTTCACTACGTAGAGTGTCAGCAATCGCCTTACGTACCTTTGGATTGATATCTCTACAGGCCTTTTCAAGAATTTCTCCACCAGAATTTACAGCTAAAGTTGCTACCAATGAACGAAGAGAAGGGTCACTAGAAGACAAACCAGAATCTAGAACGCCCGAATCAATTTTCAATTTATGCTTGGCAGCATTCGATATTGCCGCTCTGCGAACTGCTGAATGCTTGTCCTCAATCAATGAAGAAATGAGATTTTCATCACTAGAAAATTCTGCTGCGACAATTCGGACAGAATGATGCTCATCTTTGGTAAATCTTGAATGCAATTCCGCTGAATTTGCCAAACTTTTTGCAGCAAAACTTCGGGTTATATGGTCTTCTTCTTCTAGTAATGTTAATGCTATATCTGGAGCATCTACTCTTTGCAATAACTCAGCAGCTAATCGTTTGTGATTTTCCAATAAAGGTAGTAAGTCGTCTGCTGTATTAGCCCATTTACGATGAGCATCAAGTGATTTGTTTCGGAACCAAAAATCCGTATCATCAAGCAATTTTACAAAACCTGAAAGCGCCCTTGGGTTATCTTCTTCGAATAGCATTCTGACCGCTTTTCTGCGAATCTTCACGTCCTTGTTAGATAAACGAGAAATTTCACCATCGATATTTGTCAATTTACCACCTCAAGGAATGAAATCGGAGTGGCTACTTCCTTCTTCGAACTCTTTGGGAGAATCATATGAAGCGATTCGAGTCTCTGCTATGGACTGAATTATTGGCCATAAATGAATGAACCATTCGCCTTTTTCGAACATTAATTTGAACAGTGGATGTTCCTCTGGGTTGTCTACTTCTTCAGGAGGGGGAAGATCATCTGGTAATTGTCTTAATTCAGCGACTAAATCGTACAATTTTGTTTTGTCTTCTTCTTGAATAATTTCGGCCTCTTTCATCAATTCAATTACTTGTTCAATCAATTCTGCCATCTCGGTAGGTGAAGGTGTTTCAATAACAGAGTCGGCAATATTCAGTGGGCCAAATACCACACTACCGAGGTCTGTTTCAAATAATTCATCAGCTTGCTTTTCGATTTTAAGTAATCTCTGAGAGTTTCTATTTCCTATTGGGGCAATGGCAAAGCCGCCATCTTCCAATCCTTCAGTTAGCCATTCTGGCAATTCTTCAAGTTGTCCAGTAACCAAAACTCGATTCAATTTGGGGATTTTTATTTCGCTCAAATCCTCAACCCTTTGACAGTTAACAGTTGGATATCCTCTCAGATTATTCGAAATGTGCTCGATCACATCTCTAGACGGGTCCAAAACCGTGACTAATCCCTCTTCTCCAACAATGTGGGCAATTAACGCGCTGATATATCCTCCTTTAGCGCCATAAATCACAATGTGTTGTCCTTTCTCTAATTCCAAATTATGGAGTAGTGTTACGACCATGTGTGGTGCTGAAATGGTTTTTACACCTCCATCTGGAGTTTCTAAGAACACTACAGGCCTGTCATGGTAGAATCCGGATGAATCATATCCGGTAAAATCTTCAATCTCGATTTTACGAATCGCTTTCTCGACATGTGCAGGGACAATAATTCCCGAACCCTTGAGGTTGCGTAATAGGTTGTCTAGGTTACTCATGACTCCCACTATATCCTCGTCTATTGTAAAGTTTACAATTGCTCGGTTTCTAAATTTTCATCTTCTGGGACGCCTTCAGATTCCATTGCAGTATACATATTTTGAAGTAACTTCTTGAACTGTTCATCCTCGCCAAATCCTAGATTTTCTGAGTCTTCTACCGCCATGTCCTTGAACAATTCAAATTCATCAGGACTAATTTTGAAATTTGTATATGAACCGAACAAATCGTCCATAATTACGCTTTCAATTCTGGATAAATGTTCAGCTAATGTTGCTCTAGCAATCTTCAATTCTTCTGCCATTTCTGAAATCCTAATTCCCTTGTTGACATCGTACCATCCTTTGTCATATGCGAACTTGGCTAATTTCAGTTGCTTGGCACTCAAAGGGCCGGTATTAATCGCTGACGTAAGGTTAAGGGTACGAGCCGATATACGATCTGGTTTTGCCACTAATTTAGCCATGGCAGCGACTAGTCTTAGCCGTATGTTTCCTCCCTGGATAGTATAAGTCATACCTTCGCCGTCTAATCTGCACCCTGGTGCAGCGGTTGTTCCTCCAGTTCGAGCATTGAAATTTGACAATGGATGAGATAATTTCAGATTTAGGACATAACTTTCATCACTACTCTCAGGGGTATGATGAACATCTACAACTTCTAGGAAATATAACGAGTTCAAGTCCTTTGGTCCCTTGCCCGGTTTGAAATTGGCTTTCATCAGCATTCGTATATCTCTTGGCGTTCTTTTGATATAAGCAAGAAATTCTAGGGAAGTAACGATATTCAGCAAGGGAGCAATATCGGTTTCTTCCAAGCGAGCCCTTTTCCAAAACAAAGTAATTTCTCGCATGGTTGCACTATTTGGTTGTTATTTATAAATCTGGTTTTAGGGGGCCCCAAAACATCTAACGGCCCTTGTTTGTGATTATCATCATTCCAAGTATTGCGCCAGCTAAAGCGCCAAGGATGGTGAGTGATGGCTGTTCTGGAGAAACCGAATAGAATGCAATGGAACCCGCTACCATTAATGGTGGGCAGAGCATCATCATCCGAGTGATAATGACAGAGCGGTCAATTACTACCTCGGGAACAACCGTCAGAGATTTTGTCCTTCTTTGGATTCTAGAAGTACCGACTTTTTCTTCCAGTATCGGAAGTGTTCGGTCACGCAAAGTTGGGTCGTTTTTTGGAAATCGAAAAATCAGTTTACAATCGGTTGCAATCTGAAGTGCTTTTTCGATTATAGTCAGTGGGTTCGAGGCATGCGAAAGAGAAACTGATGCCCCCATGCCTTCTCCCCTAACATGGGAAAGCGCTCTCCATCCTCCTACGCCTTCATTGAATTCACTAAGACCCTCACGTAGTGTTTTTACCGTTGCATCAGTCTCTGGAAGACCCCTCTTCCTTCCAACCGCAAGAAACGGTGTCAAAATTAATGCACATATCACTATGGTTAGGCCCCATAGAAATGCGGCAGTCATCAGGCCCTTGTTCCCTAAAACCATAGCAATAGCGACAGCTAGCATAAATCCAGAATATAGCCCTAATACGATTGCAGCGGAGAGGGCCTTTCTGAAACCGACCTTCTCCTCCATGACTGTCCCAGCACAGTTCAGGCGAAAACATATCCGCTACCGATTTTTGGGATTTAATATGCAGAAGAATGGTCTCGAAGATCGTTCTCGGGAAAAAAAGGTTGGATATTGGGTTGGAGGAGTGTCGACTTTCTTCTTGGTATCTTTCTTCTTGGTTCCCTTTTACTTACCTACAGATTCGGTTCCAGAATTATCTGGTCGCGCTAATGCATTTGATTATCATTCAGACGATGCTTGGGGAAATGTCCAGACAGATTCGGGCGGACAAATGGGTCATAATCAGAGCGAACATGGAGCATTTGTTTGGAGCGATTTAGACCCTTATGCAGCATTTATCTATGCATTTGGCGATTTAAACTGCCATACTAAGGCCGAAAGGTCTTGGGAAATAAACGGCAACCAAATGCCAGTTTGTGTAAGGGACGTGGGAATTTTCTTAGGATTGGCAATCGGTGGATTTTTGTTTTCTAGAAGAGGATTTAATCGCTGGACAATACGAGATACTTTCCTCTCATTACTTCCTGATAATAGTCTGTTATCCGTATACAGAAACGACCGTAGAATGTTTGCATTACTTGCAATCGCTGCAATAGCAGCGGTACCAATGGCTATTGATGGATTTACTCAGATGCTTACGTCGTATGAGTCAAATGCTATGATGCGATTGTTGACAGGTACGCCATTTGGTGCTCTTATTGGAGCTTTTATGGCCGCATCCTTTAGCGCAAGGCCAGCATATTTCGGATTAGACCCATCTAGGGTTGTTCTTCCATCTGGAAGCAGGTTTAGTATGAAGGCAGAAGAAGAGTAATCACTCTGGAGGCTCTGTCGCCCACCAAACTAACAACTCTTCTTCATTTTGAGGAACAGGGCATTCTGCATGACCGCTAGAGATAAGATGTAATCTTTGGATTACATTTTTCACAGCCTTGCGAATTTGAAGTGGAACCTTTTTCTCATCGGTTTCAAGAATAATTTCACCCAACGAATCTTCCCATTTTCCATCGGGGTTAGCCCTTCGCCAACTGGATAATGCTGCTCTCAATGGCCACATTGCTAAGCACAAGCGCCCATAGCCTAGTCGGCTATTCCTCAATTTGAACATTTGAGCTTCAGCGAAAGGAACATGGCTTTGCTGGCGGTGAATCCACCTTTCTTGTTCTAACCACTTTACCAGTCTCTGAGTATGTCTCTTCGTCAGAGACCTAACCGGGCCCAATTGTTTGTGCAAGGCGGGAACATCGGTTGTATCAGTTAGTGACAATGTTCCTAGAATCGCCCATGAAGAATGAGCGATAGGCCTGGCTGGAACATCTGAATCCTTGGCACGAGTCTCGTCCCATTCTTGTTCTGCAAGATTCATCCATTGTGAAGGAGATTTACCGTCCAGCCAATCTTCCAACAATGAAACATGCTGTACGGGGGCGCCAGGCAATCTTTGCTGGGTTTGAACTCCAGTTGAGAGCGTTTTGAGAAGGTGCCTGTCTACTTCATCACGGCTGACATTTAGTGGTTCAGGTCTACGATTAAAGAATGTGCTAAGGACTTGAGATAGTTGTTTTTCCAAATCATCTAAGCCACTTTCATTTAGAACTGGGCCCATAACTAAACACTTACTGAATGGAGGAGGTGTTTCGATTTCACCCGATAAAATTCCACTAAATCCTGCCCTAATTTTAGTTTGTATTTCGGTTGTTTCGAAATATTCATGCTTTTCTCCAGCCATTCTCAGTGTGCCGGAATTTATTCTTTTCATCGCTTTACTGGGGTCGCAATCAATCCAAATTACCAAATCAGGAATCATTGCAGCAGCATTCATTTTTGCAACCTGTTCAAGTCCTAAATCACCAACAACGCCTTGGTATACTAGACTAGAATGTATATTTCTATCAGAAATGACAAGGTCGCCTTTGAGTAATCGCGGCCTTATCCATGTGTGCGAATGATCTACTCTATCCGCTGCAAATAGCCCGGCTTCTTCCAACGGAGTATTTTCTCCCTTACTAACTGCACTGAGCGCTAGTTTTCCTAATTCACTATGCCTTCTGGGCTCGTGGGTAACGTGAACATTTGGAAATGCTAACCTGTTAGCTAATGATGCCAAAATTCTCACTGCTTCGCCCTTTCCAGAACCGTCACCGCCTTCGACGGTAATGAGGTACATTTCACAAGACCTCCTCTACCTGTTGATCTGCGAAATCCTCTTTATTGAACATAATCAAAATCATACCAACCAAAATTAATGTTGGTCCAAAAATTATCATTCCTCGACTAAATAAGCCGACCCAACACAAAGCCTGGGTCCTTCGATATCTCTTCTTTCTCTTGATTTCAAATGAAGCGTGAACTCCAACTAGGGCACAGCCTAGTGTGAACAATCCTTCGAATGTAGCCAGAGCCACTGCATTATCTAGAGACCATCCCTCAGTCTTTGTGTAATCATCAACTACTCTCTTTCCATCTCCGGCAACCATGGTTATGGGTGAAATTCCAATAGGTTCTGGAACGAACAATAAAATCACAGTTTCGTATCCATCTTTCTCTAGATGTAATTCGTATTCTTGGACTAACACAGCATCAATTACATATCGGCCATTTTCATCTGAAAAAATATTTTGCTTTATTGCAGAACCAGAATCAATGTCGACTAATTCGATAGAAACATTTGCCACAGGATCTCCAGCTTCATCTAAGACAAAACCATGAATGTCAAGAGAATTCGTCGATTGGAAAATTGATGAATTTAGTAACCCTGATGGGTTACCTTGTAAGATTAAAGTTCCAGATAATATCCCCATCATTGCTCCAATCATAACTAGGGCTGAAGCAATCCTTCTGCGTCTCTCCCCATCTGTTAATTCTTGTTCATTGAGTTCAAGAAATCCAACTTCTTCTAATTGTGGTGCTTGAACAACTATTTCCACTTCAGCCTGCTGTTCTCTCTTACGAGAAGCCATCCTAGAGTCAATTAACTTCGAGCGAACCCTTTGGCGCAATGCTGCAAGCCGATTTTGTTTATCGCCGCTAATATTTGCACCTCCGGTTAAGTCACCCGAGGCCGTGCGCGGATTTCACCCCTCCCCTCTATTATCCGCGAAAATTAGCCAGGCGAAATTACTCCACACCAATACAATACACAGAACCAGTAGTACTCCTACTGTGATATCATCACCGTCTTGAGAAATTGTGGTTTCTTCTGCAGATTCTTGTGGGCAACCAGATGTATCATCTCCTGGGATTTGGGGGCAAGAATCTACGTCATCTGCAATTCCATCGCCATCTGAGTCTTTGCTAACTTCCGTTTCACGTACATCTAGCCACGCACCATCAATAAGGCCTAATTCTAAGATGTATCCCACCTTCTGCAATGATTCAGCACTAACTTTGTCAGCAGTATCGTTATGAGTGTGCCAATGGCCTCCAAGGTAAGATGCATTCTCGCCAAATCTAGTATCGATGATGTCTATCGCGGGTATACCTAATTCATGTGCGGGAACATGGTCATCATATATTCCATCAAATCTTTCGAAATCGAAGTATGAAGAATCGTTTAGTTGACATACATCATCTATGTATCTGATTATGTCTTCAGTCCGATTCCATAATTCTATATTTCCTGGTGTGGTTTTTTGAAGAGTCAGATATGAATCTCCGACCATATCGACTAGAATGAATGATTCTATACTATCTGCCTCCTCTTGCGATAGATTTTCTGCCCAAGCTTTAGCTCCCAAAACATATGTTGAATGATTATCACCTTGATCTTCACCATCTGTGAAGAATAGAGTAACTTCATGTGTCAAATTTAAGTTCGGAATAAGTCTTGCGATTTCAAGTAAAACAGCGACTCCGCTAGCACCATCATTAGCGCCGTCGATAGGGTCGCCTCTACGGCTTTCGTTCCAATCTTGGTCACCTTTGTGTCGTGTGTCATAATGTGCCGCTAGCATAACATTGGAACCTGCTCCTTTGTTCCATGTTGCGAACAGATTTGTTAGCGTCATACCATTTGAATGATGGGTTGATTCCGTAATGTGCCATCCTGTGAGATTACTCTTAATCGAATCACGTAGAGCAGAACTTGCTAACGAACCAGGGATTCTTGGTCCTAAATCAGTTTGGAAATGAACAGATTCATTTGCTAACTCTCCATTGAAATTTAATGAGCAATTTATGGGTGTTTCTTCACTATCTTGACCGGTCACGGAAATCGTTGAAGGCATAATAAAAAGAAACGCCAGAATCGCAATAAATCCCTTGCGCATTGATGATGCCACACTCGCTGAGTATTAAATACCTCATTTGCACTCGGTGATTTGGAATGCAGTACTGCGATTCTATGGAGGTCACACAAATGTCCGAACGATGCTCTACTCGCGCATGCTCTTTACTCCTTATTTTCCTAGTTTCCATCATGTCGCCTCTTGCTTCCGCGGACCCGGTAGAAAGCTCGGAAAATCAATCATTTGAATTCACTCCTGTGTTCGCAGATTTGGATAATTTTGTACCTTCCGATTCCCATCCATATATGCTTCCAGATAGCGATGAGGCACTGTATAGTGCTACACGCATGATGAAAAATACTTGGATAGATGAAGGAATGCCGGGTGTTGATATTGCGACATCCCCGCAGTCTATGACTAGTGGGCGTGCATGTACGCCTTACAACGAAGGTGATACAGCAACGGTACCTACTTCCGGTGGCTCAATAGATGTCACAGTTGAGAAGACGACCTCGACCGCTGCATTCATGGTACAAAGCGGAAGAACACTTTCTTCTACAGTTCTAAACAATTGGGCGAGTACTTGGGATAGCACAGTATATCCTACATTGATGACCTACTTTGGTAAAGATTACTTTGATGGAAGAGGTATTGCCGCTCCAGATGTTGACAATAATTGTCAGATTGAGGTAATCATTTACGCAATAGATGGAGCATACAATATTGGAGGATACTTTTCACCAGGTATGTCTGCATCAAGAGAAGCCATTTTCATAGATATTGATGATGCACCATTGACGTGGTCAAAGGTCATCTTGGCTCACGAATTACAACACTTGATGCACAATGCACTAGATCCGTATGAGAATTTGTGGATTGATGAAGGTGCAGCAGATATGGCTGCATTCCTTTGTTTTGGAGGTTCTTCTACATTGTATGGACACGTCAACGCATGGACAACTGCTAGTCATTATTCTGTACGATGGTGGAATCAGAGGACAGCAGATTACGGTGGCGGATTCATCTTCCTTCTTTACTTAGCAGACCACTTAGGAGGCGGACCTGCGATTCGTAAACTTGCTCAAGATTCATCAACAGGGGCTGCAGGAATAGAAGATTTAGCTCGCAATCCAATAGGTGCAACCCCCGGGGTGATTGGTAGAGATTTCATCGACATCTACACCAATTTCACTATTGCTGCTACACTAGACAGTGACCAGGGAATCTATGGCATGTCCAATCTCTTCTTGACTCCCGCATGCGGTTCGAGCGAGTTCTGTAGAATACAGCCCGCGGACACCAATAGTAATTGGTTAGGCCCATGGTCTTCGACTGGAAATTCCGTCGAAGGATGGGGTGTTCAAGTTTTCAAATTCACACCAGGCTCAGCAGCACCAGCGCCTCTTACAATGAGATTTACTGGAGATGTTCCTGGAATGGATGGTGTAATTATGAGCAGGGCTTCTGCTGATGGAATTTACACACGTTCTGATATTAATTTCAACGGTGCGGTTGGAACTGCATTAGTTCCAGGCTTTGGAAATATAACCGATGAAATTTGGGCAATCACTTGGTTTGCATCAAATCAAGGAGATTGTGATTACACATCTTGTGGTAGTTCCTATCCACAAGCAGTCATAGATGTCGAAGCGGCTAGGATTACTTCTCCAGCTTCATTGAGCATGAATTCTACCGTTCTTGCAGATAGAGATGGGGACTCAAAGATCGATACAGCAGAAATCGAATTCAATGTTCTTTCAAATGCTTTCTTTGAAGATTTGGATGTTTTAGTGGAAGTCAAGAATGCATCAGGTGTTGTATTGGATACATTGGAAACTAGAGTGCAAGCCGGTGGTGGAGTAAATGTCCCTACAACATTCTGGTACACAGCCAAAACCAGTGAAGTACATACCTTCCATCTTACTATGAAAGACATGCTGGGAGATGTTATAGACACAACTCAAACTGGCGCTCAATTCCTTGATAACATGGAACCTGTTGCTAACTCAAGTGTAGAACCAGTTGAAGTTCAGACTTGGGATAATGTATTATTCGTTGGAAACGGATTCGATGCTTGGGGCCTTTCTCTTGCAAATAATACATTACCATATTTGGATGATCCAGTTGCTTATGCATGGGACTTTGGAGATGGTAACACTTCCTCGCTAAAGAGCCCAGTTAGACCATATCTTGAGGTTGGCCAGTACAATGTCTCATTGAAGATTTTAGATCAGGGTGGCACTTGGTCGGATTCAGATATAACTTCAATCAATGTGACAGATGATTCTCTACCGAATCCAGTTATTTCTGTTAATGGACAAATAATTACAGACAATCTATCTATTCTAACTGGTCAAATCATACAGTTTAGTGCTGAAAGGACAACAGACAACGTTCCAATAAGCCATTTGGAGTTTACTTGGGATTGGGGCGACGGCGATATTGAAGGCGGGAAAGGAGTTTCTCGAGCGTACCATCTGTGGGAAGATGGCCTCACTGCAGTTACTGTTTACAATCTAACTCTTACAGTAAGCGATGGAGTCAATGCGGCTTCATCATTCATTGATATTATTGTTAACAACAGGGCTCCAGGACAGATTTACTCTGATACTATCATCACTGAGACTTTCACAGCAACAATGCTACCAGATATATTCGATGATGTGGATGGAGAATTAGTTGGTTGGAATTGGGATTTCGTAGAAGGCGTCAATCTTGATGGCGGCGCAGTTGATAGAACCAATTTGTTCGTAGATTTCTTATCTACTGAACAAAATCCTATGGTGGCATGGTCCACTCCTGGTGTCAAATATGTTAATTTGACAGTCACTGATGACGATGGTGCACAATCTATCGCCCAAGTCATGGTCCAAGTTCTAAATCAATTACCGGTTGCACAATTTGATGTGAGAGATTCGGGTTCAGCAGGTAGTCCGATAATTGATTTCAGAGTTCAGGACGGCCAAGTTGATGTTCCTTACACCTTCAATGGACGAACAAGTTACGACCCTGATGGACAAGTAGGGGATTCTAGCGATCTTGAATTCATGTGGACCTTTTCAGATGGCACTACATCTAACGATT
>CACEWA010000008.1 GCA_902563095.1 uncultured Candidatus Poseidoniales archaeon | reverse complement strand
TCATTCATGGAGCAATTGCTTGATTATCATCGTTCAGAAACCTTGGATGTCCACACTGATATCGCAAAGAGGCCTTGGCCTGAGGGGGACTATCCAAATGCTACTGAGAGAGAATTACACGTAATGCAATTCCAATCATTTTGGAATAGCGGCTGGATATACAATGTAAGCGAAGATGTTCCTAATGCGTGGGTTCAACCATCTTCTGAGATGTATTCCTATTTACACGATAAAACACTGCACAATCTCAAACCTGCTACGATAATGGATGACGATTTATTGCCACCACAAGAGTTCCTAGATTTACAGGTATTGTGGTATTTGTATCAGTTTTCACCAGACTATGTTTTAGGAAAATATGATGCTAATCACAGAGATGAGGGATTAATCGATATGTTCCAACAAAATGGGAATTTCACCCATGCCGATTTGATGTATGTAATCGATGCACAGCACCAGCACATGGGCAATGTATTGCCGATGTATAGCGATCTTGCAGCAGCGGGCCAAGTCGAGTTGACGACCACTCCTTACTACCATCCAATTCTGCCTCTGCTGATGATGCCGGGATGGCAAATGGAGGACGGAATTAGAGTTACAAAGCAACCTTGGCCAGATGATGTCCAGAACCATCTAACTACAGGTATGGATTTGTTCGAAGATGAAATGGGATTCCGTCCAATTGGAATGTGGCCTTCTGAGGAAGCGGTGAGTCCGGCTATGGTTCAACCAGTAACTGATGTAGGAATAGAGTGGATGGTTACAGATGAAGAAATTCTAATGAAATCTACAGATATGAATGGCAATAATGTGGATATTACCAATGCTGCAAACCTAGCAATGCCTTGGATTGCTACCGGTGAAGATGGTGGCGAGGTGGCGGTAGTTTTCCGTGACCGAGTAATCTCCGACCGTGTTGCTTGGAACTATGGTTCAATGACTCCTGAGGATGCTGTAACAGATTTCGTGTCCTATGTTGACGATGTTCGCCAACAATTGATCGATGCTGGTGAAGATCCTTCAGAGCATTTGCTAACAGTATCTATGGACGGAGAGAACTGGATGTTCATGTCAGAATTCCAACACAACGACAATGGTCGACCGTTTGTCGATGAGTGGTTCTCACGTCTTGAGACACACCCTACAATTGTAACTACTACGCCTGGTGAATTCTTAGAAACCGACAGAGACCTTCCAAGAATCGATACAATTGGAACCGGCTCTTGGGTAGATGGAACACTTTCAACATGGGCGGGAGAAGCAGAGGAAAGCCTTGGATGGCAACGTCTAGTAGAGGCTCGCAAAGCTCTAGTAGCATTCGAAGAAGAAAACCCTAACCACTCAGGCCTAGATGCTGCTTGGGAAAGCCTGTACATTGCTGAAGGAAGCGATTGGTTCTGGTGGTATGGATTGGACCAAGACAGTGGATACGACGAAAATTGGGATGTTCTTTTCAAGGTTCACCTATCCAATATTTACCGTGCAATCGAACTAGAATTGCCGCCATATCTGCAAGATTTGTGGACTAACCCGAGCATTCCGGATGTTCCATACGGTGGAACAATTGAACCTATGATTGACGGGATTGCTCTTCCTGGAGAATGGGATGGAGCAGCCCGCTATGATGCCAATACTGTCACGGGGAGCGGCATGGATATCGAATCATTCCATATTGGATATGATTCCAATAATGTCTATGTTAGAGTCGATGTAAATGACGATGGTTCAGTCGCAGACAAGGCAGTTGAAATCTATTTCATGCAGCCTAATGCGGTTAATTTCAATGAAGCAGAAACAAACTTCCGTACGGATATTGGAGGCGAAATCTTAGGTTTCCCAGCAAAGAATCTGATTCGCTTTGACTTTGATGAAATTCGAGATGATGGGCGTTCCAAATGGATTGGTTTGTCTGCAAAAGGTGTGATTGGTTCTTCAGAGGTTTGGGCAAGTCCTGTTTCCTCAAATCTAGGCGGATGTGCTCATGATGAAGTGTATGAATTCCAAATCCCTTGGTCACAATTAGGATTGGCACCAAGGTATTCGACTCGAATCAAGGTTGTAGTAGCGGATTTGACTTCTGAATCAGATCTTGAAGTCGCTCCACCTGCTCCATCAGAGATGGTTTTACCTGAGTTAGAAGAATGGGTTACTTTGCTCGAAATGAATGATGCATCAGGCGACGGGCATGGCGATGGCACAATCACTCTACCGACAGCAAGTGATTTCGCTGGCGGGATGGATTTGTTCGACATCCAAGGGGTGAAAATTGAACAATCTGACTGGAATGCAAGATTCAGTTTCGAGATGGGCGAGATTACCAATTATTGGTCTCTATCCAACGGCTTTTCTCACCAGATTATCCAAATTTATGTCGACAAGGGAGATACTGAAACAGGTCGAACCGACATGCTTCCTGGTGCAAATGCAGAGATTCATCCTGATTGGGCTTGGGAGGTTGTGATTAGTGGTACTGGAGAGCCAGGAGCGGTTTATTCAGTACAATCTGAGACAGGAGCAACATCTTCAAGAGGAGTAGATGTTGAAGGAGACAAAGATACCAACACGATTGTTTTCACTGTATCAAAGGACGTCATAGGAACAGATGTAGCCTCTTACCGTTATGTCATAGTCTCAGGCTCACAAGATGGCTTTGGTACTGGTAAATGGCGAGATGTTGACGAAACTGCGAAAACATGGACACTTGGTGGTGGAAGTGATGCTTCAACAGAGGACGGAATTGAGTATGATCCAAACGTCTTGGATATCGTAAGAACAGATGATGCACAAGAGACAATCTTGGCTGGATATGATGTTGCTGGAGGAGAATTTGCGCAGTTGACGGGCTTTGAGATGCCTGAGATTTCTCAGCAGATATATGGAGCAAGCGTGCTAACTGTAACAGACAGTTCTGCCATCATTACCTGGTCGACAACTAAACAATCAGATTCACAAATTTCGTGTTCATCGGCGATGGATGAGCCAATCGTCAGTTCTGATGATGAGTTGAAAATTTCTCACCAGTTGGAAGTTTCAGGATTGGCAGCAGCAACAAATTACACGTGTGTAATGACTGCATCTCCAGAGGGCCTAATTCAAGAGATATCAATCTCAACACTTTCTGATGCAGATACAACTCCTCCTCAAATTCTCAATGTTAGAACTACTACGGATGATACCGGTCTAACAGCAGTATCATGGTTTACAGACGAGGATACATTTGGACAAATCCAACTAGATTCATCTACTGAAAATACTGAACTTGGTAAGAATCATGTTGTAAGTTATGCATTATGTGTAGGAGAACACATCGCACAAATCTCAGCAACTGACCCATCAGGGAATGTTGCAACTCAAACAGCGACTTTCACGGTTGAAGGAGATGGTGAAAAATGCTCAGAATCTTCTGGAGACGGAAAAGTCACAACAGATGATGAAGCTTCATTGGTATCTTCAACAAGTGTGCAGATAGTCGCCTTAGTAGTAGTGATTCTAGTATTCTTAGCACTGATTAGAACACGTAGAGACACCTTCGAATAGATTCAGGAGGTTGGATTAATGAGCGATTCTGATCACTCCAGAGTCTCCATATTCGTTGTTCATACCGTATGATTTACCATCGTAGATGAATCCAATATCTCCCTCATAGAAAGTGTATCTCATTGTCCAAACCTTGGAATCTTCTAGGGTAACGTATTTCATATCACTAGAGAAATCCTCGAATGAATAGCGTTCGTCCTCGCTACCTTCTACAAAGAATACAACTTCGCCTCCCCATGAACTGAAGTATTCGTTGCTCTGGTCTACGAACTTGATATCCCAGTTAGAATCGTTACAAGAAAATGAAATTGGCATATCATTATCTGAGCTACCTGCATATTTTCTTACTAGATCCAATTCAATGGTGCCTGAATCTCCATTTCTGTTGTCGCCCCCATATACGGAGTCTCCCACAATGAATCCAATATCGCCTTCATAGAAGGTATATTCCATTGTCCAATCAAGAGATTCATCTAATGTAACATACTTTTTGTCGCTAGAAAAAAACTCTAAAAATTCAGAATTTCCATTCGAAGCTGTAAATTCAACTTTACCGTCCCAAGAGCCGAAATTATCGTTACTCATGTCGAAAAATTCTACATGCCAGGAAGAAGCACAACCAGAAAATGAAATTCTAGCATCATCGTCTAATAGGTTCCATAGGCATCCAGCAAGAGAGCTACTCAAGATGGTCAGGCAAAGAATTGTGGCAATCTTTCTCATATCGTTCACTGAATTGCCATCGTAGTATGACTAATAAAAGAAATCCCGGATTTATACAAAATTCATGAAATAGTTAATTGCCCATCAATAGATTCAGCGTTTTTAGCATTTATTTGGAGAAAGACAGTATCCTTGATATATTTCGCAAAGAAGATACCACTCCTCGAATAAAACCACTCAACAAAAATGCACAAAGAGCGGCTGTCATCGTCCAACCCCAGACATTTGTTATTCCTTGCATGTCTCCATCTGTTAGCATCAAGGAAAGCGTTGTAGCTAGTCCAATTCCAATAGAGGTCTTGACTCTATTGCCTAATTCCATAGAAAGCAATGTTCCAGCTTTCCTCTGACTACTGAGTAGGAACATGGTCCAAATTGCAGTTCCAATAGGCCAAACTACTGCTTTTGTGTCAAGACCGCTCAGTTCGAATCCCTTTTCTTCAAGTTGGAAATTAATTACGATAAGGATAATTGCCCACAAAACAGAAACTCCCAATGTGATGAGGATTTGGTTTAGAGAACTGCCAACCTCCCCGCTAAGACCCTTTTCGTTCTGTGTATTTTTGGAACCTTCAACATCTTCGTTTTGGGTTTCAAAATCTTCACTAACAATAATTTCAGTTGACGTCTCAGATTGATTTTGTGATGCTTTTTCGAGGGCCAATTCTAATTCCTTGACTTCCGTTTCCAATCTTTGTATATTTTCAAGCAGTTCTTGGTGCTCAAAAACTGGAAGAGATACCATCTGAGGAAGTTTTTCTTCATCGACGATAATTTGTTTGTATTTTTCATCCTCTTTCAGCGATTCAATAAATTCAGATTTCTTTTTTTTACGGTTTTCAACAATCTTGTCCTTTTTTTCAGAAATTTTGGCACCAATCTCTGACGATAATTTCGAAGCGGATTCCCCAGCCTTTTTCGATGCCTCAGCGATAGCCTTAGCAGATTTGACAGCGCCAACTTTCATTCTATCAAGCGCTTGTTCAATTTTTGGACTATCTTCACCGGATGCGCTTGACTCTTCATCTGGCATTCAAACCACCGTCATTCGCACCAACTAGGCTTTTTTGATATGTATTTACCTGCGTCCTCGGAGTATGAGTTTGTATCTTTGATAACTAATATGCAAGTATTCTCTACTTCAGAAGTGGCATCATCTCCGTCTATTTCTAAACCAATCCATTTTAGCCACATTGCATTTTCATCATCTGAGAATTCTTGTTTTATAGTTTGAATGATTTCTATCGAATCATCTCCGTTTACTATGGTTGATGTTATTGTCAAACGGTCGCCTTCGATTTTCCAATTAGCATCATTGTTTGTACCATCTTCAAATGATCCATCCATGTTGAAAGTAAACACCTGTCCATCGGATTTAGTCCAAGATCCTTCTATTGGGTGAGTCGATGCAGGGATTTGCAAAACAAGGTAGACTACGAGTAAAGCAGCAACTATTCCGGCAATAGAATAAACAACCTTTTTGTTTTCTTTGATAGTTAATTTCGCATTGTCAAACATCACGCCTGTTCTGAATAATATTTTGTCAATATTGAATGAAGAATCTGGCTGCTTTTCAAAATCTTTTTCTTTCGAGGGGATAAATTCGAATCCTGGTGGGGGGGCAGGATCGGGCTTTCTTCCGTCAAGTGAGAAATCCGGAAAATATCTCTGTGTGTGCTCGATTGCTTCTTCTTCAGAATAGCCTTGTTCGATCAAATCATCATGGTAAGATAGCGCTTTAGACATCTAATCACCTAAAATGTCATGAATCATTTGAATCCTCATTCAATTGCAAGATTTCATCCAGAGTATCTTCTCTATCATCGGTTTGTGAATCAATATCTTCATCCGATTCGGCTTCTTCCTTTTCTACATTCCAGTGCAAAAATCCGCTGATAGCCAACATTCCCCACAATAACAGTGGCGGGGCTAACTCTACATTTAGAGAAATACTGTAGATGAAAGGAGGTGCCAGTTCAGCTTCGATATTGAAACCGCCTCCTTCAGCAAGCATTTGTACGAATATAATCCATAAGAAAACACTAGTGCCTAAGAAAGCAGTCATTCTCGCAAGAGATTTCCCTTCACTGAACAGGTAAATGCTCAACAGCATAATTGCTGTTACTAAGCCATACGATGCCGCACTAAATTCGGTTGAACCGTAGGATGTTTGGTACATTGGAACCAGTGCGCCAAATAATGTATGGGGAATCGCAACAATAAGTAACCAAATATTTGGATTTAGTATACTCTTCAAATCAGTTTTCAAAATACGTTCAATTTTATCTCCCATGTCTAAGCCTCCTTTTCCATAGCTTTGTTGGATTCTTTTTTCTTTGCTCTCCAGAGGAATGTGATTGTTACAGCAGACGAAATCGCCAGCAAGATTAGAATATCTTGTATGCTGATAGTAATGACTCCACTTTCTTCAGATTGTATTGAATCACTATTCTGGTTTCCTGGTTGGATAATTGTTACTCCTGAGTCAAGAGGCCTTGTGTCTAAAATATCTATTACGCCATCTCCATCATCATCGCCATCTCGATTGTTGCCAACGCCGTCTCCGTCAGTATCTTTCCATTCTGAGGAATCTTCTGGGAAATCATCTTCAGAATTTTTGTATCCGTCTCCATCGATGTCCAAGTCAATAGTGTCAGGAAGTCCATCATTATCTAGGTCTGAAGTGTATGTTGAATTGTAAGGAAACGCATCTTCAGTATCAGGTATACCATCGTTATCATCATCTGTATCAGCGTTGTTTCCAATTCCATCTCCATCATTATCTAGCCATTCTGAAGCATTGAACTGGAATAAATCAAGAAGGTCGACAACACCATCATTATCATCATCGATATCAGAATTATCACCTTTGGAGTCACCATCGAAGTTGTACTGTTCTTGGGGGTCAAAAGGAAATGCATCTAATGTGTCATTAACCCCATCATTATCGTCATCAGGGTCATTTTCATCAGAAATACCATCTCCATCATTATCATAAATTATCTCTACATCATCAGTTTGAGAATCTTCATCATCAGGAATTCCATCATTATCATCATCATTGTCAGCATTGTCTCCTATGCCGTCGCCATCGTGATCTGCATTCTCACTAGGGTCTAATGGAAATGCGTCTTCTGAGTCTGTGTATCCATCATTATCATCATCGACGTCTGCATTGTTTCCCAATCCATCCCCATCAGTGTCTAGGTACTCTGAAGCATCTAGAGGAAATGCATCATCTTCATCTGGAACACCGTCGTTATCATCATCAGGATCAGCATTGTTTCCAATACCATCATTATCGCTGTTATATTGCTCTGAACTATCTTTGGGAAAAGCATCTTCTGAATCAGAGACATTGTCTCCATCATCATCATTGTCAGCATTATCTCCTATACCGTCGCCATCGGTATCTTCGTGTTCGTTTTCATTGTAAGGAAAAGCATCTTCTTGGTCATCATAGCCATCGTTGTCATCATCACTATCAAGGGAATCATCTTCTCCATCGTTGTCGTAATCTGAACCTGATGAGCCTCCTCCTGAATTGCCATTTCCATTGTTGTTGCCTCCGCCTTCATAGTCTTCGTTTTCGTCACATTCTCCGGGATAATCATCGTCACCGGGGTCATCTTCTGCATCCCATTCACACTGGGGGTATTGTGAACAACTGTTTTGATCTCCATCATATTGCTCACAGAAATCTTCATTCTCATCATCGTCGTCGTCATCTTCTTCGTCATCATCGTCATCGTCATCATCATCACCATCTCGACCTGACGTCTCAAAGACATAATCTCCATCTACTAGCAGATCAGTTTCGACAACTGTAATTGGAGCCAATGATAACATAAAAATTAGAAGCCAAACGGCGAAAAGTCTGTTCTGCACAAAGGTCGGTACGAGTTTTACAATTTAAGGGTGCCCTAAATCTTTTTAGGGCTCCCTAAACTACAGGGGTGTATGCACGGCATTGACAATTGTTCGGAATGTGGGAATGTCCTGCAAGATACTTGGATTGTTTGCCCATTTTGTGGTATAGAAAAACCAAACATTATCGCCTCCAGTGTCTCGATTACAGAACTCGCACGTAGGGCTGCTTGTTCAGGATGCAACAAAGATTGCTCGTCAAAAAAGATGAAATCAAAATGCTGTGGTAAATTCAAGAAGAAAAAGAAGAAGCATTGCAAGAGTTGCCCAATCTCTGCAGCAAGAGTAGAAAGTAGATCCCCATCCTTTACTTTGTAAATCCAAAAACCCTAGAGCATAGTTGGAGGTAGTCTCTCCCGGATTTGAACCGAGGTCTGCGGGACCAGAACCCACAATGATGGACCGCTACACTAAGAGACTAGCAATCAAGGCGAAAAGCCTCTCATTCTTGAAATAAGCGGTTTGAAATTTTAACCACGTAGTGCGGAAATTACCTTGTCCAGCTTTTCAGGAGACGGCCTTAGGATATCTTCTCCCATTTCCACAATCGGTGTATCATGTAGATCTAGTTCAGTATCTAGTGAAGGTTTGTCTCCATCGAAGTAAAGCAATCCCATGACGTGCTTTCTCTCTGCATCAGCTTTGTGTAATGCGCCTAGAGCAGCCACAGCATCAGAGATATCGTGGTCTTCTGAGATTGTTTCCAATCTCATTGTAGAGCCATCGTGTAGAGTGATGTCTCTGTAAGAACCAGCCGGTACCTCAACTTGCTCAAGAGGTGAGAAGTGAGGAATGTATCCCACTGAGTGTAGTTCTGCCGAGTTATCCTTGACATAACCGTATGAACGCAGAGATTCATCATTATTGTTGAAAGTTACACATGGGCTGATAACATCAATCAATGCGAATCCTTTGTGAGACATTGCAGCCTTGATGATTGCAGTTAATTGCTTCTTTGAACCACTGAAAGAGCGTGCTACGAAAGAGCAACCTAAGTTGATAGCCATAGCGCACAAATCAATTGGCTGAGTTTCGTTAACTGCTCCTTTCTTTTTCTTAGAACCGATATCTGCTGTTGCAGAATATTGGCCTTTTGTCAAGCCGTAAACACCGTTGTTTTCAACGATGTAAACCATGTCGACATTTCTTCTGATAGCGTGGATTAGTTGTCCGATTCCAATTGAAGCCGAATCTCCGTCACCAGATACACCAAGGTAGGTTAGGCCAGTGTTGACTACATTAGCGCCAGTTGTTACAGATGGCATTCTCCCATGTACTGTGTTGAATCCGTGGGATTGTCCAAGGTAATATGCAGGCGTCTTTGATGAACATCCTATTCCACTCATCTTTGCAATGCGATGTGGCTCAATACCGTTATCCCATGCAGCATTTACAATGACACTGGAAATTTGGTCGTGTCCACATCCTGGGCATAGTGATGATTTTCCTCCAGTGTAGGAGTCCTTCGGCTCATTGATTACGTTCAACTTAACTGCTCTTACAGGCTTGCCACTCATGCGCCCACCTCCTTGAGAACTTCCATGATTCTTTCAGCATACAATCTTGCACGAGGCGGCATTCCATCGCTGTATGCAACGCTGTGCATTTTGTTCAACAAGTGATTCGGGTACTCTTTACGCATAATTCCGTAAAGTTGTGCATCTCTGTTAATTTCGAGAATGATTACATTGTTGTGATTCTCAACAAATGCTTGAACATCACTGTGAAGAGGAAGTGCCCTAACTCTGAGAGTACTAACTTTCTTGCCTGACATCTCTTCAAGAATATCATCTATTTCTTCGATAGTATTCTCCATCGAACCGTAGAATATTACTCCAATGTCTTGCTCTTCTTCTTCTCTAACTACGGGCGCAGGAAGTTTGTCTCTTGCACCGTCAATTTTTCTTTTGAGACGTTGCATTAACTTGTAATATACATCAGGCTTTTCTGAATAGGTGCCATCTTCATCGTGACCTGTTCCTCTGTAAAGGATTGGATCTAAGCCTGAACCAGGCAAGGTCCTGTAAGGTATTCCATCTCCATCGACATCACGGTATCGACCATAATTATCGATAGAATCCATCTGTTCTTTGGTTAGGACAACCTTTCCTCTGTCCATCGGTTCACTAGGGTATTCAAATTCACGCATTGCCCACTTGTTCATTCCTAAATCGAGGTCAGAAAAACCGAACACTGGAGTTTGGAATCTCTCTGCAGCATCGAAAACTCTCCATCCGAATTCGAAACATTCCTCAACAGTTCCTGGGATGAATACTATGTGTTGTGTATCGCCGTGACTGCCCTCATATAGCATTGTAAGGTCACCTTGCTGAGTTCTAGTAGGCAGACCAGTTGATGGCCCCACACGGTTAACATCCCAGAATACCGAAGGAACTTCAGCGAAGTAAGCAAGCCCAATGAATTCCTGCATTAGTGAAATACCCGGACCCGAGGTAGCGGTCATACCACGTGCCCCAGCCCAACCAGCTCCTAAGACCATACCTGCTGCTGCTAATTCATCTTCCGCTTGAAGAACAGCATAAGTTGCCTTTCCTTCATGGGTTCGGAGTTCGGGAAGCCATGCGATAATTCCTTCAGCCAAACTTGAGGAAGGAGTGATCGGGTACCATGATAGCATTTGGACGCCACCAAAGATTGAACCAAGAGCAGTTGCCTCGTTACCTTCAATGAAGAATCCACCCTCTTCGACATCTCTTGCTTCTACTGCATATGGGTCACTCTTGGTCAACTCTTCTGCACAGTATGCTCTACCTAATCTAGCCGCTTCAGAATTCAACTCAATCGCTTTTTCTTTACCACCGAATTGCTTTGCAATAGCCGCTTCAAGAACATCTTGGTCCATGCCAAGTAGTTCTGCTAAGACTCCAACATAAACAACGTTAGCAATCATACGAGCTAACTTTGGATTTAGTCCACGGGCGATTTTGGTCATTGGGACTGGGTATGAAATAACATCTTCTCTCTCCATTGCCATCTTGGAATCCATATTCCAAATTACGACAGAACCGGGCTCTAAAGAGGCAAGATCTTCTTCCCATGTAGCCGGGTTTACTAGAACCTGAATATGCGTTCTGTCTCCAGGTGCTTGGTATCCATGTTCAGATAGACGAACGATGTACCAAGTAGGAAGCCCAGAGATATTTGAAGGGAACAAATTCTTTCCACTAACTGGAATCCCCATGTCGAACAATGTCTGTAGCAGAATTAGATTTGCGGACTGTGAGCCAGTACCATTTGCTGTTGCGATGTTGATAGTAAAATCGTTTACAATCCTGTCCATTTCGGGTTGTCCCCTATGACCTCTCCCCCCGAAGGGGGGTTGTCCATTGCCCCCTTGCGTTGGCCTACGACCTTTGAATGTGTTGATTAAAAAATCAGAAATTATTCAAGGGTAGCCCTCAAAACCGGAAGGGGTTTCGCAGCATCATGGCCGACGAAGATATTGCCGATTCTTGGAAGCAAGCAGAAAAGCTTCTAGACAAAGGTAAAACCGAGGGTGCACTAGAACTTTTGAGAAAGGTAGACCCGGAAGGAAAAGAGGCAACTACGCTAAGAATTGCTGGTAAAGCTATGCACATGAAAGCGACAAAGAGTAACTCTCCATCGGATTATAGAAGAGCAGCAAGTTTGCTGCGTGATTCTGTAAAATTAAACCCTCGCGACAAGCAATCAAACGCTCAATACAATCAATTGTTGAATGAAATGCAAGATAAGAGGATTTCTCAAACGATTTTCCCGCGTATGCTTAACGACGGAACTCCCACTCCAGCAGGCCTGTTCGCAATAGTAGCAGCATTGCTGCTTATTCTTGCAGCAATTCAATTCTTGCAAACTAGTGATGAATACGAAGATGGCGAAGCAGAGATGCGAGTTACTTGGACCGATAGCAATGGTGTTTTCCATGATGAAATAATCACGATTGCTCTGCATAGAGCCGAAGCCCCAATCCATGTAGAGAGTTTCATTTTGCATGCCGAGGACGGTAACTACAACAACGTAATTTTCCATAGAATTATTTCAGGATTTATGATCCAAGGAGGAGATTTTGAACTGAACAGTGGTGGTGGCGGTTATGCTGCCAAGTGGTACGGTTACTGTAATGGTAAAACCACTAACTCAGAAGGGGTATCATACTCTGAAGATACCTGTGCCCAAAACCAATGGTCACTACCTGGAGAACATGAGAATGGCTTGAAGCACAAGCCAGGCGCTTTAGCTGCTGCTCATGCAGGGCTGAACACAGATGGGTCTCAGTTTTACATCGTACCCTCCGGTTCTGAGCCTACTTGGTTAGATTGGGAAGAAGGGAAAGATTGTGCTGCATCGTCATGTCATACTGTTTATGGTACAGTAACAGATGGTCTAGAGTACATTGATGCTATTTCTGCTGTAGACACCGGCCAGAACGACAAGCCTGTTAACGATGTCACAATAGTTTCAATCAAGATTACCGATGATGGAATTAAGGGCGATAGCGACACACCTTGGTATCAATTTTGGTGATTAACCAAAAGGCATGTTGATATGATTGTGTCGTCCGCAGTTGTTTCATGAGCGGTTCAGACCTATTCTCTTCGAAGAAAGATTTCCCGCTTGGTGGTTATTACCATTCACTCGATTCACTCGATGATTCTGGAATCGACACTTCTAGCCTGCCGTATTCTATACGTGTGCTTCTAGAAGGCGCATTGAGGAATTGCGATGGTTTCCTAATTACCGAGCAAGATGTGAGGAATATTGCAGGATGGACTTCTAATGGAGAGCGAGGAGAGATTCCTTTCCGCCCATCTAGAGTAATTCTTCAGGACTTTACTGGAGTTCCTGCTGTTGTAGATTTGGCAGCCTTGAGAGATGCTATGGTCGAGATGGGCGGCGACCCTGAGAAAGTCAATCCACAAGTTCCGGTTGACCTTGTAATCGATCACTCAGTTCAGGTAGATATTTCAGGAGCAAATCCAGAGGCATTAGACCTTAATCTTGACATTGAATATCATAGAAATATGGAAAGATACACCTTCCTAAAGTGGGGGCAACAATCTCTAGAAAATTTCAGAGCAGTTCCTCCTTCCAGAGGTATTGTGCATCAGGTAAATTTGGAATGGATTGCAACTGTGGCTCGTCAAGAAAATGGAGTTTGGTTGCCCGATTCTTTAGTTGGAACCGATTCTCACACTACCATGATTAACGGACTCGGGGTTCTAGGCTGGGGAGTAGGTGGAATTGAGGCTGAAGCAGTAATGCTCGGCCAACCAATTTACATGCTATCTCCAGATGTAGTAGGTTTCCGTCTAACGGGTTCTCTAAATCCGGGAGTAACTGCAACAGATATGACACTTCGAATCGTGGAAATGCTTCGTGAACACGGAGTAGTCGGCAAATTCGTAGAATTCTTTGGTGAAGGAATGGCAGTATTGTCTCTGCCAGACCGTGCAACAATCGCAAACATGGCTCCAGAATATGGTGCAACATGTGGTTTCTTCCCAGTTGATGGTAACACTCTTTCTTACATGCGATTGTCAGGTAGGAATGAAGAAGACATCGCAGGTGTAGAGGCTTATTGCAAGGCACAAGGGCTGTGGTATGATTCCAATTCTCCAGAAAAGAGTTACACCGCCCTTCTCGAATTGGATTTGAACACTGTTGACCCCGCTCTTGCAGGCCCTAAACGGCCTCAAGATAGAGTGGATTTGTCAAAAATGTCTTCTCATTTCAGGGAGTCATTGACTCATGAATTAGGTCATCAGGGGCACGGTCTTTCACAAGCAGACTTGTCTAAATCGTCTCTGGTTGGAGACGATTACGATTTGAATCATGGAGATGTGGTGATAGCCGCTATAACCTCCTGTACCAACACTTCAAACCCTGGAGTTATGCTGGCTGCAGGACTACTAGCAAGAAAAGCAAGAAAGCGTGGATTGACAGTTAAACCATGGGTAAAAACTTCGCTTGCACCAGGTTCTAGAGTGGTAACTGAATATTACGAAGCTAATGGTTTGGATGAGGATTTAGCAGCACTTGGATTCAACAATGTCGGATATGGGTGTACTACCTGTATTGGTAACTCAGGGCCGATTCCAGAAGATATTGAAGCAGCAATCGATGAATCAAATCTTATCGTAGGTTCAGTTATTTCCGGAAATCGAAATTTCGAAGGCAGAGTTCATCAAAAGGTCAAGGCCTCTTACCTTGCTAGCCCTCCATTAGTAGTTGCTTATGCGATTGCTGGGAGCCTGAATGTTGACCTAACTTCCGATCCTATTGGCTTCGATGATGACGGCAATCCTGTAATGCTTAGCGACCTATGGCCTAGTGATGATGAATTGAATGCTGCCATGGCCAAAATAACTCCTGAAATGTTTAGGGAGCGATATTCAACCGTAATGCAAGAGCCAAGATGGGATTCAATACCTAGTGAATCATCCCCGTTATACCCGTGGCAAGATGAATCCACCTACATTCGTCTACCTTCTTTCTTCCAAGGGCTATCCAAAGAAGCTCAACCTATCGAGTCGGTTGAAGGCGCTAAAGTTCTACTGAAATTGGGTGATTCGATTACAACCGACCACATTTCTCCAGCAGGCGCTTTCCCCGCAGATGGTCCGGCAGGAAAGTGGCTTGTAGAGCGTGGGGTTCAGCAAGGTGACTTCAATTCATTTGGTAGCCGTAGAGGCAATCACGAAATTATGATGAGGGGCACATTTGCTAATGTCAGAGTAAGAAACCAAATGGCTCCAGGTACCGAGGGAGGATACGCTCTAAATCACAAGACTGGCGAGGTTACTTCAGTATTCGAAGCAGCAATGGATAATGATGGCCCAATGGTAGTTTTGGCAGGCTCCCAATACGGTACAGGAAGCAGTAGAGATTGGGCCGCCAAGGGAACATATCTTCTAGGCGTGAAAGCCGTTATTGCAACATCATTTGAGAGGATTCATCGGTCCAATCTTGTTGGAATGGGCGTTCTCCCATTGACATTCAAGCCAGGAGAGGATGCAGATTCGCTAGGTCTCGATGGTACTGAATCCTTTGATATTCCAGTAAACGATGAGGTTCAAGCATTACAAGAATTGACAGTCACCGCTAACAAAACCGATGGTTCTAGTGTCGAATTCCAAGTTGATGTCAGATTAGATACTCCAGTGGAAGTTGATTACTACCGAAATGGCGGAATATTGCACACTGTGTTGAGAAACCTTGCACAGTAGAACCGGTGGATTGATGTTACATCACCCGTAGGGTGAATTATGCAGGAGTTGAGAGGCTACATTCGCTATCGATTCCGCAGCGATGATGACGATATTGATGTCTTACTTGAAGGCGAAGCCGACTGGGTAAGAGGGATTGTATCAGAACTAGGTTTGAATAAAGTTGGTTGGGCAATGCCAATGGCTGTAGATAGCACCTCTCTCACAATATCTGGTTTTGCATCTGAAGTTTCAGAAGAATCTGGAAAACCCAAAGATATGGGTCCAGAGCCAGACCCATCTCGTATTCCAATTGTGAGGAGGCCTATTGGAGAATTAGACCTTGCATCCAAATTAGTTGAAATTGGATTGGAGCAACCAGTCAGGCCATCTGCAGATGAGTTGAGAGACCAATTGCAGGAAATCGAAGAACCACATCCTGCTCAAGGGCCAATGGTAAAAGATCCAATGGCTGAATCTTGGCTGAAAGAATTGTTAAGAATTGTAGTTAGAACACATGGAGTTACTGCAATAACGACCGAAACAATAGCACTTGCTGCTAGCGATTTTTTGGGAGATAGAGAAGGTTTGGAACTCGAGTTATTCTTAGAAGGAATGTTTAGAGCTGGGAAAATTGTCAAAGTTCACGGCGGAAGTAACACTGGGTGGGGCCCTTCTCCCGCTTGGTTAGCATCCGGATTGTGAATATAATCCCAATATCTGCGTTTTATCTAAATCGATTCACTGCGCCTTGATTTTTTATTTTAGGTTTAGACATCATTCCAAAGGAATTAAAGTGGTAGTTAGATTCCGCAGAAACGAGTGATGATGATGCTTTGGAAGAGTATGAATGAAGAAGGACGCGGAAGAGCGTTATTCTTAGTTTTAGTAATGTTACTTTCAACAACCGCCGCAAACCTTGTGTCTGCTTCGACTTCAAGGACATATACGACTGACACAGACCCTGTTGATGTCGCATTAGGCGATTTTGATTGTGATGGCGATTTAGATATCGTAACAGCGAATGACCGTAGTACGAAAATTTCAGTTCTATGGAATGAGAATGGACATTTCCAGAAGCGTTCTGACATTTGGACATCTGCAAACGCAAACCAAGATGCAAATTTCGAAGATCATTCTAACACTCAGCAAGTCGAAGTCGGTGAATTCACCGGCGATAATGCAGTTGACATCGTCATATATGCACGTAACCGCCCTCTGCGCCAAGATGCAACAGGCGCAATCGTGGTAGATAAGCCCGGTAACGTAACCATCATTGAAAATGACGGATGCAGTGTTGACACATTCACCATTGGACAGCAATTCGATGTAGTTTGGATGTGGGACCTTGCAGTAGCTGATTTGGACCAAGACGGCAATGACGACATCGTCACTCTAGAGTTGCTTGCCGATTTGAAGAACCAGCGAGTAGTTACCTACCGTGGACCTATTACTTCCTCGACACAGGCGCAAATTACCAGCCTAGGAGACTCTACGCAGAATGCGTATAGAGAATTAGAATTAGGCGATTGGGGAGAACCTAGTCAAACTGGATTGCAAGGAAGTTGTGATGACAATGATTTGTGGTTGGTTCGTTCAGAGGGTGTTGATTACATCACAGGAGCAGCAACAAACCCTGGCAAGTCTGACAACGTTACAGTCTTAGAATTCGATTGTCAAACCAATTCGTTCCCTGCAACATTTACCTGGACCACTGCTGGAGGTCAAGTCGGAACCGGTAGTTCACTACACGTTCACGCTCTTGGTCCTGAATTTGGAGGATTCGACATCGGTGACATCGATAATGATGGAATCATAGATGTAGTTGCAATCAACGATGGAAACACGGAGAATGTCAGTTACGCAACAATCACTCAATCTACTCACACCTTCAGTCAAACTAAGACCGTATACTTCGGACCTTACATCGCTTGGGAAGTAACTGTTGGAGAATTAAACGGAGACGGAGAGCCCGATTTCGTTCACGCTGCTAAATTCAAGCAGTCGAACTCGACATCTTCTACTGGAGATACGACCTCTAACTATTATCTGAACTTGCCAACAAGTGTACAAGTGACACTTTCCAACGGTAACGGTGGGCACATGAATCCTCTGGAGTACTTTGGTGCAATGAGGCCTACAACTGTAGCAATTGGTCAAGTTATTGGAGGACCTAACAGTGCTCCTGATTTGATTGTAGGGCACGGTGCCTATGACCAGTTCACCTATGACGACAACTTTGGCTGGGATGGTTCCTATGACCGAATAGTTGTAATTGAGATGGACAACAAGGATTTGGCAGTTTCAAGCATTGATATCTCACCATCTGATGCATATGTCGGCGCATTGGGTGAAGGTACCCGTGAAGTTGAGGTTACAGTAACCAATACTGGAATGGATATTCTAAACGGGCAGGCTACCTTAGATGTAGAAATCAAAGAAGTTGATGAAACTGCATCAACCAACGTCACCGTTTACGCCATGGATTGGGATAACCCAGAGGATCGAAGCGGATGTGGAACAGGATGTACTTGGACTACTGAAGCATATTATGGAGTAAGCCATTGGCACGAGGAAGTCGCTGCTAACAGTACTGTTGGGCACACTGCAGGTAACAATGCACCAGCTCAATCAGCCAACAATAACAATCCAACCGACTTCATGTGGTCTGGAATAATGAAGACAAACTCTAGCGGAGACACATGGTCTGGATATGAGCCAAACTGGGACGAAGGTTTGGTTCTGAACGATATCGATTTGACTGGCGCAGACCGTGCTTGGATGAGCATTGAACTGTTCAGGCATCTTGGTTTGTCTGATCTATACACTCAAGATGCAAACGGATACGTTCTAGCAGAAGTGTGGGACGATGCTGCAATGGTTGAAGTATTCTCAGAAGATGTAGGATGGGTTACTATCAGTTGTCCAACATCTGCTTACTTCTCTAATCAATGTGCATCAGGTTCAACCTATTGGGGTGGATATGACAACGGTAGACTTGAGAGCGAAGCAAACACAGGCTTAGATGCTGCAATTTTCCGATATGGTGGTGCAATTCCAGGCACTCAGTATGGCTGGGGTAACTTCACTGAAGAAGACCTTGGAGCATTTGACCTATCTCGTTTCAGTGGAGAAACTGTAGACATCAGGTTTAGATTCAAGTCCGGCTGGGAAGGTTCGGTTGGTTCCAATGAATCAACATGGTCTGGAAGAGATGGTTTCGCAATCGACAACATCACAATTTGGAAGCAGAACACTGCATTTACATCCAATGTGCAAAACCAACAATCCAATATCAACATGAACAATTTGGCTCCTAACGAGGACTACACAACTGCAATTTCTGCGGACTTCGTGAATGGAACTACTTACCGTATCTCGGCAGTACTGAACTATGGTCAAGATGAACAGCCAGCTAACGATGAAATCGTAGGATATATCACTGCGTTCAACATATATGACCCTGCAGTGATGGAAATAACATCATTCAAACCAGGTAGTTTGTACGCGGAAGGTAATTTCCCGGTGAACGTCAAGGTCGAACACCTAGGTAACACCAACGTATCTTTCGACTTAGAAGCTAAGGTCTACAGCGCTCTACCTACAGATGTATACTGTGGCTCACCGCTTGTTGTTTGTGAAGAAGGATTCGAAGGTGGATCCGCTGGATTCAGATATACTGATGATGGAAATGCAAACGGAGGAATCCTAGACGATTCTAGTTGTACTGAGCAGATATTCGGCTCTCACGCATACTGGTTCGGTCACCCATGTGACACTGCTAACAGTTTCGGAGATGTCTGGGAGAATGAAACTCTGACAATACCAGATATTGATTTGACTAGCATGTCTGGCGACTACGTTGCTCTAAACTTCGAGTACTTCGCAGAAACATGGTTCGAAATTCAACAATCTGGTGCAACATCATCTGTTAACGATTATGCAGCAATTACTGTTGATTGGAACAAAGGCGGGTCTGATTATGAAGGTCTAATTTACGGACAGTGGATTGACTACAACGAAGATGGATTCTGTATTGTCGACGAAGACGGTAACGGATTTATCGACCCTGTAAACGAAACAACATTGGACAACACCGAAATTGAATACATCGGAGACCCAGCAAACGTCAACGGTGGTTCTGGAAACTACAACGTGTTCTTCAACAGCGATGGATTAGTCCAGAGTAGAAGTATTGATTTGACTCACTTGTATGTTGTCAACAGAACCTCTCCGGATTCTAATCTATGGACAGATGAGTGTATCAGTTTAGCAGGCTCAACTGTTGACATCAACTTTGAATTCCTATCGAATGATGATGGTCATAACGGACAGAATGATGGTGTTCGCGGAGTTGCTTTCGATAACATTTCTCTACAGGAGTTCTCATTCACACAGGATGCAGTTTACAGTACCACTGTATTGGACTTAGATGCAGAAGAAAACCGCACAATCACTATCGCAAACCATGATTTCGTTTCCGGAGTTTACAAGATTGAAGTTGAATCTATCTTCGACAATGCTACTCAAGGAACTCCATGGTATGGATATGATGAGATCTCTCTAGCTAACAACCTTGGAAGAGTTATTTTCTCTGTTGAGAGTGTAGACATTACCTTAGGCAAGCCAGACCAACTGTCTTGCCTTTCAGATGTCGTTCTAGACTGTGTTCTACCGATTGATAGCGCTAAGACTCACGATTGGTCTCTAGCAGCAACCAATGGTGTTCTACAAGGTGACTACACATTCCACATGAACGTCGTGGATATGGCTAGTGGCAACCAGGTTCACACCACGACCGCTGGACCGAGTCAAACTCTAAGTCCTCATGAGAGAACAACTGTTTCTTTCACTCCTTGGAATGGTTGGATGGATGGAAACAAGTACAATATCAGTTACTATGCAACGCTACCAGATGGAAGTACTTCAGGAAATGAGAGATACTTCCATGCAGCTTTCGCAGACCAAATTGACATCGCAATTCTTTCAGGCGATTCTACTAGAGTAACTGCAATCAAGGAAGATTTGGTTATCTTGGGAATGACATACACACAGTATGACATAAACGATTGGTCCGAATATCTTGACCTAGGTTGGTTAACTCACTATGACAAGGTTGTAATGCCATGGCAAGATGTTAACACAGCAAAGCCAAGCGATGAAGGCGGAAAGGGATACTATGAGTTGATTGGCGGTTCTTCCAACCAAAACGCTCTGAAGAGTTTCATGTCATCTGGCGGTACAGTACAAGTTCACTTGTCTGGAGCAACAGATTACTACGAGTACTCCTCTTCAACAGGTGAAAGCCTGTTGCCATTCGATATGGATATTCAGCCAAGGAACACCCCTGAAACTCGAATTACCTACAGTAACATGGAAGTTGCAGATCCTTACCATCCAATCTTGGATAGTGTAGACCTTGCTGCATTCCAAGGATTTGACCAGTTCGGTACAGTTACTGAAGCGATTATCAACACAAAGAGTGCATCTGCAACATCTATTCCACGTGCTTGTAATGGATACTCCGAAGAAGGAGGTTCCTTCCAGCGCTTGTTACAATCTGAAGCGGATGTTCAGGATACAGTTCTTGGAGTGTGCAGTTATGTCGATGGTGGACTTATTGTTACTACAATCGATGTTGAGAGTGTATCAGACCGTGCAAACAGCACAACATTCCCACTATTGGGTAACATGCTGTCCTATCACGTATCTCCTTATCCAACAGGATTCGGCACACTTGGTAACGGACTTGATTTGACAATCAACGGAGAAGTACCTTCCTTTGACCCTTCAACAGGTGGATATGCATTCCACTACATGAAGAGTAATTCAGAGGTTACTTTCGGATATACAACCACTGCTACTGAGACCTTGTCTACAGATTGGGTGATGAGTGGTCCAACCGATTGGTCTGGATCTTCCATGGCAAGTGGAACTGACCACACAGATGTAGCAAGTCCTACAGTCAATTTCTGTAAGATCGACCTTTCATCCGCAACAGGATGTCTACAAGGTGCTACTTGGGAAGTAACCCTATTCTTGCATGATGAAGCGGGTCACTCTCGAACAATATCGGTTACAGTCATGACTGATGATACAAGAGCGGACGAATATCGTCCGGTAGCAGATGTAATGATTGACACTTCAATTAATCAAAATGAGCAACCATTTGACAGACCTATTGAAGACCGTGGAGTCAAATCCGTTTCTGGAATCGATTGGCCATTGAAGCGTATACACTTAGACGATTCTGGTTCAATGACGGTTAACTTTGATGCTGGAAACTCTTCTGATGCAGATGCATTATCTGGTAATGGAATTGAATCCTATGAGTGGACAGTTCTCTTCGATAAACCATACAACGAGGATAATTACAAATTGGAAGGGCACACTTTCATTACACCATCTTCTAGTGATGGAACTTGGGCATACACCTTTAGCAATATAACAGTAGATCCTAGTGGCCAAACAGAATCTCTGATTCGTATTGAATTAGTTGTGTTCGACCAGGCAGGAAAGAGTTCTGACAAGTACAAAATGTACTTCTCTGTTGTACCAGAAGGGTTCGGAGATGCTGAACCAACAATCCAAATCAATTTGGAACTGAATGGAACTAAGGTAGACAGTGATACTATCACACTAACGGGTAACATTGTAGATGGTGCTGAGCAGAGCGATGTCTATGTCGAAGCGGCTCTTGAAGACACAACCTTTGACCAAACAGCTGTGGCAAAGTACACTCTACAACTAGAACAGAAGTGGGCAAAATCTGAGCCTCTTGGTGACGGTGACGGATTCGAGTTAACGTTGAAAATTGATGACCTATTCGATAATGAAACCAAGTCCAAGAGAGTATTCTTGAAGGTTTACGAAGGCGATGACAAGCGCTGGCCGATAATCTACTGGATTGAAATTACTCTTCCAGCATGTCAAGGTCTAGAAGTTCCAGTCGAGGTTCTAGACGCTGAGCCTGATGCTTACTGGATTTGGAATTCAGACACCTCCGAGTGTGAATGGTCTGGTGAATTTACCGATTCCGATGATGATGGAATTCCAGATAAGGCCCCTCTTAACGATGAAGCAGAAAGCGGTAGTGACGACAACATGATGCTATACATTGGCGGTGGCCTAGGATTAGCATTTATCGTAATTCTATCCTTGTTCTTCGTTCTACGTGGTGGAAAGGAAGACGAGATTATCGATTCACAGATGAGTGGAGACTTCTCTGCAACTGCTGCTGGCTATGCAGGCGTAGCACAGATGGATCCAATGGAGCAATACGTACAGCAACTGATTGCTCAAGGATACCCAGAAGAGACTGCGAGGGCCTATGCCCAACAGTATGCTGGACATTTCCAACAGCAACAATAGTGAATTTGTGGCCAGTTTCTGCTCCTTTAGGAGCAGACATCTGACCGATTGACCTTTGAGGTATGCTCGCTCGGCAGTGTCCATGGACAAAGGCGAGACATATACGGTTGCAGACTTGAGTCTAGCAGACGAAGGTGCTATGCGGATAGATTGGGCTCGCTCGAGAATGCCAGTACTTGCAGCACTACGTAAGCAAGCAGAAATCGACAAACCTCTGTCTGGTATGCGTGTTGCAGGATGTCTACACGTCACCAAAGAAACCGCAGTCCTCATAGAGACAATTCAAGCAGCAGGAGCAGTAGTTTCATGGTCGGGCTGTAATCCACTCTCTACTCAAGATGATGTTGCAGCATGGCTTGCAAGAGAAGGCTATTCGGTATATGCTTGGCATGGACAATCAGTCGAGGATTTTTATTGGTGCATTGACAAAACCTTGGAGTTTAAACCAACACTAACTCTTGATGACGGAGCAGATTTGATAGTCAGAGTTCATGGTGAGAAATCAGAATATGCAGACACAGTAATCGGCGGTACAGAAGAGACCACTACTGGAGTTCACAGATTGAGAGCAATGGCTGCCGCTGGAGATTTGAAGTATCCCGTAATCGCGGTTAATGATGCAATTACAAAATGGGATTTCGACAATGTTTACGGTACCGGTCAGTCAACTTTGGATGGTATTATTCGTGCAACTAGTGTACTGATTGCTGGCAAGACATTCGTCGTGGCAGGTTACGGGCACTGTGGTAAAGGAGTTGCAATGCGTGCCCGTGGAATGGGTGCAAATGTGATTGTAACAGAAGTAGACCCGCTTCCAGGATTGAGAGCTGTGATGGATGGATTTAGAGTAATTAAGATGGATGAAGCCGCTCCCTTAGGAGATATTTTCTGCACTGCTACAGGCATGAAGGATGTCATTGTAGGCCGTCACATGGATGTAATGAAAGATGGAGCGTTGATTTCCAATACTGGTCATTATGATTGTGAAATCAATATTGAGGATTTGCAAGAAAGATCCTCTTCTGTAAGAACAATACGTTCTGAAAATGAAGAGTATACAATGACTGATGGTCGTCGAATCCACTTGCTTGCAGAAGGACGTTTGGTCAACCTTGCAGCAGCAGAGGGTCACCCATCCGAAGTTATGGATATGAGTTTCGCGAATCAATTCTTGTCATTGTGTAGACTTGCTGCCGAGGGTGGAGAAATGAAAACCAAGGTTTACGACATAACTCTAGAACAAGATATGGATTTAGCAACTACAAAATTGAGCACACTAGGTTTCTCAATCGACGAGTTAACTGCTGAGCAGATTGCTTATTCTACAGATTACACCGCAGGAACATGATCATTCTTCTTCATATGAAGAAAGTTCAGAATCTTCTTCCTCATCTTCGATGTATCCGATTTCATCTAAGTGAGAATCGAAATCAGGCAGTTTCATCTTCCAGTTCTTTGGAAGTTTCTTCTCAGATTCTACGATTTTCTCTAATCGCTGCTGGAATGCAGGCGGATGTCTAGATAACAGGAATAGGTAAAGTTTGGAGCGACGAATATCTTCAGGGATGACAACCTTTGCAGAACTTGCTTCAAATTGAATCGCTCGCAGTAAATTGAATCCGGGTTTATTTACACGATAGTATAATTTCCTAGTAAAAGACATTCCAATAATTACAGTAACTAGGATCAGTAAGCTGGTTAGACAAAATGCCCCCCACCCTTCACCGAATAGAGACCTTGATGCAAAGACCTCAAGCATCAAGAACGGAATTGTAGTCATCATGAATAGCATATTCTCTGAGACAGGTGCCTTGTGCGACCTCATTTTGATAGCGGTCCAGCCACCATGGTTCTTTTTCCATGGTTTGAAGTGTGCATCTTGGTCTTGTTGCGCAGACATCTCGAGAGTTCTGTGTAATTGAGATATTCGTGCCAATTGTGAGTTCGCAATGTCTAGGTTTTCTTCGAATAAAGCACTCAACCTATCTCTTGCATCAACATACATTCCTAAATCGGAAAGTATTGTTGTTTGTTCCACTATTGGTACCGATTCCAAAGGTGCGGCTTCTCTACATTTTTGCCACCAATGCAAAGCATCCTCGTAAAGACCTAGGTGGTCTACCATCAATCGTCCACCTTTGATCCAGGCATCTACTCTAGTTGGGTCTAAATCAACAACTCTATTGCATGCAACCAGTGCTTTCGATGCTTGTTCTATATCCGGATATTTACCATCCGGAGCTAATAGAGTTACAATCATCCACCAAGCGTTTGAGTGTTCAGGGTCAGCCTTTACCGCTAGTCTAGCATGCTCCAAGGCTTGTTCCAAATCTTCATTCTCTTCTGCTTCTATAGCGTCCAGATAATGGCTTTCAGCACTCATTATCTCTCCCTCCGCTTACTACTTTCATACTTAGCAGAATGTAATGGAGGCGGGTCTTTCAATTTGCGATGATGCCCTCTTTGTTTTGGCCCGCCGATTCTCTTTGAACGCCCACATCCAAAGCATTCATTCCTTTTTGCGAAATTCGATTTTCCACACTGCATGCATTCCCAATCGCCGGGTCTTGGTTGAGGTGAATCTCTTCTGTCGCCAGGTCTACGCTCGTTACCTTTCCATTGCCTAGAAGAGCCTCGCCCCCGTCCTTTAGGGGCTCCACAGCGATTACATTCTGTTCTAAATGAGAAGTTCACATTTTGACATTCGCCACAAGTCCAATCATTATGTGAGTGGGTGCCTCTGCCAGAATTTCTGTCATCTCGGCCTCGACGGTCATCACGCCCTCGACGGTCGTCCCGGCCTCGGCGATCATCACGACCTCTGCCTGAATTTCTATCATCCCTTCCTCTTCGGTCGTCACGACCTCTGCCAGAATTTCTGTCATCACGACCTCTGCGATTATCACGGCCTCTGCCAGAATTCCTGTCATCACGCCCTCTGCGGTCATCACGGCCCCTACGGTCATCACGGCCTCGGTTATTGTCCCTAGAGCGGTTGTTTTCTCTTGGTTTTCTGGTACGTATAGTGATTTCAAGGCCGACCATCTTGTTAGCATTTGCTTGCCTATCTAGATGTGCGATGTGTACTAGAGAATTGTTCAAGTTGCCAATTACTCCATCCACCTTGCCGATGTAATTCTCACCAGAATCAACCATTACAGAACCCAAAGCTGGACAAGCACCCGTGTAACTAACGAGCAGTCCGCCTTCATGGCTGACTTTCTCTACACGTCCTTTGAACATCGCAAAGCCTCAAATTATTCGAGTTATTCAATCCTTACGAAGTAAGAGGGCCGCTCCAAGCATAGCAAGAATTGTCGCAAACATTCCCAAAGAAGGCAGTCCACCTTCTTCTTCGGAGTCATCAACAACAGTATCTGAACCAGAGTTGTCCTGTGCGTAAGGGTCTGGAATGCTGATGCTCTCAGTAGAAATGGCACCAACTGAATCAGTTACACTTAATTCGACATCATATTGAGTGGTTTGGCCTTGTGATACACACTTAGCTATCGAAAGACTAACTATCCAAGAATCACCGTTTTGGGTGAAACTGTTCGTCGTTTCTTCACACATTGTTGCGGACAGACTTACAGCACCTCCATCTGGGTCAATTGCAGTTCCGGATAAACTGAATGAATATCCATCTGATGACCATGTGGCGTATGTGCCTTCGATTTGGTCCATATTGACCATGATTACAGGTGGTGTATTTTTCTTCTCACAACATCCGTATATGTCCAATTCAGCATGCCAATCAAGCATTCCGGGAGAGGTCGCAATGACGTATATGGTGAAATCACCTGGTGAAATTCCAGATAAACTTACAGAACCACTAGCAGATGTTGATCCTAGGTTAACCGAAGTCGCCACCCCACTACTTCCTCCTTGAATTGCACTAATCGATAATGCCATATTTTGAACCATTAATGCGTTAGTTGCTTCAATTTCAACAGAATCTGTGTATGGGCCGTTAGAGGTGGTGTCAAAGACTGCAGGTTGGCCGAATCTCCATGTGTGGCTAGCGTTACTCATTGCTCCATATGGGTCCACTAAGTGGCATGTGGCGTCGGATGATTCTGTATTTCCGGTTGTAACTAGCAATTCGCCGTCTGAGTTCATTCTACTCGACCAACCGGCTCCGTCGAATTCACAATCTAGTCCCCATGCGTCATTATCAAAAGCCCAATCTGCCATTGTTTCGCCGGTTATTGCGACTACCTCATTTCCTATTCCTTCACCCCTGAGAATAGGAATTATTGTGTCATCTGCAGGTTCGTTAGATGTCCACACTGGGTTATCATTAGTCTCAGGAGGGCTTGTCGTCATGTCAAAGAAGACATTGCGAATCATTGGCCAGTCTGCCTTATCATAACCGATTGTCATGCTCACTCGAACGCTACCATCTGGCAGGAATATCTCTTCGATAGAACCTGCATTTAGATTCTCGACAACGTTGACTGTCCCATCAGACGAAGTTGTTTCATCTTGGATGGTCCAGTTAGCCATTCGCATTCCATCGATGTATGGGAATGTGAAAACCATGGTTGCACTAGTTACATTTGTTGCATTCATAGCAACAGTGAAATCACTTTGACCAGAATTTGGCAACTTGTTAAATCTTGAATTGTGGGTTTCTCCATCCTTCACGAACATAGAAATCTCGAGATTATTGGTTGCAGAGGTTGGGACTTCTTGGCAATCTGTACTTGCAAATGCATATCTTCCAGAACAAGATCTCTCCTCAGGGTGTGCTTCTGGGACCAAGTTGACTTCTTCTAAGCCGATGCCTTCCTCGACGAACTCGACATCATTCCAGTCAACTCCTCCTCGGTGAGGGATTCCTTCACGGATTCCGATTCTAGTGTACATGTCAGCGATGCACTTCGCACCGATTTCTCTAACAGCATCTCTTTCATCAGTTGAAATCCATGAGTTGTTTCCACCGGGGAATCCTTCGAACAAACCATCGAGGTTTTCTCTGACTACTGAAGCTCTGCTTTCGTTTACCCAAGAGTTAGCATACAAATCTGATGTTGCCCAGTCATCTAGAATCTGGAACATGAAAACAGCGTTGTTATACTCGAACAGGTCTTCAAAAGTATATCCTGAACAATCAACGTCATCCATTTGTCTTCCTGAATCTTCTGCGATAGTAGTGCCGGTCATAGACATAGTTGCCATCAAAATGGCAAGCAAAATTGCAGTAAACCTTCCCTTCATGTTCTGCCCGTAGGGCAGATTACTCTTAGTGTGTTCCTATGATTGCTAAGGATGAATGCGTTCTATTCGCCTAGTCAACAGATAGGCGGGTAACATGCTCCAGATAACAGTAGCCAAGCCAACATTCCACGGCGACATACCCCTGTCAACATTATCTAGATGCATTTCTAGAATGTGATGATACAAACCATTTGGAGATAATAAATCCATAAATGCGTCAATTCTCACGAATTCTGCGGAATTCAAATCATCCACACCCACGCCGGATAGTCCTGCAATAACGGTTGTAAAAACCAGCCACAAGAGGGTGAAAATCATCCATATACCTAATCCAATAGCAATTGAAGAACCTAAATCTTTAGCCCATGATGAGGCTAGTAATTGAATTGAAGTATACCAAAATAATACTAGCGCTGTGGCCAAAGTATGGATGAAAAATTCCTCTATGCTGGGCAGGTCGTCAATTCTGTGCCAAATTATCAAGACACTCAACACATTTAGGAACATTACAGGCAACCAGATGGCACCCCAATGCCCAAGCAAAAGTGCTCTTGCATACATTGAACGATTTATTGGTTGAGATAATTTAACTTCCAAAACTCCTGATAATCTATCTCTGCTAATTCCATCAAATGATATCAGAACAGCGCCCATAGTGGCTGAAAGGAGAATGAAAGCGCTTGCAACATACATTACATCATATGCTGAATCCACCACTATACTTGCAGGAAGATTGAGATTTGGATCACTAAGTCCCCAACTAGCAAACAGAATGAATATTGTTAGGAGGGGCCAGATGACCATCATTCGACCTGCAGAGATACGCTCTTTCATGATGTGCCAACCAAGTCTAAAGGCACTCATTCTTCTTCACCTCCTAGTGTTTTGAATGGCAACATATCGTCGTTAGACAACTGCAAACTTACTTCTTCAGGGTCGATTCCAGTTGCAGAGCAAATCATTTCCACAATTCCAGATTCCTCATCTAGTTCGAGTTCTTTGCGAATATCGCCAAGTGTGCCTTCAATAAGCAATTGTCCGTGGTGCAATAGAGCGATCCGGTCAACTAGTGCCTCCAAATCAGCAACCTGGTGAGAAGATATTACCACAGCAACGCCCTTGTTTGCAAGGGTTCGAAGTAGGTTGCAAAAAGCCCTCTGAGCTAATGGGTCCAAACCATTCAATGGTTCATCCATTACCAGAATTTTGGGATTGCCAATTAATGCACAGGCTAAGGAAAGTCTCTGTCGCATTCCTTGCGATAGATTATCCAGAAGTTGTTCGGATTTTGTAGAGAGCCCTACAGTTTGAATAATGGCATCCAAATCTACCTCTTCATCTCTCATCATAGCGATTGATTGCAAGGCATGCTTAACACTAACATTCCCTTCCCAACGTACTTGTTCAGGCATGTAGCCGATTTCACTACGTCGAGCCTCACTTGGTTTGTCAAAGCCTTCGCAATCGTACAATCCACATATTGCTCTCATCAGTGTTGTTTTCCCAGCCCCATTAGGTCCAATCAGTCCTAAGATGGTGCCTTTGTTAATTTCCAAATCAATTGAATGAATGCCCGCACCGGCTCTTTTTGCCCACGGCTTCCATGTGGAAAAATCCCTGACCATGTGCCGCCACGACACGCCAGTAAGAGTTAGACTGGTCTCCATCAGTCCCGAAGCCCATATTCACCCATTACAATGTGCCGCTAAAGTATGGTATCTTGGGTTGCACTTATGCTTACAAAGTGTTAGGGCATTATGTGTTCGGGGGCATCCTTGCATCAATTGTCCTGGTGGCATCATTGTTTGGAATGTTGAAGTTTAGAGAGGAAGATTTTGACAAATCAATGATGTATGGGGTATCAGGATGTGTCCTCTTACTGTGGATTATCCCATGGGGATTATTCGTAATTATTCCACTAACTCTCGCCTTATCTATTGCAAGCCCAGCAGCTAGAGAAGAATGGAGTAGATTCAAAAATAGAAGAATTGCAATTAGTATCGTTCTAATTTTACTACTGAACTCATTCGCATTTTATCCAGTATCTGAGCCAGAAGGAGCCGAACAATGGGGCAATCCAATCGCCACAGAAAACCCCCATGCTGCAGCTTGGCCTGCAAGCGAACAGCATACTTGGTTCTATGATGGTGCAGTGATTGGAATCGTGAATGCTAGAGCACCTCACACCTTTTGCGCCTGGTCCCAGGACTCTTCGAGTATAGCCCTAGGGGTGATGTTAGGGATGCATGACCAAAGAATGCGCCAATCGATCGAAGTAATGAATTCATACATTCCCACCTTCAGTATTGATTCAGAAGCATTCTCTCTTGAGGAAGTAGAAACAGAAGGTAGTCACCAATATGGAGATGAAGATTACTTTGTGGCAAGATTCAATGTGAAAAGAGATGGCTTTGAGACAACTTTGGCCACCGTATTAATTGTGGGCTTCCCAAATATTGGCGGCGAGCTAACTTTGCTTTCGATTACTCGCCCAATAATTCCAATACAAGACGATGTTTTTGAAGAGAAAATTGTGCTTCAGTATATCGAATAGCCGGCTCGTAAAGGTTAGAAGTATAACTTTTTAGGGAGGCCTAAAACTTATGTACGGCCTTCTTTTCGGGCACCCTAAATCGGGATGATTTATATGAGTTTGAAGAAGAAATCTATGCTAATGATATTGCTTATGGCTTGCGCTGCTTTTGCTGGCTGTTTGGGCAGTGATGATGACAAAGAAGAAGAAGAAGACGACAAGCCTGCTTGGCTAGACGCATCAGATGGAGGTTACACCTACGCATCTGATGTTGACAACCACCGTTCCTTGATGAACGATCTATGTGAAATTAAGGATGCAGCAAGTTCTGGCGGTGGATATGATTTCGCAACTGCGAAAGACATCTACATGAACGGAAAGAACGCTCAGAAAGACGATGGTTCATACAGAACACTTGCAGGATTTGCTTCTGCTACCGGTAAGAATCACGACTATGATGATTACTACGGCATGAACGGTTCTGTCGATGCCCACATAATGGCTGCATTGGACGGAACTGGAGATTTCAACGGAACTTCTGACACAGTCAGATACCAAGGAACTGCTAAGTTGACAGTCAACTTGGGAATGGTTGCTTACACACTACACGAACTTAATGCTGCTATCCTAAAGGCTGAAGCAGGAAATTGGGGAACTGACGATGCACAACACGCATGGGACGAAGGATGGGCTTTCTTCCACGGACCAGATGAGCACTACGGATGCTCACCTGCTAAGGTAATGGAGAAGAGAGCTGGTGACTTCGGAACTGCAGACGCTGACGGTGTTGCAGCAACATTTGCAGCAACAGAGGCTGCAATGAATGCAGGATTGACTGCTCTACAAAATGAAGACATGCAAGGCGTAGTAGACGCTCGCGATGAAGTTCTAAAGAACCTAGTAATCGTTTACTCACAGGCTGTTCTAAAGTACACATCCAAGATGGACTCTAACGACACAGCAGAGAAGTACCAGGCTGAAGGATACGCATTCTGGAAGGCTATTGAAGCATACGCTGCTCCACACATGCACGACGGTTGCTATAACATGGTAGTCGGTCACAAGGTAATGATGATGGGAGAGATCGACTCATCTGCTTGTGACGCTTTCATCTGGACAAACGGTTCTCAATCTACCGATGAAAATGCTACAAACGACACATGCTACAACACAGTAAACCACATGGTTTCTACTGACGCTACCGACGAAGCAGGCTGTGAAGGATATTCCTCTATGTATTACATGGACAACTACGCTGCTACAATGATGAACAATGTCTTGGATTTGACAGACTCATCTCAGCTAGGTACATCTTACGATGTTACCGCTTGGTTGCAACCAGTGTGGGATCATTACGGAATCACCGCTGATGATATTGGTTCAATGTGAGACTGTCCTCCTCACATTAGCTCAGAATCTCGGGGTGGCTGGCTAAACGCCAACCACTAGTCAGCCACCCCACTTAGGAGCAGTTACTATGAGATTGATTTATCCACTATTTTGTGTGTTTTTTTTGCTCTCAATGATTCCATTGGATTTTGTAACTGCAGACCAAAGCAATGAAAATGAGTTGTTTACATTATATGGTAACATATACGACGAGGAAGGAAATCCTGCCGCTGAAACGTCAATGAAACTGGTTCCTAGGGGATCTGTGTGGGCTAATGATGGGACTTATTCCATTGAAAATATAACTGAAGGCGAACACACTGTACGTGCTTACTTCATGAATAATGGGCACTCGGTTGTGTACAGGCAAATTTACATTGATTCTGATACGGAACTAGATTGGCACGTAGGTAAAAATTGGGTTACTGGGAAGGTGTATCAGGATTCAGGACAATTGATTGGAGACTCTACTTTAACAAGCGTCAAATTTGTAGATAATAATGAGTCTGCAATTCCGGAAAATGGAAGAATATCTTTCGGACCATATGAAATTGGTAATTACTACACTGTAAGAGCATACTATGGCGATATCGATCACTCAACACAGTATGTGCATTTCAAAATGCAATCCGGTTCTGCGACAGAATACGATGTAAATGATTTCCATTTCCATCACGGTAAGAACAGTCGTTATGGCTTTGTGAAAGATTCAGTTGGAAATGCAATGTCTGGGGTATCGGTTAGTGATGGTAATCAGACAGTAAGTACAAATCCAGATGGATTTTACTTGTTACAAAATCTAGACGTAGGTTCTGAAAGGACTATCACTTTCATGCATGATGACAGCGAGGTGGCTCCTGCCATCACGGAATTAATAACTACGGGTGAAGGGTGGTTGAATAATACTGCTACAATTGAAATCAATTTACCAGGTAATGCATCATTCACAACACAAGTACAAGTCATCGAAAAAGATCAACCGTTTTTGATAGAATGGGATGGTGGAGCTTACACTGATTCCTATTCACTTTACAGAAATGGTGTTATTGCATATTCTGGAACCATAAGTGAATATACATTCACACCCCAACAAACAGGTAATTTTGAATTCACGCTTGAAGCTGAAAATACCAATGGTACAACTACATCGTTCAAATCTTTAGTTCTCATGGTGCTTCCTGAACAATCTAATTCTGATTTGTGGGCAGTGGGTATGCATTGGAACTACACAGTAGATTATTTCCCCAGTAGTGATAATCAAAATATTACTATGACTGCAATTGGGAAGGAAATGGTAGTAGATGCGTTTGGTATAGAAAGAGACTCATTTTTGGTTAGAATGTCTGGTGTTCACTACGAAGATGGAGAAAGGTCATACCGTTGGGTTGATGCCTCCAATCTCCTTTACTTACATACATATTGGGTTGATGACCCTGATTCATCTTCCTACTTTCAGGAAGGGTATCTAGGATGGAATTTCACTGATCTAAATGGTACTGAAAGTAATCTATTATCGGCTACCAATGATTTGAATCTACATTTCAATCGAACTAATATTATCGGAGTTCCCGGACATCCAAATGGTTATGACGATACGTACAATTTAGTTGAGATAACCCCAAATGTTGAGGTTACCACTCAGGCTGGAACATTTTCCACTACCTATATCTGTATTACAGATAATAATGATGGAATTAAGTCCTGGGAGTTATGGTATAACGATACTGTAAGGAATTGGGTGAAGAAAATCGATCGCCTGCCTGGCTCTCACTCAGATTCTGTAGTTATGGAACTCACTTCATTTGATGTTCCGGTCATTCCACAATTTATTACAGAAGATTCCAATGTTTCTGAGAAGAATTATGTTGTTGAGTGGGCTCCTTTCCAAGGGGCATTATCCTATGAACTAATACAGGACGGAGAGTTAATTTATTCTGGAACAGATACTTCATTTGAAGTTAAAGATAGTTCAGATGGTCAATTTACATTCCAGATAAATGCAAAATTATCTGAAAACTATAAGATTCAAGGAAATTTATTGACCTTAGATGTTCTTTATGTATTACCTTCTCCAACATTATCTACAAGTGATGATGTTGTTTCATCTGGTGATAAAGTAGTATTGTCATGGGAATCCGTGGAAGATTCAATCTGGTATTCAGTAATCGTTCAGAATGGAAATTATGATCCAGTAGAAATTTACAATGGTTCAGAAACTGAATTTTCAACCTCAGAATTAGATGTAGGATTGAATCGGATCAGAATTAGTGTTGGTTCATCTGACGGTAAAACCTCTGAATTATCCGATTCCATTTTCGTTAATGTCGAAGAAGCTGACTCTTCTTCGTCGTTCTTTGGTGAGTTAATGACACCAATAATTTTGTTTGCAATTATTGCAATTACAATGGTTGCAGTGCTTATATTTGAAAGGGGTGAATAGATGAAATCTAAAGCACTAATTTCAATTTTTCAAGCCTCTATCATTGTTCTTTGCAGCATAGGAATCTATAATTTTGTCATTAATGATAAACAGGATTCTGGAAGTGGAGAAATTAAGATAACTGATTCAAACAATATAGAACATTATTTTGAGGAATCTCCTAAACGAGTTGCAATAACAAATACATATGCTGCTACTGTAATGCGAATGCTGGATATCAGTGAAGAAGTAATAGTGGGCGTTTCTGGAGATTTTGATGATGAAAAGTTGTGGCCAGAACTCTCAGATAAACCAATGATACAACATTCAGCACATTCTGAAATTGATTTTGAGGCAATTCTTGATACTCGTCCGGATATATACATCGTATTTGCTAACAACGGCATGGTTGACACTAAAGGAATTAGAGAAAAACTTGAACCAGTCGGGATAAAAGTAATCGCATTAGATTTTTACAAATACGATTCCTTACGCTATGAAATAAATGTGTTAGCAACATTGTTTGATAAGGAAGATCAAATGGCCGGATTATTTGACGAATTCGATGAGATTGAGACAATGGTTGCTTCAAAATTTGCAAACTTAAATTCCTCAGATAGACCAAAAATCGTCATGGAACATCATGCATCACTTACGAGAGATCCAGTGGTACTTACTGGAACATCGCAATGGACAGATTTGATTTACAGAGCAGGTGGCATAAATGTGTTTGATGATTTAACAGGACATACTACCCACGTTGATATGGAAGCCATTCTCGATGTAAACCCGGATGTGCTGATGTTTGATGGCATAACATTCGATATTGGTTATGATAGATATGATGAAGATGGAACTACATGCGAAACTCACATGCAACACATAGAAGGCCGGTCTGGATTTGAAAACTTGAATGCGATTATAGACGATAGAATGTTAGTTCTTTCAGGAGAGTTTGCAGGCCCAATGATGATTCATGGCCTGCCGACATTGGCAAAATATTTGCATCCTGAACTATTTTTGGATGTTGATGCTGAATCATACTTGGATGATTATTTTACTACATACCATGGTGTTGAACGCGTTGGCAAGTTTGTTTGTACATCATAGGTGGTATGTTTATGGATTCTATCTCAGTTAAGCATATTGAGAAAGGTAAATTCCAAGTCATTGTAATCTTAATACTAGCAATTCTGACTTTTTTATCATCAGTATTTGCTTTAGGACTAGGCTCCTCATCTAACCTGGATATGTTGACAGTTTGGGAAATCGTATTTTATGATATTTACCTTGTTTTAACGAATCTAGACGTAGTGTTAAGAAATTTAGAATACAATCTCTTGCCGTGTATCGGAATTGGAACTGAAGAATGTATAAATCGCTCTCTAGTGTATGGTATTGAATTCAAGGGAACAACGATCCAAAGGTCAATAATTTACGATTGGAGGTTACCTCGAATCTTTACTGCGATTATCGGTGGTATTGCTTTAGCAGTTGCAGGCGCTTTGATGCAGGGGTGCTTGGGCAATCCTTTGGTTTCTCCACTTACTTTAGGGGTGGCTTCAGGTGCTGCATTAGGAGCTGCATTAGCTATTGTTTTAGGTTTTACAATTTTGTCAGTTCCCGAACTAGCGATTGTTGCTAATGCGTTCATTTTTTCTTTAATCGTTGTAGCTATAATCATACAATTAGGTAAAATTAGTTCAATCTCAGCTGAATCCTACATTTTGGTTGGTATTGCAATAACCTTCATTTGTGGAGCAGTTGTTTCAGCAATGCAATATTTTGCCTCTGATGCTCAGTTATCTCAATTAGCACATTGGTCATTTGGAAGCCTGTCAAGACCGAATATGGATAATATAATTTTGATGGCCTTGGTTTTAATTGCCTTGTTACCTACTGCAATAAGGTGGTCTTGGGATCTAAACGCTCTTTCTATGGCAGGTGATGAATTTGCGATATCAACCGGAGTTAACCCAAATAAACTTAGGAAAAATATTCTCGTTGTTTCGGCACTTATGACCTCTATAGTTATTGCATTTACAGGGCTAATTGGCTTTGTAGGGTTAGCTGCACCTCATATGAGTCGACTGATTGTTGGTAACGACTTCAGGAAATTAATACCATGTTCAGGTATATTTGGGGCATTTTTGATGATTTTTGCTGACACATTGGGTAGAACCTTATTCGCTCCTATAGTGATTCCTGTTGGTGTAATGTTGTCGATTATTGGCGGGCCATTTTTCCTATACCTATTGCTAAAGAGGGGGGCTTAGAATTAGAGAGATTTTGAGCGTTAAAGATCTATATTTCTCCTGGGGTGAGAATGAGGTACTAAAGGGTGTAGATTTATCAATAAAATCGAACGAAGTAGTCTCGATTTTAGGGATTAATGGTGCAGGTAAATCTACTTTGATAAAGTGCTTGAATACCATCCTTAAACCGAAAAAAGGTACAATCAAAATAATCGCTAACTCGGAAGAATCTGATGATGTTAGTTTGACAGATGTGTCCTCATTAGATTTAGTCGCCTTGTCAAGAGTTATGTCTTATGTTCCTCAATCCGTTCGAACCAGTTTTTCAATGGATGTCTTCGATGTAGTTCTTCTTGGAAGGAAACCGCACATAAAGTGGCGAATAAGCGATGATGATCGCAGTAAAGTTAGTGAAACTCTAAGATATCTAAATTTGGAAGATTTTGCATTTAGAAAGTTTGATCAAATTTCGGGAGGAGAGAGGCAGAGAGTAATTATTGCTAAGGCTGTGGCTCAAGACCCTAATTTGTTTTTGTTCGATGAACCAACCAGCGATCTTGATCTAAAAAATCAAATTCAGGTTATGAAATGTATAAAGAAATTAATCAAAGATAGTGAAACCCCGAAATCGGCGCTCATTGCTATACATGACATCAATATAGCAGCAAGGTATTCTGATAAAATTTTGCTGTTAGACAATGGCTCTGTAAGGGCGTTTGGCCCTCCGAAAGAGGTCCTCACAGAGGAAAACATAGCTGATGTATTTAGTGTTAAGTCATCTGTCGAGTTAACAGATGAGGGTTATATTCGCGTATTAGTTTACGATGAAATTTAAACATAGAGGTGAAAATATGACAAAGAAGGAAGACAATATACCCAGGCACGGGGTTCCTAAAGGAGAAAGAAGAGTGAAACAAGAATTGCTGTATGACCCAAACGTTGCAACGCCAAGTCATGCAGAATATTCGATGACTATGGCTTGTAAAAAAGCTACAGCAACTCTTTGCACTATCTCAAAGAATGAGGGCAATTACCCATATGGTTCATTTGTTACTTATGCGATGTACAAGGGTAATCCAATATTCCTAATTAGCAAATTAGCAGAACATACAAAGAATCTACAAGCAGATTCGAAATCTTCATTGTTGATTGCAGAAGGGGGAGATGAAAATCCACTCGCTTTAGGCCGAGTTACCTTGGTTGGCGACTGTACAAAACTACCAGAATCTGATAGACCAACCGCCAAATCAATATTTTTAGAAAAGCATCCAAGTGCACGATTTTATGTAGACTTCGAAGATTTTGATTTTTATCGCTTAGAAGTCGAATCTATTAGGTACATAGGCGGCTTTGGTAGAATGTCTTGGGTAGATGCTAATGATTGGTTCAAATCAGATCCAGACCCTGTAGAACCACATGCTGAAGATATTATTGAGCATATGAACGATGACCATCGCGATGCAATGGTAATTATTTGTCAAAAAATGAGTAAAGCCGTTGATACAACAGATGCTGAGATGGTGTCAATAGATAGGTATGGCTTTGAGATGTCTGCAGTAACATCAGACGGTAATAGGCCAATTCGCCTCGCATTTGAAAATCAAATAAGCAATTCAGAAGAAGCTAGAGTAGAAATCATAAATTTGGTAAAGAGAGCCAGAAAAATGGACTAAATTAGTTGTAAGGTTTTGAATATACGATACCTTTAGCAAAACCGGGGGAGAATTTTGTCAGACAGGAAATTGATTCTTTCAGTTGAAAACTTAGCAGTTGGATACGACGTTGAATTGATTTCAAAAATTAATTTAGAAATTAGAGCAGGCGAAATCATTGCAATTGTAGGGCCTTCTGGAATTGGAAAAACCACTTTCTTAAGGACAGTTGCTGGATTAGTAAGACCACTTGCTGGAGAAATTTCCTGTAATGCACCGAGGAGGGGGGGAATTGGCTATATCCCTCAAAGATTAGGTTTAGTTCGCCATACAAGCGTGTATCACAATGTGGATTTAGGAGCAAGATCGGGAACACCCTTCTGGTCCGAACCACTAACCTGGTTTAACCGCAGACACACTAGGGTTCTAGATGCCGTAAATAGAATGGGGCTGGTAGAAAAAATCGATGAACCCGTTCGAAGATTATCTGGCGGTCAACAAAGGAGAGTTGCTACGGCAAGAACTCTTGCTCAAAGGCCTAAATTGATACTCGCTGACGAATTCCTGAGCGAATTGGATGATGATAATATTTCTATTGTTTTAGATGCAGTAAAGGAATATATGAAAGAAAGTGAATCTGCAATGATTATTGTTGAACACAATATCCGAAGAGCAGCGGAAATTTCTGATAAACTTCTACAGATGAACTTAGATGGCAAATTAGTCAAATTTGTGGATTATGAACTTGAACCATTGTCTGAGGAGTAATGATATTATGAATCGAGCATTGAAGAAGATATTGTTCACTGCGATTATTCTTGCAGTACTTTGCTACATTATGCTAGATGATCTTTTGCAAGGAAATTGGAAAACCGTAGACGATAGTTGGAATAATTTTTCCACATTTTGGAGTGAATCATTGTGGCCACCCGAATGGAGTATGTTGGAAGCAAGAAAATATCCTGAATGTACTTCTAGTATCGGATTCTTTTGCTCCAAGGCTTACATCGGTATGCTTGAAACATTAAAAATGGCATTTGTGTCAACAATCATGGGGTTCTTTGTAGCAATAATTCTATCACCATTTGCTGCTAAAAATTTGACATCAGCATGGGTTTACCTACCAATGAGGGTTCTACTTGCCACAACCAGAAGTCTTCCAAGTATAATTTGGGCGATTATATTCGTGGTCATTGTGGGGTTGGGTCCACTTGCTGGGGTTTTAGCGATGACATTCTACACTGTAGGCTATCTTGGGAAGTTGCAATATGAAGAGATGGAAGGGGTACAGAATAGTCCATTGGAAGCAGCTAGGGCCATGGGTCTATCTCATCCGGAAATCGTTACAAATGTTGTAATTCCTGAATCCAGTAACAATCTGCTTAGCCAATTGTTGTTTATGTTTGAATATAATGTAAGGCACGGTGCGGTATTAGGTTTAGTCGGTGCAGGAGGTATCGGATACTACCTACAATTCTATATGGGCTTTCAAATGTATCAAAATGTGATGGCATTCCTAGTTGTTATCTTAGTCGTAGTGGTAATTATAGATCTTATCTCAATGTATATTCGTTCCTTTGTAACGGAAGATGGTGATGTAAAAAGGCCATCCTGGTCAACGATATTTTTGTCGCCAAAACAGGCTAAGAAATTTCATCATGGAGATTCAGAGGAATGATTCTCGTTCAATTGATATATTGAACCTGCCCAACTAAAAATTAGTAATTCATTATTCACTCCTTTTCCAAATCCTACAATCATTGTACCGACATTACCTACCTCTACTGCAGTCCACTTACCGTCGATATTCTTGGCACTCCATATTTGCCCGCTACAGAAATCCCCATACACGTAGCCATCTCTAAGCAATTCTGGACCCCAATCCATCCAAAACCCTCCTATTATGGAACAATGAGTGACATTGTTGCTATACTGGATTATTGGGTCTGTGAATTTACTATTTGGCTCTGAACGGTTTTCATAACACCCTTTTTCTTCATCGACGTCATGGAATCCTTCTCTTTCTGACCAACCAAAATTGGAGGATTGCATTACTGGTACTAGATTCACTTCTTCATAGCATAACTGGCCAACATCTGCAATCCAAAGGTTCCCATTAGGGTCGAAATCAATTCTCCATGGATTCCTCAAACCATAATGCAAAGTGTAACTGGGGTCATCTGTACCATTCATCAAGATTAAACTTTCATTTTCATAGTGAATGAGTTGGATGGTTCCTAAAAGCGATGATGAGTTTTGACCATGACCATGTGGGTCGAAGCTTCCACCTCCGTCACCTATGCTCCAAATATATTGATTATTACCGACTGAAATAATATTTCCACCATTGTGATTTCTATTTGATTTGTTTACCTCAATCAAAACTTCTAGTGAATCTAAATCCATTTGTCCATCAATTATTTTGGCGTGAGATAGAACTACATTCGAGTCCTTTGCACTATCGCAAGAATTATTCTCATTGTATACCAGAAGGACTCTCCCTGTATTCATGTAATCTTCATCAAATTCCATACCGAGTAGGCCCTGCTCAAAATGACATCTTGATACGACACCGGATAAATCTCCCACCAAACTGGTTTGAATAGGAAGTTCTTGTTCTTCATTTTGGGCCCATTTTGTTATTTGGCCATCTAAGTTCACAATCCAAATTGCATCATTATCATTCGGGTCGTCTAATGTAAGTACAGGGGTAGAATTCATACTAGCATAGTACTCGCAAACTAGCCCAGTCTGGTTAGGAATAATGCAATCAATTTCGACCTGTTCAGGCCAACCAAAACCAGATTCTTCTTCCTGGTTTTGCTCGTCGTCACCTAAGCATCCTGAGAAACCATAAGTTAGCAGAATAAACACTAATAGAGAAACACGAAGATTTTTCATTTCAATCGTATTTTTCTTTGAAGTATGCATCGATTCCGGGTACGTCTTCAATTAAGCTACCGTAGTGGCCCAAGTGATCTTCAGTGCCAATAATCGTGATTCCAGGAGTGTTCATTACATCTTGTAAAATCTCTACGTCATCTGAGTTGGAACTCATTTCAGCAAAAGCATCTCGTATCAATTGAACCATCTCTTCAGACATAAAATCTGGATTGTACATTATTGGGTGACTTGGTGCTTTACCAAAAGTAGGTAGTGCGTAGTAATCGTTTACATCTTTGAATTCTCCTTCAAAACACCAATCTTGGTTGTCATCAGGGTCCTCGTTTCCACAATAATCAGGAACAGTTGGGTCTTTAGCAAAGGAGATGTAATCCTTTCCTCCTTCTGCCAAGCATCTTAGTGAACCGATGTATTTGTGGTATTTTGTTCCACTATCTGGAATACTTGAATCCTCAGAAAAGTGGTTGTAGACAGTATCCGGCAGGGAACTGATGTCATCAGGGTCTCCAACAACTTCCACATATCCACTGTCAATCATCCATCCCATTGGAAGGAGCATTCCAGAACTACCTAATGCTGATGTGTGGCATGATGTTTTACCTTCCATCAAAGCGAAAGGATCGGTTGAATTATCGTCATCTTGGTCAGCAAGTGCCATGTCTGAGTCCTTGTGAACCCATGCAATAGCATTGTAAAACGGCCTACCATCTTGCTTTTGTTCAGCTCCTAAAACCTGAAGGTTGTGATTTTGCCAACTCAACCAAGCGGCTCCTCCGTCTAGGAAACCTAAGTCTGCATGTCCAAACCGTAGTGCTTCAATAGTTGCACCGGGTCCAGAAACAGGATATATTTCTACATCCATGCCCAAGAGTTCAGAAAGTCTATCTGCCAATTCTTGAGGATTTTCTTCTGTGTTGCTGTATTCTTCTTTTGTCTCAAAAGCAACGGTTAAACAGTTGTCTTCATCATCACATTTCTTGAATGTAACAGTGCTATCATCCGAGAACAAACAGCCGGGCATGCTTGCGCTAACAAAGAAAATCATTACTAAAAGGGGGAGGCTAAATTTCGGCTTCATACTATCACAATTAGGGCTCCCTAAATGCGCACGTTAATATAATTTAGGACGCCCTAAATCTTAGTTTTGAAATTATCAAATAAATCAAATCACGAATAGGAAGTGGTACAATCCAAGCAAAAGGATACATCCATCTCCAATTCCATTTCATGTAAAGGAGACATCGAATTGCTGCAGCAGAACGAACATACGCTTTGCTATTTCTAATCAGAACAACAGAATCAATCACTATTCCATATTCCTCTAGCAACCGTTTACCTTCATCGGAATTCTGCTCAATGATTTCTAATGGGTTAGACTGACGTTTTGAAATGAATTTTCCAGTTTTTGTGCAAAGCGCACAAAGTCCATCGATGAGCAAGGCGTCTTTTGCCATATTCACTCTGCAGCGATGTGAAGGTTGCCATCTTCGTAGTAGATTTGGATTCTGCTTGGAACTTTTCTTGTCAATGCAGCCACTCCTTCATAGATCTCATCTTCCTTGCATTTGAAGGACTTAGCGGCCTTTTTGCTTGACCAAGCCACGGTTTCAAAATCGGATTGTCTAATCCACTCGAACAGGCGCAACTCGAACTCAGTTAGTTCTGCCATGATTACCCCACATCCTCAAAGCAAATCAATACTACTGCTCTCAGGAGAGAGCTACCATTCTGCGGCAACACTCTTCAGCATCGATATATCCGTCAAGCAAAGTGTTGACTGCAACGACAAAAGGAACGTCAATTCCCATGTCAATCGCCCTATCTCTGAACATTCTAGCGGCTCTAACTCCTTCAGCAACCATCACCATTTCTTCAAGCGCTTGTTCAAGAGTTAATCCACTTCCTAATTTCTCACCCATTCTACGGTTTCTTCCATGAGGCGAAGTTGCTGTAACATACAAGTCGCCTAGTCCTGCTGGACCAAAAGCGACTTCGGCTCTCGCTCCTAATTGAGGCAGTAGTAAGCAACCTTCGCGGAATCCTGCATTGAATATTGCAGCCTTCAGGTTGTCTCCCCCCAAAGTTCCTATTTTCTTTAGTCCATCAACTAAACCGCAAGCAAGAGCAACTACATTCTTGAACGCACCCCAAAGTTCGGCTCCAACAGGATCAGATGCAGGGTGTAAGATGAAGGTAGGAGTTGTCAAAGTCGAGGCTAAGTTTTCTGCAACAGAGACGTCTTCGCTTGCAACTAATGCTGTTGTCATGACCCCACCAGCTGCCTCTGGAGCAATGGTTGGCCCTGTAAGAACAGCAAGAGGGTTGTGCATGTTTCTGTCGTCCAACATTTGGTGAATTGCTTCACTAATCAATCGCTTACCAGGAGCTAGACCCTTTGCTAAGTCTAACAAAACATGCCCAGGGCGAAGATGATCAATGATATCTTCTACGACATTTAGGATTACAGATGATGGAACTGCAAGTACGATAATTTCGCTTCCTTCAAGAGCTTCTTCCACATGCATAGTGGCTTCTAGGCCATCAAGAGAATGGTCTGGAAGGTATTTGTGATTCATCCCTTCCATAGTAATTGATTCGTAAACTTCCTGTTCGATGGTCCACCCCTTGACTTTGTGTCCCTCAAGTAACCACAAACGGGCAATAGCGCTTCCCCAATTCCCCAATCCAAGAACTGCAATATGAGCCATAATCCAGCGAGGCTTAGCAATCCCCTTTAGGGAATTTCCCTATGACTCTTACAAATATGCTATTTTCATAGGGATTTTTTTTTGCGAAGTAGTGGAAAGTATAAACACTAATTTAGGGGGGCCAAAAAATAGGATTTTACTTTGGGGAGCAATTATGAGCCAAACTAAAATCTCCAAATTAATTACAAGTAACCCTCTACTAGTAATTCTAATTCTTTTGATTTTACCTATTTGGTATACAGTTCCTCATGTATTATTGACGCCTGAGAACCCTGAAGGAGAGATCCCCTTTCCCGAAAATATAACGGTTGATTCTGAAGGATTTGTATTAATCGTTTTAGATGGGATTGGTGAGGATTATTTTCTCGATGAGAAGTTAATGCCTGAAATCAATGATTACAGAAATAATGCGGCTACTGTAAAAATCAGAACAGGGCCCCTTACCCTGTCGGCCACATGCATTAGTGAAATGATGACAGGTGTTCCAAATGCGCCAATTAATGGGTTGAGGAATTTCAATTTAGGACATCCCGGAAATAATGATCCTTGGTTACTCGCGGCAAACGATCCAAGGTATGATGTTGCAATGGTAGGCAGTTATGTAATGGGTAATTTATACCAAGATTTTAACGATATAAATTTTGTAAATACATTCAAAGGACATTCTGACTACTATCAAGGAGATTATGATACATTACAAGTCGCTTCAGGGTGGTTGAATAATTATGAATATAATGTTCTAGCAGTGCACTTTTCTGGACCTGACAAGGTAGGTCATACATGGGGTGCAGATAGTCCCGAATATGACGAGAAACTAACACATGTAGACAAACAGGTTTCAGAATTGCTAAAGATGATTCCTAAGGAATGGTCAGTAATTATTACAGCAGATCATGGAATGACAGAGATGGGCACACATGGGTCTTCAGAAGACATAACGCGCGATGTCGCAGCAATTATATCAGGTCCACAGATTATAACAAAATCAGAAGCTGCCGGGCATCAAAGAGACCTTTCAGCCATAGTGCCACTGATTCTAGAGTTACCTTTCCCCGTTCAATTACATGGTCGCATACCGTTAGAAATATTTGATTATTCTAGTCAAGAAAAGTCGGTGATCGAGCAATGGAATTGGGATGCAGCACATCAAAGACAATCCTTTTTTGATACAAAGAAAGGCGAAAGTAATCCCGAACTATCTAGTCAAGATATAGATTGGAATCTTATTTCTTCAGATGGTGAATTTTCACGTGACAGTGATATTTACGTTTCAGTATTTACATGGATAGCGATCGCAATATGCGCCATTTTAGCATTAGGAATTAAGAAGAACGAACTCATTGAAAACAAGGAGTTTTTCGCTTTGTTTGCAGCGATAATTACGTTATTTTTATTGAGTCATGCAATGTTGAATTATTCTGCAATGTTGCCCAGAGCAATAGGCGGTCTTTGCGCAGTTTGGTTAGTCGGATGGTCCTTAGGTGGAACTGATAAAAACCAATCAAAATCAGGCCACAATTTTTCAAATAAATTAGGAAATATCATTCATAACCCGTGGATTTGGCTTTCTGCATGTTGTTTAATTGGAGTACTATACTGGTCGTTATTACCAGCCATAGTAATCACATTATTTGCATATTCAATTCTTTATTCATTGTATCGCGCATTTGAAAGTGACAATACAAAGTCATCTAAATTTCCTGCATATTGGCCTTGGGTTTTTGCATTACTGTGCATGACTTTTGGAAGTATCAGACTATGGTATGCATTGGTTCCATTTTTGTTTATTTTAGTTGGGACTCTGCTTAGATCCAACGGTAAACCAACAATAGAAAAAGTACCAATCTTTTCTATGTTAATGTTGACCTTTTTCTCTGTATTTTTTATCCACAGACGGATATATGGTGACAATTTTATCCTTGAGGCGGTCGAATCTGGATGGCCTAATAGTATCGAAAATATACTGATTTCATCATCATTGCTAATTCTCTGTTCTGTTGTTTCTGTAGCAGCACATTACAAGGATTTGAAACCAAAAAAATCAGCAATTTTCTCGGCCTGGTTAATCTTCGGTTTATTTGTTTCAGCAGTTGAATCTTCTTATCTCGATATGTTGGCATTGTCATTGACTTTATGCTCATGCCTTGGAGCAATATATGTTCAGAAAATCAAACCGAAATCAGAACTTGCGACAGAATTACCTATTCTGGCAATTTCTATGTTTTTACTATTGACATGGGGTGCTTGGTCAGTATTCGCTACATTGTTGATATTGACTACTTGTGGTTCATTATGGAGAATATTGAGCAAAGATTCTGACGGTATTTTACAACTAAACAACTCGAAATCTGTAGTTGCCATGGCAGTTTACCCATGGGTAATTTGGATACTCTGGTGGACTTTGTTAGGCCAGGTTAACGGGCTTCAGACATGCTTTGAGGGAATTTGTCCTCATCCTAGAGAATTAGATCCGGGTACTGTTTTAGTCCGAGGCGGATATGTTGGGTTTAGAGAAGGACCTAACTTGTATTGGATGATTTTTATGATTGCTAGTCCAATTATCATTACATCATTTATGATTATGGATAGTTTACAGAAAATAGGTATGAGCCTTTATCCATATATTGTATTCCAAGGTTTGATAATTCTTGGTTGCATTAGCGTAATCGGATTTTCTCCGAAATATCCTAGGCTTGTCTTTAGTTTAACTTGGAACATATTTTTCGCAACATTCCAATTAATTTTAGCTGCATCCGTAATATTCCTACGAAAGCACACAATTAGTTATCCTGAACCCATTGTGGATATTTAGTCATACAAATTTTGAATTCCTCACTGGACAAATTTCCTTCTAACCACTTGTGAACGTTTTTCCATCCTTGGGAGTCAAACCACTCTCTATCATGATTTGCAAATTGTCTGATGAAGGGGAATATCGCATCACTCAGGTTTCCTTCAGGTATGCTTTCATCCAAATCATGAATGAATTTTGAAGCGGCAGTACGGTGCTCAATGTGATCTACATTTTCGTAGCGGTTAGGATATTTGTATCGGTCGAGATGAAATTTGAATTCATCATCGTTACGATTAACCCACTCTCTCTCATCTTGAGTCAAATTCCAAGATTGTACATATTCCATAATTTCTAGACTTTCCTCGATTACTGTACCATTGGGCAATAGCATTACTGGAACTGTTCCTTTAGGTGATATTTCCATCATATGTGCGGGTCTATCTCTGAGTATAACTTCTCGATGTTCCACATTGAATCCTGCTCGAACAATCGACATCCTAGCCCTCATTGCATATGGGCATCTTCGAAATGAGTAAAGAATCGGCAAAGACATAACATCTACTCTGGTCAGAATAAGTCGTCATCATCCTCTTCTACTTCGAAGAGGTCATCATTGGTTTCTTCTTTAGCATCTTTCTTTGCAGCAGCCTTCTTTGCAGGGGCCTTCTTTTGCTCTTCTTCCTTTGGCTTTTCTTCCTTCTTAGGTTCAGGTTGAGGTTGTGATTTTGCCAGAGCATCTTTTGCTCTAGCTGCTGCAATTTCTGCTTCTCTAGCAGCCATTTCTTCTGGTGATATATTGGCTTGTGCAGCAAGTGCCTTTCTTCGATCTTCACGAGCCTTACGCTCAAGTTGTCGATGTCTTGCTCTTTCGATGTTTTGTACCATGTACATAGCATCGTGTTCTAGTAGAGGTGAATCAGAAATCAGAGTCATGTCTAACCACGCTCCTTCTTCAATAATAAACTCAGCAAGAGGCTCAAAGTTTAGGTCCGATTTCTTGATTTGAGTGTAGTGCATAGCATTGCCCATTCTGTGTTCCACTCCCGAGAAGTGGCAATAGAATTCTTTGGTTCCAATGGTTTCTCTTACTTGGTCGAACAATTCACCATAGTCTTCGGAAGTCCTCAGTCTACCGTGCCCACGTGCGTGAATATGTGCTAGATTGAGGACAGGAATCGTTCCTTCAACGTGATTTACAACTTCAAGGACTTCTTCCAAACTTCCCCATAACTCTTGACGGCCGCTGGTTTCGACTCCAATTTTTGAAGGAGTCCCTTCCTTTAGCCATGGGAATACAGGGTAGAGATCTTCATCATCATTCCATATTTCTCCGATTCTCTGAACAATTCCTTTGAACACGCTTGCAACTTGTTCATTCGCAGCTTGTCCTCTTCCCGTTTCGCCATAATGACCAGCATGCAGCGTTATATGTCTAGCATTGATGGTTTTGGCTGCTTGTAGAGCGGCTTCGATTTTTGCTAGGCTACGGTTTCTTTGTAATCGGTCTCCCAAAAGTTCGGAGTAGTATGGTCCGTGGATGTTCATTTCGAATCCAGCTTTGTTTGCAAGAACGCCTGCTTGCCAGTATTGTTCGAAGTGCTGCGGCGCAACCATGCGCACAGTTTGAACTTCCATGGTCTCTAAACCGAGGGAAATAATATCGTCCATTCCTTCGACGATAGTGCGCCCTTTACATGACAGTGGAACTCCCGCTGGACCTAACTTTACTGGCATAACCCACTCCCCGCAGAACAGGCCGAAGGGCTGCCCTATGTTAACCCCTTTCCGTCAGAACCCGAAAAATAGGTCAAATTATGAATGGATTGGGTTCATTTGTGTGAACCCAACCGCCCCAAACATGGAGCCACATGTCGAGGCGGCTGTTGCGGCCTTCCGCAATGGAAACCCGGTCTGTTTGTTCGATGCAGAGAATCGTGAAGGAGAAACAGATTTGCTATTCCCTGGCCAATTCGCAGAAGCAGCAACAATGAGGCAGTTAAGGTTCGACTGTGGGGGCTTACTTTTCCTTGCGATTGGGCATGAAGTAGGCGAGAGATTCTCTCTACCTTACCTTCAAGATTTACATATGGATGAGCGACTTATGGCTGATCATCCTGTTTTGAGAGAACTGCAAACCGATGATTTGCAGTACGACACTCGTTCTGCGTTTACCTTGTCTCTGAATCATCGTGACACTTTCACAGGAATTACTGACAGAGATAGGGCGCTAACAACCCGAAGATTTGCAGAATTATATTCAGAATTAAACGATGGCGACAATGCATTGGAAATACTAGGAAAGGAATTCAGAACACCGGGACATATACCGGTTTGTCGAGAAGCAGAAGGCGGACTAACACGTAGACAGGGACACACCGAATTAGCAGTTGGATTAGCAAGACTTTCCGGAATGACTCCTGTAGTTATTGGCGCAGAGATGCTGCAACCAGATGGTGATTTGGCATTACCAGTTAATGATGCTAGGAAGTGGGCTGAAGAAAGAAGTATACCATTCCTTACAGGAGAGGAACTGATTAAAGCCCTAGGCTTCTAAGAAATCATATCTTACGGGGAAGATGCAAGATGACTAGAGTTTTGGCAGTAGGGGTATTCGACCTATTACATGCAGGACATTTGCATTATATGGAGCAGGCAAAATCTCTCGGAGATTATTTGGTAGTAGTAGTAGCTCATGACGATACTGTCCGTAAACGTAAGCATGAGCCTGTCACTGGGCAAGAATTGAGACGAAGAATGGTTGAAGGCCTCAAGCCTGTAGATGAAGCGGTTATCGGAAACCCTCCTGATGTTCCTATCTTCGATATCTTACCTGAAGTAAAACCAGATATTATTGCCTTGGGCTATGACCAAGAACATGCGGAGGAAAGGATTCGGGCGTCCTTGGATGAGAGAGGTTTAGGTCATATCAAGGTAGTTAGAGTCGAAGGATTATTCGATGATCTTGATGGAACAAGGAAAATCATTGCCAGAATTTTAGAACTTTCATCGAGCAAAGAGGAATGAATGAGGAGATAAAATGTTCACAGGAATCGTTGCAGGTACTGGTAAAATTTCCAGTATTTCAGGTGATAATGTGATTCGTTTTGATATCGATTTTACATCTGTTTCCACCGATGGTTTGGTGACGGGGGCTTCTGTTTCAGTAGATGGTGTATGCCTAACTGTTGTCGAAATCCATCCGTCTAAAATTTCATTTGATGCAATTCCAGAAACTCTTGAAAAAACAACTTTGGGCTCTAAAAAAGTTGGAGACAGTGTTAATCTTGAGAGGGCGCTGAAAATGGGTGATGAATTGGGAGGCCACCTCCTTTCGGGGCACATTATCGGCATGGGTAAAATCTCCAACAGGATTGAAGGAGAAGAAAATCTGGATTTGATAATAGATTGTTCAGAAAAAATCATCAAATTCGTACAAGAAAAAGGATACATTGCAATCGATGGGATTTCTTTGACAATTGGCGATGTTCAACAAAATTCGTTCGCCCTCCATTTGATACCCGAAACCATATCTTTGACAACGATTGGTAGCAAAAGAATAGGGGACTCAGTAAATATTGAAATCGATTCTATGACACAAACAATAGTGTCAACAGTTGAGCGAATTTTGGAGGCGAGGTCATGACTAATATTGCAATTGTATGCGGCAGTTTTCACAAGGAAGAAATTGAAAGAATGTTAAGTTTAGCAAGAGATCAAGCAGCAAAAGAAAAACTGAAAATTACCGAGGTAGTTTGGGTTCCAGGTGCAATGGAAGTGCCGCTTGCGCTGTCTAGGCTTATCGAAAATCCAGAAGTGGATGGTGCAGCTTGCTTAGGAATAATAGAGAAAGGTAGTACACAACATGGACTAGCAATGGGTCAAGCAGTTCTGAGTTCAATAATCGATTTACAACTAAGTTCAAACAAACCAATTGGGTTGGGAATTATTGGGCCAGGTGCAGAACCAGAGCATATTGAGCCTAGATTAGAACCGCATGCTAGGGCAGCTATTTCTGCAATATCTTCCATGCTCTAGGCCTTAGCAATACATGGTTCTCTCTTCGGAGAATCACCCACCAAATCCCCAAAAGTACGAACAATTGTGGGAACCAAAGCCACCACGTACTCCACCTTACTCCATCAAACATGAAGTCACTGAATGGATGTAAAAACGGTGTGGGAAAGAACCGAAGTGTGTGTCCCGGAATGTCAATCAGAATGTGGAAAAACCACGGTAGCACGAAAATCCAAGCCATGTAACCAGGCTTCTCATGCCCCCTTGATTTCAGGAAATAATAGGCACAACCATACAGGAATGCTACGATTGTAAGAGAATGAGTCCATTGGTAGATCTCCCAGGCTACAGGCATGTCTGAAGTAACTGTATCATCATCAACGCTAGTCCTAGAGATTCCATTGGCCATTCTGTATATCGAGGCAGGAATAAATGCTAACAAATCTGGTAAGACTCCCATCGGACCGCTAATTTTCCATGACACCTTTTTTCGCGTTAGCGCGATGCTCCATAGCCAGTGAGAAAACACGTCCATATTATTGCCGAATCAAAGTATATTCATGAATTTTGAGAGAAAATGTTCAAGGAGGTTATCGCCTTGGAAGAAAGCATGAGCGACGGTATTCGTAATGTAATAATCATTGGAAGTGGACCTGCAGGATACACTGCAGGCTTGTATACCTCGAGAGCGATGTTAGAACCGTTGATGTTTGCAGGATATATGTCTGGAGGTCAATTGATGCTCACAAGCGACATTGAAAATTTCCCAGGTTACCCCGAAGGAATCGGTGGGCCAGAGATGATGATGCAATTGCGTGAGCAGGCTGAGCGTTTTGGTCTTGAAGTTCAAGATCGAAATGTCGAGAGAGTCGATATGTCCGAACGCCCGTTCAAAGTATACACTGAAGGTGAAGAGTTCCTTACACATTCAATCATTGTTTCAACAGGTGCTGAATCTATTTGGTTGGGCGCAGAAGGAGAGGAGGAACAGAAAGGGCGAGGGATTTCTACCTGTGCAACATGTGATGGTGCATTCTTCAAGAATGAGGAAATCCTTGTTGTTGGAGGAGGAGATTCTGCTATGGAAGAAGCAACTTTCCTAACCCGTTTTGCCTCCAAGGTAACACTTGTCCATCGCAGAGACGTATTCCGTGCCTCTCAGGTGATGTATGATCGAGCAGCTAATCATGATAAGATTGAGATTCGAACATTCAGGCAAGTCAAGAAATGGCTTTCTGATGATTCGGGACTTACAGGCGCAGTTCTTGAAGATCCTCGTGATGGTACGACAGAAGAAATTGCAGTTACAGGAGCATTCATCGCAATCGGGCATACTCCGATTACAGGGTTCTTAGAAGGACAACTAGAAACCGATGATGAGGGATATTTGATTCACAAGGAGCATACGATGACTAGCATTCCAGGAGTTTTCGCTGCTGGCGATGTGGTTGATACAAGATACAAGCAAGCAATAACGGCTGCAGGACTGGGTTGTCAAGCAGCAATTGACTGTGAACGTTGGTTAGAAGAAAATGTACATTGAGGAATTTTGATGGTAAACTTAGACCGTCATTCGAGGCACATTTTACTTC
>CACEWA010000007.1 GCA_902563095.1 uncultured Candidatus Poseidoniales archaeon | reverse complement strand
TCCATGAGCTTCGCAAGGATTGTTGCGCAATACTAGTTGGAGCCAACACAGTCATTCGAGACGACCCGGCACTGACCGTCAGACTAGTCGATACCGAAAGGCAACCAATACGAGTGGCTATTGACCCAAACAACAGAATTAATCCTGATTCGAAAATCCTCACTGATGGATTTGCAACTAGGCACATGACAGAGGATTTCAGAGGGTTGCCTGGATTGCTGGATATGCTCGGCGATTTAGAAATTCAGAGATTGCTAGTAGAAGGAGGACCGACTACGATCAATCATTTCTTAGAAGAAGGCCTAGTTGATGAATTCATTTTGGTACAATCAAAAGTAACCCATACAACTCCTGTTCAATCTAATTTTGACCTATCTTCGTTTTCAAAAGTCGAAGAAACCACATGGGGAGAAGAGCAAGTAAAAATCTACACGAGGTGATTTGTTGCAACCCAATGCTACCGCAATAATCGCACTACGTGGTTGGCACCCCGCAATTGCTAGAGCAGAAGCAAAAGCAATGTTCGCTGATTCGAATATTGCTCGAACCGATTCTAGGCGCCTGTTAACTGCTACAGGAGAAAGCGATTGGAAAAACGCAGAACTGATGTCTGGGTGTGAATGTGTACTTGTGAATGGTGGGATTTCAAAATGGACTTCGCTTGAAGACTTGCTACAGCATATCCAGAGCGAAAAGGTCGATGACATGGCAATAGAGTGTTGGCGCCATGAAGGTAAAATTCCCGTAGCGACTAAAGATATCGAAAGACAAGTTGGTGGATTATTTCACGACAAAGGTTCCACATTCAACTTAGAAAATCCAAAGCGCAGATTTGGAATCGTTTTGGATAACTCAGCAGGAAATGTTGCATGGGGCTGGATGATTGGTCAAGGCCCAGGTAAACACGGTTGGTCTGCTATGCGTGCAAATAAGCGCCCATTCTTCCGACCTGTCAGCCTTGAGCCCAGATTAGCAAGGGCTGCGGTAAATATCGCTGCTGGTGCTAACGATGGCTATGTGGTGGACCCGATGTGCGGAACAGGAGGAATTCTGATTGAATCTGCATTAACAGGCAGGCCTACTCTAGGAATAGACTTCGACCCTGTAATGGTCGAAGGATGTCAGGAAAACATCGATTGGGCAAAGGTCGAGGCCGAAGTCAAAAGAGGGGATGCAACGCGATTTGAATTACCAAACAATGTTGCAGCGGTTGTAGTTGACCCTCCATACGGTAGAAATTCCCCCAGCGATGAAAAATTGATTGAAGATATGCTTGCCAATGTTCACTCCCAGAATAGTGAATGCGGTCTTGTCGTGATTCTTCCAGTTGAAGCGGGTGGCGAAGATTTGGATGAAGAGATTTCAACCAATATCAAATTGCCAGGATATCAAATCGATGCAGCGTTTGGAATACCGGTCCACAAATCACTTGGAAGAGTGATGATCATTGCTTCAGCTTCGACTCAAGGTTGAGTAATCTGTGCCCATCGTCTTCGCTGGGCTCTTCGAATTCACTGGTATGCGGACATAGTTCATCGAGTATTGCTAGATCTTTTTCGTCCAAAATTACCGGATAGGTTCGGCAACCTAGTGGTCTGCTATCATAAACGGAACAAATCCCGGGAGCGGTTGGTAAATCTGATGTTGTAGCCAAGAATACACATGCTTTGGTTTGCTGGTTATTCAGCAATCGCCTAATCCCAGATTCATCCTTTGAGCAAAACTGCTCTTCTGATAGGCCAGTCCTCCTGGATAAACGACTTGCCTCCGTCGCTGTAATCGGCATTACAGTCTCTCTACAACACATACTGCAACCCTTGCTTACGCATGGAGAGTTGCCAACCATATTCATCCTAAATCATCAAAGCACTTCAATAGCGCGAGGGTGTGATTCAAGAAGGGGCGGCTTTTCGGCGGTTCAGGGCAATTAGGGTAGTCTGGATATCCTTCCGGCCTTCGGAGCCGGAGACGTGGGTTCGAATCCTGCATTGCCCGCCATATTTTCTTGATTGAGCCGTGAGACTCAAGTGCCTGTGCCTATTGCGTAAATCATGGGCTGCAACCTGCGTGACTTGGCTAGTGCTGAAGACACTACTATGGATGCAATGAGAGGCAAGAAAGTCGGGATTGATAGTTTCCTGCTTGCATTCCAATTCCTAACCACAATCCGTGACCGTTCTCCTACAGGCGATGGAGGGTCACTGAAAGCCGATAATGGAAAAGTTGTCGCACATCTGATGGGGTTCCTCTCAAGAGCATCATTACTTCTATCCAAGGGCGTTAAGCCCGTTTTCATCTTTGATGGAAAGCATCCAGAACTGAAGAAGGATGAGATGGATGCGAGAAGAGCGCGACGAGAACAAGCAGAAGCAGATTGGAAGGCTGCGCTAGAAGTTGGAGATTTTGCAACCGCGCAAAAACTTGCACAGCGTTGTGTCAAGTACACGCCGGAAATGGTCGAAGAATCGATCGAAATGCTATCATTGATGGGCATTCCTGCATTCAGAGCTGAAGCCGAAGGTGAAGCACAAGCAGCAGTAATGGCTGCTAAAGGACAACTCGATGCAGTGGCTACTCAAGACTGGGATGCGTTGCTATACGGCGCACCAGTTGTAATTCGTAACTTCACTTCCGATGGCAGTAAACGAATGGGAAGGATTGTTCGGGCACAGAAAATCGAATTGGACCAGATTCTTGCAGATAATGAATTGAGTAGAGATCAATTGATAGATTTAGCAATAATGATTGGAACTGATTTCCATCCTGGAATCAAAGGAATCGGCCCGAAGACAGGCCTCAAACTAATCAAAGAACACAATACTATCGAAGCAGTATGTGCGGCTAAAGACAAGGAAGTCCCAGAAAGATTGGATGAAATTCGAGAAATTTTCAGAAATCATCCAGTGGTAGAAGTCGATGATGAAGCCCTTAACCAAGGCGCTGTAGATGTAGAGGGATTGAAGAAATTCTTAGTTGAAGATAGACAATTCTCACAGAAGAGATTTGACAATGCAATGGATTTACTCGAAGATGCTGGCCTGGTTAGAACCGGAGGCCAGACCTCATTATTCTCTTTCTGAGATGAAGCGTAGTGGGCTTGCCAAAACAGATTGCCCGTTCCATTCTGTAACTACTCCTCTAGCAATGCTTTGTGCGTCAGCTAATGCCTCACTGATTTTGTTTATTGGTGAAGTAGGAATGCCCTCTAATAATTCACATACCTGAACTTTAGTCATTCCAACAACTTTCGATTGCACTATATCCACTACTTCTTTTCGCGAATTAACCCTCGATTCGTTGGTAGGCCAGGTATTTTCAAAATCCAGAAGTTGTGACAACTTTTCAAATTGGGAATCTGAGCCTACTGCGATTACCACCCATCCATCACTGGTTTGGAATGCCTGATATGGAACGAGATTTGGATGGCCTGAACCAAGTAGGCCTGGGTCTTGCCCACTGGTGATTTGGTTCTGTCCTTGATTGGCAAGCGAAGCGATTGCACAATCCCATAATGAGATATCTAAATGCGAATTGGTTCCGGTTCTTTCACGCTTGAACAATGCTGCCATTATTGCATTTCCAGCATATAATCCAGTGATGATATCAATCCATGCAACGCCAACTTTCACAGGCCCTGCGCCCTCCTCACCTGTGATACTCATTATGCCACTCATAGCTTGTAGAGCTAAATCGTAACCAGGTTCTTGTGACCTAGGGCCATTCTGTCCGAAACCGGTTATTGAACAGAGAATTACGTCCTTTGGAATTGGCCCGATTAACCTCTCTAATTGCCCGGGCCGGAAATTTTCAATTACGACATCTGATTGTGAAATCAACTCTTGAATCGCTTGTTTATCCTCCTTTAAATTATGGAAAATAATTTCCTTTCCGCGATTACAAGACAGGTGATATGCTGCGGTTCCATCTTCGAGAAATGGTGGGCCCCATCCTCTTGTATCATCGCCCCAAGGAGCCTCAACCTTGGTGACTTGGGCCCCCAAATCCGCGAGCATTTGCGCGCAGTATGGACCCGCAAGAATCCTCGAGAGGTCCAGTACTTTTACTCCTTCAAGGACATCGCTCATTTTCTCCACCCCATGTATACAAACGGTAATTCTCACTAACTCTATCCGCTCCTTCAAACTCAACTTCTACCCAACCTGGCGGACCAGTAGCGTTATTGTATGGATAATTGATAATCCAATTTACATTCTGAAGAGAGTCACATTCAGTTAATTCAATTCGCCAATCAGATGTATTTGTTCTCCAAAAGCCCATGCTATCTTTGTCACTATCTGGGTCCATTGAAAATTTAATTGAATACAATCTATGCATCGACAATGGTGAATTGGCGATGAATAAAACATCTTCATCATCTGAAATTTCATCCTCGAGATATTCGCCTATGACGTCGGTGCCTCTATCTTCGGCTAATACAATCAATGATGCATTGACCGCCATCAATAGACCAACTAAGACTAGAACCAATCCTTTTTTGTCATCATCAAAATGTAGCCCTCTGTTTTCTTTTCTGACCAACACCCCATACCACATGGGAACTAGTAGTAACGATAAGTATCTACCATTGTGTCGGAATGAGCGAATAATATCGAAGAAATCGGTTCCAAATGTTACCGCTTCAGTGATCCATAACGCTGCAATCCAGCCTACAAGAGATGCCGAAATCATTCTACTTCCTTTAGTTAGATATTCAGACTCTACTGTACCTTCACTATCTGATACACACGAGAGTAGCATGCCGCATTTTATGTACAAAAAGTATGCAATGAATGCCGTTAGTAGAGCCGGAATAATATCTACATTACTAATCGAAATTTCATTCCGAGTAATTACTAACAATTGTACAATAATTGCAACTAATGCGATTTGAATCTGGTTCATCTCTATCTTGGTTGAAATGAATAGCGCTGCAGCTGCGGGAATTACGTACCACATCGGCATACCCTTGAACGATAAAATTACCAAAGCCAAGGAAAATGGTATAAGCCACCAAGTACTAATTTTCTTATCATCTCTGAGAGCTTTGATTATCGCATAAGTCGAAATTGCGACTAACATTAGAACAAATCCTTCTTGGTACACTCTTCCTGTAGCACGAATTAATGGCGGATATATCGAGGCTAATGCAGTTAATCGTAATGCTTGGTCCTCAGAAAACAACTCACGTGTTAGCAAATATATTGTTGCCAAACAACCTAATCCACCAACCAATCCAAGTATATGCAAAGTGGTTGCGGATATTGAAAATACAGTAAACCATAATTCCAAAATCAAGTGCCATGCAAACCATTTGTCATCAGCAGGCACCTCTTTTGGAGTTGAGCCTTCTGCTGAATCCGTTCTTAGTTCGCCCCACTCTAGGTGGGCTTCACCATCATCCATTCCATCACTGACATATGATGCATGCACATGAGCATCCAAACCGAGTGGCATCAGCAATGCAGCAAGGAAATGCAATGCAATTCCGATGAAGAGAAGCCTCTGCCAGAACTTCTTCTCCATGGCGCTCCTAAGTCGAGCAAGATTTGAGCCCTTTGGGCTCATTCAATCATTAATGGCGGTTTCCAGAGTCCATTTTTCCTACGGTGATCAAGAATATGCCAGTAAACTGTGTGTTCTGCCTCTTCTGCTAGAACGAATGGCCCTAGTTTAGACCAAGCTTTGCGCGCATTCCATGCTAGGAACGGAATCGAAAGCGCTGGGCCACAAGTCGGTAGAGAAAATCTGCACAGCCAGGGACGACTGATTAATCCTGAATCCTTCAATGCTTTCTCAACCGCATTCCAATCCTTCCACGGGCCTGCCTTTCTTCTTACTAACCAAGATGGATTCACACTACTATCCAATTCGAATCCAGCCTTTGCAATAACTGGCGCCATCCATGGAGCTATGTATCCTGCTGGTGCTCTAAACCAAGGCCGCCACGCGTCTTTAGCAAAGTTATGCAACTTTACATCGGCCTCAACCAAGGCCTTGAGTAATCCTTCAGAATCCTCAGGAAATGCCGACCAGCATCGATGGGTCAGGCCATGGCAACCAACCGTAACCTGAGGGTGGCTATCCAACAAATCGCGCAACCAATCTGCGAACACTGTGTCGTCGAGTTGGTCTGCAATAACAAAAATTGTCAGAGAGACTTGGGTTTTATCCAACCATTCCCGGAAGTAAGCCATCGACTCCATCATCTCTTGCGAGGTACCTTCATGCGGCTTTCCTTTGGAGCGAGTTGGGTGTCCTTGAGAAGATGGAATATGACGAATGTCGTCAGTATCAACGGTCAACCAGACCGGTTTCATCTAATCACCACGATTTAATTGAATCAGGTGCAACACGTGTGGGATTGTACGATCATCGATTTCAATTGGTACGAATCCCTCGATAGCTAGCCCGTTCCATTCTTGACAAATTGATTTACAAGTTGCTAGACCTGCTTCATTATGAGGATGAACAGTGATTTCGATTAGCGATTGTTCAGTCCTATGAGATTGCCATTTGAAAATCGCATCCACACATGCGCGTGCAATTCCTTTCTTTCTCCAATTCTTACGAACCCAGTATCCTAGATTGTAAGCAGAAGCTGCCAGTTGAAGTTCGTCTCCAAATCCAATCATGCCGACAAATGAATTATCTTCCATAGAGTGAATCGCCCAGAAGTGTATCGAATCTCCATTCCTATGCATCTCTAAGTCAATCATCAAATCTGCGATTTGCCTGCGCGCCTCTTCGCCTTCTTTCAACCAAGGTAAAGCGGCTTTAGCAGCCTCAGGGTCTTCCAGATACGCTATCATGACCTCTGGTAAAATTCGCCTAGCAATAGGACGCAAGACGACTTTGTCATTCACCGCTAATTCTGGCGTTTGCAAAAAAAGGCCCCCTTCAAACTCCGAGATGGGCCACCGCTGATGAAACATGCTCATTACCAGGCATTGCCGAATTCGCTCTTTCAAGCATTGTTTTCACCTCTTCAACACGTCCCAATTGCTTTAGAACCATACCTATGTGATAAATCAGATCGATGTTTTCATCTGTCAAATGAGGGCCTAATGTGTCGATTATAGAAGCCGCATCATCATTTTTACCGCTCTTTACCAACTCAAGTGCAGAGACAACTTCACGGTGAACTTGGCGAGCATCCCATGCTTCAGCCTCAGCCCAAGGCCAAATTCTAGACGGTGCTGCAGGCGTTGGAATCGCTACTGGTTCAGATTCGACTTCCTGTTTTACAGACTCTTGATTTTCTGGCTCTGTTGTAACTACAGGTTCTTGTTGAGTTTCCACAGGCGCCTCTACAGGTGTTATTGTCTGTTCGAGATTGACTTGTTGAGTAATTGGCTCAGATACCGGCTTTGGCAATTCTACAGATGGTGCAGGAGTGGATTCTATCTTTGACATGTTGGGCAACACAACAGCAGGGGTAGGAGCAGGTGCCTTCTTTGCAGTGAAATCAATCTTGTTTTCATACAAGTCATCAGGTGGCAAGGATGGCAATTCTGTACCGCCAACATGACCTAACAAATCGTCGTCTACTTTACTTGGAGTACTCGGAGAGAATACTGTTCCTTTGCCCTGGTGCACTGGTTCGGGAACTTCATCAAAAGGATCTGTCTTAGAGAACTCTAATTTTGGAACATCTTTGATTTCCTTTCCAACATCATCAGCATGAATTTCAACAGGCTCGTGACTTACTGTTTCGTGGAGTTCAGGAGATGATGATTTCATGAAATCGATAGTCTCTGGCTCCTCTGCACTGAAATCGGTTACTTCGTATTGCTCAACTTCAAGTGGATCTTGGTCTAAAGTTAACACAACATCCAATGCTTCTCCTTCTTCCCAAGAGTCGTCGTCATCCGCCATCAATTCATCAAAAATCGAATTACTAACTTCGGCAGAAAGAGGCTCTCCTTGGTCTCTTGGCGCCTTGTTTAAATCGTAATAACATTGAGTGCAAGTGACGGATTCTGGCTCGTTTACGAACTCGCAGTATGGGCAAATATTGCCCTCCTTTTCTGCGGTCGATTTGCGCCTGAACATACTCACCAGCATATATTCGGTTACTCATTTCCTTGTTAAGCATCACCTATTCTCGACCATCGACAAGATGCTATACCAGCGACACTACGGTTTTACTATGTCCGAGAGGGGAGGAGTGCGAAGAATGAACACTCGGCCCAGTGGCAGCAAAACTTCGAATGTGGCTCATGAAGCCAAATGGCGAAAATCTCAGGACCATTTTGAGTGCTTTACAAATCTCATCGGTATAGAGTTAGAAGATGAGTTGAGTCAGGTCCAAGAAAGATGGAAGAATTGGTCAAAACAAAAAATGTTGAGCGCCGGTCTTGCCTTATTCGATTTAGTGGGTAGAACATCTGGAAGATTCTTTGGCGACCCGATTCTAGTTTTCGAAGCTAGAGGAGGAGGGCCTCTTCCGTTTCACAGATTTGGACATGGTGATATGGTCATAATTTCCAGAGCAAGACCGTGGGGCGAGAAAGTTATCGAAGGGGTTGTATTGGATAGAAATAATTCCAGAATTAGAATTGTTGCTAAAGACAAACCTAGCGATTTGCGCAAAGGTGGCTGGCGCCTAGACAAGGGAGCAAATCGAGTTGCGCATGATAGAATGCATGACGCTTTGATTTCCTTCCATTCAACCGAAGGAGATGGAGGTACTACTCTTCGTGACCTATTGTTATGTCAGCCTCATGACCTAGTAAGTTCAGCCCAAAGGCCACCTGAAATCCATGGGCAAAAAATTCGGCCATTGAACCTTACAGGGATGACTTTGGATGATAGCCAGAAAGAGGCGATTGAAACAGCAGTCAAGCAGCGTCTAACCATGATTCAAGGCCCGCCAGGAACGGGGAAAACTCACACTGCGGTACATTTGCTAAGAGCATTAATCGATATAGGGAGGGGGCCAATTCTTGCGTGTGCGGAATCAAATGTAGCAGTAGACAACCTTCTGGAAGGATTACTTGAATTGGGAGTTAAGGCGATTAGATTTGGACGCCCTGTAAAGGTCAGAGAGAGTCTTCGTGAAGCAACCCTAGATGCTAAAGTGTCAAGTCATCCAAAACAGGACGAGATCGATTTCATTCGAGAAGAAACTGAAGGTATCCGTTCAAAGTTACATGATTTGAAAGGCAAAGATAGAGGCATGGCTCACAAGGATATCAGCAAGAATTATCGGGAAATTCGTGAACTTGAACAACGGATTACGGATGATGTTCTTTCGAGTGCTGAAGTTCTATGTTCGACAAATATTGGTGCTGGTCACTTCACTATTGCCAAAAGAAAATTCTCAATTGTGTTAATCGATGAGGCTACTCAAGCAACAGAACCTTCCGCACTAGTACCGATAGTCAAAGGTGCTAGGCAACTAATCCTAGTGGGAGACCACAGGCAATTACCACCAACTGTTACATCTCGTAGAGCTGAAGAAAATGGGCTTAACATCCCACTATTCGAAAGGTTGCTATCAAATGGGATTCCGGCGCATATGCTGACTACGCAATACAGAATGCACCCTACAATACGAGAATTCCCTTCAGCACGGTTTTATGAAAATAGATTAGAAGATGGATGCTCATCTGCAGAGAGGCCTCCTGCAGCAGGATTCTTGTGGCCTGATTGGGATAAGCCGGTCACATTCGTTCCAGTACATGGTTCGGAAATTGAAGAAGAATCTGGTTCATCTCGCTCAAATATGGATGAGGCTGCAATTGTAATTAAAATCGTGAATGACCTGTTAGTTCCCGGAGATATACAACCTGAAGATATCGGGGTGATCTCACCTTATGCAGGCCAAGTTAGGCTAATTCGAAGTATGACTAATGATGAAATCGATGGCTTAGAAATCAAATCGGTGGACGGATATCAAGGCCGTGAAAAGGAAGTCATAGTGCTATCAACAGTAAGAGCGAATGAAAACGGAACAGTTGGTTTCCTCTCTGATTTTAGAAGGTTAAACGTGGCTTTAACCAGAGCCAAGCGAGGACTAATTGTGGTAGGCGATGATAGGACTTTGAGAAACGACCCGACATGGGCAAGTTGGCTTGATTGGGTTTCTGAATCTAATTTGATGGCGTGGCATGTGGTAAACTCTTGAGGGCCAGACTTTCAAAGTAAAGGCCCGAGCCCTGCACATGGCCGACTCGCCGGTTAGTGTCCACACTCCAGGAACAATGGCTCAGGCAGCCATTTCTGCGACTATCCCAGAGGGGATGTTAATTGCTCCAATTTGGAAAAGAGTGGTTGCTCTTGCCCTTGACGCGTTTCTGATAACACTGATTATTGCTGTAGCTACTGGTAAGACATTCTACAACTACCTGATGGCAGTTGACTTGTTGCTAACCTCTCAGGCGCTCTACGTAATTGGCACGTGGATTATTCACCTTACTTTTTACTGGCTCTATTTCAAATATACAGGACGAGGTTATGGTCGAAGCTTAGGTCAACGCGCAATGAGAATTGCGGTTGTGAAAAATGATGGAAGTTTACTCGACGTTGAAAGTTGGAGCAGACGAGCTGGATACAAAGTCAAGTACGTCATTCCATTCTTGGGTGTTTTGCTAGGTCTTTGGGATGTGTTCAAGACTTGGAAACATGAAGGAAAGAGAAGCCCGATTGATCTGGCCAACAATACTATGGCAGCGGTAGATTGGTCATTGCCCATTGAGACGCGTGGTGGACTAAGATAGGTACCTGTGCACGGTTGTATTCAAGTATGGTTGCGATAGTGGGTTGATTGGTGAGCGGGATGAGTGTCTCAACATCTGGTAGTAGTGGCTCTTTGCAAGCCGAAGTTATCGATATCAAAATGGACATCAATGACGATGACGAAGATGTCATCATTGCAACCATTTCCATAACAAATGAAGCGCCTGTACCCATGGGTGGCTTAGATGTCTCCGTGATTACTAACACTGGTGCAAAGCACCTGTCTCAAGAAGGAGTAACCAGCCTAGGCCCTGGAATTCAGAGAGATTGGACTTTCGAATTTCCTTTGGATTCTGGCGAATGGACTTTCGTTCTGAAAGGCTCCTCCGATGAAATCAAAATGGGACCGTATGCTTACGATTACGAATACAGTGTTACACAAGGGCGCAAACTATCAAGCAATATTGGTTCATCACTATTTTCAGGTGCGTTTGATCAAAACTTGGGTGATTTCGGAAACGTGAAAGAACGTGAAATGATTGACCCCTCAAAGGTAGTCATGACGTCTTATTCTGCAGAAAATTCTGAAGGTGGAGATACTCTAATCAAGACTGATTTAGACAAGCCATCAACCGGTTTAACCTCAACTTCGGGTAGTGGAGCGAGAGAGGCACCTATCCTTAATCCAAATCCAGTTCGAGAAGCACCTCTTTCTCAACCATCTAGAACAGAGGACCCCTTGTTGGCTCACACTGCAAGTTCAGATTCGGTTAGAGAGGCGCCCCCTACCCCGCCCGCAGGTCCACCTACTCCACCTACGGGTCCACCTACTCCCCCTACGGGTCCACCAACGCCTCCTGCAGGCCCGCCAACTCCTCCGTCCAGCCCACCTACTCCACCTGCTGGTCCTCCAGCGGGCCCTCCATCAGGACCACCAACGCCTCCGGCTGGCCCACCTACTCCACCTGCTGGTCCTCCAGCGGGTCCTCCATCAGGGCCACCAACGCCTCCGGCTGAACCGCCTACTCCACCTGCAGGTCCACCTACTCCACCAGCGGGGCCACCTACTCCACCTGCGGGGCCACCAACAGGTCCGCCGTCAGGTCCACCGTCAGGACCGCCTGCTAGCAGTTCGCAATCGGTGATCGAAATGCCAGAAAAGCCAGATTTGTGAGGGGTTCTCATGTCGGATGATTCATTTGTCATGGAAATGTGTGGTAACAAATCTGCTTGGCAGATTGAAGTTGATGGTATTGACAAAGTCGATTTAGAAGCCGTCGGCGCAAAAATAGAGGCTGCTGGATATACTATCGGGATTAGAACTCGTCTAGCTTGGACCTTTTCGGGCCCAGCGGAATTAACCCTGTATCCGAGTGGTAAATTGCTAGTGAAAACCGAAGACAAGGATTTAGCTGCATCTATTGCCAAGCATCATGTTCAGGATTGGGTCAGGGCGTGATTGAATGAAAGAACACCTTGAGTCGGGTGGACTTATTGTTTATCCAACTAGTACACTGCCGGGTCTAGGATGTCTTCCAATAGCAATCGGACTAGATAATTTGTATTCCACAAAAAATCGTCCTGAAACTATGCCGGTTAGTTTAGGCGTGTCTAGTATGAGCCAGGCAAAATCAATGGTTGAAATTCCTGATTTTCTTGAAGATTTTTTATCTTCATTCATTAAAGGAGGAATAACTACAATTTTGCCCGCTCTTGAAACCGTGGATTCAAGACTGGGTGGTGACAATGTCGCTATTCGTGTTTTTTCGCATCCCGCTGCAATTTCACTTGCTGAAGAATACGGGCCTATAACCGCTACTTCTGCCAACGAATCTGGAATCGAGCCCGAATGTAATACGGAATTAGCCGCGCAGATATTGGACATAGAACATTTTGTGCCAGGAATCTGTCCAAATGGCCTAGGTAGCACATTCGTAAGCCTAGAAAAAAGCGATGCTGAGAAACGTGGTTGGAGGCTAACCGTTATGAGAGAGGGCGTTGTACCTCGCGCAGACGTGATGAGATGGTGGACGAATCCAACTTGAAATATTGGCATGATGCAGGCCATGTTGCACGCCGAACTTTAGAGGCGATGCGCGAAGAAATCACCGTCGGCAAATCATGGGATGAAGTAATCCAAAGTGCGGAGAGATTCATTCGCAGAAATGGAGGTAACCCCGCATTTCCTGTAACAATTGCAGTAGATGATTTGGCTGCACATTACACTACTGATCATGCATCTATTGCGCCAGAGGGATGGGATAGAGAAATGGTATTCGAGAATGGTGACTTAGTAAAGTTGGACGTTGGAGTACATATCAACGGCCATATCGGTGATAATGCCCTAACCATAGAAGTTGGTAACAAAGGAAATCATACTGACCAAATCAAAGCAGCAAAAGAAGCTAGAGATTCTGCAATCGAAATGCTGCACCCTGGTACACCCTGGCATAAGGTCGGGGCGGCTGCTGCTCAACCATCTATTGACGCTGGTTTCCAGCCCATTAGAAATCTATGTGGTCATCAACTGAAACCGTGGCAGTTGCATTCAGGTGTTAGCGTTCCATCCTATGCATGTGGTGCTGATAATCCAGGATTCAAGGGCGTTGTTGAAGAAGGATCGGTGTATGCAATTGAGCCGTTCAATACATCTGGGGAGAGTGGAATGATTCGTAATATTGGAGACAGAAATTCCTCTAACATATACAGAGTAACCAGTAAAGGACTCTGGAGAAAGGCGCTATCTAGGAAACAACTCAAGCCACTGGGTGCTCAATTAGCAAGGAACTTGGAAGAAAGATATTCCACACTTCCATTTGCGGAAAGATGGGCTTTCCCAATGCTGGAAAAACCATTCCCTGAAGCGGATGAAGCTAGTAGACAAAGTAAGTGGAACGCTCTAGTGAAGAAACTCATCAGTATAAGATTCCTAGAAACATATCATGCACTAGGATGCCAGGATGGTGGAATGATTGGCCAATTTGAACATACTATATTGGTAAATTCTGGCGGCCCGGAAATTTTGACTGTTGAATAGTTCAACATTGGTTTCTAGTTTTATTGCAAAGGCGATAATAACAAAAAAAATGTCAAAACGGTTATTTGCCGTAACACCTTGGCTCGACACGAACAGGGCTGTTGAAGTTCTCGTTGAGTGCATCCCATCCCCTCTCCGTTGGCTCTCACCCTGTTCACCTCAACACGAATTAGCCGCAAGGCTGAATCGATTTGAGAGATTTTTGTAATTTTTTCAAAAAATAGGTGTTTTTCGAGGTCTACAAACTGTATGTACCACTTACTCGGTGTTATTTTTTTGATCGAAGTTCAATTGGAACAAGCGCGCAGTACGCCGGTTTTATCGGCATAAACGGACTTTGTTCGGCGGAGATGTTATATACCGCGCCTGTTGTGGCAAAGTTATCCCCCGCTTGGGGGAGGAGGACAAGAATATGAACAACGAAAACCGAAACGAAGAGGCAGTCAGCCCAGTTATCGCTACCATCCTAATGGTTGCAATTACTGTAGTTCTGGCTGGTGTATTGTATGTATGGGCATCTAGCCTAGCCGACGACTCAACCGGCGGCGGTCTAGACACATACCAGTTTAGCGACAGGGATGCAGCAGGCTCAATGTCTGAGGCAGGCGGCGATGGATTAGTCCACGTTGCAATGACCCAAGGCGACGACCTAAGCTGGGCTGTACTGAAAGTTTCCATCGTAGTAGACGGTGGAGCATCAATGACCTGTGATGAAGCAGGAAGCGCTGATGCAACTTCAGATTGCACCTTTGCAAAAGATGACGACAACTACTGGCAGACATCCGAAGAGATCACAATCTCTGAAGGAAGTGACACAGACCTATGTGACGGCACTGACGGAGGCTGCTCTGTAGTAGTAACTCTAACAAAGATCGGTGTCGGTAACGAAGATGACAAAGTCATCCGCTCCGTTAACGCATACGCAGACGCTTCTAACTGAAGCCAGTAACTGATTGAAAGTTAAGCATACGAGAACAATCTCGAATTTGCCCCTCTGGGAACTTTGGTTCCCAGGGGGGCTTTTTTTATTTCAAAACCTGAGACTAGCGATTTGCCAAAGTCTCTCTAACATCTGTATGCTGTTCCCACATGTGCAGACTTTTTCCTCTACCAGAGTGAATCAATGCCACTAGTAAATTCTCAAGGCCACACATGATTACTCCCGCAGTCCTTATTCCGAAAAATGACTTGTTTGAACGTGTCAAAATCCATGACACTAGACAGTATACCTCGATAGCAGACAATGTCAGTGTTAGTGGCGTTTCTGGCAGATAGGCAATATTACGCATTATTGCCATCGCACCACCTGCTGCGATCGCCAAAGGAGAGAGGATATGCATCCACGCATTCCTTCTCAGAATCTTAGCGAATCGCCCTTGCCTATGAGAAAACCAATGCTTACGCTTCCTGGTTAAGAGACGGATAAGGCCCTGAGCTCTGCGTACCTTCTGACGTCGCTGCCCTTTCCCTGTAAGTGGCATTTGGTCGCTGAATTTCATATCGGGGTCTTGAATTGAGCGCAGACCGTTCAATCTTACTGCAGTTGCAATCTGCGCATCATCTGCATTTGCTGACAGATACATATCAGATGCAGACACCAACCCTGACCGCCAAGCAAGAAGAGAACCTTCCAAGAATGGAGTACTATCGTGAGATGATTCTCCAACACGCAATAGAGTGTACATCTCCCTATGCTCGGTTTCTCCTTCGAAACCACCTTCACGTTGAGGTGTGCCCCCTACTGCACCGATTAAGGGGTTGCTAAACCAGCGATTTATCCTCTCTAATGCTCCTGGCATTAGTGTAGCGTCAGCATCTGTCATCACGATTATTCCATCATTACCTTGTAATTCATCTAAAGCAAGAGCGACAGCTGCAGTCTTTCCCTTACGGGTTGCCATTGGAATTATTTTGTGTGATTCAAACGCATCCGGGAAATCATCTAGCCAAGCCTTTGCTTTGGAGAGCGTATGGTCATTTGATGCTGAATCGACTAACAGCAAGTTTGCCTTGAAATTCTGTTTTGCTAAATTTGCGAGTTTCTTTTCGATGATCAATTCCTCATTCCAAACCGGCAATAAAATTGTCATATCCAATCCTGAAAGTTCCTCAGGACATTCTAGATTCTGCTTGGACCAAAGGCCACACGTCCATCGATGTAAGGCGAACGGAGCGAAACCAATGGCTGCCAGACCGAGTTCGCCATAAGCCAGCCACTCACCCGCCATTAAGCCCCCAAGACACAAACCTACTATTCAACAAAACCCATGTTGTAACCGGCACCAATGCTATTGCTGAGGAATTCTGAGGACTTCACATGCGCCGAGTGGTACATGTGGGTCCTTTGATGGCACCAGGTGGAATGTCATCGGTCATCAAAATACTAGCTGCTAATCCACCAGAGGGGTGGAGGACTTCTTCTTGCAACACATATTCGCGTCGCGGGAAAATACAAAAATTGCGAAGATGGCAAATCGCGAAAAAGGAAATAAAGACTGGAAATTTTGACCTTGTTCACATTCACTGTGCTTCTGATTGGTCATATAAGCGAAAAATCTCAATCGCCAAGGTTGCAAAGGCACCAGTTATTTTCCATATCCATTCTGGACGATTTGATATTGACACAAAATCTGATTTGGAAGATTACCAAGTGGTCTGCCTTTCTGAAACATGGAGTGAGCGATTAAAGCCACTAATTGGAGATTCTATCTCAGTACCAAATCCTGTTGACCCACAACAAAACGACAATATTGAGAGAGAGAGTTTCACATTGCTAATGGGACGTAATGACCCGGTTAAGGGACATGCGTTTGCTTACTCTTTGGGGTTGGAAGACCTCAGAGTAACCGGTGTTGATAATGCGCCAAAAGGAGTTACTGCTCTGGGGTGGGTGAGTGAAGAAGAAAAATGGAGACTATTGCAAACCGCTGGATGTCTAATTGTTCCTTCAGAGTATGAAGGTCAGCCGATGGTAATCCTAGAGGCACTTTCAGTGGGGTGCCCTGTAGTTGCATCCAACAACGTTCCCGACCTACCCGGTTGTGTAAAAGTGGTTGACATCGGCGATAAGTCAGGCTGGATTGAAGCGATTTCAAACCCGATAACTGATGGGCTAAAGGAAGCGGTTGCTAAGCACCATGTCGATTTGGTAAGCAAGCAATGGGGCGAGATTTATGATAGAATCATCGACTCCAGTGCGTCGACCGAATGAGACCATGATAGATTCTCTTCAGCGTATTTACGAGATTCATTTTGTAGATTTTCTAAGGCGCCCCTATCTAGTGATTTTATCCAATCTACAGTACTAGTAATGAATTCTGTTTGTGAGAATAATTGTAACCAATCTCCTGAACCTTCGATCTGATGACCTGCGTGGTCGATTCCACAAACAACCATTCCACTACCCAGATATTCTGAGCGCTTCAGTGGGCTTGCAAGATTCCAAACCTTATGCTCTGGCATCGGTAAAAACCCGACATCATACGTGGAGAGTTTTGCTGCTAAGCCTTCATGTGGGATGGCGTCTGTCACTTCCAAACCTTCCATTCCAATATTCCTCAAACGTCCAATTGCATCCCCAGTTCCATGAATATGTAGAGTTGCATCTATCCCTTGGGACTGTAGGCCTGCGAGTACCATTGGAAGCGACATTACTCCCCTGTGGACATCAACTCTACCATGGTATGCTAACTTGATTGGCCCCTCCTTTTTTGTTGGCTGGAATAATTCTAGATCAACTCCCGCAGGAATCACATGAATCGATTCCTCAGATGTTTGAGAATGATTGACAACGAACTGACGATGTGCTGGAGAAACCGTTGTGCCTCTAATTGATTTTGACCACGCTTTACGCCAAGGGCCCCATTGTAATTTAGCCAAAATTCCGCTATCTGCTGGAGGCCCCCTATCCATGAGTATGACTGGCGGATTGATTTTGTCAGCAATTACGAATATTGACCAATCGATTAGAACGATGTCGCAAGTATTGATTTCATCAATATGCTCGTGCAGTTTTTTTACTACGCTTCTAGCTTGGAAACCTCTTCGATTACTACGCTCAATCGGATGGTGCGTGAACGTATTACCTACGGATGTTCCGGGGCTGTAAAGTTCAACTGTGTGGCCTTTAGCAACTAAGCCATTAGCAAGTTGAATTTGAGTTGTTGAACACAAATCCGTTCCCAACACTCTGGAAGAAAGCCAAGCGATTTTCACGAGAGACCCTCCTGTAGAGTAACCAATTCCGTGAGGGGTAATGTGCTAAGCAACCGAGAAATATCTGCAACCGAGGTATGAATATCTCCTGCTCTTTCTTCTGAAAATACTGGGGGAAGCATTGATGGATTCAATTCATTCAAAGTTTCTATTAAACTCAGTAGAGATGTTCCTTCTCCAGATGCTACATTCATCTCTTGAGGTAGATCTATTGCCTCCAAACACAAAGAGATGATCTGTACTAAATCATTGACATGAATGAAATCTCTAACCTGAGTCCCATCGCCAAAGATTGTACACTCCTTGCCAAGCGAGATAGCCTTCTTGAATGCAGGAATCACCGCAGCATAGCCACCTTCTGAAGATTGTCCAGGGCCATAGACATTGAAAAATCGCAATGAACAGGTTTCGATATTTGACATTCGAAGGAGTTCCTCTCCTACAATTTTTGAAACTGCGTAGGGAGACTGTGGAATCAATGGAGAGTCCTCGCTAATGGGTACGTGTTCACAATCTCCGTACACTGCAGCGCTTGATGCGAAGATTATCTTCTTCACTCCTGCAGATTCTGCGGCTGAAATTATTGATTTTGTGCCATCGACATTTACCGAAAGTGTTTCGTCTGGATTATCGATTGAGCGAGGAACTGAAATTTGTGCTGCTAAGTGAACTATGTAATCAATCCCATCAAACTGTAGACTATCACGAATATCTGCAGTAATACACTCCCATGGATGGCTGTCAGTGTGCATTATATCCAAGGAAATCACTTGGTGCCCTGAATTATGCAAATGCTGGCAAAGGTGGGTGCCGATGAAACCACCACCGCCAGTAACAAGCACGCTCGGCATATCTAGTCGGTTAACGCTGGGGGTGAACATACCTTCGCTTGTTCAAGCCATTGGATTCAAGAACAGTGCCCTTCCCCACTTAACCATGGGCTGGACACCTGAATTCGCTAATCGAGCCGCTAATGGCGACTTGACTGTGGGAATTATTGGTCTGGGCTATGTTGGGCTACCTACTGCTATTGGCTTCCATGATTCGGGGTTCAATGTATGGGGTGTTGACATTTCACAAAGGACCGTTGACATGGTCAAGCGTGGAGAGAATCCAACTGGAGACCCTGATGTTAACGATATCATTCCAGCACCGGGTAGTGAAAGATGGAATATCACTACATCGACAAGTGAGGCTGTACCTCACTGTGATGTTGTACTAGTTACTGTGCCAACCCCTGTCACTGAAGATCTCAAACCAGATTTGACCTATGTGCAGAGTGCTGGCCGTGCTGTATTCGATTCATTGGTGCGAGGTTCACGAACTATTGTGGTTCTAGAATCTACAGTTTATCCCGGAGTAACTGCTCAGACTTGGCTGCCAGAGTTGGAAGAAATTGGTTTGCAAATTGGCGTAGATGTAGAAATCGCATATTGTCCTGAAAGATTCAATCCGGGCGACCCGGCTCATGGAGTAAGGCAAGTTGCCCGTGTTATTGGTTGCTCAAATCCTGATGTTGGAGCCGGCCTTGTTGGATTATACAGCCGTCTAACTTCTGAAGATGTTCGCTATGTTGGAAAATTGGAAGTTGCTGAAGCAGCTAAAGTAATTGAAAATGTACAGCGTGACATCAATATCGCACTTGTTAACGAATTAGCGCGTATTTTCCCTGAACTCGATGTTGATGTTGAGGACGTTCTTTCCGCTGCAGCGACCAAATGGAACTTCCACCGTTACACGCCAGGTGTAGGAGTAGGAGGCCACTGTATCCCTGTTGACCCCTACTACATGATGCAGAGAGCTGCTGATGTTGGTGTCCCTGCTGAATTGATTACTGCAGCACGTGCAGTAAACCGAACAATGCCAATCCATGTTGCAGGGGTTCTCAATGAACTACTCTACAAGGCTGGCGTCCCAGCAGGTGAAGGCAAAGTTTTGCTTCTAGGCTGGTCTTACAAGGCTGAAGTCGGAGACCCAAGAGAAACACCTGCTGAACCACTCACAGAAGCCCTTCATTCCAAGGACATCGCAGTTGCAGCATACGACCCTCACCTCAATGCAGAAGATTTCCCTGAAGGTGTTGAGGTTGTTACCGACATTGATTCAGCAGAAGGATATGACATGGCAGTTCTCGTAACTGCTCACAAAGCATGTCAGGAAATCGATTGGGCTGGCTTGGCATCTAGAATGCGAAATCCAATCCTATACGATGGACGACGAGTTCTCGATTTGAACTCTCTAGAGAATTCAGGTTGGCAAGTCCACGCCGTAGGACGGCCTTAAAAATCAGTCTGAAACTTACATTAGAATCTGAAGTAAATGAACTCAACAGTTTCCGCAGGGCGCAGAAGAAATGTCGCGGAAATTATCATGCCACAAATTGCACCCCAAACTAAGCTATGTTGCTTTGAAAGCCAAATTTTGAAGCCTCCTAATTTCCCACTAACTCCGTGTGCGATAACGAAAATAAGCACTAAACCCATTGTCATTAATTTCACATCAGGCAATGATTCGAAAAACTCACTGTAATCCCAATAAGCATCAATCCCAACAAAGGTCTTCAATGATCTCAGCATCATTGTAGTATCTTCCACACGGAAAACTAACCAAGTCATGAAAATGAAATATTGTGTGATCATCCAGCCCGCGAAAATTGAAATCTTTGGGGCTAATTCAAACGATTTTTTTATGGCCGAGGAAGAGGTTATTACTCGGTGACAAAGTAGTAAAACCCCATGCATGAAGCCCCATAGTACGAAATTCCATGATGCCCCGTGCCATAAGCCGCCTAGTAACATCGTACCCATTAATGAGATTACTAGAACCCGAGTGCCCCCCCTGCTTCCTCCTAATGGGATATACAGATAATCTCTCAACCAAGTTGATAGTGAGATATGCCATCGTCGCCAGAAATCTTGGGGCGAGCGGGCAGCATAAGGAGTTTTGAAATTCTCTGGTAATTCAATTCCAATCAAATATGCTGAGCCTAATGCAATATCTGTATATGCTGAGAAGTCGCAATAAATTTGAATCCCGAAACATAACGAGCCCCACCAAATTAAGGCTATGTTTTCTAAATTGGAACCCTCTGTGAAAATTTCATTTACATGGATTGCAACGTTGTCTGCGATGATTAATTTCTTGGCAAGTCCGTAAATTATCAGTGTTAGACCCAATCTAAATTTATACGGAGAAGAAGATACAGGATCTTTGATTTGCTCTAAGAAATGCTGAGACCTAACTATAGGTCCTGCAACTAGTTGTGGGAAAAATGCAGCATAGCATGCAAAATCTGTGAATTTGTCATATGGAGTGTGCTTTTCTCGATAAATATCAATCGTGTATGACATAGTTTGGAATGTGTAAAACGAAATTCCGACTGGTAGTAACAACCCAAATGTATCTAATTCTGGAGCACCATCGAATCTAAGACTGGCAAGGTTCCATGTTTCAATTAAGAAATCAAGATACTTGAATATAGCAAGTAAACCTAAATTGATAGTTAGACTACCAATTAACCATCTTTTGCGATGTTTTCTGTCAGAGGATGAATGAATTTTCTTACCTGCCGTCCAGTCTACGATTGTAGATGTAAGGAGCAGAATAACATGCCAACCAGATGCCAACCAAAAGAAGATGTAGCTCATTGCGAGCATTACCAAGATTTGTAAATCTCGTTTCTGTCTTCCTACAAATAATACCAAGATTACCACAATGGGCAGAAAAATCTTGTAATATTCAGGAGTGACGAAATCCAATTAATCACGACCTGAAAGTACTTCATCAATTACAGGAGCTAGTCTATTACAAAACTCAATTCTGCCCTCGTCATCTAAATGATTACGATCATAAAAATGATCGTCAATCCACCCTGGCTCCCAAATTTGATTAAACACGGTTACTCCCTCGATCTGAGCAAAATTACTCATTGTTTGGTTCACTGAATCCCACTTACCTTGAGGTACAAAGTCGATTGATGACGGATGATGTGGAAGACCAATGAGGATTACCGAAATATCATTCTCTACCAATGCTGATATTTCATACTCAATTACTGAATATCCATAAGAATTAATTTTTGGATTGTAACTTGCTGAATTATCCATTTTTGTTTCATTGTAATCGATTCTCTCGGAATTATCCATCCCTTCGAAACCATACCTGTCCGCAGGAAAAGTAGGAGTCTGTAGATAATCAATCCAATCCTCTGATTCAGGATGTGGCGTCCAGCCATATGCCCAATCTTGCCTAGCATTACTTTCATTGAAAATTATTCTTCTCAGATTTTCTTCAATCGATTGTGTGACGTATTCTTGTCTTAGTTCCATTCGATGAAAATCATTAGTTGCAACAAAATCTTCTAGTTCAGGGTGAATTAAATCAATCCAACCTCCAATATCACTGGAATCTTGTTGGGATGTATCTATTTTATATCGGAATTTAGCATTTTCAATCGCATTTTCCGAATACAAATCAATCAAAAGATTTGGGCCTACTTCAATCAAAACTATTTCCGGCTGTGCATTTACTAATCTGGGGATATGAATCATATCATTCCAAGGATATGAACTTAGTTGAGCAATATTGTATACGATTGATTCGTGAGTCATATGCTGAGCAACACACTTCCCGTCAAGACCTTTGAATGTCATAGATGACCCAGTACCAACAATGGATATAGATTCGTCAGAAGCGATTGTGTTTATTGCTTCAACCGTAATTAAGGGTCTTGATTGAATCATTAGGGAACTGTCTCTTAGATTAGAGTCTGTCAATGAAAATGTAAAATTATGAGATAATAACATACCTAGAAATGCTGCAATAAAGACTGACATTATCACTTCTGAAAAATTTATACTATCTTCGTCTGTAATATTCATTTAAGCCCCTCGTAAACTAGTATAATTTCCGCAACAACCGAACCCCATGTTCGATTTGCAATGACCCATGATTGAGCATTTTGACCCAATTTCCCTCTCTTTGGTTCATCTTTGATTAGGTCATTGATTGTCTCTGCTAATGCTAGAGCATCTCCTGCAGGATACAGGCAACCTGTTTTTCCATCTTCTACAATTTCAGTCAATGCAGGTAAATCTGCCATAACTACTGCTCGGCCACTACGCATCGCTTCAAACGGTTTCAATGGAGTAACTAATCTAGTAACTCGATTATCTGGCCTACTAACCACAAACACGTCGATCAAATCGTAAAATTGTGCTACTTGTTCATGAGGCACTGGGCCAACAATGTAAGATTGTTCTGCAATGCCAAGTGATTGACAATAATCCCGTAGTTCTTCTTGTCCCGATTCTGAAGATAATACAAAGAATTTCACACCTTCGCCTTGTTCTTTGAGAATTGATACCGCTTTAGCAGTAAGATCTACGCCTTCTAATTCTCGCAGACTTCCGATATACCCAATAACGGGTTTGTCATCTAACTTTTCTTTCATTTCAATGAAAAGTTCTGATTCTTCGATATCGACTTGAGCGTCAACAGCGTTGGGAACAACACTAATCTTGTCTTCCATAACACCTCTCGATATCGCTTCTTGACGAAGTGTTTCGCTAATACAAATTACACTATCAGCTGCCCGAAGAACCTTTGTTTCCATACGACGGAACCTGCGATATGCTAGGCCACCAGATTTCCAACGTCCGCTCGCTACTGCTGATTCCTCCCACATTCCTCTCATTTCGTAAATGAAAGGAAGGTTCAATTTTCGCGCTGCTCGTAATGCTGGAATCCCAACCCTATAGGGGACATGAGCATGGATTATCTCAGCATTCTCTTCTTTTGCTACCTCAATAATTCTTGATGTGAAATGTTTGAAAATGATCTTTTCCTCTAACCACGCCCAGCCTGGACGTAATGGCTTGAATAGCAAACTCAAGGCCCTTCTCCACAGTGGCTTAGATGCGAACCCTTCGCTACCCGCAATTCTATCCTTGCCTCTAGATGCTGACCATTTCATTGCTGGCCCTTTGACTGATTTCATTCGGGCTGGGTGTAAACACCTGTGATAGGTAATACCGTCCATTTCGATGGGTGCTGCCATGCTATCTCGGTCTGGATACCAAGGCGATGTTAATCCGACGACCTCAATATTCAGCAACTCAGAATAAGCTTTCATTAGTCCATGCGTACGAACAGCATACCCATTTACATCAGGAGGTCCATTTGCAAGAACATGAAGGATTTTCAAATTCAACCCTCTTCATATTCAAGATTTACACTTTCTTCGGAATTGTCGACTTCCAATTCAAATATTCTAGTTCCATCCTTGCTAATTTTTATTTTTAAATCGGTCTTATTATCATCTTGAGTAAGAGCAAATCTAAGATATCTACCTTCAGAACCTATTCTCAAATATGGCTTCCCAGTCTTACCCATTTTGAAGTCAAAAACTGTTACCCACAACTGGGACTTGGCCATTAGAGGATATCCAATTGCCGTGTTTTCAATTAATTCTCTACCATTTTTTGAATACCAACCTTGTAAAATTGGAGAGGTTTGTCCACGAATCTCAACACTCGGAATTGTATTTGATTCACCATCATAACATTGAATTTGGCAAACTTTCTTTCCTTCATCATCAACTGCAGCCAATTTTGTGGCTGTATCTCTTCTAATATGCAAATCTGGATGAAGATGGTACCATGGAATAAATTCATGCTCATCTTTAGACTGTATATCATCTATGATTGCCAAAAAGAAACCGGGCCTTTCTACAATCATTCTTCGGTGAGATACATTGACATTTATTGCATCGGAGGAATGTATTTTATTGTTAGGTATTGCGTGAGAGATAAGCCGATTGTGTACTACTTTACCTTCTGCAATGAAGCAATTATCAGATTTACCGACCATAGTCAATGCTGAACCAAAACAATCCTGTCTAAATCTTGAATAGTTCAATGAGTCAATCTCAATTGTATTGTGGCTTCTAGTTGACTCACAATACATCCTCTCAGGAATATCATACTGGTAGGTAAAAGTTCCAGGATCGACCAATAATGGTTTGTTGTTGAAATTGTAGAGTACATTGAGGTGATCTGCATGCTTGTGCTGACGAGAGTGGAATTGTGCGGAGAATACTAATTGATTTATGGCGTTTCCAAAAACTGAATTGTTAATGACTAATCCCCCTTTAGGAAAGAAATTACATCCAATTTTTGTATTACCGTTATAACCGGCCCACCTTTTTGTCATCTTCACATTGTTAGCAGTATCTCCAATTGGAATTACCTTATGCTCAGGAGTCGCCATCCATTCTGCGGCTTCTAAGACTGGTTTGATTAAACTAAATATCGATTCTGATTTTTCAGATAACCATCCTGATTCAATCAACGATTGTAGATGATTAACCATGTATAGGTGATAATCAGGAGAGTGTTCCAAATGTAATCCATCTTCAGCAAAGTGTTCTTCAATCATAATCTGGAGTATCTCCTCAGAAAAATCAGTTCCGCCTTCAGATAGTTTCATCCAAGGAAGGTTTTGACATAACGAAAGTAAACCTGCCATTTGGAATAAACCGTGATTACTATGAATTGCAATTCTATCCTTCTCTAATAACTCTGACAAGTGAATATGTGAAGCTAGAATAAACCGGAAAATAATTTGTTCATCAAAATCAAGTTCAATTAGTCTACGTAACATGTACGATAGTTTAGTTGCTCTTTGCCCTACAGCCATATCATACCATGCAAAATCGTCCTTTGTGGCCGAAATGATGTATTTTTGGATCCAATCATCGGCAATACCTATTGCAAGTTCTAAGTGCTCAGAATTTTCTGATAATGCGTCAACTACCAGAATTGTATCCAACATGACCCAAGAATGAATTTTATATCTCACATTTCTCGAATGATCGAGATAGGTATCCCAAACCGGAATTTCAGTAAGAGGTAGTCTAAAACCTCCTCCTGTTTGCCAACCGTTGCGTAATTGGGAATCTAAGCGAGTATGAGGATCTTTCTTGTCTCCAGAGGTTGATTCTTCAAGGTAATGCGCTATCGAAATAGATTCACACGATGATTTTAGGTAATCAATTATTGACTCGGACTTTTTCTTGTCATCTTTCTGATAGACATTACCGATGCAAGAAATTACTGATTCGAATAAAGGTTGTTCAGCAAAACTATCAAAAATTTGTTGCGTTGATTCTGAAACATCTTTGTGAGTCATGATATCACCCGATTACTTCCTCGATTATGTCTGCGATTCGCTGCGCAGTTTTACCGTCCCAGAGGTCGGGAATCCTTCCTGCCTTACCACCATTGTCCAGAACATCGTTTGCAGCATCAAGTATGACTTGAGTATCATTACCTACAATCGTGTTCGTTCCTTCTGTAACAGTGACTGGGCGTTCAGTGTTCTCTCTAAGAGTTAGACAAGGTATTCCCAATGCAGTCGTCTCTTCCTGGAGCCCGCCTGAATCGGTCAACACAATCTTTGATTCGGCCATCAATGCAACGAAGTCGAGGTATCCTGCAGGTCCTGTCAGAACGATATTCGGTATTGATTCAAGGCGTTGTGTAAGGCCGAATTGTTCAGCCCTATTTTTTGTTCTAGGATGAAGTGGGAATACCAGCGGTATTCTTTCTCCAATCTTTTCCAAAGCCTCTAGGATTCCAATGAATGCATCTTTGTCGTCTACGTTACTAGGTCGATGAAGCGTTAACACTCCATAATTTCCCTTCTCAATTCCTAAATCTGAATGAATTGTACTTGCTTTAGCTCGCTCAAGATTGTTGAATAATGAATCGATCATCACATTTCCGACTCGTTTGATTCTGTCTTCCGCAACACCTTCGTTACGCAAATTTTCATCGCCGTCCGGTGAAGGAGTAAGCAGATAATCGGCAATTGCATCTGTTACTAGGCGATTAATTTCCTCAGGCATCTCTCTATCAAATGAGCGCAAACCTGCCTCCACGTGTGCGCAAGGAATCCATTCTTTCGCACAGACCATGCTACATGCTACCGTAGAATTTACATCTCCAACTACAATAACCATACTTGGGTTGTTTTCCTTGCATACCTTCTCAAATTCGACCATTACTTTGGCAGTTTGATTTGCGTGACTACCACTGCCAATTCCTAGATAAATATCAGGCTGAGGCATTCCTAAATCATCGAAAAATATCTTTGACATATTCTCATCATAATGTTGCCCTGTATGCAACAGAATTTGTTCAATACCGCGCTCTGCTAATTCAGCATGAATTGGTGCGATTTTCATAAAATTAGGTCTTGCTCCTACTACAAGAATTACCGGTCCTGTCATTGATTACCCTCCAATATTTTGTCATATAATGATGTGACTCTTTGCGAAATTACATCCCATGAATGGTTCTCAATCGCCCATTTATTTGCATTTTCACCTATGTTTTTCCTAAGTTCCTCATCTAGAATTGCTGTCTCGAGTTTAGCTGCCAAATCCTCAGAGTTATCTTTCTCAAAGACCATTCCAGTAACGCCATCTTGAACTATTTCTGCTAGCGCTTGTACGCTAGATGTAATCAGAACTTTACCTGCACCCATCGCTTCAAACGGTTTGAGTGGCGAAACTAATTCACATACACGTAATCCCTTTCTTGGCAAAGGTGCAATATCGATCAGAGAATAATATCTCTGGACATCATCGTGAGGAATTCTTCCAGTAAATACTACCTGGTCTTCCAATTGTAAAAACCTAGCAGTGCGCCTCAATAATTGCATTGTATCGCCATCTCCCACCAATAACAGTCTGAATATGTCACCATGTTTTTCCTTGAGGATTGAACAAGCTTCTAACAATAAATCTAGGCCTTCATATTCTACAAATGAGCCAATATAGCCAATTACAACTTTTCCTTCAAAACCAAGTTCGCTTTCCAATTTCTTATCCTTAGGGGCCATATTAAATTTGGAAGAGTCTACAGCATTAGGCAATACAGATATCTTACCTTCTTCTACTCCATTTTCGACTAGAATGTCTTTCAGTGCTTGAGTGATGGTGAAAACATAGTCCGATTCTTTTGCAGTTTCAATCTCAAATCTTTCACTTAATTTGTAATGATCTGAGGAGTCATATCCTTCCCTTTTAGTAGATTGAGTTAGATGCCAAAATCCGCGTATCTCGTAAATTGAAGGAATGCCAAGGGCCTTGGCTGCTTTCGCTCCAGCCAATCCTACTACGAAGTTAGAAGCAGAATGAATTGCTAATGGTTTAGTGTCTTTTCCGAGAGATATAAGTCTTGAAATTGCCATTTCTTCGTACTTCTTTAGCGAATTAAAATTGTAAATTTCTTGATAATTAATCAGCGAAGTGTCCTGTGGGTTTTGATGTGAAAAATAGTATGAGACATTCTCTATTTCTTCAGTTGCATTCACTATGTCGTCTTTGAAATCTGTTCTATCCAATGGGTAACCATTACGCAGGTATACATCCACATCATATCCCTTTGAATTGAGTGATGATGTAAGTCCATGAGTTCTAATTGCATAGCCTGAACTGGTGTGAGGCATACTTTGACTAGCATGATACATTACTCTCTTTCCTAGTGGAGTGGTTGGCTCGGATTTACGCTTGGTCAGCCCTAACCCATTTTCTAGAATATTTGATGCTGTAATAAATTTCTGTTCTTGTTCCTTTCTCCAAGGGCTCTTTGGCATTAGTTTGAGGAGTTCTAATGGCCTGGAAAAATTTCCACCCTTTCCATGCAATTGAATAAGAGTCCTAATTCCTCTCTCATCCGATATCCTGTCAACATAATTTTCTCCGAAAGAAAGAGCGCCGCCAAAATTGGAATTGCTCATCGACCTCAAAATACCTACGAACACATTCTTGACCGATGGCCCGTATTGTGAGGATGAAAGCATGTGATCCATAATCACAAACGCTGCTTTTGTTTGTTCTTCTTTACTCATTGAAAATGAACCTTCAGAAAAGGTATCTCTAATCGCATTTACACTAACACTACCTCTCCTTACAGCAATCAGAATCTCTTCGATTAGAGAATCTGCCTTTCTTGATGCACTGCTTGTAGGAAGTAATTCTGGAGTAATCAATAGTGTTGAAGGGAATAATTCATCCTCTTTGGTTTCCTCGTCTTCCTGAACGAAATAAACAATTTTTTTATTTCGAGATTTCAACATCTTTTCGACTTTTCTTGGAAGCCAAGTCAAGAAACGTCCGACTCGATAACTCAAAGAATTTTGAGTACGTTCTAATTCTTCCAATGCGGTTTTTTCTCGAGTTGACAAAAGATTGACCCAACGTCTCTGTCTTTCGAATTCTTCGCGTAAATATTCAATCTGTTGGCCGGAAAATGTCAATGATTCGCCCTCTTCTATATCCGAAAGAGGATTGTTGATTTCACCCATCCAATCACTCCTTTTCCGATTCATAGAATTCGAAGGCTGACTCCGGTTTTCCATCGGTTACGATCTCTCCATTGTGAAGACCATACACTTTGTCACACATATTTTTCAAGATTGATTTTGAATGCGATACAATCACAACAGTTGCATCGCCCTGAACAAGTTCATCGATCTTTGCTCTAGATTTCTTCCTAAATTCGTGATCTCCGACACTCATTACTTCGTCTAGCAATAGAATATCTGGTTCGAGATTCGATATAATCGCAAAGCCGAGTCTTGCTCTCATTCCAGCAGAGTATGTTCTAATCGGGTCATCAATAAATTCTCTAATACCTGAAAAATCGATTATTTCTTCTTCCATATCGTTTATTGATCTAGAGTCAAAACCGAATATGCTTCCTGATAATTTGATATTTTCTCTGCCTGTCAAATCTTTATTGAATCCTGTTCCAATTCCAGCTAGCAAAGTGATTCTTCCTTCGACTTCTACCGAGCCCTCATCTGGAGCATATATCCCTGCTATGACTCTCAAAAGAGTGCTTTTACCGGAGCCGTTCGGGCCAATAATACCAACTACCTCTCCTTTCCCTACATCGAGATTTATTCCATTTAGAGCCCTAAACCACCTTTCTTTATGGGGTATTTTTTTCATTCTTCCAGTCAAAATTTCTCTAAACAGTCCGACTCCTTTTTTCTTACGAGGATAATCTAACACAACATTATTTATTGAAATTGAATACATTTTCCTTACATCATCAGTTTGATTGGGAGATTTTGTTTTTGTAGGTAAATCTAAAGATTCTGAAACGAAATCAAATTCGTCTTCTAACAAAAGCCCCTCATCAGCGGTTCTTTCACTAGTAGTCATATGAATTTCACCGCCTTTCTCTCCTTACGCATGAAATAAATCGACCCCATCCAGAATATTGCTATAGTTGTTGCAAATGTAATAGCTAAATTCAACGTCGGAATATCTAATGGAGCTCCTGTAAATGCCGAGCGTATCATTGTGATATATGTCGCCATGGGATTAATGATAAGATATGCTTCAGCGTATTGTTCAGGTATTCTACCTCCAGTAATCATATCTAGAGGATAGAATACCGGTGATAGATAGAAACTGATTCTAAGACCAGTTGTCACAACATGCTCTACATCTCGCGCCTTTGTCTGCAAAATGCTTGTGAAAAAGGCCAGCCCAGTTGCTAACATCAAAATCATTACTACAGAAATTGGCAACAGGATTAGGAAGGGGCTAGGATTCAATTGAAAGTGAATTAATAGAGGGATGATTACTAACAAACTTAAACAAAATTGGACCAAATTGAATCCAGATTTTGAAAATATGAAAATCTCTCTAGGGAAATAGACTCTCTGAATTAGTGATGCATTTCTCTGAATGCTAATTGTACCGTTTGAAAAGGTCTTAGCGAACAAAGACCAAGCCAATATTCCCAATAAAATGGTCAGTGGCCTGTAAGGATCTTCGCTATCGGATAGAATTGCGAATAAAATGTAAAACGTTACAGTAAGAGCGAGTGGTTCCAAAACTGACCAGCCATAACCCAAAATTGAGTTATGATATCTTACCTTCAAATCTCGTCCTATGAAATGCTTGAGCAATTGCCTGTAGTTGTACAAATTTTGCATTATTTTTACAGGTGCTGAAAGGAATGGGAGTTTCCCGTCTCTACGGAGAACCTTGTTCTCAGAAACGCCCATAGAAACTCCTGAGTCAAACTACCTTTTCAATGAAACCGCCATAAAATGGCGTAGTTGTGCTTTTGACAGTAGTTCATTGACGTCCGGCGTCGAACATTTCACGCAGGCTTCCATCGTTCAACATCTCAAGAGCGATGTCTGAGCCGCCAATCAATTCACCGTGTACGAATACCTGAGGCATTGTTGGGAAATCGGACCAAGCGCAAACCGACGGGATTGCACGTGGGTCACTTAGAATGTTGACAGATGCGAAAGGCTCCCCTAGGGATTGCATTACTTGTGCTGCTCTGTTTGAGAAACCGCATTGTGCGGCTCCAGGTTCTCCTTTCATGAATAGCACAAGTGCGTGCTCGTCTACTATTGCTTGCAATTCTTCAGGTGTCCAGTCCATTTGTGTCACTCCTTGTTTTGGTGTTTTTGAATCCGCTTAATGTGGATTCCTGTTCCTCCAGCATGTGGATGGAATACGGTGTCTCCTGCAGTTTCTGCTTGTGCAGGAGTCATGCATCTGATATCAATTGCATGAATTGGTCTTGGGATATACGGTTTGAAATGATTTAAAATCAATTTTTGGCGCTGCAGTGGGCGCATTCCCTCAAATGATTCAGAGATTACACGAATGTGAAAATGGTCCTGAGTTCCGTTGAGATCGATTGCCTCAACATCACAATCCGGAATCACTCCACGGATTTCCTCTTCTAGCCACTCACAGGTCACCATGTTACAGCGCAGAGGGCGCTGTGCTTTCAACCATTGTCCTACTGGCCCAAACATGCGCAGGCCAAAACTAGCACGTGATACCGTGTGGTTGGCCTCATCAGATGGCCTTGCAATCATCTTCGGATTAATTGGTCAAGTAATCTTAGCCAAAGCGCTTCTGCAATCCGATTATGGACTACTGGTAGTCATTTTGGACGCGTTTGCAACAATGTATATTCTAATCGATGCTGGGTTACCTACAATCATAGCGCGTGATGTCCCGCGCTCTCCTGGAGCGAGTCGGCAGGCTGTAAGGCGCGTTCTGAAATTGCAAGCGCTAATCGCCATCCCATTTTTGATTGGAAGCGCCATAGTTTCAACCTCGATCTGGGATGATGTTCCTTTGGAATTATTGATGGCTTGTGCTGCTGTAGCTTTTGGCCACATAATGTCCTATCCTCACAAAGCGATGTTGAGGGCTTTAGGAGAGGCCCGAATCGAGTCAATTCTCAAATTAATCGAGCGCGTAATTACAACAGGATTTTACTATATTTTCCTCGTAAATGACTACAATTCTCCAACGGTTTATGCGTGTGGATTTTCAATTGGAGTTTTTATTTCTCTAATTGGAACTTTATGGATTGGAGAGAGGTTCGCTAGAGATGGAAAAGACGATTTGCCAGTGGAATGGAATTCAAGTAAAACTCTACTGATTTCAGCCCTACCTTTTGCCGTAACTTTAGGCATCTTACCATATGTTACAAAGTTGGAAAAATTCCTCTTGGCTGGTTTAGCATCTTACGATGATGTAAGTCTGTATCATGTGGCGCAATTAGCATGGATTGCCGGACTTATGCTGCCACAAGCAATGCGGGCTGCATTACTACCGTATTTGGGTGAAGCAAGAGAAGAGCCTCAAGAATTTTCAGACAGGATGCTTGCTGCCCATCACTGGACGATTGCGATTTTACCAGTTGGTCTTATTGCAGGACACCTGATAGTTTCGTTGTCGATTCCAGAATTTTTTGATTCAAATTATGCCGATGCCGTACAGGTGTTTGACATATTGCTAGCAGGTTGGGCGATGACTCTACTGGCGATTCCTTGGTATGTAGCACTACAAGCAGGGCATAATCCTTGGAGATTTACAATTCTGATCTTGCTTGTTGTACTTTCAGCAGGAGCTTCAGGTTGGCTGTTAATTCCGGAATATGGGGTAATGGGGGCAGCATGGGCTAGTGTGATTGGTTGCTCGATTATGCTCTCCTTTTCTAAATTATTATGTGGCGATGAAGATAGGCTTAGCGATGGTCTTGCGCTGTTTTGCGTAGCGGTTTGCTATTTGTTGTCAATAGGAAGCCCACTAGCCTTAATCGGACTACTCACAGTGATTCCAGCAAAGAATTCCATTGATTTTTTACGCTCTCAAACTGGCTATTTGCAGGAAGAGTGACATCTTGCCCGTCTGACAGTCTCTTTTCGATTCCATCTGCTAGTTTAGTAACTTCTGGCGGATAAACCTCCATCCATTGCCCCATATCTCCCACGTCCACTGCGACAACTGGACAACCGCAAGCAATCGATTCCTTAGCCACTAACGGGCCTGATTCTCGAGTTGAAGTGATTAGGCTTACATCTGCAGCAAGCATCCTATCCCATACCATAGACCGTGGTTGCTTCTTTAGAGTGGTAATTCCGACTTTCCAGCCACGCGTTTCAAGTTCTTCACCGACTCTTAGGGCCAACAGATGATTCTTTTCTGGACGGCGAGGGTCTGCTGGGAACAAAATGTCAATTTTTGATTTTCTAAATAACCCATTGAATTTCTTCATTGGCTTCAACCATTCATCATCAACATTAACATGGCATGGAATGGTGATTGAGTCAAATCTTGAAAGAGAGTCCGAAACAACAACTAAACGATTAGCTGAGCGTGCAAGAGATTCGATTCTTTTTCCTCTATGGTCATTTAATGCTACATCGAAATCATGGCCGTGTACAACTGCTATCCATGGAACACCGTGCTTTTTTGCGATTGATTTAGCTGTATTTGCTACAGGCCAAATGGTGTGACAGATGACTATGTCAGGCTTCCAATCGCTATTGATTCTTGAGGAACTAAATGCTGTCACTGATGGGAAATCAGGGAATTCCCAATGCCGTTTTACTGAAACTTCAAAATCGCCATGAGTATAGGATTTCGGCGCTTTAGCTACGCCTTCCATTGTTGATCTCCTAGCTTCATTCATTCTCAGCATTCTAGGTAACACATTGAGAATTTTTACCTCGTGACCCATTGATGAAAGTAATTCTGCATGGTCGCTAACGAATGTACCGCGTGCAACATTTCCAGGTAATGGAAATAGCCGGGTGACCAGCAAGATTCGCATTGAAATCACTCTAATGCTTGATGGATTACTGCAAGGTTGTCTGCTATGCTAGCCTTATCGTTGAATAACCCAGAGCCTACAACACAATTTGAGACGCCCCATTCGCGTAGCATTGCAATATTGTGAGCTTTTACGCCTCCATCAACTTGGATTTGTACCGGCCTGCCACCTGCGGCAACTTGGGCGTCGATTGCTTCTTTCAATCTGCGAATTTTTGCTTCAACTGTGGGAATAAAGGATTGACCTCCGAAACCAGGATTAACACTCATAATGAGTACTAAATCAATCTCTGAAAGTACCTCTAAAGCCGCATCCACTGGTGTTCCAGGGTTCAAAGTTACACCTGCAGATGCCCCTGCGGCTCGTATTGCGGTAACACACCTGTGTAGATGTTTTACCGCCTCAGCATGAACAGAGATGTGGTTACAGCCAGCGTCAATGTATTGCTGGAATGATTCTTCGGCGTTCTCAATCATTAGATGAGCATCGAAAGTAGGAGCGTCTCCTAAGGCCTTACGCAACTTTGCAATAACAGGTGGTCCGAAGGTGAGATTTGGGACAAAATTACCGTCCATAACATCAAGATGGAGCCAGTCAAGGCCCGCCTCAACAGCCTCGCTGCAAGCATTTCCTAGGTCTGCAAGATCTGCGGTTAGTACCGATGGTGCGATAATCATCGATTACCCTCTCAATGACTGCGACAAGGTGACAAGTCATGAGTATTGGGGTGTACAAACCCTCATAGGAGTGCCCCCAATCCGCTACTTAGGTGAGATAATGGGCGAAGTCAAATCTGTCGGCGATGCTGATTTTGATAATGCAATAAATGGAGACGAGTGGGTTCTTGTAGACTTTTGGGCACCATGGTGTGGCCCGTGTAAAGCACTAGGCCCGATTTTGGAGCAAGTTGCTGCAGAAATGCCTGTTACTATTGCCAAGGTTAACACTGATACTGATTCGATGAACGCTGCAAAACTTGGAGTTCGTGGAATTCCAGCATTATTCCTATTCCACAACGGTAAATTGGTGGCGAATCAAACCGGAATGGTTCCAAAGCCAGTACTCACAAATTGGCTTGACCAGCAAATGTCTGCTGGAGATTTCTGATTATTTCAGACTGTCTTTACGCTTCTGAGAGGTGCTTCCAACCTCTCGCAAGAATCGTTCTCTAAGCGCTTCATGTAGCCACATGCCATCTTCTAATTCTAGCAGAAGCCCGTATGTGAGCAATCTCTCTGGAGGATTACCTTCCCAATTTACTGCTGAAGCTAACTTGCCCCATGGAACTGGTGATTCTGCTACTGCTAGGGTTGCTAGTAATTCATGCTCCTCTTCCGGCATGTGGTGGATTATCTCCTCATCAAGGAATTTTAACCAGTCACCATGAGTTGCTTGACCATATATTTCCAGTAACTCCAATGCTAATGGGTGACCTCCAGTCAGCCGAAGTACATCTTCAGGGGCAGGAGGGGAGCCATCCATGTTTTCGACCCAATCACTAATCTCGTCTATCGATAGCCCTTGTAGAGGCATTTCTTCTACTAATTCTCGGGTGTGTACGTCTCTTCTATCATACACATTCAGAGTGGTTCTAGAGACGAAAACTAAGCGCAGTGGGGCTTTTTTACAGATATCCAATAATGCTCCTAATAGGTCTCTTGCATCATTTGCTACATGGTGAACATCATCGAGTACAATTAGCCAATAAGGTGGAGGGCCTCCTGCCTCGCCAACGAATCTTTCGCGTATTGCTTGTGCATCGGTAAGATATGCTAGGAGTCTGCGACGCCAAGCATCGACATCGAATTCTGCCCCAGGGGTTAAAGGGAGTGTTTCCATTAATTGGTAAGGATCGTGTTTGTCATCAACACCAAAGCGGTGCAGCAAAGATACTGCAAGTCCTACGGCTTTGTCCCACGGCTGACAAGGATACCAGCAAACCGACAAATGAGGTACTTCGGTCATATGCTCTCTAAGCCAATTTGCTACCAAGGTGGACTTACCTATGCCTGCAATTCCATGTATTACCATACAAGGAGAGCCTTTTTCAAACCAAGAATTCATGTCTTGAATTGCGTCCACTCTGCCGTGTACAGCACGTGTTTTTGGGGGAGAGGTGTGATATGTTGCGTGAGCGCCTGCGAGCAATTTTAGCCTTCCAGGCGGAGGTAAATCATCGTCTTCACTTTTCTTCGTAACTAATCCAAAACGAATATCTCCGAAAGTAAGAACTCCTTCATGTTGTGCATGCAGAAGGATCTGTAGTACCGACATTTCTGCTTGTAAACGGTTTGCTGCTTGGCTGGCCTCTAATTCTAACAAAGTGTCTGTTTCATCTCTAATCAAGACCTTGAGTTGTGATAAAGTCTCTAGGCGCTTCTTAGCTTCACCTCTACCCTCATCGGTTAGTTGCCATGTTTTTTGCCGCCTATCATCGCCGCGGATTGAGCGTGAGTGTTCGCTAACCAAACGCTTCCGTAAAAGAGTCCGCATTGCTCTACTTACATTTGGAGGGTGTTGAGCACATGATTCTGCTATTCCAGGGCGTGTTAATGCTGCTGTCACAACGTAACGATCTGCTTGGTCATCTTCTTCCAAAAGATGCAGCAGTATGCGGTCTTTGACCGCTATGTTAACGCGAGGAATGTCACCGGCCACGTAGATGCCTATTACGATATGACATTCAACAATTCCCCTTTATTGCCTAAATCGATATTGAACATCTTGACCGTAAATCCTTTTGTAAGGAAGGCACCCGGGTAATATGGCAAGTCCCAGACGCCGCGCTGTGACTCTGATATTTCTCATGATATCGATGAGTTGGCTTTCTGTTGTTTCAGGGGCGGATGTTGATGGTGACGGTGTTGATGATTCCGTTGATGATTGTCTCTATGCAGCCGGAAATTCAACAGTAGATAGAATGGGGTGCCCAGACCGAGACGGTGATGGAACTTCGGATTTCAATGATGGATGGACATCATCTAATCCAAATTTTGGAAAGGATGTTGCAATCACGCAAAATTATGACTTCGTATCTGTTGACCATTCTCCTGATGGAAAACAAATCGCGAGTACTGATGAAAATGGATATTTACGTATTTGGAATGCCACGTCAGGAATTAATACTCTGTCAATAAATGCCGGAGGATATCTTGCTGGTGTCTCGTGGTCAGAAGATGGAAGGTACATTGGCCTGACCAAAGATGACGATACTGCTAATGTGTATTATGCAAGCAATCTAACCAGCGTTCATGGTTCAATCAATGCCGATGTAGGCGGAGGCGATTATACTGAAGACATCGATTTGTCCAATGATGGAGAGATGGCTGCAATTGCGATTGGTAGGTCAGGTAATGGCGGTACTAACGGCGTTATAAGAATGATAAATATGAGCGATGGCTCTGTTATCCAAAATGTAAACCCCGGCGGAGAAGACAGGTTTCAATCTGTAGACTTCTCGCCTTCTGGAACTCACATGTTGGTCGGAAGTAGTGGCGATTTCTACGTGGTTGAAACCAGTACATGGTCAACGGTCAGATCTGATTCTTCTCCTAATGCTGACGTAAATGCAGTAAGTTGGTCTCCGGATGGAAAGCACATGGCAATTTGTGAAGGATGGGATGGTGGAGGCTCAACTGTTCGGTTATTTGCAGCTGGCTCTTGGACTCAGAAATGGAGTAAGTCGATGTCTACGTCTTGTCTTTCTACCGATTTCTCACCCGATGGCAAACAGGTAGTCTTTGGAATGTCTTGGTACCAAAACGATGGCGCATACTCGAGAATTTATGATGTCGCTACTGGCAATAGCGTCGACAATTTTGCTCAGGCACGCCCCGGTAACTGTCAATCTGGAAATAATAATAACTGTGGTCAATCAAATGGACTATCTTGGTCGCCTGACGGATCAAGAATCGCTCAAGCATTCGGAAGAAATGACGAAGGTTTCTACATTTGGTTTGCAGATTTAGACCCGGATAATGATGGGTGGAATACATCTGACCAAGGAGATGGAAGGACCGATTCATTCCCAGATGATGGCACGCAATGGAACGATACTGATAATGACGGATATGGGGATAATCCATTACCCGCATCAGAAGGCGATGCATGCCCAAATACATACGGCACTAGTACTGAAGACAGGTTTGGTTGCCCAGATGGCGATGGTGACGGATATTCAAACGAAGGAGATAGTTTCCCTGCAGACCCTGAACAATGGGCTGATTCTGATTCCGACGGTCGTGGTGACAATTACTACTACGATGTACAACAATTCACTGAATTGCATGTTAATCAAAGAGGTGATGCGTTCCCTACAAACCCGACACAGTGGAACGATACCGATGGCGATGGTTGGGGAGATAATTACGACAACGCATCTTGGACTTCGATTAGACCTTTAGATGACCCTTCGACTCCTGACACTGACGAAAGTTGGCCAGGAAATTATGATTCTTCAGCAACTCAAGTAGACAAATTCCCGCTATTCAGATACCAATGGGCCGATAGTGATGGAGATTGGATTGGTGATGAGCCGAATACTCCGCTATCAGACGGCTGTCCAAACACATGGGGTAATTCAACAGAAGACCGCATTGGTTGCGAAGATACTGATGGAGATGGATGGTCTAATCCTACACCTAATTGGCCAGCTCACCCAACCGGTGATGCTGATGCATTCCCCGGAGACCCTACTCAATGGCGAGACAGTGATGGCGACGGATTTGGAGATAATACATCAGGAAACAACCCTGACGAATGTCCTGGCGAGTATGGAACCTCATCTGTAGACAGAGTTGGTTGTCCAGATGCTGATGGCGATGGATGGTCTAACGCAGGAGACCCATTCCCAACCGATGGTACCCAGTGGGAAGACAGAGATGGAGACAACTATGGTGATAATCCACTAGGAAACGATCCTGATGCATTCCCTGATGACTCCAGCCAATGGGCTGATACCGATGGTGATGGATATGGAGATAGGCCAATTATTCCAAATGGTGATTTCTTCCCTAACGACCCAACTCAATGGAGTGACTTAGATGCCGATGGCTTTGGAGACAACCCAGATGGCAACAATGGCGACCAATGCCCAGAATTGTACGGACAGTCAACTATCCCTGCTGCTAGAGGTTGCCCAGATTCTGACAATGATGGCGTAGTAGATCCATTCGATGCATTCCCAGAAGATTTCTACCAACAGACCGACAATGACGGCGATGGATGGGGCGACAATCAAGCTGTACCAAATGGTGACGAATGTCCTGATGAATACGGCACAAGCACGAATAATTCACGCCAAGGTTGCCCAGATGCTGACAATGATTCTTGGGCTGATGTAGATGATGCGTTCCCTGAAGACCCGCTGCAATGGGTAGACACTGACCTTGATGGTTGGGGGGACAATTATGGCTGGATTAATACAACAATCGCCGATGAACAAGATGTTGGTAACCTAATCACAATTCGAGACCAATGGGGCGATGCATTCCCACTAGATCCAAGTCAGTGGTCTGATACTGATGGTGACGGATTTGGTGACAACAGTACTGGAAGAGTACCAGATGCATTCCCAGTCAGGGCAACCCAATGGGCCGATACCGATGGTGACGGCTATGGGGATAATCAGAAATTAGGCTCTTGGCAACCTGATGAATGTAATTTGAAGTATGGTGAGTCATATGTTGACTACTTTGGATGTACTGATACAGACAAAGACGGAGTTTCCGACCAAACTGACCCCTGCCCTTACGATTCAAGCATTAGTGCAGGACTTAGAGGACAGGTACAATGTGCATCTTTCGATGACCATGATGATGATGGAATTCCTAACAAGTATGATGCAGATTACGTTGCTGGCAGCGAAGATGGCGGATTGGCTCTTGATAGCCAAGTCATAGTATTGATTGGCCTGCTGGTATTCCTGTTGGCAGTTATCTCTGTAGCGATGATTGCGAAGCAAGCGGGCAGAAGAAAGGCAGCCTATGGCCGTGCAGAAGAAATGAAAGTGTCCGCTATGTTCCAAGAAGAAGATGCTAGGAGACTGGAGTGGATCGATTACTACGTAGCTCAAGGAGATACTGCGAAAGCAATGGAGTTGGGCTGGGAGCCTCCTGCAGAAATCCCACAATGGCAACAACATCAGATGCAACAAGAACAGGCACAGCAGGAAGCGGTGCCTACAATGTTCAGCCTAGATGATGTGTGATTATTCACGCTGTGCTCTTGCCCTCTCTCTACGGGCTTTTTCAGCAAGGTCATCATCGAATGCTAGGAATTCAAGGCTATTCCATTCCTTGTCATCATCCAGTGCAGCGAGTGCTTCGTTATCCATGAGTAATTTCTCCACAGTAATGTATGTTGGATTAGATCCATCTGCTAGTTGATATAAGTGCCCAGGAAGAACCAGCCAATCATTTGGCAACCCGTTCAAACGTGCTCTCAAATGAACCAAGGATTGTCGCTGTGCATTGGCGTCTCCGCCAAATAAATCAGTTCTTCCACACCGTCCTAAAAACATACAATCGCCGCTAATTACTACCCCTTCACCGATGAATGTCATGTGTCCAGGCGTATGACCTGGTGTACAATGTGCTTCCATTTCTAATTCTCCTAAACGGTGTAGCACAAATGAATTCGGTTGATTGCTCCATTCATTATTTGACGGTCCGTCCCAACCCCGTAAAGCTTCATTCTCATGAACCCATACTTGCTTTTCTTGAAGGCCGTATACTCCCTTTGCATGGTCCCAATGTGAATGAGTTAGCCACACTTGTTCCAAGTCCCATCCATTTTCTGAACATATATTCGACCAGTAATCTGCGAAGAATGGATCAACGATTACTGCTTTTTTGGTTTCCTTACAAACTAACAGGTGATTGAGATTATCCCATTCGCCCAACTGCGCCTGCAAAACAAGCATTTTTTCATTCTCTAGAATGCATTCGGCCATCTTCGCTCACCAATGGCATGAACCGCATCACTTCTAAGGGATGACGCCCATGGTTTACCATGGGCAGAGAGCGCATGCTGGCTGTGATACTTGCCGGCCTACTGGCAATTATGGCGCCCAGTGCATTTGCGGATGATGCAAACCTCAGTCTTGATGCAGCACTTGAAGGTGCTCCAGACAAGGGCTGGTATGGTAGCGGCGATGTTGTCGAAATTTCTGCAGTATTATCAAACGATGGAGATTCTACTAGCATCGTTGTCGACCCATCCTGTGATGAAGTTCTCAGAGTTTGGAGCCAAACAACTCTCGTTTTCGATGGCACTGATGCATGTCTTGGGCAAAGCAGAGGTATGGATATTGATGCATTCTCTACAACAGAACTGAATACTCTATTTTGGGACCTTACCAATTCTGATGGACAGATTGTCCCATCCGGCGATTACATTGTCGAATACTTCATCGCAGGTGAAGAACTATCATCTACGGTTAACGTTCATGTTCAATCCCCTGTAGACATTCCTGAAGGCGTAGAGATGAGTATTATTTCTACTGCTAGAGATGGTGTTCACTCTGAGGCAGCACCTAGCATCATATCTGTAAGGCTGCATAATTCCTTGGCTGAAGATATCACTCTAGATTTCGGTGAATGTAGGCTAATTGTCAATTCAGAATTATTCGAGGAATGTGGACCAAACGATTTGCAAGCAAACCAAATTGTGACGATTGCACAAATTCCATTCATGCTTAATGATGGAGTTAATGAATTCAAAATTTCCTTAGGAAATAGTGTGCTTTCAGAGACATTTTCACTGGACGCAGCACCTGATGGAGACCAAGGAATCTATTCAGGCAACTTGGAATCGATTGCACTAGATTTGATTCTCGAAGGAGATAGTCAATTTGGAGAAATGGAGAATTTCGCTCCCGATATCTCGATATTCAATAACGGAGACGAGGATGTTGCGCTTGATTTCACTACTTCTTGCCGTGGCGAGATTTGGGTAGTAGATTCATCGGGCAATGTTGTTATGGATTCTCGTTCAATCAAAGAATGTACTGAGATTGAAGTCGAATACCAATTGCAACCTGAAACTTCCAGATTATTCACTCAACCTGAGTGGTCATTCATCGACATGTTTGGTTGCCATATCCCTCCTGGTGATCTATTAGTAGTGATGGAAATTCCTGAACATGATTTGTATGCTACTGACATAATCACATTGGTTAGAGAGCGTGATGCATACTGTGAAGATACTACTTTGAACATAGATGCAGAAGTTAGTGGAGAGGATTTACTAACAATCTCTCCAACTATTGTGGGCGATGATTTTGAAATTTCATGGTTCTCGATTTGTGGATTGGAAACTACTCTATTCCAGGCAGGAGAGCAAGTTGAGCAGCAGTTGTCTCAATGTAACTACATCGAGCAATTTTCAATTCGTGCATCGCAAATGGAATTGGATACGCTTGAATTCGAAATGGAGGGGTTAGATGATGGTCAATACACGCTATTCTTTGAAACAACCACTTCTCCACAAATCCGTTCTTCTGTCAGTTTTGATTGGCCTATAGTTTCTGAAGAAACAAGTGAGGAAGAAGTTGTTGAGGAAGTGGAAGAAGTGGCCTCCAGAGTAATTTCTGGCACATGGAGTTCCACGACAAACGAATTGGGCACATGCTGGCTACTCAATTCCCCCGATGAAGGGATTCTAACTCTTGCTGAAGCGAAAGGTCTCGCCACATGGTCCCCTGAACGCGGTGCTAGTGGAGAATATCTTGTCCATGAAACCGATGCTGCGCCAGAATGTTCTGATTTCGCAGCTGTTTCATTTGCTGTTGAAGAAGTATATTCTCAACAAGTGATTTCAGATACAGTGGAAGAAGATTCTGAGATTGCTATCGTTAGTCCGACTGAAAGTGAAGGCGATGAAGTGAGCCCGGTTCTTGTGACTGTTGGAGTAGTAGTTGCTAGCAGTGGAATCTTGTCACTTCTTGTGGCACTAATCGCTACAAATGAATCTTGGAGAATACCTGCAACAAGTGCTGGACTCTGGTTCCTTGGATTGGTTGGGAGAACTAGCGAAACTAGTGATGGTCGCTATCAGAGAGGGCGTTTGATGGGCTATCTAACCGCTAATCCGGGTTGTCATTTCCGTGCATTGATGGCGGCTCTAGAAATGTCAAACGGACAAATTACCCACCATCTGAAGATTCTAGAAGACGAAGATAGAATTTGGAGAAGAGCAGATGGTCGCTTGGTACGATTCTATCCTTTTACCTCAAATTTACACCCTGGAATATTGGACGAGGATTTACCATTACCTCCTCTTTCCCCAGACCCTAACAGTTTGCAGGGGAAGATTCTGCGGTTGTTAGATGATGATGGACAAATGAACAAATTCCCTACACAGGCCGAATTAGCACATCGCTTAGAGAGATCTCAACAGTTGGTCAGCCACCATCTTCGAACCCTCCAAAAGTTCGGATTGGTCGAGAAAAAGAAGAGTGGAGTTCGAAACAGATACTGCTTGACTAGAGAAGCTGTGTTCTTACTTGAGACTACTGAACTATGATTCTGTAGATGGTTTCAAGGCCATTACATATGTCGACTACTCGCCCCGTAGGGGCGAAGAGGTGTTTTGATGTCGGATTATATTCCACAAAATACAGAAGAATCCTGGCAAAAGGCATGGGAAGATTCTGGCATTTTTAATGTGGAATACAATGAGAACAATCCGACGTTCTACTGCCTTGAGATGTACCCTTACCCTTCTGGGAAAATGCACATGGGACACGTGCGGAATTATTCAATTGGAGACGCAGTTGCTCGATATAAGAGATTGATGGGGTTCGATGTCCTATACCCAATGGGATTCGATTCCTTTGGAATGCCAGCTGAAAACGCAGCAATCGAAGAAGGAGGGCACCCTCATGACATCACAGAAAGAAACATGGCTTCGATTACTGAACAAATCAAGCGTATGGGTTTCTCGTATGATTGGAGAAGACTGGTCAAGAGCCACGATCCTCAATATTATCGATGGAATCAGTGGTTCTTCCTGAAATTCTTAGAAAAAGGTCTGGCTTACCAAGAATTCGCACCCGTAAACTGGTGTGAACCGTGCAGCACTGTTCTTGCAAATGAACAAGTAAAAGCGGGCAGATGCTGGAGATGTAATGCCCCGGTTATTCAGAAGGGAATGAGCCAGTGGTTCCTTGACATTACTAAATATGCGCAAGAGTTACTCGATGGTTTAGAAACCATTAGTTTCCCTGAAAATGTAAAGGCGTTACAACAAGATTGGATTGGTAAATCTGAAGGTGCCGAAATCGAATTTGCTGTTGAAGGCATGGATGAAACTATTCGTGTTTTTACTACTAGGCCAGACACACTATTTGGCGTGACGTTTGTCACTTTGGCTCCTGAACATGAACTAGCTGAGAAACTGGTTGCTGGCACCCAATATGAGGCAGATTGGAAGGCTCTTCACAATGAAATAATCGTGATGAGTGAATTCGACCGAATCAAAAACATGGGCAAGAAGAAGGGAGTTCCTACTGGAGCATTTGCGATTCATCCTCTTTCTGGAGAAAGGGTCCCGATATGGGTTGGTAATTTCGTAATCGCATCATATGGTACCGGCGCAGTTATGGCAGTACCTGGGCATGATGAGAGAGATTTTGATTTCGCAAAGAAGTATGACATTCCAATAAAGCGTGTACTAGTTATGACAGAGGATGATTCGGCTGACTCTGAATTAGAAGAGGCTGAATGCGATTTGGGTTGGATGGTTAATTCTGGAATGGATGGATTCGATGGCCTTTATGGCGATGATGCAAAGTCCGCAGTGTGTCAGGCATTAGAGAACATAGGTGCAGGCAATAGTACAATCAATTGGAAAATTAGGCCTTGGTTAATCAGTAGACAGAGATACTGGGGCACTCCAATTCCAATTATTCATTGTGATTCTTGTGGAGTGGTCCCTGTCCCTGAAGACCAACTGCCTGTTGAACTACCTCGAGACGTTGTTTTTGATGGTAAAGGGAATCCGTTAGAATCGAGTGAATCTTTCTGTAATGTCATATGTCCTAAGTGTGGCGAGCCTGCCAGGAGAGAGACAGATACAATGGATACATTCGTAGACTCATCTTGGTACTTCTTACGATACACAGATGCTATGCAAAATGAGACATGCTTCGACCCAAAAATTGCAAATCATTGGATGAATGTAGATTTCTATTGCGGTGGAATTGAGCATGCTCAAATGCATCTGATTTATGCTAGGTTTTGGACAAAGGCACTACGAGACATTGGATTACACAACATTGACGAGCCATTTGAAGAGCTGTTATGCCAAGGTATGGTGAATAAAGCAGCCCCATGGTGTGAACCTTGTGGAATTACATTGTCAGTTGCTCATGCCGGTCAAAAATGCCCTCAATGTAATTTCATCTTAACTGAAAGGAGTGCGAAGATGAGTAAGAGTCTAGGAAACACTGTTTCGCCAGAAGAAATGATAGAGAAATATGGCGCAGATACCGTTAGGCTGTTTATTCTGTTCGCCGCAAATCCAACTGCAGGCATGGATTGGTCTGACACGGCATTAGAAGCAAATTATCGGCAAATGGTTCAGTTGTACGGCATACCTTCCAACATCTTGGCATGGGACGGAAATGCGAGTGAAATTGACCTGTGGATGAAGGCTCGGCTCAAACAAAGATGTTTGCAATGGCAAGACGCAATGGACAGATATGATCTGCGTGGAGCAGTGGATGCAAGCCACTTTGATTTGGTTAAAGATTTGAATTGGTATCGTCGTCGAGGAGGAGGAAATCCAGAGGTAGGGCGGGAAATTCTCGAAACTTGGAGCCATATGATTTCTATTGCAACGCCTCACATGGCAGAGGATTGGTGGAAAATGCAAGGCAACAGTGATTTGATGGCTGGAAGAACTTTCGATTTGCCCGGTTCACTAAGTAAAGAAGAGTTGGCTTCATTAGAAGCCGAGGCCTATCTTCGAGCATTCCTCGAACAAGCAAGAAAGGTGGCAAAAATTGCTGTCAAACACATTGGAGGTGAGCCAAGTCATGCTACTGTGCACATTTCTAGACCGTGGAAGAGAGAACTTGCTCAAGCGGCAATTGAACATCTAAACTCTGGTGAAAATGTCAAAACCTTCTCAGGGATTTTGTCTACTTTGCCGTTCGTTCAAGACGAGATGCGTGGAGAAATAATGGGATTCTGGGGTAAGAGAATGCTTCCTCAAATCTTCAAGTGGTCAGATGATGAAAAGGCAATGATCAGTGGAGCTTTGGATGAAGCAGCGATTCTAACTGCTGCTTCAGACTTCATCTGTAGCGACCTCGGGCTTACTAGCATCGATATCGAGGCCGGTATCACCGATGTCGGCAGAAGCAATTCCGCCATCCCCTTGGCCCCTTCCATCGTTTACAGTTGATGTTGCCTCTTCGCCAACTTTTGGTACTGGTTTAGGCGGTAGCGGTGGCTGAGGTTTGAATGTAACATAAGCTGCTACAGCAACCAATATTCCTGCAACAATGAATAAAATAGTAATCAGTGAAAAGGATTCTTCGTCTTCTTCAGAATTACTTTTGGTTTCTTCACTAATTTCCACAGTACAACCTGTTGAAGATACTATTTCACCAGCAGGGGTTGAAGGGCAAAGATCGTTGAGATTGTGCACGCCATCTCCATCATCGTCTAGTTGAACACCGGAACACCCTTCGGAATCTACTTCCATTCCCTGAGGCGTAAATCGGCACTGGTCCTCAGCATCGGTAACTCCGTCATTATCGTCGTCATCATCTTCCATTGAATCAACACATCCGTCTTGATCTAAGTCCATTCCGACACCAGCCTGTCCAACATATCCACGTGGACAAGAGTCTTGAGAATCAAAAACTCCATCAGCGTCATCATCTGAATCTTCGTAATCGTCGTGACAACCATCGCCATCATGATCAAATGATGCATTCCAATTTATTTCGCCTACAGCACAATCGTCTGAAAGATCTAATACGCCATCTCCATCATCATCTGCATCCCTGTCAGCGTCTCTACAACCATCTTGGTCATGGTCGATATCATGCTCGCTAACCCAACTGAATGAATCGTATGGGCAATTATCGAATTGATCGAGGATTCCGTCTCCGTCTGTGTCATTTTCACAAGCATCTCCGATTCCATCACCGTCTAAATCTGCTTGGTCATCATAAATTTCCGGGCACTTGTCTAATTGATCTACAAAGCCATCTCCGTCACTATCGACATCCTCACATCCATTTTGATCCTCGTCATTCTCAATGGTGGAAGTCCAACCTACCGGCCCTTCTGGACATTGGTCATAATGGTCTAAAATCCCATCTTCATCATCATCGAAATCTTCTGTGGCATCTCTGCAGCCATCGCTATCATGGTCGGTGTTTGGCGCAGAAACCCATCCAGTTTCTCCAGGTGAACAATCGTCCCAATCGTCTCCGATTGCGTCTCCATCATCATCATCGTCACAAGCATCGCCATACAAGTCACCATCAGTATCCGTTTGTTCGGGGTTGGCAACTCTTGGACAGTTATCTGAGCCATCCGTAAGACCATCGGAATCGTGATCTCTAGCATAATTCCAAAATGCTACATCGCTATATCCTGCTGAAGAAACTGTGAAGTTACCCAATGTGGCTGTATTTTGTATTGTCATTCCAATGATTGGTGATTCGTCGAAGCCGAATTGGATTGAAGCGGCTATATCGTCTCCGGTTCCTCCAGCAGAAACTGCCCAAACCCATTCATTTGAGGGGTCTATTTGTGCTACGAATACATCTCTCTTCTCTCCGTTAGAGTCTTTGTCCGTCAGTTGGTCTACACCTAGAGTAAAGGTTGAGGTGTAAGTTCCTGTAACTATGATATTGTCCTTGGAATCGATAACTAGTGTTTCGATTATCTCCCAGCCACCACCGCCAGCATTATTGACATTGGTCCAGATTCCATTTGAAGAAATGGTTGCATGGAACATGTCTCTCCAGCCATTTGAAGTAGCATTGATGACGCCAAATTGTGCTGTTCCTTCCAATTGCCCAACAACATGCACTGTTCCAGAACTGTCTACTGCGCAATCATTAGCCCATTCTTCTCCAGTGCCGCCTGCGAATGAGGTCCAAGTGAAATTACCGTTACCATCAATTTGTGCTGTAAAAATATCTGCCTCGCCTTGTGAATCTGTTCGCTCTACGAACATAATTGACCCAACATATGTGCCAACTACATGGAGGTAACCATCCAATGAATAGCACATACCTCCAAAGGACTCAATCCCGTCTTGACTAGTAATACCGTTGACCCACAGTATTTGTCCGTTCTCATCGTAGTGAAGCAAAGCAAGACTAGTTCCTTGAGCACCAGGTAAAAATTCGCCATCTACGGACAAGAAGCCTTTGTGGAAGATTCCTACTGAAATCCCACCGTTCGGACCAATTTCTACATCGAATCCAGTTAGATCATCCTGATTGGAAATAGTCCTTATCCAAATTGGAGTGAGAGAGTTTCCAGTTATTGCAAATCGGCCTACAAAGGCATCTCCTTCTTCATTATCTTGACTTTTGTTTAGAGTGAAAGAAGACATATTCATTGCGCAATATTCGCCTGCAGTACCTAGACAGAAATGACCGACTAGAATCAAATCGCCAGATGTGTGTAGAGCGATTGCGTCGATTCCATCAGCGCCATCACTACCGTAACTGTATGCAGCTGTCCAATTTCCTGTTGAGTTCATTACTGCAACAAACATGTCTGTATCGCCAGACATTCCCTCAGCTCCAAGGCCTATGTCTCCAAACATGGCTGCTGATGTGAAAGAGCCGGCAACTACAATGCTCTCATCATCTAATACAACATGGCCTGCTAGAATTTCATCCTCAAAACCCCCTCCAGATAGAGCCCATCCCAGAGGGCCTTGGGTTTCATCTGCTACTGAAACAAGAGGTAGGACCATCACTAAAACAACGGCAAGTGCCAACAGTCGTCGCATATACCCCCATCTACTCCTCTCACTTGAATTAATGGCATGGTTGCCCACAACATCAATGCTGCATTACAACTTGGGCTATACATGGGCAGAGTTTTCTCTCACACAGTAAGAGAGCAGATGCCTCCTGAACAAGTCAAGAAAGGATTGGATGCGTTTAGGAATCCCAGCAAATGGCCAGATTGGAATAGTAATGCCAAAAGTATGTTGGCAACAAAGCCAGAAACAATAGATGAAGGCGATCATCTTGCGATTTTCCAAGTTATCAAAGGCAGTTTAATCGAAACTAAATGGCTAGTTAATTCGATCCGTGAAGGTGATGGTTTCTGTGAAATTGAATTGTTGGGAGAAGGTCAAAGTCGAAACGAGCGCCCCATAGCAAAAGGATTGAAAAATTTACAAATTTGTTTAACCTTCCTGTATCAAGAAGATGGAGGGATTGAAGTGCATGCTAGTTGCGAAGTTTCAATTATTCTAGCAATGTTCTCTAAGCAAATTAATGCGTTTATGAAAAAGCAAGGTGAGCAATTTATCTCGGATTTATCTAACATCAAATGACCGGTGTATCTATGGAACGGGGGCACCCAGACGGTAATATGGCAGGGGGCGGCTCAAAGAAAAATAACCGCCGAGGTAAGAAACCTAACAAGGCAAAACGACATGGCGGTACTGCCAAACATTTGCTAGTTGAAAGACATATAGAATTCGATTCTGCTGCCAAAAATACTGCGAATAATCGATTTTCCCAAACGCCATTGCCCATTGGGATACCTGAAGATTTTGAAGAGCCCAGGCGTTTTTCATTTGATTGGGAAAATAATCCTGTTGCTCTAAAAACAGAATCTACGCTAGCCGCAAAGGTAGTTCGTAGAGGTGAATTTGGATGGCTTCCCGATGAAAGAGTTGCAGAAATTGGAAAGATGGTAGATGACTTGGACATGACCTTAGACCAAGCCTTGTCACTTAGGAGTGCGTTGCTGCAGCAAAAAACCGTCTACTCTCACGGGCGGCTTCAGGCAAGAGGTAAGGCGATTATGAGATTGTATAGGGAAGGCGTTAGTATCGTTGACTTATCCAAAAAATTCGATTTCCCCCCAATGAATGTATTTCGAGTTGTCCTCAAAGAAATGGGATGGTCGAAATCTAGGATAAAGGAGACATTGCGTGCTCCTTCAAAGTTCAAAGAAAGGGAGAGAAATGAGTTCAAAGCTGCTGAAGCCGCAGATAGAGTTAGCAATGTCGACCAATCAGAGACCCATGTTCGAGCAGATCTGTTCGAAGATATTCTTGCTGATTGGTTTGAAGAACAAGGTGTAAGGCTGAGAAGACAGGGAGAGATGGTCAAAGAGCAAATGAAGGAACATGGAAGGCCGGTAAATACGCCCGACCTGTTGTTCTTAGACCATGTAGAAATCAACGGAGAGCCTGTTGCGTGGATAGATGCCAAGCATTTCTATGGTGCTGATGTGAATTTTCAAAGAAAGAAAACCGTCAAGCAGGCAAGCCGTTATGTTGAATCATGGGGCCAAGGTGCATTGGTTTTCAGGCATGGTTTCTGCGACAATGTATACATTCCAGGAACAGTCTTACTGGACTGTGGGCCTCTAGATTTGGAACCGTTGAATAATCCTACTGAAGAGTAGTTTCTCTTACTCCTAAACCGAGCGCTCGAAGTTTTTGGGCTAAGGCACTAGTATCGAATTCTACTTTCAAATCCCTTGGTACTACGATTAATGATGTTCCCAACATGCACAAATGACAACTCATTGTTTCATCTGAGTTGTCGATGATGGTACTGAATAGATTTGCTCTTGCGTTTTCATCTAATAAGCCGGATTCTAATGCAAAACGGTCTGCCTCTTCAAGCAAAATATTCCAAGCATCAGGATTCCAATCGTGCCTCTTTAATCGTTCAACTGCAGCTTCCCCTGCTGCCGTAATTTTTCTTTCCCAGTCGGGATCATCGATGTAATTCGATGTGTGCTTTTGTCCTTCTGGGTCCCAAACCAAAATTGCTGGGCACCCTACATCAAAACCGTATGCTTTGCCTGGAAATGGAGGGCTACCAGGGGTTACTCGTAATTCACAGCCCCCTGCCCAGAGCCCGAGAATATCTCCAAGGCCTCCTGAAAATTTCCTTTCAATTCTGTGTGCTAGTCTAGCAAGTTGGCCTTCATCTCCGCAATCAAACACTTCTCCAAGGGCAAGACTAGTGGCCAGCAATCCTGCTGCTGACATACCAAATCCTTGTGAAACTGGGAGTTCTAATTGCACATCGATACTTACTGATGATTCAATATTGAAAACTTCTCGAAATGAATTCAAGATTTCAAGGTACAATTGTTCTCCTTCTTCAATCGGACTTCCGTGCATTGAAGTTACTGTAATTTTATCAGGACCTTTTGGTAGAATTTTGACTGTTGACAAAACACCGTCTTCTAGACAAAGTCCCGCTCCTTTAGACCCTTGATTTCTAGCGAGAAGTGGTTTAGAGTGAATGGAAAATAGCAGTGTCACATGACCTCCGACTTGAACCGTGACCTCACTCATCGGGCTTACGCTACACTACATAGGTCATGATAATTCGCCAAAATGGCATTACTCGTAACCGATTCAAGCAAGTGCTGTATCGACTTCACCGGTAATCTTCTCGAAACGAGAGACTAATTCAGCGCAAGCTCTGTTGAATATTTCTTCAGAAGGTAGTGAACCATCGGATTCGAATGAAAATACATATTCTCCTTCAATATCTTCCATGACAATCGCATTATCGAATGCCTCATCACGTCCTGTTCCATAACCAACCTGGTGGAGTGCTCTCTCTAAATCAAGAACTGCATCAACATCTGTGCATTCCTTGTTTGTGAACATCTTTGAATTGATTTTGCGACCTGACTTTGAGGTTAGGTCAAGATTGAATAGTACATTTGCCTTCTTTGGTTTTGCAAGTGTTGCTTTCTGTCTTGGCTGGAAAGTTACTGCTGATGCAGGGCACCACTTTGCGTGATCTTTTCCACGGCCTAGTGTTGCGTAAGCGTACAACTCTAGATATTGGCCCTTGGAAAGGATGGTCAATGGAATACGCTTGTGTTCATCCTTGATTTGTAACTTGGTTTCACCAAGTACATTTAGGTCGCCAGCATAAACTGTCTTGAATTCATCTTCTGAATCTGAAGGAGGTCCTCTGATTGAAAGATGGTAGATGATTTGAGACAAAGGAGAACCCCACTGGTCTTCAGGTAGGTTCTCATTGTTTGGATCGTCTTGAGGGAATACAAATTCCTCTAAGAATGTTGGAACTGGAACCATAGCAAGACGGTGAGCAAGAACCTCATCAGGCAAAACATTGACTGATTCAATAATCTCTCCTTGGTCATCTTGTGTAACACCTTGCTCGAAACGGACCTTGGTGATAGCCATCTTCGGAACATCTGCTAGAATTGCACGGCGAAGACTGTTCACCTGTGCAGCATTTGTATCAGAAAGAATGATTCTAATCTTGTTGTCTTTTGGCCAACCCTCTACAACTTCTGCCTTCATTTTCAACACCTCAAATATCAGACACGGCGGCCACGGCGGCCACCCTTCTTCTTCGTTCCATCGTGAGCGATTGGAGTTACGTCCTCGATACGAGTGACTGTTACTCCAGCACGAGTTAGAGCACGGATTGCAGCCTGTGCTCCTGGACCTGTATTGTTTGACTTGTTTCCACCAGGGCCACGGTACTTGACAATAACCTGAGTGAATTCCTTCTCCTTTAGTTGGTCAGCCATTCTCTCAGCTGCACGGGTTGCAGCGAATTGGCCACCAGAATCCTTGGATGACTTGACAACTTGTAACCCATGGACAAATTTGCATTGGAGACCAAAAGGTCACCATCCCATCTTATCCAGTCACTAGAGACGAAGAAGAACTAATTCGCTACCACCCACGCTCTAACCTAAACGACGAGAACCACGTAATTCGTCAAACAATCTTAGGAGTTCGTGAATCTGCAGAGTATGCAGAAGAAGAAGTAGATCCTGAATTCTCACAATCTGAAGCATCCGATGTTAATGAATCAGCAGAAGAAGCTCCTAAGGCAGAAGACACAGTTGACGGAGGCGGTGAATGA